>CACZKE010000003.1 GCA_902781705.1 uncultured Bacteroidia bacterium
GCCGGACGTTTCCAGGAAAATGCTTTCCCAGACGCTGAAACGTCTGGAGGATTTCCGGCTTGTCTCCCGGACGGTTTACGCGGAAGTGCCGCCAAGGGTGGAGTATCGACTGACTGAGCTGGGAGAATCCTTCCAGCCGGCCTTGAACGGAATCATTGATTGGGCGCTGGCAAACAGAGATGCCTTGGCTCCGCATGATGCAACGAAGTCAATCCGATAAATTCGGATTTATCGGCCTGTCGATATAGCGATACAAACTCCTCTTGACTCTCAGAAGAAGCATCTACTAACGGAATCTCCCAGTACTTGTCCATTTTCAAGTTCTGAATACCGGTAGTTTTGTTTCCCATGCTCCTAATCTCGTTCTTGTGCGTCTGGTAATAGTTAAAAAGCGAGTAGAAAACATACAGGCTGTTCACCCCATCTTTGCACCGTAGGAGTTGAGTAAAATTGTTGAACAAGTAAATACCTTCCGCTTCAAAATAGGCCACTCTGCCAACAGGGTTATCAGCTGTACCGCCAGAACGCTCAAGGATAATATCTCCAGGTTTTAGCCGCTTCTTTTGTACTTTGCCAGTCTCAATATCCCTTGTGACTACATTCGTCAAATCCAGTTTCCCTGTATTAGTAAAGTTTGTAGTACGAATGACTTTTACACCTGTTCCATCTATATCATCAGCGCCCCATTCTCCAGGAAATGATGTTCCAATCCATTCGGACAAAGGCAGAGTTTTTTTGTTGCTTCCAAACTGCTCTATAAATCGGGATTTGAAGTCGCTAAATTTTGATTTATCGGCCTGATGAACTAGGTCTACAAATGATTGCTGGCGCTCAGTTGACGGCAAAGGGACCTGTATTTTTGCCAGATTACCGCGACTTATCCTCTGACGAGTTGTCCCGGTAACACAAGTTTTTATCTGCTCTGAGTACATATTTGTCGTTGTATAGACCATTAAATACTCCGGCAAACAATTGTCTTTCAGACGCGTAATTGTACAATCCACAGCTGTAATTGCCTTTTGAAAGCCCCGAGGAATCATACAGCAGCGTCCAATAGGGTCAGGCAAACGTGAAAAAAGGATGTCGCCAGGGTGGATTTCAGTACAGTTCAAGCGTTTAAAGGTATCTTCACTGACGAAGCGAGCGTGCTCTTCCTTATCCACATACTCACACACTCCTACATTACCCGTTTGCACCAAACGATACCCTGAATCAGACTGATCTTTAGCCTCAATCCAGTCTCCGTCTATAAACGTGGTGCACAATTCAGACATGGACACCTTAGGGATTTCTGGATTGTTAAATTCCTCGATAAATCGGGAGCTGTGATTGATTCTTCTCATACGCTAGCCAATGAACTTTCGGTGGGACATCTTTACATTGGCCTGGTTCACCATCGCGTATTGGAGGGTGGTGTCAAGACTTTGATGACCGAGCAAGTGCTGTACTTGCTCGATGGGCATACCTTTGTCAATGGCCATTGTTGCCAATGTCCTTCTGAACTTATGTGGATGCACCTTGGTCATATTCAAGTCTTTTCCTATGTGCCTTAATCGTATTTCAACTCCGCTTATCTGCAATCTGTTGAACGGCGCCAGAAGGGTTACAAATAAAGCGTCATTTGTATCTTTTCTTTCCCTCAGATAGTTTTGAAGGTGGATCTTCGTCCGCGCGTCAAAGTACACTATCCGTTGTTTGTTTCCTTTACCCGTCACGATACACTCCCTATTCTGGAAGTCAATATCGCCACGGTTAAGCTTTACCAATTCCCCGACACGCATTCCTGTCGAGGCCAGTATGTCAATCATGGCCAGGTCACGGGTAGTCTCACAGGAGTCGCGCATCATCTCAAGTGCCTCATCGCTGTACGTTTCTTTCACGACCTTGCCGGTCTTGACTTTGTGAATCCGACGAACGGGACTTTTGACGATATAGAACTCTTCTTCCAACCAAGCGAAAAAGCTTGAAAGGATTCTACGGATATTGTCCACTGTCACCCGGGATGCTCCACTTCGTTGCTGGTATTCATCAAGATATTGGCGAAGATCATCAGTGGATACATCCTTGACATTCTTCCCGACAGACGCAAGCGCATTACGGATTGTACTCTCGTAATAGCGCATCGACTTCTCGGAGCATCCTTCCACCCGCTTTGCCGACAGGAAAGTCTTTATGACGGATATGTCAATGGCTGCGTCGGATTCAGTCTTTTCAAAGATCTCTACATTGGAGAAAGTGATCTCCAAAACGTCTTTCAGACGTTCAATTTGCTGGTTCCCAAGCGTTTTACTCATTGCTTGAAGAACCTGATTTATAAGGTTGGCTATCATAACGGAATTCTTTATTCCGCAAAGTTAGCCGGATTGCTACTGCAGCAGGGCCCGCATCACTTCGTCAATCTTCTCAATGGCTTGCTTTAGTTCAAATTTTGATTTATCGGTCTCTTTCCCAGCGGCAAAAAAAAAGAAGCCGCTCCACCCAATCCATTCTCGGGGCGGACTTCAATACGGCTTCTTCCGGCTCATAGGTCCAGCGCGCACAACCCATTCCAACATGAGTGGAGAGAGACGCGATGAACCGGCGTGGATGTTGTGATTGCCGTCCTTCTCCAGGTCCGACCATCCGCGCTGTTTTATGAGCCTATAATAATATGTAAGTGTCTCTATATTAAGGTTTTAGACAATTCTTGGACGGTGGCTTTATGTGGCGGTTTATGGCGTCTTTTCGGTCGGGGTTGTCAGTTCAAGTCGCAACCACAACCGCCCTGTACAGCCGCAAAAGTTTCACCCATTTTACACCTGGTGTCTTTTCGCCATCTCACAAACGGATGATTATTAAACACTTCCGAAAAATAGTTCGAGTCTCGTTTTCCGCTCCCCGTCATGAAAATATGCCTTACAGCGCGATGTGGAGCATATTTCTTTTTTTTACAATAAGCCCGAAATCGGGGCAAAAACCTCAAATTTTACTCCTATTTTACATCTGCTTATTTGCCTAACTATAGGTAGATGAGCGCGTTATTTAGGGTCCGAAAAACGAGTTCGAGTCTGACAAGACCCCAACTTTGTGGTCGTTCATGTCGGGTTCGCCAAACTTGCTTCGCAGTCTCTGAGCGGGAACAATAACAGCCATTTTTGTTCCCTGCGAGAAACTCGAGCACGCCGGCGGGGACGTTTTCGAGGGTTTTTGTTCCCAACGAGACACTCGACGGACTTGAAGATGGCGTGTTTATCCCCTTCCCAAAAGGCGTTCCGATCCCCAATCCTTGGCAACCATCCCCATTCACCGAGAAAACGGGCCCATTCACCGATTATAATCGTCATACAGGAAGCGCGTGCGTAGTTTTGTGCCGAAAACAAAACGAAGCACACCATGAAACGCATCCTCCTCACCCTCGCCATCCTGCTGGTCCCGGTCCTCGCCCTGGCCCAGCCCAAGCAGAAAGAAATCGTCAAGACCGGTTGGAACACCGGCCTCCTGCCGGCGTTCCGGTACGACAATGACCTGGGGTTCCAGTTCGGGGCGCTCAGCCAGCTGTACCATTATGGGGACGGGTCGGATTATCCCAACTATCGGCACAAGGTGATGGCGATTGCCAGCATCTATTCCCGCGGCGCGAAGCAGTTCTCGCTGGATTATGACTCGAAGCACCTGCTGCGGGACATGCGGGTGACGGCCCATGCGGAGTACATGGACAATCCGCTGCATGGGTTCTACGGATTCAATGGCGCGGTGGCGCCGTACTATGCCGACTTGGACCGCCGGAAAGCGGCGGACGGCCAGGACGGGATCGCCTTCTATGCCAACGCCCAGCATCAGTTCACCGCTTCGCTGGACCTGCAGGGGAGGATGGCCGACCATCTGACCTGGATCGGGGGCGTGCGGTATGTCTGGCAGGACTACAAGGACGTTTCCGTAAGCGTGTACGACGGGACGCAGTCGCTGTTCCACCAATATGTGGAGAACGGGCTGATTTCGGAGTCGGAGACCTGGGGCCACCGGGCCGAACTCAAGGGTGGCGTGGTCTATGACACGCGCGATTTCGAGGCCAATCCGGCCCGGGGGCTGTATGCGACGGCCACGCTGACCGGCGGCGCCAGCTTTTCCTCGGAGCGGAGCCTGTCGATGGTGCTCTCCTTCGACGTGCGCCAGTACCTGCCCGTCATTCCTTCCCGGCTGACGCTGGCCTGGCAGGTGAAAGGCGGCGGCCTCGTCGCCGGCTCCCTGCCGTTCTATGCCCTGCCGGCGTTCGAGATGCGGGGAACCTTCGGAAGCCGCATCGTCGGGGCGGACGTCCTCGGCAGCAGCCTGGACCTTCGGTTGCGTCTCGCTTCCTTCCAAGCCTTCAAGCAGAACTTTGAATTGGGTCTGGTGGGTTTCGCCGACGCCGGCGCGGTCATCCGGCCGTACCGGCTGGATGCGCAGCGGCTCCTGGGCGGCTGCACCGTGGAAAAGACGCTCGACGGCGTGGCGCATGGACCATACCGAAGCGTGTACGACCCGGGCATCGCCGACTGCGAGCGGCTGCATACCAGCGTCGGTGGCGGTTTCTTCTTCAGCATGAACCATAACTTCATCACCGCCGTCGAATTCGGCCATCCGTTGAACCCGCAGGACGGGACCATGGGCGTTTACGTCAATCTCGGATTCTCGTTCTGATCCGCGGAAAATGCTTATCTTTGCGTGTCACCGCCACCTATGACACGCAAAAGAACCATCCTCTTCCTGGGCATCCTGCTGGCGCTGCTCCTCATTCCGACCGTGCTTCCGTACCTGATCGGACATCTGCTGCTGCCGTTCTGGGCCTACCTGCTGTATGCCTTCATCCTCCTGGTCAACGCGGGCATCTACCTGGCGAACCGCCTGTGGCTCATCGACCGGTTCTTCATCCAAGGGCGGGTCGGGGCCTTTTCCGCCTGGAACCTGGCGCTTCTCCTGGCGGGTGGCGTGCTCGAGATCCTGGTCCTGGACCTTTCCGGGAGAGCGGCCCTCGGCGAAGGTCTCACTGTTTCCAACGTTCTGGATATCGGAACCAAGGTCTCCCAGCGTGTTTTCGTTCCCGTCCTGGGATTCCTGATGGTGCTCATCGCGCTGGCCGTCGCGCTGTCAGACGAGTGGCGTCTCGCAGCGTTCAAGTACCGCGAAGCACAGCAGCGCAACGAGCGGCTCGGACGGGACATCGACAGTCTGAAAGGCCAGGTCGACACCCTCCGCCGCCGCGAAGCCGCCCCTGCCGCCGACTCCATTTCCGTCAAGGTGGACCTCATGATGACCAAAGTCCCGCTGGATGACATCCTGTATGTCAAGGCCGACGGCGATTACATCGTCATTCACAAGGCCGACGGGAAGACATTGATGACGCTCATGACCCTGAAGTCCCTGGAGAAACAACTGCCTTTCGACCGCTTCTGCCGTACGCACCGTTCCTGGATCGTCAACGTTGACAAAGCCCGCGGCATCCGCGACGGCAAAATCCTGGTCGGTGACGCCGTCATCCCCCTCTCCGATTCCTGCAAAGCCGCTTTCTTCGAACTCCTCTCACATAAGTCCATCTTCCTGAAAGCGGAGCCAACTGTCCTAAAAGAAAAGTAAATCCCGAAGCGAGTGGAGATTGACTACCCGACCATCCGCGCTGTTATCATGAGTCTCCTGTGATCTACCCCCGATACTCGGAAGGTGACTCGCCCAGGTACCGTTGGACATAACGGCTGAAATAGGCCGGCGAGGAGAAGTTGAACATTTCGGAAATGTCCACGAAACTGAGGCTGCGGTCTCTCAACTGGCGGGAGATATCCAGGACTGTGAACCGGTTGATCCACCAGTTGGCCGAATTGCCCGTGATGGACTTGCTGATTTCGGAAAGGTACTTCGGAGCAATGCAAAGTTCGGAAGCATAGTAGGTTACCTCCCGGTTCTGTCGGTAGTCGCCCCGCTCCAGCATGGCGATGAAACGGGACATGGTCAAAGCGGCCTGAGATTGGATTTCAGAAGTGTCTCCGCCGATGCGGGCATGGAAATCGAAAAAATCCAGGATCAGCGTCTGCACCGTGCTCAGCATCAGGTCGTCGTGGAAATGGTGCCAGACCATCAGCCGACGGCGGCCCACTTCTTCAAAGTCACTCCGACACCGCTCGAATTCCTCATCGGTCAGGTGCATCACCGGATTCTGTGCCAAGGAAAGGGAGCCGCGCATCCCGTAATTATTGTTAGGCGTTGCTTTCTCGATGAAGACCGGGTCGATGTAAATGACTTCCACCCTGAAATCGTCCGTACATTGGATATCACCCACCAACTGCGTGGCTCGGATGATGGTGCAGTCCCTTTCCCGGATGGTAAAAGATTCCCCGTTATAATTAATCTCGCAAGAGCCGGCGAGACACAGGATATGCGCCAGGTGCAGCGCCACCTCGCCTTCGCCGATTCCATCCAGCGAGTTCCGTATGATTACTTCCGTCGTCAAATTGTCAAGCCAGGAATGGGACCCGGCCGTCCAAAGTTAGTGTTTTTCCGACATTTTGACACGATAATCCGAAAAAATCAATCGTTCCGATCCGGCTGTTCTTCCGACCTTTGCATCAGGATTAAAATCTACCAGCCATGCAATACACAACCCTTTCCAACGGCATTCAGATGCCCCTTCTCGGCTACGGCGTATTCCAAGTCCCTCCGCAGGAAGCGGAGCGCTGCGTGGCCGATGCCCTTTCCGTCGGTTATCGCCTTATTGACACCGCCCAAGCCTATAACAACGAAGAAGGCGTGGGTGCCGCCATCGCGAAATCCGGTATATCTCGTGAGAATTTTTTCCTGGTGACCAAAGTATGGATAAGCAACAACGGCGAAGCCAAGGCCGCTGCCTCCATCGATGAGAGTCTGCGCAAACTGCAGACGGACTATATCGACCTCCTACTCATCCACCAGGCCTATGGCGACATTTTCGGTACCTGGCGGGCGATGGAGAAAGCGTATAACAACGGGAAAGTGCGGGCCATCGGTGTGAGCAACTTCCAGGCAGCCCGCTTCTTCGAGTTCGCGCATTATGTCGATATCAAGCCGATGGTGAACCAACTCCAGTGCAACGTGTTGGTACAGCAGACCGGCATCGAGCCCATCCTGGCAGAGACCGATACCCGCCTCATGGCCTGGGGACCGCTCGGCGGCCAGGGTGTGGACGGTATCGTGAAGAACGAAACGCTCGCCGCCATCGGCGCCAAGTATGGAAAATCCGCCGCCCAGGTGGCCCTCCGCTGGCTCACGGAGTGTGGCATCGCCGCTATTCCCAAGTCCTCCCACAAAGAACGTATGGCGCAGAACTTCAACATCTTCGATTTTACCCTCACTGCGGACGAGATGCAACTGATTGCCACGCTCAACGAGCACGACGAGGGACTGATCAACTTCCAGGACCCGCAGTTCGTAAAATACCTGATCGAGACTTACGGGTAAACTGAGACCCGCGGACATCAAAAACGGACGATGCCAAGAAAGCACCGTCCGTTTTTCGTTTCAAACAAACCCTACTGCTTGTTGGACCGGACGATATCGGCCAGGGACACCTTGGGATGGCGGTACCGGGCTTCGGGATTGCGCTCGCCGGGCCAGCCTTCGCGGGTCGAGCGGAGCGTGAGGGCCTTCTGCGGGCAGGCGTGTACGCAGGCCAGGCAATATTCGCAATTGCCGCTGAACTCGAGGCCCTCTGAGCCAAGGCGGAAGTTCTTGTGAGGGCACACTCTTTCGCAGGTCATGCATTGGACGCAGCGGTCTTCCCGCAGTTGGAGGAGACGGTCGGCCGTCATCGAGAAATGCTGGTCCTGCATCCCCTTGAGCATCTCCTTGTTGAAGAAACCCATCTCGGCAGGAGCGATGAAGTCCTTGTGCACACCCACCTCTTCGAGGATGGTGGCCAGATTCTCGTCCGTGTGCTTGTCAATGGCCATCTGCTGGTTCATGTCAAAGACGGGCAGATAGTTGTCCACCATCAGGATGGGCCGGACATAGTTCATCTTGACGCCCTGCCCTTGGCAGAATTCATCCCAATATTCGGCCACGTTCACGCAGGCGTTGCCGAAAGTGATGACGGAGAACATGTACGGCGCCTTGAAGGAGGCCTTCTGCACGAACTCGCGGACGATCTTGGGAATGGCGCCGGCATAGTCCGGGCAGACGATGCCGATCTCATCGGCTTCGTAAGTCAAGTCTTTCTTTTTGAGTTCCTGCGGAATGCTGATCGGGCTGTCGGAGAACTGGCGGGCGACGAACAGGGAATTGCCGGTGGCGGTGAAATAGAAGACCAGGCGCTTCTTGTTCTTGGCGCGGTCCTTTAGGATGGCGGCATGGGTACGGGGAGCGATGCCCGCCATGGCGACGGCGGCCAGGGACGCTCCCATCAGTTTCAGGGCTTCTCTTCTGTCCATTTCGTAAAAGATTAGTGGTTCATATTCTGGCCGGGTTCCATCCCGGGGCCGGAGGTGCGGGTGGTAAAGACCATGGCGGTGAGCCACCATTTCCCATCTTCCCGGGTAAAGGTTTGGGTCACGAAAAACGGCGTCGTGACGATGTTGTCACCTCCGCCAAGCGCCGCATCCAGCTTGATGGTGCTGTACACGGCCCAGTTGTCGGCATTGATCTGCTTGACATCCACGCCATAGACTTCCGCGTGCTTGTAGTGGATAAAGCCACCGCCGATGGTGGCGAGTTCCCGGGCACAGTCCCAGTCCCCGCCCATATGGACAAACATGGCATTGGGGTGGAAGATCTCCTTCAACGCATCGGCATTTTTGTCGGCCATCAGGTCCCAGATCCGCTGGGAAAGGTCGGCAAACGGCTGCGCCTCGACGCTGTGCGTCCGGTTGTTGAACATCGGGAAAGGCCCCTGGGCACGGGCAGACAGCCCGGCAAAGAGCAGGCTGGACAGCAATAATGACTTGAAGATAAAGGATCTCATCGTGACGGTCTGTATTTCTGATGCAAAGTTCGCCAGAATCATTGACCGCCACTTATGAAAAATGCGGTTATTTGGGACAATATTGCGGAATCTTAAAGATTATTCTGTTATCAGATGGCATCTTTTCCCTGTCAGATGTCTTTTGAAGTCGCTTCCCCTATACGTCCTGAAAAGCCACGAAAGTTTCACCTATGTTTCACTCGATGTCTTTTTGGTTTCTACTAAATCAATGATTGTCAACATATTATAAGTAATAATTCGAGTCTCGTTTTCCGCTCCAAACGCCTCGCAGGAATGCGGGGCGTTTTTGTTTGTGTACCGGCTGGTTTGCGCTGCTCGGCTCGTGTACAAGTCTCGCTTGTACAAGAAAACATCGGCAGAACGGTTCTCCCTTGTACAAGTCTCGTGGATTTGATCAATTATCCGCCCGATTCCGAAAGACTTGAGCAGAAAACCCCGACCAGAGATGCATTTTGGTGTACAAGCGAGACTTGTACATCACGGCATCGACCCAATGGAAGCAACGGACTCATAACGTATTGCGCGTTTTTGACCGATCTGTTTCTACCAGTCAATATTACTTAAGACACTGACTGAACGGAGTTTCCATTCGACGGCAAAAACGGTTTCGTGTCTCCGTCTGATGCATGGTCGGCGAGCGGGGACAAAACATCTCCTTTTTGCTTCCGACGCGGCCCCTTGATTTTCAAAATATGCTTACTTTTGTAAATAACCTGTTGTCGCCATGAAAAGAATCTGCCTGCTGTTTGTCCTGTTGTCGGGACTGTGCGCCCGGGCGCAGGACCGGGCCGTCTGGGTGGAGGAGATGACCCGCATCGCGGGCCCTGTCCTCGAGAATCTGGCCCAGGGAACCCTGAAAGAGAACATGCCCTTCGAGTCCCTGTCGAAGGATCCGCTCCGGAAGGAGGTCTCCTTTCTGGAGGCGTTCGGCCGGACGGTGTGCGGCATCGCCCCCTGGCTGGAACTGGGGCCGGACGAAACACCGGAAGGTCAACTTCGCGCAAAGTATATCGACCTGACCGTCAAGGCGTTCCGGTATGCTGTCGGTCCCGACTCTCCGGACAGGCTGATGTTTGACGGGCGTCATTCCCAGCCGCTCGTGGACGCGGCTTTTCTGGCGGAAGGCGTCCTCCGGGCGCCGACGCAGATCTGGGGACGGCTGGACGAAAAGACCCGCCGGAACCTAATCGATGCCTGGAAGACCTCCCGGGAGATCCGGCCGTTCGAGAGCAACTGGCTCCTGTTCGCGTCCATCATCGAAGCGGCGCTGCTCGAGTTCACCGGCGAGTTCCGCGCGGACCGGCTGTACGACGGCGTGACCCGGTTCCGCTATCGCTGGTACAAGGGTGACGGCTGGTACGGAGACGGCGAGCATTTCCACCTGGACTATTACAACAGTCTGGTCATCCACCCCATGCTCACGGAGGTGCTCGGGGTGCTGGAGAAGCACAACCTCCCGCAGGCGGATTTCCTGCCGGAACAGCAGCGGCGTCATGGCCGTTTTGCCGCACAGTTGGAACGGATGATTTCTCCGGAGGGCTCCTATCCCGTCATCGGCCGTTCCATCGCATATCGCTTCGGGGCCTTCCATGCCCTCTCGGATGCGGCCTTCCTCCACCTCCTTCCTGCCGATATCGACCCGGCGCAGGTCCGCTGCGCCCTTACCAGCGTCATCCGCCGGCAAGCGTCCGCTCCGAAGACGTTCGATGAAAACGGATGGCTGACCGTCGGTTTTGCCGGCAGTCAGCCCCGGATGGGTGAGGAGTATATCAACACCGGCAGCGTTTACCTGTGCATGGCCGTCTTCCTACCGCTGGGGCTCCCGGAGTCCGATCCCTTCTGGAGCCGTCCCGCCGCCGACTGGACCTCCAGGAAGGCCTGGATGGGCGTCGATGTGGGCGCGGACCATGCCCTGTGACCGAATCTACCCCGTGGTGAAGGGAAGGGTTACCATTTAGAGGAAAAGATGCTGGGAGAGATGGCCAGGGAGAACCAGCCCCAGCGGGCCTGCTTGCTGTCTCCCTCCTGTTTCAGGCGTGCCATCGTTTCGGTTCCGGACATCTGGGTATAGCCGGCGGAAAGCGAGATGTCCTTGCTGATGGCATAACTCAGTTTCAGTTCCACGCTGTGGCCCAGCGTGCGGCTCAGGTCCTCCAGATGGGTGGCTACGGCCAGGTAATGGTAGGTAATCCCGCAGGTCAGGGAGGAGAAAGGTTTCCCGAAAGCGCCGATGAAAGCATTCTGGAGACCGGGCGTGAAACCGTTCGTGTATGCGCTCGCATAGAAATAGTCCATGATCCCGTAGAACTTGTTCCGCGAGCCGTACATCGGCGAGAATCCGCCTTCCACCTCGTGCCTCGGCAACCCGAGTTGGCCGCCGTACGTCACCGGCACATAGTCGTCACCGCTGAGGTGGTCGTAACCCAACTCGAATCCCCATCGTTCACCGGGCTTCACGGTCGCCTTCGCGCTGGCCATCCAGGCCTTGATCGGCATGGCCTCCTTGTCCTGGTCCACCACTTTGCCGGTCTGCCGGTAATAGGACGCTTCGAACGTGAGGATTTTGGGATGGTATTTCAGGTAACCGCCCATCATCTGCTGGTACTCGATGCGGGCCGGATCGGCCTCGCTCTCCGGTTGTCCGGCCTGCTGGCCGAGGTTTATCAGAAGCAGCGACGCCCCAAGCGGGAACTTGGGGATGTCATAGTGGTACCACACCGTCTGCATGGTCTTGTAATACTGTGCGCCACCATCGTAATAGGTTCCGGAATAAAGGTTGTCCGCATTCTGATTGTAGGCCAGGATGGCGTGGAACTTGTGCCCATGCCCTTCATAACCCAGGCGCAACACATCGTGGGAATAGGCTGCCGTGGCAAAGTCATTGGTGCCGATGATGCGTTCGTCGTCATAGGAAAGCGCCACCCGGCCTGCCTGGGCGAAAAGGCCATGCCGGGAACGCAGTTTCACCCAGCCTTCGTAAAGGTTGACGCCCTGGTTTCCCTTCATGCCCCAGACCGCCGTGTTCTGGAAAACGGTATGGACCTGCAGGACCGGGCGTTCGTAACCCACGATCAGGCGGGTTCGTCCATAGAGGAAATTGGACACGTCTTCCGTGGAGACGGCGGCCCTGGGCATACCGCCGCCGCAGGCTTCCCCGTGCGTGACGGATTGCAACCGGATGCTCAGTTTGTTCTCCAAGGAATCCGTCTGGGCGGACACAGGGTCCGGAAATAAGACTGCGGCAAGAAGCAGCAAGGGCAAACAGCGTCTGACCATTTTACGCAAATTAAAGTGTTCTTTAGCTACTGGGTTTCCGTTGCCGGTGTTTCGTCGTTGAATATCGGGAACGCCTCCCCCTTCACCAGCCAGGCGAAGCCGAACAGGTGCAGGAGGATGATTTCCACGACCATGACGGTCCAGCCCGGGGCCTTGAGGAGCCGGGCGACGACGAAAACGCCCATCAGGACCAGCATCCCGTATCCGCAGAAGCGGTAGATCCGGTTGCGGAGTTTCTTCTTTTCGGTCATCGTATCGCCGTGCTTGGTGAACTGGAACAGGCTGTTGAAGGCGATGGCCAGGAAGAACAGGGCCGCGCACACGGTGTGGATCGTGTTGGAAGTCTCCATGGGCAACTGGAAGAAGCCCACGGGGGTCTCGGGATCCATCCAACTTACGCTGCAGGGGAACAGCACGATTCCGAGACCGAAAACGCCCGCCAGTGACGTGATCAGATTGTCCGTCCAGTCGTAGCCGATGTAGGAAATCAACACGATGCAGGCCGGCACCAGCACGCCCACGAGGGCGGGACTCTGGTAATAGGTGGCGGAGATGCTCCACCACCACTCCTTCTGGGCGACAGGGCCCACGTGTTCCGCAATCCCGGCGGAAAACAGGGCCAGCCACGGAAGGATGATCCCGAGCAGTCCGCACAGGTTCCGGATCCTCAGATACATTTTCTCTTCTTTGGTCGATCGGGAAGCCATAGTCAATGAGGGGGTTACAGGTTATTCTGGTTGATATGGTTGTATCGGGCCACGAGGCAGGCGCCCACGATGCCGGCGTCAATGCCGAGGGCGCTCCGGCAGATGCGGGTATCCTTGCTCACGAGGTGGATGGCGTGCTTGTTCACGGCCATCCGCATGGGGTCCAGCAGGTAGTCGCCGGTCATGGCGAGTTCGCCGCCCACGACCACGAGTTCCGGGTTGAACAGGTTGATCAGGCCGGAGGTCTTCTCGCCGAGGAGGATGCCGATTTTCTCGATGACGTCGATGCACAGGACGTCCTCCCGCGCGACGGCGTCCATGATTTCGCTGAGCATCAGGGGTTTGTCGGATTCGAGGACGCGCTGGCTCAGGATGGAGGACTCCCCGGCGCGGATGCGTTCCACGAGGTTCCGCTGGAGGGCCTGTCCGGAGATCTCCGTCTCGTTGCAGCCGCGCTTGCCGCATCGGCAGATAATCTGGTTGTCGAACCCGTACACGTGTCCGAGTTCCCCGGCATATCCGGATTTCCCGGAATAGACCTTCCCGTCCATGACAATTCCCATCCCGAGGCCCCAGTTCACATTGATCATGAGCATGTTCTGCGTCCCTGCCCCGGCACCCTTGATGTACTCGCCCACCGTCATGGCGCGGGTGTCATTGAACAGCGAGGTGGGGATGCCCATCTGCTCCTGCAGGCGCCGGGCGAGCGCTTTTCCGGGTTCGTAGAACCAGGTGTAGCTGTCTCCGGTCCGGTCGTCGATGCGGCCCGGCACGGCGAGGCAGGTCCCCTTGATCCTGAGCCCGTTCTCCCGGGCGAGGGATACGACTTCCCGGAGGATGTCGCTGAGCCGGGCGAACGCCCCCTTGGAGTCGAGGATGAAGTCTTCGAAGATCCGCTGCCCGTGCATGTTCCCCTGGAAGTCCATGAGGCCGGCGTTGATGTACCGGTCGTTCACGTCCACGCCGAGGAACCACCCGGCATCGGCCCGGAGGCTGTACCGGTGCGGACGCCGTCCGGTGACGGATTCCGTCTTGCCGCAGTCTTCCAGGGCGCCCTCCTCCAGGAGGATGCCCACGTATTTGGTGGCTGTGCCGATGCTGATCCCCAGCGCATCCGCGATCTGGGGAATCGTAGCCCCGTCCCTGCGGGACAGCAGGGCCAGGATTTGACTTTCCGGGGTGTTCATCAGGTTCGGTTTTCAGATTCCGGGACTAAAATAAGCAATATTATGGAAATATGAAAGAAGTTCATCTAAAAATGAATAATCGCATGTGAAAAAAGTTGCTTTTTGATGAAAATCCCGTTGGGAAAGCGAATTATAATGTATATTTTTGCCGCTGAACCTACTTTATTAACCAAATAACCCAACTATGCGTAAATCACACAAACTGCTTGCAGTCCTTTCGCTGCTTGGCATCGTGCTCCTGGGAGGAGGTAACCTCTTCGCCCAGAACCGCACCTGCCAGGGAACGGTGAAAGACGCAAAGGGCGAGCCGGTCATCATGGCCTCCGTCCTGATCAAGGGCGCTCCCGTCTCCACCGGCGTGGTGACGGACGTCGAGGGTAAGTTCGTCCAGCCGAATGCGAAGGTGGGCGACGTCCTCGTGGTCTCCTGCATCGGCTACGCCACCACGGAAGCCACCTGGAACGGCGGTCCCCTCGCCATCGTGATGGCCGACGACCAGAACCTCCTCGAAGAGACCGTGGTTACCGCGTACGGCGGAAAGCAGCTCCGGACGAAAGTGACGAACTCCATCGCCACCGTCAAGAGCGAGACCATCGCTTCCGGTATGCACAACCAGGCAGCGGCATCCCTTGCCGGCGCTGTTGCCGGTCTTTCCGTCACCCAGACATCCGGTGACCCGACCGCCGAACCGACCATCGTTCTCCGAGGCGGTACCGGCATCGACGGATCCGGATCTCCGCTTGTGATCGTAGATGGAGCCCAGCGCTCCATGGCGGACCTCAACCCCAACGACATCGAGTCCATCGAAGTGATGAAGGACGCCGGTGCGACCGCCATCTATGGCGCCCGTGCCGCAAACGGTGTTATCCTGGTCACTACCAAACGGGGAACCGAAGGTACAAGTTCCATCAATTTCCATGTCAAGAACTCCTTCAACTACCTGAATTCTCCGTACGACATCCTGGGATCCGAGGACTATCTCTATTGGATGCGCACCGCCTACTGGCGTTCCGCCCATGTGTATCAGAATCCCGACGGGACGTGGAAGGGTTACGGTTCCCTGACCTCCCTGACCGGTACCCAGGGTTACGGTTTCGGCAACCGGTATTTTGACAATAACGGCAACGTGCTGGACGGCAACAAGTCCGGCCAGGCTTCCTGGGGTGTTTTCACCGTGGACGACAAGGGCATCGACCCGTACGGCAACGACCTGAGTTTCCTGCTGACCAGCAGCGACTGGGGCATGATGAAGGACCCGATCGCGACCCTGGCGGCCGAGGATCCCAACTACAAATATACCGGCCGCGGCAACCTCCTCTTCTGGAAGGGCAAGACCACCAAGGACATCAATATCAACAATCCGGCGGCTTCCCGCGACTATAGCGTGGACTTTTCCGGCGGCAACAACAAGGGCCGCTATTACGCTTCCCTGGGTTACAACCATACGGAAGGCTCCGCCGTGGACAATGATTACGACCGTCTGACCTTCGTGCTGAACGGCGACTACAAGATCCGCGACTGGCTGCACACCAGCACTTCCTTCAACTATTCCCGGACCGACCAGACCCCGATCCTGAACGGAAACAGTTCCCAGAACTATTTTGCCCGTGCCTGGTTCCTTCCGCCGACCATGCGGGTGTACAACTCCCGCGGCGAGTATAACCCGAGCCCGAGAAACAACGTCCAGGACAGCCCGGTGGGCATCGTCAACGCCGCCACCGACTATCAGTACCTGGAGAACAAGTTCACGATGTCCCAGGTGTTCACCGTCTATTTCACCCCTTGGCTGAACCTTCGCGTCAACGGCAGCTGGTACTACATCGACACGTTCTATGAGAGCTTCACGCATGACTATCTGCGCGGCCCCAACAGTTGGTACCGTACCCGTGTCTCCAGCAACCAGTATACGAACCAGCTTCGCCAGACCTACAACGCCATCCTGAACTTCAACAAGACATTCGGCGATTACCACAACACGTCCGCCATGCTCGGTACCGAGTATGTGGACGACTGGTACTTCGGATTCTCCGCTTCCGGCCGCAATGCGCCCACCGACGAATTCCAGGACCTTGCCCTTACACGTACCGCCGACGACGAAGGCAATCTCGTGAACGAGCGTTCCATGGACTCCTGGCACAACGGGAACCGCGTACATTCCTATTTCGGGAAGATCGATTATGACTACGACAGCAAGTACCTCCTGTCCGCCGTGTTCCGGTATGACGGATATTCCCGCCTCGCCAAGGAAAACCGCTGGGGCTTCTTCCCGGGCGTTTCCGCCGGCTGGGTCTTCTCCAAGGAAGACTTCATGGCGCCGGCCCGCGATGTGATCTCCTTCGCGAAACTCCGCGCCTCCTACGGTGCGAACGGTGTCCTTGCCAGCGCCATCGGCAACTATACGGTACAGGGTGCCTACAGCAACACCACGAAATATAACGGCGGTACGGCAAGTTACCTCAGCACCCTGCCGAACGCCGGTCTCGTCTGGGAGAAGTCCTGGACGGCCGAAGCGGGCCTGGATATCAGCTTCTTCCAGAACCGCCTGAACCTCAACACCACATTCTACAACCGTATCGTTTCGGACAAGATCGCGTCCATTACCACCCCGTCCCATTCGGGTATCACCGCCTTCACGTCCAACAACGGAACCCTCCGGAACCGGTGTCGAAATCGAACTGTCCGCGAAGATCCTGAATACGCGGGACGTCAAGTCCAACTTCCGCCTGACCGCCGCTTACAACAACAACAAGGTGATCAAGCTCCCGGACAATGTCAATGAGAACAACCGCCAGGGCGGTACCCAGGTCTATGTCCCCGGATCCTACAACCCCGAAACGAAGGAAAGCGAGATGATGTGGGTCGGCGGCTACCAGGAAGGCCAGACCCCGGGTGACATCTACGGCTTCCTCGCCGAAGGCCTGTTCACCGAGGCCGAACTGAACAGCGACGAATTCGCTTACCGCATCGACCGTTCCACGACCTCCACCTTCGGTGTTTCCGCGCCGCCGGTCCTTTACGGACCCAAGGCCTGGGCCGCCCTGGAGAACAAGGGCAGCGCCCTCCCGATCCAGCCGGGCGACGTGAAATGGAAGGATGTCAACGGTGACGGCATCATCGACGACTACGACAAGGTGAAGCTCGGAAACTCCGTGCCCAAGTGGACCGGCGGTTTCTTCCTGGACTTCTCCTGGAAGGGCTTGACGCTGAGCGGCCGTTTCGACTATGCGCTTGGCTATAAGGTCGTTGACCTGGCCTCTCCGCAGATCATGGGTTGCGCCCAGGGTACATTCAACACCATCGCCAACGTTGCGGACATGTACGATCCCGCCACGGGCGCCTACAAGAACATGTACGGTCAGTACACTTGGGCGGACCAGCTGGGCAAGCGTAACATCTGCCGCGCCTGGAGCTCTGTCTTCACCTATGAAGGATCCTACCTGTGCGCCCGGGAGATTTCCCTGTCCTACGCACTGCCGAAGAGTCTTCTCAAGCATATCAAGGTCGAGAAAGCCAACATCTTCGTCTCGGGCCAGAACCTCGGCTACCTGACCAAGGCCGGGATGCTGGGCTCTCCGGAATACGGCGCCAACTACTGGGGCGTCTACACCCTTCCGCGTGTACTCATTTTCGGTGGCAACATCACTTTCTAAAGCCAGCAAGACATGAAAAAGATATATTCCATCATCGCCCTTTCGGGCCTTCTTGCCCTCTCCGCCTGCAATCTGGACATGTCTCCGGTAGATTACAATTCTGCCGGAAACTTCTGGACCAGCGAAGCCAAGGTCCAGACCTTCTACAACGGCATGCTCAGCTATCTCAGGTCCGATTATACCTCGCCTTGCGTGCTGGGTGAGTTCCGTGGCGGCACCATCAAGTACGGCTCTTCCATCGAAGGCGTGGGCCTGAATTACGGTGGCCTTGCCCATAACGATCCCATCGATGCGGAGAATCCCCAGATCTCCAACTGGAATGGCTACTATGCCCGCATCCTGCAGATCAACGACATGATCGACCACCTGGAGGGTGCCTGCGAATTCCTGGACGACGCGACCCGTAACCTGTATCGCGGCCGTGCCTATGGAATGCGCGCCTACTACTATTTCATGCTCTACCGTACATTCGGTGGCGTTCCGCTTGAGACGACCGTGAAGGTGGCTTCCGGAAAGGTGGATGTGAACGACCTGTATATGGCCCGCAGCACCGCCGAGGAGACCCTCCAGTTCATCAAGGACGACATCAAGCGCAGTGAGGACGGCTACGGCAACAACCGGGACGTCGTCCGCACGGGCTGGAGCTATTTTGCCACGCAGATGCTCAAGGCGCAGGTGTACCTGTGGTCCGCCAAGGTAACGACCAACTTCGTGGACAAGGACGGAAACACGTCCGGCACCCATGCGGCGACGGGTTCCACCAGCGAGTTCCAGACGGCCAAGGATGCGCTGATGAACATCGTCAACAGCCGTCAGTTCGCGCTGGAAGGCAATTTCGCCGACCTGTATGCCAACAACAACAAGGCAGGCCGCGAGGTGATCCTTGCGAATTCCTTCAGCTACACGGAAACGACGAACAGCTACATCGCCATCTTCTCCTACCAGGCCCCGATCTGGTGCAACTCCTTCTATGACGAAGACGGGAACCTGCTCGGCGACCCGCTGGACCTCTGCGGCACGGGCACCCACCGTGTGGAGTACCTGGAGTCCTTCATCAAGTCCTTCGACAAGGCCGACAGCCGCCGCGCCGCCACGTTCCATGAATGTTACAGCGACGCCGGTGATTTCGGCTCCGCCATGATCAAGTACCTGGGTCACAAGGAAGGCGATATCCGCTATGCCGATACGGACATCATGCTGATGCGCTATGCCGATGTCCTCCTGTCGCTGGCCGAAGTGGAGAACGCCCTGGGCAACGGTCCGGCCGTCGCCGATTACGTGAACCAGATCCGCGAGCGTGCCTACGGCAGCGGCTACCCGGTCTATACCGCCGGCAGCTTCGCCGAGAACGAACTCGCCATCCTCGCCGAGCGCGACAAGGAGTTCGTCGCCGAGGGAACCCGCTGGTTCGACCTTCTCCGCATGCAGGACGCTTCCAAGCAGCCGCTCGTTTTCTCCGCCGCCGCGGCGTATGCCGAGAAATACGGCGAAGCCGCCGAGCCGGTCCTTTCCACGAACGAGAAACAGAAAATGCTCTGGCCCATCGACGCCACCGTCCTGGCCAATGACAATCTGATCGTCCAGACCTATGGATATTGATTCCTCCCTTCAAACCATGAACGATATGAAAAAGAATATATTCAGGCTTGTTGCCGTCGTCGCGCTCGCAGGCAGTCTTGTCGCCTGCAAGAAAGAGACGGCTCCCTATGCCGACGAGCAGACGCCGACCCTGTCTCTGACATCCCCGTCCTCCTCCTTTGTGCAGGACCAGGCGTCCATCGTCCTGGAACTCTCCCACTTCATCCATAAGGATGTGGTCGTCACTTTCGGTGTGGAAGGAATCGAGACGGAAGCCCTGGACCTCCCTATCGAGTACACGGTCGAGGCCGGCGCGCTCAAGAAGACCATCCCGATCACGGTGGACGAGGATTTCGCCTCCCTGGGCAACAAGACCGTCCGGATTTCCGTCCAGGACGTGACGAATGCCACCCTTGGAAGCAAGGAAGTCTCCCTGGGCATCGACATCCGGGATGTCGCCCTCGTGAACATGTCCGCTACGGATTTCGTGGACGGAGTCGCGACCCTGACGTTCACGCTCAGTAAAAAGGTAACCAAGGACGTGGTTCTGGGCCTGGAAGCCCTTACCACCGGAAGCGGCGCCGCGACGCTGCTTGCCGCCGACCGCCTGACGTTCGACAAGACCGTCACGATCCCGGCCGGATCCAAGGTGGGTACGGTCCAGGTCCAGGCAAATACCTATGGCCTTGCGGAAGGCGCTTACGAGGCCGCCATCGGCATCGCTTCCTTCGGTTCGAATGCCGAGGCGGGAGCAGCAACGGCTGCGTATGCCTCCATCGGCGTCGGCTTCAACCCGAAAGCGAACTCCTCCGGCAACTACTTCGTCTACTATTCCGGCTACTGGTATGTTTACCGCAGTTCCGCCTACTCCTATTTCATTTGGATGGAGCCCGCCTCCGCCGGCAGCCTGACCGATATGGCGTACGTGAAGGAAGCGATGTACCGCTGCCGCGATTATATCCGGCAGGAAGCCAACCGGAAGGCGTACCTGGCCTATTATGTGGACGGGTATTCAAGTTATGCCGGCTATATTCCGACGAGCATCCCGCAGGTGACGGCCGACAAGACCGGATACTGGGGATGGCCGATCGAGGTCAAGGACGGGAAGTTGGTGGATCCCGCCTCCGGCGTGGATTACAACTGTATCCAGGTCGGTTTCACACAGGACATGGAACTCGTGGAAGACTTCTACGGGGCCGTGATCGGAATGTAAGAAAAAACCTTCGAGGGCGGCCCCATCGGGAGCCGCCCTTTCATCATCCGGATTGCCCATGAACAAGATCAGACTGGCGGCAGGCCTTCTCCTGTCCATCCTTGCGCTCTCCTGCCACAAGGACCCCGCAACCGAAGAAGGCAACGGAGGGGGGAAGTCGGACCGGTTCTCCGTGACGGTTTCCCTTCCGCAGAATGCCGGCAAAGCGGCCTGGACCAAGTCCGACCGTATCCGGCTTTATATCCAGGACGGTTCCCTGTCCGCCCCTTCCGCGACTTTGTCGTCGGAGGGAGAGGGGACATCGGCCACTTTCTCCGCGTCATCGGTCAAGAACGGCACTGAATACTGGCTTCTGTATCCGCAGGGCGCCACGATCATTGCCGGGACGATGTCGGCCTATGCGATGATTCCCGGAGTGCAGAAGGCCGTCGCCGGCAGGGTGGATGACGACGCTTTCCTGATGGGAGGCCGGACGGAGAAACGTTCGGGCAGCGTGCCGATGGAGGCCCTTTGCGCCCTCGTGAAATTCACCCTTTCGGGAGACGGTGTCTCCTCCGTCAGGAAGGTTACTCTGTCTTCCGACGACTATATGGCCGGAGACGTGGGCATTTCCGGATTCGGCGGACTGATGGCCACGAAGTCTGACCCGACCCGCGAGCGGGCCGGCCAGCTGAAGGAGGTCACCCTGACGGGACCTTTCCAGTCCGGTTCCTCGTACTGTTTTTCGGTGATTCCCGGCGCAATCAACCTTCCCGTCCGGCTGACCTTCGAAGATGGTCAGGGACGCACTCAGCGGGTGGAGTCGCTCGCCTCCTTCAGTGCCGGTAACCCGATGGATCTGGGAAACATAGAGGTGAAGGAATTCACGGAGCCCTCTGCTTTCGAGGCCCTCTTTACCGCTACGAAGGAGGGGATCAAACCCTATGTCATCGTGTTCATGGCCGACGGGTTCACCGAAGCCGAACGGAGCACATACCAGCAGGCGGCGGAAGCGGCCGTCGACTTCATGTTTTCCGTCCAGCCCTTCCGGGAGTTCAAGGAGTATTTCAGCGCATACATCGGCTGGAAAGCATCCAAGGAATCCGGTCCCGGACAGACTTGGGGTACGGTTACGACCGGTGGCGGAATGGGTTCCTACGGGCAGGCCAGGCGCAATGCGATCTATGATTGGATCAATCAGCAGTGCCCGGAAGTGAAAAGCGGGAAAACGCCGTTGGACAACGTCGGCGTGTTCATGCTGGTGAACAACACATCCTACCTCCGTCCCGTGTGTGACTGGGAGAACAACGGCCGCTTCGTCACACCGGTCGGACTCAAGCCCAACTGGAGTGCTACGGCATCGCTGTGGGGCTTCGGGGGCACCTGGGGCAATTATGAATGGCGGGACGGCGGAAAGCACGTCCTGACCGACGCGGAACTGACGGAGCTCGGGTATGCCCGGTTCGGCTCGACCTGGGCCGTGGACGGTGATTACCGGAACGAGTGCCTGCATGAAGGCCTGGGTCATGGCTTTACGCGGCTGATGGACGAGTACTGGTACGGCGACAAGGTGTTCCCGGACTGTACCTACGGCAATGTCGAGAGCTATTATCATGTGCTGGACGTGCCTACGGGCTGGAACATTTCCTCCAGTGCGACGGAGAACCCTTGGAAAGCGCTGGACGCTTCCCGGGAGGACCTGGTGAAGGCCGATGCCCGATACGGCCGTATCGGCACGTATGAAGGAGGGCTTTCCGACGTGCTCCGGGGGGTATGGCGTTCCGAGAAAGTGTCCGTCATGATGGACAACCGGCCGTATTTCTCCACCTGGCAGCGTGCCCTCGTCTATCAGCGTCTCATGCGCGTTTCCGGAGAAAACCCTTCCTGTGATGTCCGTCAGGCGGAAGACCTGCAGAAATACCTGGAGATCGACAAGCGCATCGGCGGGATCGCAGACCCCAAACGAGATGAATAAAACACTGAAACACTTGAATATGGAAAAAATCATCGGTCTTATCGACGCACCTTTCACCCCCATGAAACCCAATGGGGATATCAACCTGGAGCCCATTCCGGCGTATGCCGCGATGCTGGCGAAAAACGGCCTCAAGGGCGTGTTCATCAACGGTTCCTCCGGCGAGGGGTACATGCTTACGCCGGATGAGCGGAAGCAGCTGGCGGAGGCCTGGATGGCCGCCGTGCCGGCTGGGTTCAAGGTGATCGTCCATGTGGGCAGCTGCTGCCTGCGGGAATCCGTCGAGCTGGCGAAGCACGCCGCTTCCATCGGTGCCTGGGGCATCGGTTCCATGGCGCCGCCGTTCCCGAAGATCGGCCGGATCGAGGAGCTCGTGAAGTACTGCGAGGCCATCGCCGCGGCCGCTCCGGAACTTCCGTTTTACTATTATCATATCCCGGCCTTCAACGGCGCGTTCCTGCCCATGCTGGACTTCCTGAAGGCGGTGGACGGGCGCATTCCGAACTTCGCAGGCATCAAGTACACCTTCGAGAGCCTGTACGAATACAACCAGTGCCGGCTGTATGCAGGCGGCAAGTTCGACATGCTGCACGGCCAGGACGAGACGTATCTCCCGTCCCTGGCGATGGGCGGCGCCCAGGGCGGCATCTGCGGCACGACCAACTACAACGGCCGCGAGCAGGTCGCCATCGGCGAGGCCTGGGCGGCGGGCGACCTGGAGAAGGCCCGCGAACTGCAGAACTTCTCGCAGGAGGTCATCAACGTGATCTGCAACTTCCGCGGCAACATCGTGGGCGGCAAGCGGATCATGAAGCTCATCGGCCTGGACCTCGGTCCCAACCGGGTTCCGTTCCGGAACGTGACGGACGAGGAGGAGGCGGAGCTCAAGCGCCAGCTGGAGGCAATCCATTTCTTTGAGCGTTGCAATCGTTTTTAAACTATGAATACAGAACAACTTGAGTATTTGCGTTCGTGCCGGCAGCGCGTTGGCATGGACATCGTCGCCGACATCCTTCCTTTCTGGCTGGAAAATGGCCTGGACAAGGAAAACGGCGGAATTTTCACCTGCCTGGACCGGGATGGAACCCTGATGGACACCACGAAGTCCGTCTGGTTTCAGGGCCGGTGGGGCTATATCGCTTCCTTGGCGGCGATCCGGCTCGGGAGCGAGGAGTGCCTGGACGCGGCGGCGTCGGCCATCGACTTCATCGAGGCGCATTGCTTCGACAAGGACGGGCACATGTATTTTGCGGTGACGGCCGACGGAAAGCCGGTGCAGAAGCGCCGGTACGTGTTCTCCGAGTGCTTCGCCGCCATCGCGATGGCGGAGTACAGCCTGGCGGCCGAGGATCCGGAGTATGCCGAAAAGGCCGTGGCGCTTTTCAAGCGGATTCTCTGGATGCTGGCCGAGCCCGGTTTCCTTCCGCCCAAGTTCGACTTCGAAGCCCGCGGTCACTCCATCACGATGATGCTCATCAATGTGGCGAACGTCCTGAAGCAGGTCTCCGACGACCCTTGCCTGGACGAGCAGATTAACAAGAGTATCAGTGAGTTGCAGAAGTACTTCATGAAGCCGGAGTTCGGGTCCATCCTGGAAATGGTGGGGCCGGACGGCGAGTTCATCGACACCCTCGCCGGGCGCGTCATCAACCCGGGCCACTGCATGGAGACGGGCTGGTTCATCCTGGACATCGCGAAATCGCGCGGCTGGGATCCGGACCTCGTGAAGATGGGCACGACCATCATCGACTGGGCCTGGAAATGGGGCTGGGACGAGGAGTACGGCGGCATGATCAATTTCCGCGACTGCAAGGGCTTCCCGCCGCAGGACTACTCCCAGGACATGAAATTCTGGTGGCCCCAGTGCGAGACCATCCTCGCCGGCCTGTACGCCTACCAGGCCACGGGCGATGACAAGTACCTGGAGATGCACAAAAAGGCGTTCGACTATGCCTACCGCGTCTTCCCCGACGAGCAGTACGGCGAATGGTACGGTTACCTCCACCGTGACGGCACCGTCGCCCAGCCCGCGAAGGGCAACCTCTTCAAAGGCCCCTTCCACATCCCCCGCATGATGCTCAAGGCCGCCGCGCTGTATGACGAGATCCTGGGGTGACGGTTGTACCCCGGTTTCGCCATCCCCGACGGTTCCTGAACTTGCCGGAGGATGGGCAGGCTGTTATTCCGAGTGAAGGACCTTTGTCATTCCGGGTGCAGGCCTTGTCATTCCGAGCGAAGCGAAGGAATCTGTTTCGTCCTCAAAATCGACCTTATTTGAGGATGAGTAGCGCAAAATGAACACTTCGTCCTCAAAAATGCCTGTTTTTGAGGACGAGAACCGATAAACGGATGAAACGAATTGCCCACATGGCGGCCCTGGCCCTGTGCCTGGCCGCCTGTAACACGGAAACGATGAAAGTAACCGATTTGAAAGCCATCCCCGACGCCGCGTATGCGAAGGGGGTGTCGGCTCCGTTCTGCGGGGCCATCCAGGATGTGCTGGTGGTGGCCGGAGGCGCGAATTTCCCGGACAAGAGCCTTCTCGACGGAGGCGCCAAGCGGGTATATGCCGATATCTGGGCCAAGGCGCCGCACGGCCGCAAGTGGGTCCATGCCGGGGCCCTTCCGGATTCCACGGCGTATGGAGCCACTTTTGCGGTGGACAGCGCGCTGGTGCTGGCGGGCGGCAACGTCTGCGGCGTCACGACCGATAAAGTGTATGAACTCCGGCTGAGTTACGGCAAGGCCGTGCTTCGTACCTTACCGCAACTTCCCGTGCCCATGGAACAGTGCGGCTGGACCCGTGACGGGGAGAACCTATATCTGGTCGGCGGTGTGGGGACGACGGGTGTATATGCTTGCAAGATTGGCACTTATGTCTGGTCCAAGATTGCTGACCTGCCCGAGCCGCTGGTCCAGCCGGTCGCCTATGCCTCGGCCGGCAGGCTCTACGTCTGGGGCGGTTTCAACCCCGAAACCCTGGATGTTTCGGACCGCGGGATCGTGATGGAGATTTCTCCACGCGCTTCGCTTGGTCGAAATGACAGCGACATGGCGCTCTCGACCGGAGCCGAAGGTGCCGACACTGTCATTTCGAGCGGAGCCGGAGGCGGAGTCGAGAAATCTGTCTGGACCGAAGCCCCCGCCATCCCCGACGGCGGCACCTTCGTCGGCGCCACCGGCGCGACCCTCCCCGACGGCCGCCTGGTCGTCGTGGGCGGCGTGAATCGCGCCATTTTCGCCCGCGCCCTGCACAACACCCCGGAAGACCGCATCCCGTACCTCTCCAAGGAACCGGCTGAGTATCAGTTCCGTCAGGACGTTTTCACCTTCGACCCGGCAGCGGGCGCATGGACCCGCCTTGGCACCGTCCCCGCCTGTGCCCTCGCTGGCCCCGGCGTCGCCGTCCGCCCGGCAGCCTCCGCTTCCGGCCACGACGCCCTCTACGTTGCCGGCGGCGAGCTCAAGCCCGGCGTCCGCAGTCCCCGGATCTTCTCCCTGAGCTGGTGAGAAGAGCCTTTGAGGCATGCTTTCCTTAGGCCTGCGGCCGATGGTTTTGTAAGTGCCTTATGAACAACGCGTTACAAATGGCCCTCCCGCAGGCCACCCGAAAACAAGGCAGGCTGGCGGCGTGATGTTTTATAACGGGGTGATATGTAGTGAATTACAAAAGATGAAACCGCAGGCTAAAACAGAAAAAATGGATATTGTGTATGATACCAAGGCCGGACGCATCGTTTTGTGGGTGCTGAATGGCTTGCAGTTAGTCCTGTCACCGGTTTTGATCGTCCTGGCAGTCCTGGCGAAAAAATGGTTGTTCCTTTTTATGGGAATCTGTTTCCTGATCTCCGGAATATGCCAGATCATTATCCTGCGACGGAAGAAACATGAACAGGCCGCCAGGGAAGAGCGTGCTTAAGAAGGGTCTTTGTTCCAAACGGGACATTGACATAGCGATAAATCATTGACTTTGTGAAATCGTTGATGGTCAATAAAATAACGATTCTTTTTACCGCGGTCGTGATGCTGGTTTCCTGCGCGAAGGCGCCGGAGGCGGCGCTTCTGCCGCTGCCCAAGCTGGTGGAGTACACCGGCGGGAGTGTGAAGGCCGATACGCCCGTCACGGAGACGCTGGTGGATGCCATTCCGGAGGCACCGCTCAACGAAAACGAGGCCTACCGGCTCATCGTTACCCGCAAGGGCATTACGATCGAGGCAACTACGCCGCAGGGGTTGTGGAACGGGCGGCAGACGTTACGGCAACTTCAGATTTCTCCACGCGCTTCGCTTGGTCGAAATGACAACCACCCTGTCGTTTCGGACGGGGCCGAAGGTGCCCACCCTGTCATTTCGAGCGGAGCCGGAGGCGGAGTCGAGAAATCTCGCGGGCGGATTCCCTGCTGCCGCATCGTGGACTGGCCGAGTTTCCGGGTGCGGGGGTGGATGATGGACGTGGGGCGGACGTATGTGAGTCTGGAGGAGTTGAAACGGGAGGTGGAGATTTTTCCGCAGTTCAAGGTCAATGTGTTCCATCTGCATCTGACGGAGCACGAGGCTTGGCGGCTGGAGAGCAAGCACTACCCGCAGCTCAATGCGCCGGAAAGCATGACACGGCAGCCCGGGAAATACTATACGCAGGCGGAAATGCGGGAACTGGACGCTTTCTGCCGCGAGCGGGGCGTCATGCTGGTGCCCGAGATCGACATGCCGGGCCATAGCCGTGCCTTTGAGCGGGCGCTGGGTTACGGGATGCAGACCCCGGAGGGGAAGGAGACCGTCAAGGTACTCTTGGACGAACTGATGGACACATTCTCAAGTCCTTACATCCACATAGGCACGGACGAGGTGGGATTTACGGATCCGACTTTCGTGCCCGAGATGGTGGCCCATGTCCGGGCCCATGGGCGCAAGGCCGTGTCCTGGAACCCAGGCTGGAAGTACGGCCCCGGGGAGATCGACGCGACGCAGCTCTGGAGCTACCGCGGCAAGGCCCAGCCGGGGATTCCCGCCGTGGACTGCCGGCTGCATTATGTCAATCACTTCGACCTCTTCGGCGACATCATCGGCCTGCACACCAGCACCATTTACGGGCAGCAGGAAGGTTCCGACGACATTGCCGGTTCCATCGTCGCCCTTTGGAACGACCGTTATCTCACGGACGAGGAGAACATCCTCAAGGAGAATAACTTATATGCTTGTGTCCTGGCCCTGGCGGACCGCGCCTGGCGGGGCGGTGGTTATCAGTACTTCGATGATTTTGGCACCGTCCTTCCCGATGAGGGTCCGGCCCGGGAAGACTTCCTGGACTTTGAGCGGAGGATGCTCGCTTACCGGGAAACGGCCCTGAAGGACGCCCCTATGGCCTACGTGGCACAGGGGCAGGCCCGCTGGGCGATTTCGCCGGCCTATCCGAACGAGGGCGACCTGACGCAGGTCTTCCCGCCTGAGCAGGGTGCATGGGAGACCGACCGGGTCGTCACTGGTTCCGGCATCTATTTCCGCCACGTCTGGGGACCGTCCATCGTGGCGGGCTATTATGAGGATCCCCAGCCGAACCGGACCGTTTATGCCCGGACGCGGGTCTGGTCCCCGAAGGAGCAGACCGTGGGCCTTCTCTTCGAAACGCAGAACTACAGCCGTTCCGAGCGCGACCCGATGCCCCCGCTGGGTCAGTGGGATTACCGGCACAGCCGCCTTTGGGTCAATGGTGCCGAAGTCCTTCCTCCTGCATGGGAAGGGAACATGGAATTGGCTGATTACCAGGAACCTTTCGGCAATGCCAATGCTTCCGGACGCCCGCCGCTGTCCGTGAAGCTGGCCAAAGGCTGGAACGACGTGCTCGTGAAACTTCCCGTCGGCGCCTTCTCCACGAAGGAGAACCGCCTCACCAAATGGATGTTCACCTGCGCTTTTACGACACTTGACGGGCGGGCGGCGGCGGACATCAAGTATGCAGACAAGTTATGACAGAGATTCCTTCGCTACGCCCGGAATGATGCGTTCCTGTCATTCTGAGGAGGGCGGAGCCCGACGAAAGAATCTAAAGAAAGAGTAAGATATGGCAAAGAAGTTAGAAAAGATCTATCCCTGGATCGTGGTGGCCCTCCTCTGGGTGGTGGCCCTGCTGAACTACATGGACCGGCAGATGCTCTCGACGATGCGGGAGTACATTGCGATGGACATCGCGGAACTGCAGAGCGCCGAGGCGTTCGGTGTCCTGATGGGCATTTTCCTTTGGATTTACGCGGTCGTGAGCCCGTTCGCCGGCACAGTGGCCGACCGGCTCAGCCGGAAATGGCTGATTGTCGGGTCTTTGGCAGTATGGTCGGCGGTGACGCTGCTGATGGGCTATTGCACGACGTTCAACCAGCTCAAGTGGCTGCGCGGCTTCATGGGTATCAGCGAGGCGTTGTACATCCCCTCCAGCCTGTCGCTCATCGCGGATTATCATAGCGGGAAGTCCCGTTCCCTCGCCGTGGGCATCCACATGACCGGCCTTTACCTGGGCCAGGCCCTCGGCGGCTTCGGGGCCAATTTCGCCAAGGCGCTCACCTGGCAGCAGACTTTCCACTGGTTCGGCATCATCGGCATCGCCTATGCCGTCCTCCTCGTCTTCTGCCTGAAGGAAGCCCGCCCCGCCGCTTCGGCGCCGGTCAAGGCCGGAGGTACGGACCCTGTCATTTCGACCAAGGCCGGAGGCCGCGTGGAGAAATCTCGCGAGTCCATCTGGCAATCCTTCGCCCTCATCTTCTCCAACATCGCCTTCTGGGCCATCCTTTTCTTTTTCGCGTCCTCCTCCATGCCGGGCTGGGCCACCAAGAACTGGCTGCCCACCCTGTTCCAGGGGAGCCTGGACATACCGATGGAAAAAGCAGGGCCGATTGCGACGATAACCATCGCTTTTGCGTCATTCATCGGTGTTCTCATCGGCGGACCGCTTTCTGACAAGTGGGTCAAGAAGAACCTCAAAGGCCGCATTTACACCAGCGCCATCGGCCTCGGGATGATGATTCCGGCCCTCGTGCTGATCGGCCTCGGCCACGGCATTGTCGCCGCTGTTGCAGCCGGTTTGATCTTCGGCATCGGCTACGGCATGTTCGACACGAACAACATGCCCATCCTCTGCCAGTTCGTCCCCTCCCGCCTCCGTGCCACGGCCTACGGCTTCATGAACACCGTGGGCGTCGCCATGGGCGCCGTCTGCACCCAGGTCCTCGGCCGCATGCAGGACGGTGGCCACCTCGGCGCGGCCTTCGCCGTCCTGGGTATTGTCACTGCCCTCGCCCTCCTCGTCCAGCTCACCGTCCTCAAACCCACGACAGATGATATGCAATAAGAAATACGTGCTGGCCCTGCTTGCCCTGCTGGCGATTCTCTCGCCGGCCGATGCACGGCGGAAGCCGAAGGTGGAGCCCAAAATCAAGGTTTCCTGCGTGGGAAACAGCATTACGTACGGGATGCGGATCGAGAATCGGGAGCAGGACAGCTACCCGGCGCAACTGCAAAGAATGCTAGGCGACCGTTACGAGGTGGGGAACTTCGGGAAGTCGGGGGCCACGCTTTTAAGGCATGGGCACCGGCCGTATTTCGAGCAGGAGGAGTTCCGGCAGGCGATGGATTTCGCCGGGGATATCGTGGTTATCCATCTGGGTATCAATGATACGGACCCGCGCAACTGGCCGCATTTCCAGGATGAGTTCGTGGGGGATTACCTCGCCCTGGTCGACAGTCTGCGGAGTGTCAATCCCAAAGCCCGCTTCATCATCGCCCGGATGACGCCCATCGGCAGCACCCATTCCCGGTTCATATCGGGTACCAAGGTCTGGCACGGGCAGATCCAGGAGGCCATCGAGACCGTGGCCCATGCGGCCGGGGCGGAGCTGATCGACTTTTACGAGCCGCTGTACCGCTACCCCTGGATGTTCCCGGATGCCATCCACCCGAATGTCGAGGGCGCCGGCATCCTGGCTAAGACCGTATATAGCGGAATCACAGGGGATTACGGCAGTCTTCAGGTTTCGCAGATGTTCTCCGACCACATGGTCCTCCCGCGGGAAAAACCCTTCCCGGTCCGGGGCCGGGCCAATGCCGGCGATCGCGTGAAAGTGACGGTCGATGGTGCTGTCTATCAGGCCGTTGCCGATAACCGGGGCACCTGGTCCGTGACCGTATCGGCCCATCCGGTGGGAACCGGCGCCGAGCTCCGGATCGAGACGCCGGACCGTTCCCTGGTCTATACCGACATCGCTTTCGGCGACATTTGGCTGTGCTCCGGCCAGTCCAACATGGAGTTTGAGGTGGGGCAGACGACGTCGGCATCCGATGTCGCGGCCGATCCGGACCTCCGTCTCTACGACATGAAGTGCAACTGGCGGACGGACAATGTGGAGTGGCCGGCCTCGGCGCTGGACAGCGTGAACCATCTGCAGTATTTCAAACCCACCCGGTGGGCTTACGCAACGCCGGAAACGCTCCGCCGTTTCTCGGCCGTCGGGTACTATTTCGGAAGGACGCTGCGGGACAGCCTGCAGGTGCCTATCGGCTTGATATGCAATGCCGTGGGCGGCTCTACCGCCGAAAGTTGGATCGACCGGGAAACCCTGGAAACCCGTTACCCGGCCATCCTTCGCGACTGGACCCGGAACGACCTCATCATGGAATGGGCCCGGGGCCGGGCGCTAAAGAATATCGGGGCGCGGAAGGCCTTAAAGGAAGGCGAGCCGTGTTTGGAAGATTCTTTCGTCGGGCTTCGCCCTCCTCAGAATGACAGTGGTCGTGTCTATGGAAGCGTCTATGCGACAGTCCCTTGTGCGGACCACATCACCCGCCATCCTTACGAGCCGTGCTACAACTTTGAGGCGGGCATCCTTCCGCTGGACCATTACCCCATCACCGGCGTCATCTGGTACCAGGGCGAATCCAACGCGGACCGCGTGGAGGTCCACGAGGACCTGTTCCCGCTGCTGGTGGACTCCTGGCGGTCGTATTTTGTTTCTCAGACTTCTCCACGCGTCCCTTCGGGACTTGGTCGAAGTGACAAAGCACCGGTTGTCTGTCCAGATGGTTCTGTCATTTCGAGCGGAGCCGCAGGCGAAGTCGAGAAATCTGATCTTCCGTTTTACTACGTCCAGCTGTCCTCCCTCAACCGCACCTCCTGGCCCATCTTCCGCGATTCCCAGCGGCGGCTCCTGGAGAGCCGTCCCGGCCTCGGAATGGCCGTGACCTCCGACCTGGGCGACAAGGCCGACGTACACTACAAGAACAAGAAACCGGTCGGAGAACGCCTTGCCTTACAGGCACTTGCAAAGCATTATGGGCATCATGTCGTAGCGGACGGCCCGCTGGCGCAGGAGGCGGTCCTTGTGGACGGGAAGGTTCTTGTGGACTTTGGCCATCAGACCGGCCTGCACGCTTCCGACGGCGGCTCCATCATCGGCTTTGAAGTCCTGGATGCAGCGGATGGCCTGTATCATCCCGTTGAGGCCCAGGTGATTCCAGGCGCGTCCGAGATGATTTGCCTGAACGTTTCCACCCTCCGGGAACCGGCCATGGTCCGCTACGCCTGGCAGCCCTACACCCGTGCCAATCTGGTGAACGGCGACGGCCTCCCGGCATCGACCTTCCGGCTGAAGGTGCGGTAGGGTACGTTCTTTGCTGCATAGCGGGCAAAAGCGCAGCCATGAAAAGAGTTATTTTTCTGATATTGTCCGCCGTCCTGGTGTTGACATCCTGCTCGGTCACGAGAAGGGTGACAACGGCTCCGGCGCAGCCTTGGGTAGGATGTACGACAGAGGATATCATCAAAACCATGGGCGATCCCAGCCGCATCGACAGTGACGGGAAGGGAGGAAGCATCATCGTGTATGAGTCCGAACCCGGGTACGACGATCCGAATTACGACATCCTGGACCCGGAAGCCTCCAAGCGACCCCGGCAGTATGCCCGTTTTTATCTGGACAACGAGGGAATCTGCTACCAGGTGGACACCAACCGCCCTCTTCCCGCCGCGCCCTCGAGCAGTCCTGTCCGGGTCGGTTTCGGCGTCTGGTTCGATTGGCTTTTCGTGGGCCTGATGCTCGTCGGCCTGCTGCTCTGAGAAACAGAATCATTAAAAAGACCCCTGAAACAACACAAGTTATCAACAGCGTGGGAGGTTTCAGGGGTTTTTCGTGTATATTCGCCGGGAAAGGGAGCAAGAGTGTTCTAAATTTTAGAATTAAATTTTGGAATCCGGAATTTATCTTTATCTTTGTACGGGCAAGTATGCGGATTTTTACAGAACAGACATTGAAGGAGTACATCGGGATGCATCCCGAAGCACGGGTAGCCCTGCAGGAATGGGTCAGTATCGTCAAACGGAGCGAATGGACCTGTTTTGCCGACATCCGACAAACCTTCCGTTCAGCCGATTCAGTCGGGAACCAACACTATGTGTTTAATATCAAGGGAAATCGGTTCCGGCTTGTCGCTGTCGTGAAGTTTACCATCAAGTTCGTGTACATTCGGTTCATCGGAACACATGACGAGTATATGAAGATTGATTGCGTTAATATTTAGAGACTTATGGCAAAGTTAGAAAGAGAAAGCCAGTATGAATGGGCCGTCCGGAGGGTCGAGCAGTTGCTTCCTCTGGTCAAAGAAGATACACCGGAAGACAACCCGGCTCGGATCGAACTGGAACTGCTGTCGGAACTGGTATCAGAGTATTCCGAGGAGCATTTTGCCATCGGCGAACCTTCGTTGGTCGATATCCTGAAACTCAGGATGTACGAAATGGGCCTTTCGCAGAAAGGACTCGCCGAACTCATCGGCATCAGTCCGTCCCGCCTGTCCGATCTGCTTTCCGGCAAATGCGAACCGACCATCAAGACCGCCCGCACCATCAGCCGGAAACTGGACATTGACGCGGCGATCGTCCTGGGGGTGTGAATCATTTCGGCCAGGTGTATAGGAATCCTTGGCAAATAATTTGCTATATTTACCGGGAAAACACTGAATGACTATGCGTAAATATCTCGTTATCATCCTGGTGGCGCTCGCGGCCGTGAGTTGTGCCACCCTTCGGGCGCCGGCCAAATTGGAGCGCCTTGTGAACCGCATCGAGCGGAATGGCGACCATTACCGTCCCTGGCAGTGGGAACGGGCGAACCGGCAGTATGAAGCCCTTATCCGCGAATACACGCAGAATTACCGCTCCTATTCCATTGCCGAGAAGCAGCAGGCGATGAGCGCCATCGGCCGCTATCACGGTCTGCTCGTAGACTATGGCGTCAAGCAGGGCATCGGCATCCTGGGCGGCCTCGGCGGCTATGCCGGCGGCCTCCTGGACGTGCTTAAACAGGACGTCGGCGCCGTGCAGGACTTCCTGCAAAGCGTACTGGGTCTCGGAAAGTCCGAAACCAACCGCTGGGTGGACCAGCTTAGAAAGCAGCTGGCAGAGTAACCCGCCGCACGTTGCAGCCCACGTAGTTGCCGAGGACGATCAGCGGGTAATACCACAGCAGGGCGGGATCCCATTTCATGGCCGCGACGAGATAGGTCACGTCCGCGATGGAATGGTAGAAGCCGCACACGATGAACAAGGGGACGCCGAACAGGATCGGGAGGATGGACCCCTTGTTTTTGTACAGCCACACGGCGATGTCGATGATAAGGCCGCAGCCGACGGCCCTCAGGAAACTCCGCCAGGGGCCCTGGGCGATCCGTCCGGCCACCATATCCTGCGCGCGCTCGACGGAAGCGCCGCCGAGGGACCACACCAGCAGGCCCAGGAGGGCGCAGCCGATGATGTTGAAAAACCAAATCTTCACGAGGCCGGGGATGTCATTCGTGACACCGGCCTTTCCCGTATAGAGCGGCACGCCGAAGAGCACCACCGAAATGAGGCCGAAAGCGAAGATTACGGCGCCCGGAATGCCTCCGAGCGCCAGGTAACCGGTGGCTCCGAGTCCGATGAGGATCCCGGAGAAAAGGGACGCGCGGTTCATCGGGCCATGGCCGCTTCCACTTCGTCGGGCGTGACCGGGAGCCGATGGGAACCGAGCCGCCGCGCACCGTCCGGGGTGACGAGCACATCGTCCTCCAGGCGGATGCCGCCGAAGTCGTAATAGGATTCCAACTTACTGAAATTCACGAAGTCCTTGCCGGTCCCGGCCTTCTTCCAGTCCGCGATGAGGGCTGGAATGAAGTAGATGCCCGGCTCGTCCGTGATTACATGGCCGGGCTGCAGGCGGCGGGCCATGCGGAGAGAGCCGAGGCCCAGCTGCTTCGCCCGCGTCTGGTCGGGATCGTAGCCCACCCAGTTCTCGTTCAGGTCCTCCATGTCGTGGACGTCCAGGCCCATGTTGTGGCCCAGGCCGTGCGGCTGGAAGAGACCGGCAATGCCTTGGGCGACCATTTCATCCAGGTCGCCGTGGACAAGGCCCAAGGCGGAGAGGCCTTCGAGCATCTTGCGGGCGGTCGCGAGATGGACTTCCCGATAGGTGATGCCGGGCTTCGTGAGGCTGAATGCCAGGTTGTTGCAGTCGCAGACGATCTGATAGACCTCGCGCTGCTTCGTCGTGAATTTGCCGGAGGTAGGATAGGTGCGGGTGAAGTCGGAAGCATAGTGCTCGTTGCTTTCCACGCCCGCGTCGATGACCATCAGCTTGCCGGGCTCGATCACCTTGTCGTGCAGATGGTTATGCAGCGTTTCGCCGTGCTGGGTGAGGATGGTCGGGAAGGAAACGCCCCAGCCCTTCGCGAGGGCGACGCCCTCCATCCTGCCCACGATTTCTTGTTCGATGAGCCCCAGGCGGATGCTGTCCCGGGCCACGGAATGCATCTCGTAGCCGAGGTCGCAGGCCGCGTCGATGGCTGCGATTTCCACGTCCTCCTTGATGAGGCGCATGGAGATAATCGCTTTGGTCAGGACTTCGGAGACGCCCAGGTCGATGCGGGCACGCCCGATCATCTCCATCAGGCGGAGCTTGTTGAAATAACGGCTGGGAGCGATGTAATGGACCTTGCGGCCAGCCTTGATGGCGGCCTTCACGGCCTTGTCCACCTCGCCGTACGGGGCGGATTTCGAGACGCCCACGCGCTCGGCCTTGGACTGCACCGTGGGCTGCGGTCCCATCCAGATGATGTCGCCGATCTCCACGTCGTCGGCATAGACGGTCTCTTCGCCGCTGTCGATGTCCAGGATGGCCGCGTACATCGGGTCGTCCAGGCCCATGTAGTAGAGCCAGGTGCTGTCCTGACGCCATTTGTAGCAGTTGTCCTTATACTGGGCGGGCGCCTCGGCGTTGCCGATGAGGAGGATGATTCCGTCAGCCCCGGCTCCGCGCATCTTGTCGAGGAGGGTCTTGCGCCGCCGTACATATACTTCTTTTGCAAACATATCGGTATGAGTTTTGTTTCCTACAAATATAGTCAATACTTTTGCAAAGTGGAAACCTTTATCGCGGTAGTCGCCATCATCCTCGGGCTCGTGGGAATCGTCGGAAGCATCGCCCCCGGCCTGCCCGGTCCGCCCCTCAGTTGGGTGGGCCTGCTGCTCATCTATCTCTGGGGCGGCGGTACGGACGGCGGCGGCGATCCCATGACCTTGCGGTTCCTCCTGGTCTGGCTGGCCGTCACCATCGTCATCACCATCGTCGATTATATCGTTCCGGCGTATTTCACGAAACTCACCGGCGGCTCCAAGGCCGGCGGCTGGGGCTCCATCATCGGCCTGTTCGTCGGGCTCGTCTACCCGCCCGTGGGCATGATCCTGGGCGCCCTCGCCGGCGCGTTCATCGCGGAACTCGTATTCGCAAAGAAAGACACCGCGACCTCGCTCAAATCGGCCCTCGGTGCCTTTCTCGGCTTTATTTTCGGTACCGGCGCGAAACTCGTCGCCTCCGGCATCATGCTGTTCTATATCTTCGTCTTCGCGTTCTAGACCCTACACCTCCGTCGCGGTGGCGAACTCGTGGAGGAAGCGCATGTCGTTCTCGAAGTAGTGGCGGAGGTCATTGACCTGCCACTTGAGCATGGCGATGCGCTCGACGCCCATGCCGAAGGCGAAGCCGCTGTAGGTCTTGGAGTCGATGCCGCTGGCTTCGAGGACGTTCGGGTCCACCATGCCACAACCCATGATCTCCAGCCAGCCGGTGCCCTTGCAGATGTTGCAGCCCTTGCCGTGGCAGATGTTGCAGCTCACATCGACCTCCGCGGAGGGTTCGGTGAACGGGAAGTAGGACGGGCGCATGCGGATCTGGGTGTCCGGGCCGAACATCTCGCGGGCGAACAGGAGGATGGCCTGCTTGAGGTCCGCGAAGGTGACATTCTTGTCGATGTAGAGGCCTTCCACCTGGTGGAAGATGCAGTGCGCGCGGGCGCTGATGGCTTCGTTGCGGAATACGCGGCCCGGGCAGACCACGCGGATCGGGAGGGGCTGGGATTCCATCGTACGCACCTGCACGGAGGAGGTGTGGGTGCGGAGCAGGAGCGGATTCAGGTGGCCGGTGGACACGAAGAAGGTGTCCTGCATCTCGCGGGCCGGGTGGTTCGGCGGGAAGTTCAGGGCCTCGAACACGTGCCAGTCGTCCTCGATCTCGGGGCCTTCCGCGACGTCATAGCCGAATTTGCGGAAGATGTCCACGATCTCCTGCCGGACGATGGAGACGGGGTGGCGGGAACCCAGTTCGAACGGGTCGCCGGGCATCGTCAGGTCCTGCTTCGGGGCGAGTTCCACCGCGGCGGCCGCGGCCTGCTCCTTCAGCTCGTCGATCTTCGCGGCGACGCTCTTCTTGAGCTCGTTGAGCTTCTGCCCATACTCCCGCTTCATCTCCGGGGCGACGCTCCGGAACTGCTCCATCAGCGCGGTGACGGAGCCCTTCTTGCCGAGGAACCGTACGCGGGCCTCTTCCACTTCTTTCTGCGAGGCGGCCTTGAGTTCGGCCAGTTCCTTCTGTATCTGTTCGATGGTTTCTTTCATGGTGCTCATACCTGCAAAATGCTAAAATCCCGCAAAGATAACTATTTTCCCTCGTTTTTGAGCTCGGCCGAGGCTTTTTCGGCCTTGGCCTTGCGCTTGTCGCGGGCTTTCTGGTTGCGCTGCCCGGTGGCCTTCCAGTATTTCTTCCACTGGTCCTCGTTGAAGAAGCGCTTGTAGGAGTCGTCAATCTGCTGCATCCACTTGTCCTGGATGCTCTGGTACAGGTCCACGTTCCCGACCTTCGCCTTCTGGAGTTCGTCCAGTTCCTCCTGGAGGGCGTGGTAGTCATGGGTGAGGGTGGAGTCCACGTAGAACTCCTGCCAGTATTCGAGTCCGAGCTGGTCGGACAGGCGCTTGACTTCCTTGTCGATGAATTCGAGCAGCTGCTTTTCCTTCTGCTCCGGCGTCTGCGGCCCCTGGTTCTGGGCCATGAGGGCGGTTCCGCCGAGGAGGAGGGCCGCTGCGATTGTCCACAGATATTTCATCCCTTGATAAAATTTCATAAATTTGCAATCAGGCAAAATTAACAATAATTGAACAAACACCCAAATACGATGCATAAATCGCGCCTCACCCTCCTCCTTTCCGCCGTGCTCGCCCTTGTGCCGGCCCTCGAAGGAAATACCTGCACCAACGTGATCGTCACCAAGGGAGCCAGCAAGGACGGCTCCACCCTCGTCACTTACGCCGCCGATTCGCACGCCCTCTTCGGCGAACTCTACTACCATCCCGCCGCGGACTGGAAGGACGGATCCCTGCTTCGGATCAACGACTGGGATTCCGGGAAGTTCCTCGGCGAAATCGACCAGGTGGCCCACACCTGGCAGACGGTGGGGAACATGAACGAGAAGCAACTCATCATCACCGAGACCACCTGGGGAGGCCGGGAGGAACTGATGGACCGCCGCGGCCGCATCGACTACGGCTCCATCATCTACACCACCCTGCAGCGGGCCTCGAGCGCCCGGGAGGCCATCGCGGTCATCGTGGACCTGGCCAGCACCTACGGCTATGCCTCCGAGGGGGAGACCTTCTCCATCGCCGACAAGAACGAGGCCTGGATCATGGAACTCATCGGCAAGGGAACGAACATCAAGAACGGCGTGAATGTGGACAAGGGCATCGTGTGGGTGGCCATGCGCGTCCCGGACGGAGCCATCTGCGCCCATGCGAACCAGGCCCGGATCGGCGCCTTCCCGCTGGACGACCCCGACAACTGCATCTATGCGAAGGACGTCATCTCCTTCGCCCGCAAGAAGGGTTTCTTTGAAGGGGAGGACCATGAATTCAGTTTCAAGAAGGCCTACTGCCCGGTGGATTTCGGCACGGTCCGCGGCTGCGACGCCCGTGTCTGGAGTGCGTTCAACATCCTCTCCGGCGGCTGGTTCTCCTACTATGACGCGGAAGGGAACGCCGTCACGAAGGACGCCTCCGATTTTCTGGACTATGCGATGGGCTACGACCTGGAGGGCGACCTGCCGCTGTTCATCTATCCCAAGGAGAAGGTTTCCGTGAAGGCCCTGGCCGATGTGATGCGGGACCACTATGAGGGAACGCCCATGGACATGACCCAGGATATCGGTGCGGGCGGCAACGCGCTGCCTTACCGCTGGCGCCCGATGAACTTTAAGGCCGAGGGCGGCACCTACCTGAACGAGCGCGCCATCGCCACGCAGCAGACCGGCTTCTGGATGGTGGGCCAGGCCCGCGACTACGTCCCGGACGAGGTGGGTGGCATCCTGTGGTTCGGGACGGACGATGCGGCAACTTCTTATGTAACACCGATTTATACTTCCACCACCGAGGTTCCAGAATGCTTCCGGGTAGGGAACGGCGACCTGCTGCATTATTCCCCGACCTCCTCTTTCTGGATCAACAACCGCATCTCCAACGCCTGCTACAAGATGTACAACATCATGGCGCCGCACGTGCGGGCGAAGATCGACGCCTTCGAGATCGACCAGATGGAGCGCAAGACGCATTCCGTGGACAGTGCCGCCGTCGTCCTCTACAACGAGGTGGCCGTGAAGTTCCAGGAGAAGGCCGCCCGGGACGGGGTGATCTCCCGCAAGCCCTTCGCCAAACTCACGAAATTCGTGACGGATTACACCGTGAACACGGCCCAGGAGCAGTTCGCCGCCTGGGTGAAACTGGAGGAAGAGCTCCTCGTGAAGTTCATCGACGGCAACGTGAAGCCGCAGAACGAGGACGGTTCCTTCAAACACTCCGAGTACGGTGAGGGCCTGCCGGGCAAGATCGAGCAGCCGGGCTACACGGAGCTCTGGAAAGAAACCGTGGCCCGCGAGGCCGGCGAGGTCTTGAAAGTCAAGGAGTAATGGCCGTTACTGTCTTCCGCGGCGGGCGCTTTCTCTTGCCGGAAGGTGTCCGGACCGGGATGGCCCTCGTTGTCCGGGACGGCCGGATCGAAGCCGTCGTCCCCGAGGCCGAAGCGCCCGAAGGGGAGGTGGTCGATGCCGCCGGGCAGTGGATCAGCCCCGGATTCATCGACATGCATGTCCATGGCGGCTGGGGGCACGATTTCCTGGACGGGACGGTGGAGGCGTATCTGGTGCCGGCCCGGGAACATGCCCTGCATGGGACGACGACCATGACGCCGTCGCTGGCGACCGCTTCCTTTTCCGATTATCAGCGGGCCGTCCGTGCCTATCGCGAGGCGCTTCCCCTGAACAAAGAGGGAGCGCAGTTCGCCGGGATCCATTTCGAAGGTCCCTACTTTGCCCTGTCCAAGGCAGGCGCCCAGGATCCGGCCTGGCTCAAGCGGCCGGTGCCGGAGGAGTATCTTCCGCTGCTGGAGGCGTTTCCGGAGACGGTCCGCGTGAGCGCCGCCCCGGAACTCGAAGGGGCCATGGGCCTGGGTGAGGAACTCCGGCGCCGCGGCATCGTCGCGGCCGTTGCCCATACCGACGCTTCCTGCGCCACCTGCGAAGAGGCCTTTATGCATGGCTACTCCCTGATGACGCATTTCTACTGCGCCATGTCCACGGTCGCCAAGCGCGGCTACAGCCGCTATGCCGGCGCCGTGGAAGCGGGCTACCTGCAAGACTTTGACATCGAGGTGATTGCCGACGGCGTGCATCTTCCCATCGACCTGCTCCGGCTCGTGTACCGGATCAAGGGGGCGGACCGCGTCGCCCTGTGCACGGACGCCATCCGGGCCACCGGCCTTCCCGACGGCGAATACATCCAGGGCAGCCTGGAAAACGGCATCAAGTTCGTCGTGGACGGCGGCGTGGCCCTCCGTCCCGACCGCGGCGGCCTCGCCGGCTCCGTCGCCACGACGGACCGCCTCGTCCGCACCATGGCCCGCGCCGCCGGCCTGGTGGACGCCGTCCGCATGATGACCGCGACCCCTGCCCGCATCCTCGGCCTTTCCCGCAAGGGCCGCCTCGCCCCCGGCTGCGACGCCGACATCGTCCTCTTCGACGATGACGTCCGCGTCTCCCGCGTCTATATCGCAGGACAAGCTATTTAGGCAGATAGGACGAAGAGACTGTGGTCGCGGCCGATTTTTTCATGAGGCCGCGGCCACAGTCCCTTCGTCCGAAATAGTTTTGGATGATTCTTCCAATCGTACGGACGATTTTTGCACGGTGCGGGGGGATTTCTCCGTATCTTTGAGATGCACTAGAATCCCAATGACCATGAAAGCCAGTCATCTTCTGAGCATCCTGCTTCTGTTGACCCTTCCGGCCATCCTGCTTCCCGCCCGGGGCGGAAAGAAAGCGGCCAAGACCATCCGTGAAGTCGCCGCCGTCCGGGTGGAGGCGTCCGTCGGGAACGCCCCGCTCCTGCCGTATCAGGTGTGGGTGACCTACGCCGACGGGACCGGCGCCTGGAGGCAGGTCAAGTGGACCAATTCCCTCCGGGAGACCGAGGAGGAAGAGGCTGCGATGCCCGCCGGGTCCACCTATACGGTCCGGGGGTATATCCTCGGCGACAATACGACCGAGAACGGGTATCCGCTGGATGCGCAGGTGACGGTGGTGGCGAAGGAGGCGCCGATTCCCGCACAGACGCCCGTGGCGCGGCCGCTGCCGCTCGGGAGCGTCCGGCTCATCGGCGACAACCGGCTCACGGGGAACCGCGACCTGGATGTCAGGAACCTTCTTTCGCTGGACGTCACCCAGCAGCTGTATAACTATCGCGACACCTACGGCCTTCCGACGGAAGGTTACACCGTTTCCGACGGCTGGGATTCCCCGACCACGAAGCTCAAGGGACACGGGACGGGCCACTACATGTCCGCCCTGGCGTTCGCTTTCGCCGGCACCGACGATCCGGCCACCAAGGCTGCCCTGAAGGAACGGATCAAGCGGGTCGTGGACGAACTGCGTGCCTGCCAGGAACTTACCTTTGTATGGGACGAGGCGCTTGGCCGCTATCGCGAGGCGCGTGACCTGGTTCCCGAAGAGGAGTTCGACACGCTGGAGGGAACCTGGGCCGCTTTCGACGAGTACAAGAAGGATCCCCGGAGTTACGGGTACGGCTATATCAATGCGATTCCCGCCCAGCATCCGGTCCTCATCGAGAAATACGCTCCTTATAATAATGAAAAGGGCGTCTGGGCCCCGTATTACACCATCCACAAGCAGTTGGCCGGTCTCATCGACATATCCGAGAACATCGATGATCCCGAGATTGCGGCGAAGGCGCTGCTGATTGCGAAGGACATGGGCCTCTGGGTGTGGAACCGCCTGCATTACCGGACCTACGTGAAGATGGACGGGGACAAGGCGGAGCGCCAGGCCCGGCCCGGCAACCGCTACGAGATGTGGAACATGTACATCGCCGGCGAAGTGGGCGGCATGCAGGAAGTTCTCTCCCGGCTGGCCGGCATGGTTGCCGATCCGGAGGAGAAGGCGCACCTCGTGGAGGCCGCGGGCTGCTTCGACTCGCCCGCATTCTACGACCCGCTCTCCAAGAACATCGACGACATCCGCACCCGCCACGCGAACCAGCACATCCCCATGATCGTGGGCGCGCTGAACCTGTACCGGGCGGGCGGAAATCCCTATTACTACCAGATAGCCAGCAACTTCTGGAACCTGGTCCAGGGCCGGTACGCCTATGCGATGGGCGGCGTCGGCAACGGCGAGATGTTCCGCCAGCCCTACTCCCAGATGCTGTCGATGAACACCAGCGTCCAGTCCGACCGGCAGCGGAACATCTTCCCGAACCCGGACATCAACGAGACCTGCTGCGCCTACAACCTCGCGAAGCTCACCAAGGACCTGAACGGATACAATCCGGATGACGCGCGGTATATGGACTATTACGAGCGGGTGCTGTACAACCAGCTCGTGGGCTCGGTTAATCCGCACGAGTACGGCGTGTGCTACCAGTACGCCGTGGGCATGAACGCCACGAAGCCGTTCGGCAGCCCGACTCCGCAGGAGACCTGCTGCGGCGGCACGGGTGCGGAAAACCACGTCAAATACCAGGAAGCGGCCTACTTCGTCTCCGACAACACCCTCTGGGTGGCCCTGTACCTGCCCACCGTCGCGAATTGGGACGAGAAGGGCGTCACCCTGCGCCAGGAATGCGCCTGGCCGGCGGAATCCTCCGTGATCACCGTGGAAAAGGGCGGCACCTTCGCCCTCAAGCTGCGGGTCCCCTACTGGGCCACGGAAGGGTTCGGCGTGAAGGTCAATGGCCGCCGCCTCAAGGCCGATTATCAGCCCTGCTCTTATGTGGAGATTCCCGAGCGGGAATGGAAAGCCGGCGACCAGGTGGAAGTGACGATGCCGTTCACCAAGCACCTGAACTTCGGCCCGGACAAGATGGACCTCGCCGCGACGGGCGTGAACGAGGCCCGCACCCCGTTCGACCCGATGTGGGAAGGCGTCGTGATGTACGGTCCCCTCGTGATGGCCACCCCGGACATCACGGTGTGGGAGCAGGCGGAGTTCGACCTGGATCCCGACCTGGGCGACATTGTCCTGAAAGGACATACGACGGATGCCGGCACGGACGGCAACGTCTATACCCTCACCCTCGGCGACAAGACCTTCTATCCCGACTATTACATGACGGACCACAGCACGCACTATCTGCGTCTGAACGTCCTGAACGAGGGAAAGAAGACCAGGAGCACGCGCGGCGTGGACAAGACGTACCTGGACCAGACCATCCGCATCGCCCGTTCTCGCGTGGAGGCGCAGGAGGCGTGGAACGCCCTGGAGACCAAGGTCCCCGCCTTCGCCCCGTGGGCCCCGAACGGCTATGCCCGGATGCTGGAGCAGCTGGCGGTGGCCGAGGCGGTGAACGCCGCGGAGCCCCGCGGGCTCAGCCAGGAGGACGTTACGAAGGCCACGTCGGCCCTGAACGCCGCCATCAACACCATGCGTCCCGGCAACCTGGCCGAGCCGGAGGACTTGGACGCCCTGCTGCGCCTGGTCGTGGAGACCAAGGAGATCCCGAACAAGAGCACCCGCCTGCGCGAAGCCATCGACTTCGCCGACATGGTGATCCAGTACGTCAACGACGGCTCCGGCACGAAGGACCTCATCGACCGTGCCCGGACCCGCCTGGAAGAAGCCCTGAAAACCTTATAATATCCCATACCATGACCGGAAAGCTGTTTTTCCCGCTCGTCGGCCTGCTGGCCGCCGCCACCCTTTCCGCCCAGCCCGCTTCGGGCGGCTATCCCATCGACCCCGTCCCCTTCACGAGCGTGAAGGTGGCCCCCGATTCCTTCTGGGGGCAGCGCCTGAAAGCGTCCCGCGAGGTCACGATTCCGCTCGCTTTCTCCAAGTGCGAGAGCGAGGGCCGATACGAGAACTTCGTGAAGGCGGCGAAGCAGATGCATTCGCCGGTGAACCTCGGGTATGAGGTGAAGGGTTTCTCCTTCGACGACACCGACGTCTATAAGACCATCGAAGGCGCCTCCTATGTGCTCCAGACCTATCCGGACAAGAAATTGGAGGCGTATATCGACAGTGTCCTCGTCATCGTCGCCGCCGCGCAGGAGCCGGACGGCTACCTGTACACGGCTCGCACGATGAACCCGGAGCATCCGCACGAATGGGCGGGTGACAAGCGCTGGGTGAACGACGAGGAGCTGAGCCACGAGCTCTACAACCTCGGCCACATGGTGGAGGCCGCCGTCGCGCACTGGCAGGCCACCGGCAAGCGCAACTTCCTGGACATCGCCATCCGCTATGCGGACTGCGTCGTCCGTGAAGTGGGCGCCCGCCCGGGCCAGGCCCGCGTGATTCCCGGCCACCAGATCGCCGAGATGGCCCTCGCGAAACTGTACCTCGCCACCGGGGAGAAGAAGTACCTGGACGAAGCGAAGTTCTTCCTGGACGAGCGCGGAAAGACCGGCCATAACGACGAGTACAACCAGTCGCACGTGCCGGTGCTGGAGCAGGACGAAGCCGTGGGCCACGCCGTCCGCGCCGCCTACATGTACGCCGGCATGGCCGATGTGGCCGCCCTCACGGGGGACCAGGGCTACATCGACGCCATCGACCGCATCTGGGAGAATATCGTTTCCAAGAAGCTCTATATCACCGGCGGCATCGGCGCGACGAACCAGGGCGAGGCCTTCGGCCGGAACTATCAGCTTCCGAACATGACCGCCTACTGCGAGACCTGCGCCGCCATCGGCAACGTGTATGTCAATCACCGGATGTTCCTCCTGCACGGCGACGCCAAGTATTACGACGTGCTGGAGCGCACACTCTACAACGGCCTTATCAGCGGCGTGTCCCTGGAAGGCAACGGCTTCTTCTATCCCAACCCGCTGGAGTCCGCCGGCCAGCACGAGCGCAAGGCCTGGTTCGGCTGCGCCTGCTGCCCGTCCAATATCTGCCGCTTCATCCCGTCGGTCCCCGGTTATGTCTATGCTGTGAAGGACAACGCGCTGTATGTCAATCTGTTCATGCCCAACACGATGACGCAGAAGGTCGCCGGAAAGGACGTCACTCTCACCCAGAAGACGGGCTATCCGTACGGCGGCGACATTGAAATCACGGTCGACAAGACCGCCCTCAAGAAGGAGATGGCCCTCAAGGTCCGCATTCCGGGCTGGGTGCGCGGCGAGGCCGTTCCTTCGGACCTGTACACCTTTGCGGATGATGTCAAGACCGGTTACAAGGTGACTGTGAACGGCGTTCCGGTGGAGAGCGCCCTCGAGCAGGGTTACTTCACCATCACCCGCAAGTGGAAGAAGGGCGACCAGGTCGTCGTCCATTTCGACATGGAACCGCGCGTGGTGAAAGCCCACGCCGAGGTGAAGGCCGACGAAGGCCGCATCGCGGTGCAGAAGGGGCCCGTGGTGTACTGCGCCGAATGGCCCGACAATCCGGGCTTCTCCGTCCGGGGTACCATCGTGAACCAGAAGCCCACATTCCGCGTGCGGCACTCCGACGACCTCTATGGCCTGGACAAGATCGTCACGCCTGCGCAGACCTTCTCCTACGGCGCGGACGGCCGCGTGGCGGTCCGGGACGTGGAACTCACGCTTATCCCGTACTATGCGTGGTGCCACCGCGGACGTGGCGAAATGACGGTGTGGCTGCCCCAGACGGTGCAGGCGACCACCGTCCCTACCGGTCGTTAGCGGAATCCGGCATCATCTGCTCCCAGTCGTGCGGCGTCACGCCGAACTGGGCGTAGAAGCTCTTCGAGAAATAGCTGGGGGAGGAGAAGCCGGTCATGTAGCAGATCTCCCCGATGGAATGGCGGCCCTCCGAAAGGAGTTTGGCCGCCATATTCAGCCGGGCCAGGTTGATGAGCTTGTTGGGTGTTTCTCCACTCAGCTCCTTGGTCTTGGCGAAGAGGCCGGACCGGGAGATGGCCATTTCCCGGGCGAGGAATTCCACGGAAAGGTCCGGATTGGCGATATTCTCCGTAATCAGGCGGTCCAGGCGCAGCATGAAGTCTTCCTGCGGGTCCGGCGCGGTCTCCGTCTCTTCCGGCCTTTTCCCGCCGGAGAGCGCGTCCCGCTGCTGCCGCAGGTTCGTGGCGATGGTCCGGAGCATGCGGTGGTTCTTCTCGATGATGGACAGGTTCCCCTTGGGATCTCCCTTCGGGTTCTCCTTGAGCCGTTCCAGCTGCAGGCCGATCCCGGAGAGCGGCGCATCCAGCTGCTCGGACAGGGCCGACAGGAACCGGATGCGGTCGTCGCGCTCCTCCTCTTTCACCAGGGAGACGGCGGCGCCCAGCTGCTCCTCGTACCGGGCCTGATTTTTCTGCTCTTCCCGCCTCAGATACCAGCGGCCAAGCAGGTAGAACAAGGTGGCGATAAAGAGGGCGTACAGCACCAGGGCCACATCGGACAGCAGGGGATGGGACCGGATGGTAAAAGAGATTGCCGTGCCTTCGTCATTCCAGAGGGCGCTGTTGTTGGTGGCGGTTACGTGTAGCCGGTATTTCCCGGCAGGGAGCCGGTTCAGCGCGACGTAATTCTGGTTTCCCAGTCCCTTCCAATCCTCATCCAGCCCTTCCAGCCGGTAGGCATAGCGGATTTTCTCCGGCGCACTGTAGCTGAGGGCGGCGAAACTGATCCGGATGTCCCGCAACCGCCAGGGGAGCGTGATATGCTCCGTCCCCCGGGACCGGAAAACATCCTCGGATACGCCGGAACCGGTAGCCTGGAACCGGGTGATCAGGATGGGCGGCGGGATATCGTTCTCCCGGACACGGCCGGGATAGAACGAGACGAAGCCTTCGGTCGTGCCCAGATAGAGGGTTCCGTCCTGGGCGACGAGACCGGCCGAGGGGGAGAACTCTCCGACCCGGATTCCGTCATTGGCGCCGAACTGCTCCTGCCGGCCGCCGTCCGGGTAGTAATGGACGATGGTGGAAGAACTGGCGAGCCAGAGCGTGTTCCTGTCCTGGAAGATGTATCGGACGTCCATGTCCGGGACGACCGGCGTGATCTTTCCGTCCTGCAGGAGGACCAGTCCTTTCTTGGTGCCGGCATAGATGCCGTGCGGGACGGGCAGCAGATGGTGGACCTGGTTGGCGGGGAGGCCGCCCGGGCCGGCCGGCCATTCCGTCCAGGTGCCGTCGGGCGTCCGCTGCAGGAGGCCGTTCTGGGCGGTGGCAAACCATAGGGAGCCGGTGTCATCTTCCGCAATGCTTCCAATCCAGGCCTCATGATCCCATTCCTTGACAAAGCGGTCCGTGGACGGGTCGAAGCGGCAGACACTGCTTTGTGTCCCGGCCCAAAGCGTCCCGGCGCTGTCCACGAACAGGGCATAGACGCTGGGGTCTCCCAGTCCGTCGGCCGCCCCGTACTGCCGGAGGGCTCCGGTCCGGACGTGCATCCGGAAGAGATTCTGGGAATAGGAGCCGATCCACAGATAGTCTCCCTGCCGGATCAGGGCGTGGACGTTCAACGTCGATAGCAGGCCCGGCAGGCGGACCGCCGTTTTGCGGACCGGGTCGTACCGGAAGAGGCCGCCGTTGTCGGACCCGATCCAGACGGTTCCGTCCGGATCCTCACACAGGCAGCTCACAATGAAGTCCTCGTTTCCCTTCACCAGGTCGGAGAGGGAGACGGAAGAGAACTGACCGGCCGTGGGCGGCAGGTAGTTGACGCCGCCGTAATAGGTGCCGATCCACAGGCCGCCTTCGTGGTCCCGGACGATCGGATAGACGAATTTGCTGGAGAGGGAGGCCGGATCGCTCCGGTCGTTGCGGTAATGGATCCGTTCCCCCGTCAGGGGATTGAGGGACAGCAAGCCGTCGTCGGAACCTACCAGCAGATGCAGGGGGGATTCGAGGGTGAGGGAATGCACGTGCTCGAGTCCATCTCCGGGCTGGACCGCGGGAAAGACGGTCCGGGTATCGGTTTCAAGCCGGTAGATGCCGAGGTCCCAGGTCCCCAGCCACAGGTCGCCCTCCTCGTCCACGTCCATGGCGCAGATGCGCGTGGGCCGGCAGTCCCGGAAGACCAGGTTCGGCGCGGAAAAGGTCCTGGATGCGGTATTGTAGAGAGAGAGCCCCTGCTCCGCCGACTGGTCGGCGACCCACAGGCGGCCGTCCCGGTCGACCAGCAGTCCCTCCACCTGGTGCCCGTCCAGAAATTGGGTGAAGGTTCCGTCGGCATACCGGAAGACGCCTTTGCCCCAGACGCCGATCCAGAGGGTGCCGTCCCGCTCTTCGGCGAAACCGGTGACCAGCGCATCCGGAATCTCGGAAACTCGTTCCGGAGGGTTAGCCATGTCGTACCGGAACACGGCGCTTTCCGTGCCGATCCAGAGCGTGCCGTCCGTGGCCTGGAAGAGCTGGCGGACATAGTCGTCCTCCCCGGCAGGGAAGGCGTGGTGGATGAACTCCCGTCCGTCGAAGCTGTCCAGGCCGCTGGCCGTGCCCATCCAGATGAGTCCGGCGCGGTCCTGGATGAGGGCCTGGACCGTGTTGGAAGACAGTCCGTCCCGGGATGTAATGTGACGGAAGGAATACCCGGCGGCTTCCGCCGGACGGATACCGATGTATGCGAATAATAAGAAAAGGAGGGCTGTCTTCTTTTTCATATAATGCAAAGATAATCTAAAAAAATAAAAAGCAGGTTCTTGGACGAATTTACCAAAAGATTGGATTTCCATGGCAACCGATGCGCGGTATAAACGTTATTTTTGTACAAACCCGATTATTGACACGATGACCAGAACGATCCTGTCTCTCCTGCCTGGTATTTTGACCGTCATCCTGGCGGCTTTTTCATGCACCCCACAGGATATCCAGGAACCTGACCCGAATCCCGGTGAAGAGGAGAAACCCGGGGTTCCCGGTCCTCCGGACGGGAAGCAAGTGTATATTCCCAAGGAATTCAAGGACATGAACCTTCTGTCTGAAGACAGCCGCTACTGTTGGAAACGGTCCTTTGCCACAGAAGATATCATTATCTTCTGGGAGAAGGGTTTCGGGGATGACCTTTCTGCGGCGTCTCCCTATAAGGGCCATGAAATGACGGTGGACCTTGCGCGCCTTTCCACCCAGGCACAAGGTTTCTACGACCTGTACAAGAAGGACTTGAACTTCATTCAGGCTGGTTCCAAAGCCGACAAGTACCGCATGATGGTCATGCTCCAGTACGACGATGACGGAACGGCCTACGGCGGCTCGTATGATGATGTCATCGGCGCCCTTTGGGTGACGCCCCTCCGTACCCATGACATGCGCCTGAATGCCATCGCCCACGAACTGGGGCATAGTTTCCAGTTCCAGCTCTCGATTGACGGAAACACCGGCTTCGGCAGCGGCGGTGTGTATGAAATGACCTCCCAGTGGATGCTGTGGCAAACCAATCCCGCCTGGTACGATGACGAAGTTTACCATTGGGACGCCCTCCTGGACCAGCTGCATCTGGCTTTCATGCATCCAGACAACATGTACCACACGGCCCATGTGTTTGAGGCCTGGTCGAATGACCGTGGACAACCCTTCATGGCCGACCTGTGGCGCGCCGCCCGGAAGAAGAATGATGTGGTGAAAGTGTACGAAGGCCTCACAGGCATGTCCCATGAGGAATTCTGCGACGAGCAGTTCCAGATCTGCCGCCGTCTGGCAACCTTTGACTTCGACCGTGTCCGGGAAGCCTGTGCCAGGTATTCCGGCTTCCGCGGGAGCAACGGCTCCTCCCGATCCACTTCCTACGGAGCGGCCGATGCCGACGGCTGGCGCACCGTCTCCGCCAAGGAGGCGCCCCAACAGTATGGTTTCAACCGCCTCAAACTCAAGAACGGGCAGCGCCGCGTGGGCTTCAGGTCCGGGACCGGAGGCTGGCGTTACGGTTTCGTGGGCATAAAGGCCGATGGCACGCCCGTGTACAGCCCCATGTTCAGTGCCGCGGAGGGGGAAGCAATCTTTGACTCGGAGGAGACCTTCAAAGAAATCTGGTTTCTTGTGATGGCCGCTCCTTCCGCCCACCAGTCGCTGGACGAATCTCAGGCAAAATCTTATAAGTCATATACCTACAAGCTTAAATACTGATCTGGAACATGAATATGAACAGACTACTTTCCTGGCTCGTCCCGCTTGCCTGCGTCCTGGCGCTCGTCTCCTGCAGCGATCACAAAGTGGCTTCCTACCGGATGGACTATACGGTGGCCATGGATACCGTCGGGCATTACCTGCTCGTGGACCTGGACCTGTCGATGGCGCCCGGTTCCGGCCCCGTTACGCTCAACATGCCCCGCTGGACGCCCGGCTACTATGAGATGCTGGATTTCCCCAAGCATTTGTGCGATTTTTCCGCGGCCGATGCCGCCGGAGAACCGGTCGGATGGGAGAAAAGCGGGATGAACCGCTGGATCGTCTCCCTTCCCGCCGACGGCCGGGTGAAGGTCTCCTACCGGGTCTATGCCAACCGGCGGGATGTAGGTTCCAGCCGCGTGGAGAGCGACATCGCCTTCGTGTCCCCGGCGGGCGTGTTCATGCATGTGGACGGGGATTTGCAGCATCCGGTCCGCGTCCGTTTCGACCTGCCCGGAAACTGGGAGAAGATCTCTTCCGGGCTTCTTCCCGTGGAGGGGACGCCGGACACGTTCCAGGCCGATGACTTCGACCGCTTGTATGACTGTCCGTTCCTCCTGGGGAATTATTATACCTGCGATTTCGAGCACGAAGGGCATCCTTATCATTTTGCCGTCGAGACTCCGGAAGGGATCGAGGAAAGCGGATTCCGGGAGGACTTCTGCCGGATCGTGAGTGCTGCGACCCGGCTGATGGGAGAGGTCCCTTACGACAATTACTGCCTCATCCATATGGGGGCGGGCGGCGGTGGCCTGGAGCATTGGAATTCCCAGGCCTGCTACACGGACGGCACCTACCGGTTCGCCGACCGCGGGCGGCAGGTCTCTTTCCTGGCCTTCACGGCGCACGAGTATTTCCATCTATATAATGTGAAATGCATCCGCCCGGCGGAACTGTGGCCGTTCAACTATGATACGGAGGCCGTTACGCCGATGCTTTGGGTAAGCGAGGGACTTACCTGCTACTATGAGTTCCGCCTGCTGCGCACCTCCGGCGTGGCTACGCCGGACGAGGCGCTCGCCCAGCTTTCGGGCTATTTCTCCCGCTATGCGCCCTATGAGGGCCAGCGCCATATGAGCCTTCGGCAGAGCAGCTACGACATCTGGCTCAATTTCATGAACGGGGATGCCAACGAGCGGGACGTCCGGATCAACTATTATTTCAAGGGGCCCGTCGTGGGCCTGCTGATGGACATCGACATCCGGCGCCATACCGCGCAGGAGAAATCCCTGGACGACGTGATGCGCGGCCTGTACAACCGTTATTACAAGCAGCTGCAGCGGGGCTTCACGGAAGAAGAGTTCTGGCAGGAGGTGGAAAAGGTGTACGGCGGTCCCGTTCCCCATCTTCGCGCCCTCGTGAACACCACGGAAGATATCGATTACGAGGCCTACCTGAAGGACGCCGGATTGTGCGTGGACACGGAATCCTGGGCCATCCGGCGGGTGGAAAACCCCGATCCGGCCCAAATCGCCTTCCTGGAGCGCCTGAAACTGCTTTAAAGGCCCTTTTTTGGAGTATAATCCAAGAAAATTAGACGATTTTTACATACTTTTCAGCGGTGGTTTTGCAATTTTGTGACGAAGCAGCGAGCTGTTTTCAAACTTTTTTTGCTACCAACCTTAATTAACCACATAATGAAAAGCATTAAAAGTTGTTTCCTTTCCCTTGCCATCCTGCTGGGAGCCGTCCTTCCCGTGGCGGCGCAGCAGACGGCGGTAAGGGGAACGGTTTCCGACCCTGCGGGAGCCCCCCTGGTCGGAGTCACTGTGATGGCGGATGCCACGCACGCTACCATTACCGCAGCGGATGGTTCCTATTCCCTGCGCGTACCCGCGGATGCGGTACTCACCTTCTCTTCCATCGGCTATAAGACCGTGGAGGAAACCGTGGGCGGCCGTACACTCATCAATGTCGTCCTTACGGAAGACGCGGAATTCCTGGACGAGATCGTCGTCGTCGGTTACGGTGTCCAGAAGAAGGCCACCCTGACGGGTTCCATTTCGGCCGTCAACGGCGAGGAACTCAAGAAGGTCTCCACCGCCAACCTGTCCAACACCCTGGCCGGCAAGACGGCCGGCGTCATCGCCAACATGCGTTCCGGCGAGCCGGGCGAGGATGACGCCGTGATCCTCATCCGCGGCAAGGGAACGCTGGGGGACACCAGTCCGCTCATCGTGGTGGACGGCATCGCCGACCGCGACTTCTCGCGCCTGAACCCCGAAGACATCGAGAGCATTTCCATCCTGAAGGATGCTTCCGCCGCCATTTACGGCGCCCGTGCCGCGAACGGCGTCATCCTCGTGACCACCAAGCGCGGAGCGGAAGGAAAGGTCCGGGTCAGCTACAACGGCAGTTACACGCTGTCCCAGCCGACCCGCGTCCCGCAGATGCTGAACGCTTATCAGTATGGTACTTACGTGAATGAGTACGATGCCATTGAGCGTCATGCCCAGGCCGGTCAGACCTATACGCAGGACGTCCTCAACCACTATCTGTCCGGAGACGACCCGGTCAACTACCCCAGCGCCGACTGGTGGGGGGAGACCACCAGGAAATGGGCCGGCAAGACCCAGCACAGCGTCTCGCTGAGCGGCGGATCCGACAAGGTCTCTTTCTATACCTCCGCCCAGTACATGACCCAGGACGCCATCTACAAGGACAGTGCGTACGGCTATGACCAGTACCAGTTCGTCACCAATGTGGACGCCAAGCTCAACAAGTCCATCCGCATGTCGCTGGACATCCTCGGACGGCAGGAAAACCGCAAGCGGGGCAACGCCTCCACGGACTACCTGTTCACTTACTTCCTGACCACGTTCCCGGGATCGGCCCCCTTCTATCCGAACGGACTGCCGCGCGCCGGCTACGACGGCCTGACCAACAATGCGGCCGTCATGATGACGGACAAGCCCGGCCACAGCAACACCGTCCGGAACATCCTCACCCTGAAGCCGCTCCTGCATATCGACCTGGACGTCCTCACCCCGGGCCTGTACCTGGAGGGATATGCCGCCCTGGACATGATGTTCTCCAACACCAAATCCATGGGCCAGCCTTTCGACCTCTACCAGTATGACCGTGCCGCCAACGAATATGTCAACCGTCACGACGACACGGGTGTCATCTGGGTGGACAATTCTTCCTCCAACTCCCGCACCGTGACCCTGAACGGGCGGATCGGTTACCGGAGGACGTTCGGGGAGGACCATCACGTGGACGCCTTCGCCGCCTACGAGCAGATGAAGTATGACTTCAGCTACCTGTCCGCCTCCCGGACGAACTACCTCTCCTCCGCGATTCCCGAACTGTTCGCCGGTTCCGCGAAGCCCGAGGACAAGGACAATACCGGTTATTCCACGGCCGAGGCCCGCGTGAATTTCTTCGGCCGCATGAACTACGACTACAAGGAGAAGTACCTGGCCGAGATCACCTGGCGCTATGACGGCTCCATGAACTTCGCCCCCGGACACCGCTGGGGTTTCTTCCCCGGCGCTTCCGCCGGCTGGGTCCTTTCCGAAGAGGACTTCTGGGCTCCCCTGAAGGACAAGGTCAGCTTCTTCAAGCTCAAGGGTTCCTGGGGCATGATGGGTAACGACAACGTCGCGGCCTACCAGTACATGACCCAATACCAGTTCACGGACTATGCCCCGTTCTTCGACGGTTCCCCGGTGCAGGGCTTCGAGAAAGTCCGTACGGCCAATCCGGACATCACCTGGGAAAAGGCCACGACCTACAATGTGGGCCTTGTCGCCGGATTCCTGGGCGGCAAATACACCCTGGAGGCCGATTACTTCCTGTCGAACCGCCGCGACATCCTCATCACCCGCAACGCTTCCATCCCGACCTATTCCGGCCTGACCCTTCCGCAGGAGAATCTCGGAAAGGTGCGGAACCATGGCTTCGAGGTGATCGCTTCCTATCGGGACCATGCCGGTGACTGGGAGTGGGGCGTGAACGGCAACCTGACCTATGCCCGCAACAAGATCGTGTATATGGACGAGGCGGCCGATACGCCCGACTGGCAGCGCCGGGAGGGCTATCCCATCGACAGCCAGCTCCTGTACGATGCCGTGAAGATCTACCAGACCGATGCTGAAGCCGCCGGAACCGGCCGCGTGGACGATACGGTGGGCGCCGGCGACCTGATGTACACGGATACCGACGGAAACGGGACGATCGACGCCAACGACATGGTCCGCATCTTCTACACCGCGACGCCGCGCCTGATGTACGGTCTGACGCTCAATGCCTCCTGGAAGGGTATCGACGTGAACTGCTTCTTCCAGGGACAGGGACTGTCCAAGCGCCTGGTGATGCCCACGATGAACATGCCCGTGGACTTCTACGAAGGCCGCTGGATCGATTCCGACGCCTCCACCCACGCGAACGCCCGCTGGCCGCGCGCGCTCATCAAGCAGACCTACACCGACAAGTGGAACGGCCTGAGCAGCACCTGGTGGCTCCGGGATGCGTCCTTCCTCCGCCTGAAGTCCCTCGAAATCGGATACACCTTCCCCAAGGACCTGGTCCGCCGCATCAGCGTGGAGAATCTCCGGATTTACGTGAACGGCAGCAACCTCTTCACCATCGACAAGTTCAAGGTCGCGGACCCGGAAGTGGGCTATGTCAGCTCCAGCGACCGGTTCTCCGTCAGCAACCCTATCCTCGGCTATCCGCTCCAGCGGATGATCAACTTCGGCGTGAACCTCACTTTCTAAAATGGATCCGATCATGAAAAAGATATTCAAATACATGCTGGTGGCCTTCGCGGCCCTGTCCCTCGGTTCCTGCACGAGTCTCCTGGACCAGGAACCGCTGGATTCCTTCACGGACGAGGCGGTCTGGGGCGACCTTTCCCTGGCGGAGGTCTATCTGAACGCCCAGTACAGCTGCAACGGACTGCGGGGCGAAAACTCCAAGAACGTCCGGTATGCCTGCTTTGTGGACGAACTTTTCCACAAGCACGGTTACGGCACGGCCAATACGACCCATACCGAATATACTCCCTCCCAGCCCTACATCTGGTACTATGAGGAAGGCTGGCGTCCCTGGAATACCTTCTACGGCAACATTTCCCGGGTGAACCTGTTCCTGGAGAATATCGACGGCGTGCCCGCCGAGGGCGAAGACAATGTGGACAAGCGGAACCGCATGAAGGGCGAAGGCCTTTTCCTCCGCGCCTGGAACTACCATATGCTCTACGCCATCTACGGCCGGATCGTCCTGGTGGACCACGTCTATGACCTGGACGCCACCTTTGACGAGGGCCTCTCCGACATGGATGCCGTGGCCGACTTCATCGTCAAGGACCTGGATGCGGCCATCGCCCTCCTTCCTCTCGAGAACGAGTCCGGCCGGGCCACGAAGGGTGCCGCCATGGCCCTGAAGGCCCGCGTGCTCCTGTACAAGGCCTCCCCGTTGTTCGGTACGCCTTCTTCCGCGAAATGGCAGGCCGCGTCCGACGCCGCCAAGGCCGTCATCGACCTGGGCCTGTACCATCTCGCCCCGGTGACCGGCTGGGAAGACTATGCCGCCCTCTTCTATGACAACGACAACCCGGAAGGGATCTGGGTCAAGCATTACGATCCGAACCATCCGGATGCCTGGAGCGATCCGGAATCCACGACGATGGGTGTCGTCCATACCGTTCCTCCGGGACCGGGCAACCTGTACGAGGGCTGGGGCACCTTCGACGTGACGCAGAACCTCATCGACAAGTTCCAGATGGCCGACGGAACCCCTTACGTGAAGCCTTCCGGCATTACCACGGAGAACCCTTGGGAAGGCCGTGAGATCCGCCTCAAGGCCAACATCCTCTGCGACGGCGACCTCTGGGGCTATGGCGACGACGAGCGTCAGGTGGAGGTCTATGTGGGCAGCGACGACAGCGTCGTCCCCGGCAAGGACAGTTCGGAGGGCGAATACTGGTGGAACGCCTCCAATACCGGCTATTCCATGCGGAAGGGCATGGACCCCGACTATGACATGTACGGCACCACCCAGATGGACTGGCCCTGGTTCTATTTCCGCCTCTCCGAGATTTACCTGGACTATGCCGAATGCCAGATCGAGCTCGGGAACAATGCCGAAGCCGCCAAGTATATCAACATGATCCGCAACCGTGCCCTCCTTCCGGACTTCACCGGCGACATCCGGGCCGCGTACCGCTACGAGCGCCAGATGGAACTGCTGTTCGAAGGACAGTGGTGGTTCGACAAGCGCCGCTGGAAGGAGATGGACCAGGAATACAACGCCGCTCCGATCATCGGCTGCAAGATCGTCAAGTATCCGGACGGCCACAAGACCTATGACCTGAACAATGTCATCGACCAGCGCGTCTGGAACGGCGACCAGTGCTACTTCTATCCCATTCCGCAGGACGAACTGAACAAGTCGTCCAAGCTGAAGGAGCAGTACAAGACCTATCCTTTCTAGATTGTATATGAAACGACACTTTAAACGAATCCTGACCGCCGTGGCCGCACTCTCCCTGTGCGGCTCCGGCCTTTGGGCGCAGGAGAAGCCTGTCCCCCTGTCCGACTCCCTGTACCGGAGCCTGGCGGCGACCCCGCCGATGGGCTGGAACAGCTGGAACAAGTTCGGCTGCAACGTGAGCGAGAAACTCATCAAGGAGATCGCCGACGCCATGGCCGCCTCCGGCATGGCCGATGCGGGCTACGAGTACATCGTCATCGACGACTGCTGGCAGGTGGAACGGGATGCCGACGGAAACATCGTCCCCGATCCCGAGCGCTTCCCTTCCGGGATGAAGGCCCTCGCGGACTACATCCATAACCTGGGACTCAAGTTCGGCGTCTATTCTTGCGCGGGGTCCTATACCTGCCAGGGAAGGCCCGGCAGCAAGGGCCACCAGTTCCAGGATGCCCTCCAGTACGCAAAATGGGGTGTTGACTACCTGAAATACGACTGGTGCTCCAACGACGGCCAGAATGCCAAGGCCGCCTACCAGACCATGTCCGAGGCCATCAAGGCCAGCGGCCGCCCGATCGTCCTTTCCATCTGCGAATGGGGCGAGAACAAGCCCTGGGAATGGGGTGAAGGCATCGGCCACCTGTGGCGGGTCACCCCGGACATCCGCGCCTGCTACGACTGCGCCTTCGATTGGGGCGGAGTAGGCGTTCTCCAGTGCATCGACGCCGCCGCCGACCTGTATCCCTATGCCGGTCCCGGCCATTGGAACGATGCCGAGATGCTGGAGGTCGGAAACGGCGAACTGACTTGGGATGAGAGCGTTACGCACTTCTCCATGTGGTGCATGCTGGCCGCTCCGCTGATGAGCGGGAACGACCTTCGCGAGATGGACTACAAGACCCTCCAGATCCTCACCAACAAGGAAGTCATCGCCGTGAACCAGGACCCGCTGGGCAAGCAGGGCATCCGCTTCATGGACATGGGCGACCAGGAAATCTGGGCGAAGCCCCTCGCGAACGGCGAAATCGCCGTCTGCTTCCTCAACCGGAGCTCCCAGGTCTGGAACCTGGACTACAACTGGCTGAACCAGACGATGTACTTCGCCCGGGACATCAACTTCCGGAAGAAGGAGTACACCGTCCGTGACCTCTGGGCCCACAAGGACCTCGGAACCAGCAAGGACCGCCTCAAGGCCGACATCCCGGGCCACGGTGTGCTGATGGTGCGCCTGAGCCCCAAGAAGGCCGATCCGGTGGCCCTTCCCAAGGGCAAGGCCATCTACATCGGCGAGGAGGAGCGGAACATGGACTGGAACGATCCGGAAAGCAAGTGGAGCTACCACCGGATGTACTGCACGCCCAACGTTGCCATCTTCTGGGAGAAAGGTTTCGGGGACGACCCGGCCAAGGCCCCGCAGTGCGACGGTCACGACATGACCTGGGACCTTCCGAACCTGGCCGCCAAACTGGAGGAATTCTACAAGGTCTATGCAAACGACATGAAATTCATCCTCCCCGGCTCCAAGGCCGAAAAGTACCGGATGAACTGCTATGTCCTCTACGAGTACAAGGACGAGACGGCCTACGGCGGCTGCGTGGATGACGTCATCGGCGGCCTGTGGCTGACGCCCGGACGGATCCGTCGGACGGACGAACTCAATGTCGTGGCCCACGAACTGGGACACTGCTTCCAGACCCAGATCATGTGCGACGGGAAGGGCGAGTCCGGAGGCGGCGGCCTGTACGAGATGGCCGCCCAGTGGATGCTCTGGCAGGTGAACCCGAACTGGCAGACCAGCGAGAAGTACCATTGGGAGGCCTGGAACACCTTGACCCACAAGGCATTCATGGCTGGTGAGAACATGTATCACAGCCCCTATGTGCTGGAATACTGGAGCACGAAGCATGGCATCACCGTGATCGCCGACCTTTTCCGTGCCGGCAAGCGCGGAGAGGATCCCGTCCAGATCTACAAGCGGATGTTCAACCTGTCCCAGGAGGCGTTCAACGCCGAAATGTTCGACGCCTGCCGCCATTTCGTGAACTGGGACTTCGACCGGGTCTGGAAGGAAAGCCGCCCCTATGCCTGCAAGAACGTGACGGCCCTGACTCCGCTCGGTGACGGATGGATGCGGGTCGCCGCGTCCAACTGTCCGGAAAACTACGGCTTCAACGCCGTGCCCATGCCTGTTCCCACCGTCGGAAAGACGGTGACGGTGGATTTCCGCGGTGAGGCCGGAGCCGAAGGCTTCGCCGCCGTGAATACGGACAAGGCCGGCTGGCGCTACGGTTTCGTCGCTGTCGGGAAGGACGGGAAGTCGGTTTACTCAGACATGCATTCCGAGGTGAACGGCACGGTCTCCTACACGGCCGACAGGGAACTGACCCACCTGTACCTCGTGGTGATGGGAGCGCCGGCGGAGCACTGGCCGAATCCTTTCGGCTGGGGACGCAAACCGGAGCCGGCCGCCCAGTGGCCCTATAGCATTCGGATTCATTAATACGGTTGGTTCTGAATGGTCGGTGCGTTTCCTTCGGGGAACGCACCGTTTTTTGTGCCTCTTTGGACGATTTTCGCAGACGATTGGACAATCCTTGCATTCCTTGAAAAGGGCTTTTCGCATCTTTGCGAACACCGCAGAACTAATTTTCCAACACAATAACTAACAAACCAACCGTATGAAACTGATCCAACATCTCTGTGTGGCCCTCGGCCTCCTCGCCGCGTCCATTCCCGCAATGGCCGACGTCGTGGTCAAGGGTACTGTCACCGGTGCCAACGGCGAACCCGTCGTCGCGGCCGGTGTTGTGGAAGCAGGAACGACGAACGGCGTCGTCACCGACATGAATGGTAAGTACACCATTACCGTCAAGGGTGCCGCCTCCGTGCTGGAGTTCTCCTGCATCGGCTATGAAACCCAGTCCGTCACCGTCGGGAACCGCGGCGTCATCGACGTGGTCCTCGAAGAGGCGACCTCCTTCCTCCAGGAAGCCGTGGCCATCGGTTACGGTACCCAGAAGAAGGCCGACATCACGTCCTCCGTCCAGAGCGTGAAGTCGGAGGATTTCAACAAGGGTGCCATCCTGGATGCAGGCCAGTTGATCCAAGGCAAGGTGGCCGGTCTGCAGATCACGCTCCCATCCGGCGACCCGACGTCCTCCACTTCCGTCATGCTCCGCGGTTATTCTTCCCTCCTGGGTTCCACGGCTCCGCTGGTGCTGGTGGACGGCATCCCCGGCAACCTTTCCACGGTCGCCCCGGAGGACATTGAGTCCATCGATGTCCTGAAGGACGGTTCCGCCACCGCCATCTACGGTACCCGCGGTACCAACGGCGTCATCATCATCACGACCAAGAACGCCAAGCGCGAGTCTCCGGTCACGGTCCAGTACAATGGCTACGCTTCCGCGTCCCATTGGCTCAGGACTCCTGACTTCCTCACCGCTGACGAACTGCGTGCCAAGTGGGCCGAAGGATGGACCGGCAAGGGTGACATTTCCGAGGACCGCAAGTACGACACCGACTGGCTCAAGGAAATCAGCCGCACCGCCATCTCCCATAACCACAACCTCTCCATCATGGGTGGCGGCAAGCACAACACCTATACCGCCAACCTGACCTACAACGACAACCAGGGTACCATCAAGGGTACCGGCCGCACCAACATCCGCGCCCGTGTCCAGGTTGCCCAGTACCTCTTCCAGGACAAGTTGAAACTCTCCGCGGAGGTCATGGCCGACGAGAACAACAGCAATACCGGCTTCAATCCCGGATATACCTACCGTCAGGCTTGCATCCAGAACCCTACGCAGCCGGTCTATATCGACAATGATCCCGATAAGGGTTACTATGAGACGGACGGCTATTTCTACGACAACCCGATCTCTTACCTGAACGAGCGCATCGGCATGCGCCGCGGCCGCAACGTCCGCTTCAACGGCGTGGCGGAATTCAAGCCCATCGACCAACTCACCTTCAAGGCGCTCTTCGTCCGCAAGGGACAGAACTCCATCAACGGTTACTACAACACCCATAAGGACGTGTCCACCACCGAGCAGGGCCTCAACGGTACCGCCAGCCGCGGAACTTCCGACCTGGTGAACAACCTGATGGAACTGAGCGCCAACTATCAGCAGGATTTCGGAAACCACCATGTGACGGCCGTCGCCGGTTACAGTTACGACGAGACCACCTACGAGTCCTTCAGCATGTCCAACCAGAATTTCCCGACCGACGCCTATCTGTACAACAAGATGCAGTCGGGTATGGGCCTGACCGAAGGCACTTCCTCCCAGGAATCCTACAAGTACAATACGAAACTCATCGGCGTCTTCGCCCGGGCTACCTATAATTATGCCGACAGGTACCTGCTCATGGCCTCCCTCCGTGTGGACGGATCTTCCAAGTTCGGTAAGGACCACAAGTGGGGCTACTTCCCTGGCATCTCCGCCGGTTGGCGCATGAACAACGAGGAGTTCCTCAAGGATGTCAAGTGGATCAACAACCTCAAACTCCGCGCCGGTTTCGGTATCACGGGTATCGACGTGAACTCTCCCTACCAGTCGCTGGCTTCCATGAACTACTCCGGCTATGCCTACGTGGACGGTCACTGGAATCCCATCCTGGTTCCCGCCCGTAACGCCAACCCGGATCTCCGCTGGGAAAAGAAGTACGAGTACAACTTAGGTCTCGACTTCGCCTTCCTGGAAGAGCGGCTCAGCGGCTCCGTCGACTTCTATCGCAGAGACACCAAGGACGCCCTCTACAACTACAGCGTCCCGACTCCTCCGTACACGTACGGCAGCATGATGGCCAACGTGGGCCACATTCGCAACCAGGGTATCGAGGTGCTGGTGAACGCCGTTCCCGTGCGCACCCGCGACTTCGAGTGGAACACCTCCGTCTCCTTCTCCACAACCAGAACCGCCTGATCTCCATCACGCCTCCGCAGGGCTCCGACCTGACCCTGTCCACGAACTACTTCGATACCGGTTACACCGGGGAGCCCATCCAGACCTCCACGCACCGCGTGAAGGAAGGTTGGCCGATCGGTAACTTCTACGGCCTCAAGTCCGTGGGTGTGGACGAAGCCGGCAAGTGGGTGGTGGAAATCCTCGACGACGACGGCAATGTGGAAGGTTATGACTATGCCGAGAAGGCGAATTCTTCCGACTGGCAGGTCCTCGGCAACGGCGTTCCGGATGCCTATGCCAACTGGAATAACAACTTCCGCTTCAAGAGCTTCGACCTCGCCATCACCATGCGTGGTGCCTTCGGTGCCCAGGCCCTGAATTTCCAGAAGCTCTTCTATGGCAACCCGACCATCGCCTACAATGTGCTGAACAGCGCGTTCGACGGGATCGACGTGGTGGATATGACCACCGGCAAGCCTACGGGCAAGACCGCTGTCATCTCCGACGCCCAGCGCTACGTGAGCTACTATATCGAGGACGTGGATTACTGGAAGATCGACAATGTCACCCTGGGTTACAACCTCAGGATCAAGGGCGGCAAGATCCTCAAGGCCCTCCGCGTCTATGGTTCGGTCCGCAACCTGGCCACCTTCACCTCCTATTCCGGCCTGGATCCTGAAATCCGCACGGTTTACGGTGATGACGGCGCCTTCGACCCCGGTACTGACAACCGCGACAAGTTCCCCACCATCCGTTCCTTCACTTTCGGTGTCAACCTCACCTTCTAATCCACGAAGTCCATCATGAAAGCTATAAAATTTACTGCATTAGGTATTCTGGCTGCATCCTCCATGCTGTTCACGGCATGTTTCGACCTTGAGGAGCAGGCTTTCTCCGAGATCATCACCGAGAATATCGAATTCGGTGACAATGAACTCGCCTCCATGGTTTCCAGCGGCTACGGCAACCTCTCCTATATCCTGGGTTGGCAGGGACTGTTCGACTCCCAGGAGGAAGCCGCGGACGTGATCATCACCCCTACCCGCCCGAACGGTTGGGACGACGGCGGCACCTACAAGCGTATGCACCGTCATACCTGGTCCAATGAGGAATGGCAGCCCGCCAACACGTATGAGACCGCCTTCGAGGCGATCAACTTCTGCAACCGGATCCTCACCCAGATCGAAGCCGGCGACATCCCGGTGGCCGAGGATACCCGTGCCCGGTACGTCCCGGAACTCCGCGCCCTCCGCGCCCTGTGGTATTCCCTGCTGCTGGACCAGCACGGCAATGTCCCTATCGTGACCAAGTTTTCCACGGAAGTGCCTACGCAGAGCACCCGCAAGGAAGTGTATGAGTTTGTCGTGAAGGAACTGACCGAGGTTCTGGATGCCGGCACCGTCACCAAGGAGAAGACCTACAGCACCCTCAATCACTGGAGCATCGAGATGCTGCTGATGCGTGTGTACCTCAACGCGGAAGTGTACGCCGGCGTCAAGGCCTATGACAAGGCCCTCAAACTGGCGGAGGACATCATCGAAAACAGCCCGTACAGCCTCTCCGCCACCTATGCCGAGAACTTCGCCGTGGATCTGGGTCCCAGCAACACCGAAGTCATCTTCGCCGTCGTGTACGATGAACTTCAGGGCGTCATCCACTCCCAGTGCCGCAAATGGTATCCTCCGGTGTCCAAGAATTACTTCGGCTGGGGCTTCCAGTGCTGGGGCGGCAACTGCTGCAACCCGCAGTTCTACAATTCCTACCAGGAGGGTGACAAGCGCCGGGACGACACGTGGTTCCATGGCCCGATGGTCGCCGCCGACGGAAAACTGGTCTGGACCTGCCTGAATTACCTTCCTTCCGTCTCCTGCAACCCGGCCGACAGCGGTGCGGGTGAAGGCCAGGACTGCACCAGCATCGACTTCGGTCTCCGTCAGAAGAAGTACGAGCCGGATGTGAACGGTATCTACTATTGGGATAACGACTTCCCGTACTTCCGTCTCGCCGAGGCCTACTACACGGCCGCCGAGTGCATCCTGCGCGGAGAAACCGGCAAGAAGAGCGCCGCCGAATACGTGAACGCCGTCCGCAGCCGTTCCGTCAGCACGCCCATCACGGACGCCGAACTCCGGGCCGACACCAAGATGGTCTATGGCCTCGTTCCGTGGGGCGCCCTGACCTATGCCGACATCCAGAAGTACAACGGTACCCATGACTGGTCTCCCATCGCCGACAAACTGGAGGCGTCCCAGGCCAACGACAAGATCATCCGTTCCGGTCATGACACCGACCCGGTGGAACTGGGTGGCATGTATGACGAGTGGGGCTGGGAGTTCGCTCTCGAGTGCCAGCGCCGTACCCAGATGATCCGCTTCGGAACCTTCTCCAACCGGAATTGGTTCAACAAGCCGGCCATCGACGACACGCACGACCAGCTCTTCCCGATCCCTCTGTGGATCCTTCAGGACAACCCGAACCTGAAGCAGAACCCCGGCTACGCCGGCCTGTAATCGGAAGTTGGCGTAAAACGCCAGACAATCTGTCCATCAAGGGTCGATCCGCAAGGCTCGACCCTTTTCCTCCCTTAAGAAGAAGACTTCATGCGATTATCGAAACTGTGGGCTTGCTTGCTTGCGGCTGCGGCCGTGATGCTGACATTTTCCTGCCGGGAAGACGAGGTGCCGCCGGTCCCTTCCGCGGACCTCACCCCGTCGGATGTCCCGGACTACGAGAAGATATACATGTGCTCCGAATTCTACAAGCAGAACCGGGACTCCGATCCGGGCAGCACGTTCTACGACCCGCTTAAAAGTTCCAGCCTGTATTTCTTCGGACGCAGCAAGCAGAGCAAGCATTTCATCATCTTCTGGGACAAGGACTACGGGAGCACTTCGCCCGACCAGGCGGAAAGCCCCTACCATGTGGACACGGACGCCCTGCTCGTCTGGTGCGAACAGATTTATGACTACTATGTCAATGTCTTGAAATTCGCGCACTTCACCTCCGTGGAAAAATCGTATCTGGACTCCTACAAGTTCCAGGTTTTCCTCTGGCACCAGACCGAATGGGCGGCCTACGGTTCCGGCCCGGCCGACAACGTCACCGGCTGCCTCTGGATCAACCCCGAGGCGGCGAACAGCCGTGCCACCGTGGCCCACGAGATCGGTCATTCCTTCCAGTACCAGACGGCCTGCGACCTCAAGCTGAACAACAAGACCAGCGATATTTACAGCGTGGCCTTCCGTTACGACCAGGGCCAGGGCAGCACCTTCTGGGAGCAGACGGCCCAGTGGCAGGCTTACCAGATGGTCCCGGAAGAGACCTTTACGAACTATAACTTCACCGAGTTCTGCGACAACTGCCACCGGCATTTCGCCCATGAGGACATGCGCTACGGCAGCTACTTCTTCCACTACTACTGGGTGGACAAGTACGGGATCGACGCCGTGGCCAAGGTCTGGAACACCGCCCGCCGGCCCAAGGACTCCCTCCAGTCCTATATGGCCGCCTACGGGATCGGCCAGGAAGAGTTCAATGCGCAGCTCTATGACTACGCCGCCCGCATCGCCACCTGGGATTTCGAACAGATCAAGGTCGCCGGCACCGACTACGCAGGCGCGGTTTCCTGGAAAGGAGCCGATGCCGGAGAGGGCTGGTGGAAAGTGGATCCCGCCAAGGCACCGGAAGCAACCGGCTTCAACCTGATCCGCATCCAGGCCGCCCCCGGACAGGAGGTGGTCATGGACTTCGCCGGCCTTCCCAACGAACCCGGCTACAACCAGAGCGGGGATGCCTCCGTGGCGGGGTGGACCGTGGGCTTCGTCTCCCTCGGCGAGGACCGTTCCACCCGCATCTACAGCGATCCCGTGACGGCCTCGGCCGCGACCGGCAACGCTGCGGCCGCCACCTGGACGGTTCCTGCCGGCGCCAAGTATGTATGGGCCGTCGTCGCCTGCACGCCAACGACTTACATCACGCACCTCTGGGACGACAACAACGCCAACGACCGCCATTGGCCGTACAAGGTCAATTTATCGGTCGATGGTTCCGTCATGGACCTCGGAGCGCCCTCCAACGGCAGCCTCGAAGGTGCGGGACTTGGCAGCAGCTACGCCTGGACCCTTTCCGGGACGACGGTCGCCGTCGATGTGGACATCGACACGGACGAAGCCGCCGCCCGCGGTAGATGGGAGATTGGCCATTTCGAACTTCCGGTGGACAAGGTCAACGCCTTCATCGGCACGGATGTCCGGAACCTGGACGAAAGCAGTTTCACCTCCTACAACCCCGATGGCACGCAGGTGGACATGACCTCCTACAAGCCCGGCATGTGGGTCGACGCCGATGGTAAATCCTGTACGCATGAGGATGGCATCGCCTTTTGGCAGTGGTACATCTGGGGCGGCAAGAAGGACAAGGCCGGCAACGTCATCACCTATGACGGCGATCCGAACGGCACCGGCGCCAACCAGGGCCGCTTCATGGTAGGCATGCACCCCGACCGCATTGCCGCCGCCAAGGGCAAGACCATCACCTTCAAGAACAAGATCGCCGCGAACGGCACCACGTACGATTTCATCATCACGTACAAGTACCATTGACGGCTATATAAGCGGTTATGGACGATAATACAACAGGTTTGTACTTTCTTGTTACCGGGGAGGGGAAAGGCCGCTTCCCGGCCTTTGTTTTGTCGCCGGAAAACCGTACATTTGATGTCACAAAAACTACACTAATCAATAACTGATATGAACAACGCAATCCTGAACTTCCCGGTACCGGCCAACGAGCCGGTCAAGTCCTATCTTGAAGGCTCTCCGGAGCGTATCGCCCTCGACGCCGAACTCGAACGCCAGTGGAACACCGTCCTGGACATTCCGATCATCATCGGTGGCAAGGAAATCCGCACCGGCAATACCGGCAAGGTCGTTTGCCCGCATGATCACAAGCACGTCCTCGCGACTTTCCACAAGGTAGGTGAGAAGGAAGTGGAAATGGCCGTGGAGGCCGCCATGGAGGCCCACAAGGTCTGGTCCGAGACCCCCTGGACCACCCGTGCCGCCATCGTCCTGAAGATGGCCGAACTCCTTGCGACCAAGTACCGTCCCATCCTGAACGCAGCCTGCATGCTGGGTCAGTCCAAGAACATCTACCAGGCGGAGATCGACAGCGCCTGCGAGACCATCGACTTCTTCCGCTACAACGTGCACTATGCCTCCAAGATCTATGGCATGCAGCCCAAGGACGGCGTGGGCAACATCAACCACACCGAGTACCGCCCCCTCGAGGGCTTCATCCTGGCGGTGACCCCGTTCAACTTCACCTCCATCGCCTCCAACCTGTGCATGACTCCGGTCCTGATGGGCAACGTCGCCCTCTGGAAGCCGTCCACCACCTCCACCCTGTCCAACTACTACCTGATGAAACTGTACAAGGAAGCGGGTCTTCCGGACGGCGTCATCAACTTCCTCCCGGGCAGCGGCGCCCTCATCGGCAAGGTCGCGACCTCTTCCAAGTGGTTCTCCGGCATCCACTTCACCGGCTCCACCGGCACCTTCAACAGCCTCTGGCGCCAGGCCGGCGAGAACCTGGGCAAATACGTGAGCTACCCGCGCCTCGTGGGCGAGACCGGCGGCAAGGACTTCATCTTTGTGCACCCGAGTGCCGATCCGAAGGCCGTCGCCACCGCCGCCTTCTGCGGTGCCTACGAGTTCCAGGGCCAGAAGTGCTCCGCCGCTTCCCGCATGTACGTTCCCAAGAGCCTGTGGCCGGAAGTGCTGGGCATCATGAAGCAGTACGCCTCCGAGGTCAAGATGGGCGACGTCCGTGACCACTCGAACTACATCAACGCCGTCATCGACGAGGCTTCCTGGAACAACATCGACAGCTACATCAGCTATGCCGAGCAGTCCCCGGACGCGAAGGTCGTCATGGGCGGCGGCCGCGACAAGAGCGTGGGCTACTTCGTGGAGCCGACCATCATCGAGACCACCGATCCGCACTTCAAGTCCATGGAAGAGGAGATCTTCGGACCGGTCCTCACCGTGTTCCCGTACGACGACGACAAGGTCGACGAGGCCGTGAAACTCTGCGACACCACCTCCCCGTACGGCCTCACCGGCGCCGTGTTCGGCAAGGACCGCCTCGCCGTGGAGAAGATCACCGACGCCCTCCGCTATGCGGCCGGCAACTTCTACATCAACGACAAGCCCACCGGAGCCGTGGTCGGCAACCAGCCGTTCGGCGGCGCCCGTGCCTCGGGTACCAACGACAAGGCCGGCGGCGAGTTCAACCTCATCCGCTGGATCATCCCCAGAGTGATCAAGGAAACCCTCGTTTCCCCGACCGACTACCGTTACTCCTACATGAAGTAACCTTCTTCCAGGCACATCCTTCCGTGGGGAGGGTGTGCCTTTTTTCTCCCCAATAAACCCCGTAATTGATAACACGTCCATGAAAAAGTTGTTTGTTTATGCCGCCGTGGGCGCCCTGCTCGTCCTGTCCTGCGGCCGGCCGGCCCCGAAGCAGCAGGCCGAAGAAGTGGATTTCGTGAAGGCCCTCGGCATTCCCGAGTGCGTGATCACGACCCCTCCGGATTCCCTGCACCTGGATCCCTGGTACAAGAAGTATGTGGATGTGAACGGCATTCCGCTGTGCTCGTCCTGGCGCTGCCCGGACAGTGCGCTCGTCGCCGGTCATAACACGCTGTACGCCATGACGTCCATGCTGTCGGACGACGTGATGAACGCCCTCCGCAAGGCAGGCACCCGCGTGACGATGATGGGCCGCTACGAAGGCACCACCGACGTTCCGGAGCACCACTACCTGATCAACGACACGACCCTGAACTGGGACCTCCGGGCCCGCGGCCTGGGCGGCGACCTTGAGTTCCCGCTCACTTCCTGCGCGGAGGAGAACGTGCTGGGCTACCAGATCGACAAGTATCACGCGGAGGATATCCTTATCCACGAATTCGCCCACTCGATCCATCTGGTGGGCATCGTGCAGGTGGACCCGGGCATCAATGCGGAACTGGAGGCTCTCCTTGAGAATGCCAAGGCGAAGGACCTCTGGTGGAACACCTACCGCCTGACGGACATCGCCGAGTACTGGGCCGAGGGGGTCCAGGACTGGTTCAACGTGAACGCGGAAATGGACCATCCCGACGGAAAGCACAATTACGTGAATACCCGCGAGGAACTGAAGGAACGGGATCCGGGCCTGTACGAAGTCCTGGCCCGCTATTTCCCCGCCACCGACCAGCAGATCTCCAAGCACAAGTTCGTGAACGAGTGCACCAAGGAAAACAGCCGTACGCGCTAATCTGTCATTCTGAGCGAAGCGAAAGAATCTATGTTTAGTAAAGAAACCTATGTAACCCGCCGCGCCCGCCTCATGAAGGAGGTGGGCGACGGCGTCCTGCTGTTCCTGGGGAACCAGCTCGTGGGCATGAACTACCATGACAACGAGTATCCGTTCCGGCAGGACAGCACGTTCCTGTACTATTTCGGCCTGGACCAGGCCGGGCTGGCCGCGGTCATCGACATCGACCGGGGCGAGGAAGTGATCTTCGGCGACGAACTCACGATCGACGATATCGTCTGGACCGGGACCGTTCCGACGCTGGAGCACAACGCGCAGTTGTGCGGCGTGGAGAAAACCATGCCCCTGAGCGCGCTCAAGGGCTATCTGGCGGGCCGGAAGGTCCGGTTCCTGCCGCCGTACCGTGGTGACCATGAAGTGTGGCTGCAGCAACTGCTGGGGATCGCCCCCGGGGAGCAGCGGGCCGACGAGGCCTTCATCAAGGCCGTCGTGGACATGCGGAACCACAAGACTCCGGAGGAAGTCGCCGCCATCGAAGAGGCGGTGGACATTTCCACGCGGATGCACCTGATCGCCTACCGTATGGCCCGCCCGGGCGTCCATGAGGCGGAAATCGCCGCTGCGGTGCTGCAGGAGGCGACTTGCCGGCCGGGCTGCGGCCTGGCGTTCCCGACCATTGCCACGACGCATGGGCAGATCCTTCACAACCACGGGTTTATCCACACTTTGAAGGAGGGAGACATGTTCCTCCTGGATGCCGGTGCGGAAAACCACCTGCATTATGCGGGCGACCTGTCTTCGTCCATGCCGGTGGGAGAGCGCTTCTCCGAGCGGCAGGAACTCATCTACAACATGTGCCTCAGGAGTTTCTATGCCGCGGTGGACCAACTGCGTCCCGGTAATCCGTACCGGAATGCGCATCTCGCTGCCGCGGAGGCGATTGCCGAGGGCATGGTGGACCTGGGCCTGATGAAGGGTAACCCCCGCGACATCGCGGAGAGCGGCGCCTACGCGCTCGTCTTCCCGTGCGGAACGGGCCACATGATGGGCCTGGACGTGCATGACATGGAGAACCTGGGCGAGCAGCTCGTCGGCTATTCCGACGGGATGGTCAAGAGCAAACAGTTCGGCTTCAAGTCGTTGCGCCTGGCGCGTCCGCTGGAGCCCGGATTCGTGTTCACGGTGGAGCCCGGCATCTACTTCATGCCCGAACTCATCGACTACTGGAGGGCCGAGGGCCGCTTCAAGGAATTCATCAACTACGACAAGTTCGAGGCCTGGAAGGACTTCGGCGGCCTGCGCAACGAGCTGGACTACCTCATCACGGAGGACGGCTGCCGCGTGCTGGGTACGCTCAAGAAACCGATGACCCTCGAGGAAGTGTATGCCGCAAAACTTGGATAATTGACCGAAGGTCATTATATTTGCGGTCCAATTTGGAATTGTTCAAAACATGAGCTTTACGATCAAGCACCCCGAAAATGACGGGGGAATGAATGCGAGGATCAAGCGCCTCCGCGAGGAGAGCGTGACCACGCCTGCAACCCTGACTATCGAGCGCGCCCTCATCGAGACGGCTTTCTACAAGGAAAACTACGGAAAGTACTCGATTCCCGTGCTCCGCGCGAAAAACTTCTACGAAATCTGCAAGAAGAAGACCATCTACATCGGCCCGGACGAGCTCATCGTGGGTGAGCGCGGCCCCAAGCCCAAGGCGGTCCCGACCTTCCCGGAGCTCACCTGCCACTCCGTGGAGGACCTCCATGTCCTGGATACCCGGGAACTGCAGACCTATCACATCAGCCAGGAGGACATCGACACTTACGAGCGTGAGGTGATTCCCTACTGGAAGGGTAAGACGCAGCGCGAGCGCATCTTCGGCCACGTGTCCAAGGAGTGGGAAGAAGCGTACCATGCCGGTGTTTTCACCGAGTTCATGGAGCAGCGCGCCGCCGGCCACACTGCCATGGACGGCCGGATGTACCGGGAGGGCCTTCTGGATATGAAGGCGCGGATCGAGAAGAACATCGCCGCCCTGGATTACATCAACGACCCCGAGGCCACCGACAAGGAGCAGGAGCTGGACGCCATGCGTATCTCCTGCGACGCCGCGATCCTTTTCGCCGAGCGCCACGCCGCCCTGGCGGAGGAGATGGCCGCGAAATGCACCGACCCAGTCCGCAAGGCTGAACTCGAGAAGATTGCATCCGTATGCCACTGGGTCCCTGCCCATGCCCCCCGCGACCTCTGGGAGGCCATCCAGATGTACTGGTTCGTGCATCTCGGGACGGTCACGGAGCTGAACGGATGGGATTCCATGAATCCCGGCCATATCGACCAGCACCTTTATCCCTTCTACAAGAAGGGCGTGGAGGAGGGCACCCTCACCTACGAGAAGGCGAAGGAACTCCTGTGCTGCCTGTGGATCAAGTTCAACAACCAGCCGGCCCCGCCCAAGGTGGGCATCACCGCCCGCGAGTCCGGTACCTATAACGACTTCACGAACATCAACATCGGCGGTATCGACAAGTACGGCAACAGCGGCGTGAACGACCTCTCCTACATGATCCTCGAGATCCAGGAGGAACTTCATGAACTGCAGCCGGGCCTGTCGATCCATATCGCGGAGAACACCCCCGACGAGTTCCTGGAGGCCGGTGTGAAGGTCATCCGCCTGGGCCACGGTTATCCGTCCGTGTTCAATCCGGACACCTACGTGAAGGAACTGGTGCGCCAGGGCAAGTCCCTGGAGGACGCCCGCGAAGGCGGCTGTTCCGGCTGTATCGAGGTGGGCGCCTTCGGCAAGGAAGCGTACCTGCTGACGGGTTACCTGAACACGCCGAAGATCCTGGAAATCACGCTCAACAACGGCGTGGACCCGGAGACGGGCAAGAAGATCGGCCTGGAGACCGGCGACCCGCGCGGCTTCAAGACCTTCGAGGAACTGTATGCCGCCTGGCACAAGCAGATGGAGTACTTCGTGAACCTGAAACTCGCGGTGAACAACTACATCGAGCGGATGTTCTCCCTCTATGCCCCGGCTACGTTCCTGAGCCTGTACATTGCCGACTGCATCGACAAGGGCAAGGACTATTACAGCGGCGGCGCCCGGTACAACACGACGTACATCCAGTGCACCGGCCTCGGCACGATCACGGACTGCTTCACCACCCTGAAGAAGCACGTCTTCGAGGACGGTAAATACACGATGGACCAGATGCTTGCTGCCGTTGCCGACGACTGGAAGGGCCACGAGCCCATGCGCCTGTACATCCGCAACCACACGCCTTTCTTCGGCAACGATGACGCTTATGCCGATGATATCGCCGTGCGCGTGTACAATGACCTGGTCGCAGCCATCGAAGGCCGGCCCAACACCCGCGGCGGCAAGACGCAGCTGAACATGCTCTCCACCACCTGCCACAACTACTTCGGCCAGGTGTGCGGCGCCTCCGTGAACGGCCGTTTCGCGCATTTCGCCATCTCCGACGGCACCTCGCCGGCCCACGGCTCCGACACCAAGGGTCCGACCTGCGTCGTCCGTTCCCTCGGCAAGCTGGACCAGACCAAGAGCGGCGGCACCCTGCTGAACGTCCGCTTCATCCCGGCCCTCCTGAAGACCGATGCGGAAGTGAAGAAGCTCGGCCAGCTCATCCGCGAGTACTTCAAGCTCGGCGGCCATCACATCCAGTTCAACATCGTGGACACGGAAACCCTCTGCGACGCCCAGCAGCGCCCGGACGACTACCGTGACCTCCTGGTGCGCGTCGCCGGCTACTCCGACTACTTCAACGACATGACCGCCCAGCTCCAGAACGAAATCATCGCCCGCACCGAGAACGACGAACTGTAGGCACGGGTTGTCATTCCGAGCGGAGCGAAGGAATCTGAAACGAATTCGGGCACGGTCTGTTTTTTTAACGACAGACCGTGCCCGAAATCAACTATCTTTGTACAGGAATCATTGACAATCGAACCCTTATGCTTAAAGTCGGAGACAAAATGCCGTCCTTCGAGGTCGTGGACCAGGACGGGAAGCCGGTGAGGTCGGAGGATTTCATCGGCAAGAAGACCATCATCTATTTCTATCCCAAGGACAACACCTCCGGGTGCACGGCCGAAGCGTGCTCGTTCCGTGACAATTACGCCGCTTTGACGGCCGCGGGCTACAATGTCGTGGGCGTGAGCAAGGACAGCGCCAAGTCCCATACCGGTTTCCGGGCCAAACACGGTTTGCCGTTCCGGCTGCTGTCAGACACTACCACGCAGATGCTCCAGGATTTCGGGGCCTGGGGCGAAAAGAAAATGTACGGAAAGACTACCTATGGTACACTCCGCCGCACCTTCATCTTCAACGAGGAGGGCATCCTGGAGCGCATCATCGAAAAGGTGGACACCAAGAATGCCGCCGGGCAGATCCTGGAAGCATAAGCCACCTCGTCACCGTGCCCATGTTTTATGCCCTCCACCCACCCCTGAGGCCGATTCGGTGGGCAAGGTCTCCAGCCCAAAAACGGACCTTGCCCAAAAATCCCTCAGTCCTTGCCCGGATAGGCTCATCCGCGTCCCGGTCCATCCAAGCCATTCTGCCATTCGACGTGCCTGCGCCTCAAATCCGGGGCTTCTGGATTAAGCGGATAACGAGGGAGATGAAATAGACGACGAGGCCGTACAAGACGGGAATCAGGGTGGCTTTGAGTCCGCCGCAGACGAGGGAAGGGCTGATGTCTCCGACGATCTGGAGGACACCGAGCGCCTGCGACAGGCCGCTTAACATCCAGAAAATGCCGACGGCAAGTGCGCCGATTCCGATTTCCTTCACCCAGTTGGGCGCTTTCCAGGCGGCGATGAACAGGGCGATAAGCAGGAGGGTGATGACGACCATGCCGGCCATGCCTCCATCGACGAACGTTTGGGAGAGGGACCAGCCGGCCTTTTCGAAGGTCTCCGGGTGCGACACGCCCAGGGAGTCCGTGACGTAAATGATCTCTTCTTTCATGATGCGCTGTGTTTTGGTTTTTGCAAAGGTACGGAAGCGCCGGCGGATTCTCCAAAGTTGAATCCCCTTCCGGTCCCGTCAAAACCCATTGCAGGGCGTCCGAACTTGCAGGTCCTGCGGAAATACCTTATTTTTGCGAAGAAATGAGAATCGCAGGACGCATCTTGTACTGGCTGGCCGCTGTCACCCTGGTTGCCGCCATCCTCTCCAGCCTGGACTATTCACCGGCCCAGGCCATGCTCGTGGGCCTCATCTTCTGTCCCTGTTCCTTGGCGCTGGAGTACTGGATGCCCAAGGCCCGGAAACCGATGGACAAGGTCTATCTGTCCCTGGCGGTCCTGGTCTCGGTCATCCTCGTTATCCTGTTCCTGCATCATTCCGTCTGGGTGACCCTGACCCAGGAGGGCTATTCCCGGCCGGAAAGAGACGTTGCGCCCATGCTCGTCAATCCCGCTTTCCTGGGGCTTGTCCTCACGGCACTTGCCATCGGCGATTACTTCTGGTCCAAGTGGCTTGTGGCGCGCTTCCAGGCGAAGGGCAAGAGCGTCACATTTTTCTCCGAAAGAAAAAGCGTTACGCTTCCGGTCGCCGATATCGCCTACGTGGAATCCAACGATACGGAGGTCCGCATTGTGACCGTCTCCGGTGACGCCTATCGCAACAAAACCGGTATCACTCAATGGGAAAACCTGTTGGGAGAAGGTTTCCTGCGCATTCACCGGTCCTTTTTGGTCAATGCTTCCATGGCCTCATTGACTTCCCCGGATACCCTTTCCGTCCTGGACAAGACACTTCCCGTCTCCCGAAAGTACAAGGAGTCCGTCAAGGCAGCCTTCCCATCCCCGGAAGTGCCGAATGGGCACGGTCTGTAAACAATTTGGGCACGGTTTGTTTTGGGGCGGCAGACCTTGCCCGCACACAGACATACGGGAGAGGTACGGAGAACTTACCCCCCGATCGTGACGGTGAGGCCGGCGTCGACGAACTGGCGGAGGCAGCGGTCCTGGTCGGCCTTGGAGGGGGCGGAGAGGGAGAGGCCGGCGGGGTTGTAGACCGTGCCCAGGCGTTCGTGCTTGCCTTTGCCGATGTCGTGGTAGGGAAGGAGGTCCACCTGGTCGGGCTTGCGGTCCAGGGAGCACAGGAAGGCGGCGGTGGCGGCGATGTTGGCCTCGGAGGCGTTGACCTCGGCGATGAGGGGGATGCGGATGCGGTAGGAATGGCCTTCGGGGGCCGAGGGACTGAACGAGGCGATCATGCGCAAGTTCTGCAGGATCAGCTCATTCGGGACGCCGGTGTAATGCCGGTGCACCTCGGAGTCCATGGCTTTCAGGTCCACGAGGAACAGTTCGCACGCCGCAGCGATGGAACGGACGACCTCCGGGGCGGCGAAAAGGGTGGTGTCCACGGCGCGGTGGAAGCCCCGCCGGCCCAGTTCCTGAAGCAGTTCCAGGGTGTACGAGGGGTGCAGCAGCGGTTCGCCGCCGCTGAGCGTGACACCGCCGCCGGAGTCCGTCATGACCCCACGCTCCTTTTCCACTTCGGCCATCAGGTCGTCCAGGGCCCATTCGCGGCCGCAGATTTCCATGGCGAGGGCGGGGCAGGCTTCGGCACAGGCACCGCACAGGCGGCACGGCCGCCCGGTAGGCTTGATCCCGTCCGGGGTGAGCATCAAGGCGCCTTCCGGACAGGCCTCCACGCAGGAGGAGCAGCCGATGCATTTCACTTTCTTATAGAGTCTTTGCTTGCCGGAAGACCAGCTTTCCGGGTTGTGGCACCATACGCAGCGGAGGGGGCAGCCCTTCAGGAAAAGGGTGGTCCGGATCCCGGGGCCGTCGTGGATGGCGTAACGTTTAAGGTCAAAAAGTAGAGCCATGTTGCGAAGTTACGAAAAAATGGCTATCTTTGGAACAGAAGAAAGCAAGTTGCTAATAACCAGACACCAAAACATTCCATGCATCGACGTCTTTGTCTTCTGCTCCTGAGCACCGCCCTGCTGGCGAGTACTTCGATTTTTGCTCAGCGGTCTATTACCCTCGACGACTTCCTGAACGGCGAACGGGTCACCGGCGTGGAACTCTCCGGCGACGGAAATTACGTCCTGGAGCATTTCACGGTGACCGACGGGCCTAAGACGCAGCGGCACAGCATAGTAAAGCATCTCCCCGACGGGGCGCAACTGGCGCGTTTCGACACGGTCGCCCCGCACTGGATGCCACGGACGGAGGCCCTTCTCCTGCACCGTGGGGATTCCCTCGTGAAGATCGACCCGAAAACGGGTGCGAAAACTGTCATCGCCCGGAACCTTCCCAAGCGGAGCCGCGTCACGATGGCGCCCACGGAGGACTATCTCGTCCTCTCCCGCATCAAGGAAGGCCTCAAGGAGGATCCGGACATCGTCCGCATCGTGGAACCGGACGACCGGCAGCCCGGCTGGCGCGACCGTACCTACCTTCTGAAATGGGACCTCGCCACCGGTGACACCACCGTCCTCGCGAAAAGCCGCTATTCCAGTTACCTGGAGGACATCTCCACCGACGGCGGCAAACTTCTCATCGCGAGCCCCCATTCCCGGCTGGCGAAGCGTCCCACCACGGTGGAAGACGTCGTCATCATGGACCCGAAGACCGGGAAGGCCGATACCCTCTTCCACGACGCCCCCTTCCTGGAGACGATGTGCTTCTCGCCCGACGGGAAGCAGCTCATCGTCCGCGCTTCGCCCGAGGCCTTCGACCGCATCGGCGAGCACATCAAACCCGGACAGACCTCCAGCATGATCTTCCAGGTCCTGTACCGTGTGGACGCCGCGACCGGGAAGGTGACGCCGCTGACGGACCGCATCCCGCAGTCGGTCCATGATTTCGTGTGGTCTCCGGACGACGGACAGGTCTATTTCATGGCGGAAGACCGTGACTATCAGGCCCTTTTCTCTATGAATCCCAAGAACGGGAAGGTTACGAAGCTCCCCGTGAAGGAAGAGATGATTACCGGATTCAGCGTCGAAAACGGCAAACTCGCCTATGTCGGCGAGGGCGTTTCCAACTCCATGCGCTGCTGGCTCCTGGACGTGAAGAAGGGGACGAACACCCTCCTGGAGGACTCCTCGAAAAAGATTCTCGAGGGTATCGAACTGGGTGAGGTCCATGACTGGAACTATACCCACAGCCGTGGCGAGACCATCTACGGCCGCTACTATCTCCCGCCGCACTTCGACCCGGCGAAAAAGTACCCGATGATCGTCAATTACTATGGCGGCTGCTCTCCGACGGGACGCAACTTCGAGAGCCGCTACCCGCATCATCTCTATGCCGCCCGCGGCTATATCGTGTATATCGTCCAGCCTTCCGGCGCGACGGGCTTCGGGCAGGAATTCGCCGCCCGGCACGTCAATACCTGGGGTGAAGGCGGGGCCGAGGACATCATCGAGGGCGTGGAGAAGTTCTGCGAGGCCCATCCTTTCGTGGACAAGGGCCGCATCGGCTGCATCGGCGCTTCCTTCGGCGGCTTCATGTCGCAGTACCTCGTGATGAAGACGGACCTGTTCGCCACGGCGATCAGCCACGCCGGCATCTCCGACATCACCAGTTACTGGGGCGAGGGCTACTGGGGCTATTCCTACTGCGAAGTGTCCACGGCGAACAACTATCCCTGGCAGCCGGAGGCGCAGAAGATGATCCTGAGCCAGAGCCCGCTCTTCAACGCCGACAAGATCAACACCCCCATCCTCTTCCTCCACGGCATGTCCGACACGAACGTCCCCGTAGGTGAGAGCATCCAGCTGTACACGGCCCTGAAACTCCTGGGGAAAGACACCTCCATGGTGCTCGTCAAGGACCAGGACCACCATATCCTGGAATACAACAAGCGCCAGAAGTGGCAGAACACCATCTTCGCCTGGTTCGCCAAATATCTCAAGGACGATCCGTCCCAGTGGGACGCGATGTATCCGCCGGTGGAACTCTAAACAGTCATCAATATGAAGAAACTCCTGTTGTGGGCAGCCCTTCCGCTGCTGCTCCTCTCCTGTGCCGAAAAGATCCATGATCCCGGCAAAGACAACAAGGGCAACCAGAATCCGGACGAACTGGTCGCCGTGAAAGGATTCTATACCCTGGAACACGAAGGATTCAAGTTCAAGATCCGTGAGGAGGTGTACAACACCACCGCCGCCCAGGACGCCATCTCGCATCTGAAGGAAGACCTCACGGAGATCAACGGCCTCATTCCGAAATCGGCCCTGGATGTCATGAAGAAGAATCCGATCTGGTTGGAGAAGGACCTCACCGACGGCGCCGCCTGGTACCACAGCAGCAAGGACTGGGTGGAGGAGCAGGCCCGGACCGACAGCCGTTACATGGTGGACAAGTGGCACTGCGTGGAACTTTGCAACTATGTCCATTACGTGAGCTGGTCCGACCAGAACCAGCCCTACATGGTCCTCCACGAACTTTGCCATCTCTATCACGACCAGGCGCTTCCGGGCGGTTTTGAGAACCCCGACGTGAAGGCGGCGTACAATGCGGCCATGGCCGCCGGCAAGTACGTGAATACGGCCTACCGCCTCGACAAGAATACCGTCATCGAACACTACGACGACTATTATCACGCCAAGGTCTATGCCACGACCAACCAGATGGAGTATTTTTCCGAAATCTGCGAGGCCTACTGGGGCGAGAACGACTACTACCCCTTCAATTACGACGACCTCAAGGCCTACGACCCGCAGGGTTTCGCCGTCATGGAGAAGGTCTGGGGACCGCGTGAGAACAAGTAAACCCTAATTATTAACCCATAAACATCCAGCCCATGAAAAAGATGAAGATCTTATTCACAGCCCTGGTATGCCTGGCCGCGACCCTCGCCGCCTCCGCACAGAACATCGATGTGCGGGGATCGGTGAAGGACGCCGCCGGGAATCCGGTCGTAGGTGCAGGCGTGGTCCTGCGCGGTAACAACCGGGTGTATACCATGAGTGACGCCACGGGTGCCTTCAGGCTCTCCGTCCCTCAGGACGGCGTCCTGCATGTGACCTGCCTGGGGTATCAGGAACAAACCGTACCGGTCAACGGCCGGCGGCAGATCGACATCGTCCTCCAGGACGACAGCCAGATGCTCGACGAGACCATCGTGGTCGCGTACGGTACCGCCTCCAAGTCCTCCTTCACGGGATCGGCCACGGTCGTCAAGAAAGAGGACATCCAGAAGATTGCCACGTCCAACGTGACGCAGGCCCTGCAGGGTCTCAGCGCGGGCGTGCAGGTCATCAACTCCAGCGGCCAGCCGGGTGACGGCGGTTCCATCAACATCCGCGGTATCGGCTCCATGAACGCCTCGAGTTCCCCGCTCTATGTGGTGGACGGTGTGGCCTATTCCGGCTACATCAACGCCATCGCCTCCAGCGACATCGAGTCCATGACGGTCCTGAAGGATGCGGCGGCGACCTCCCTGTACGGTTCCCGCGCCGCGAACGGCGTCATCGTCATCACGACGAAGAAGGGCCAGAGCGAGGACGGCAAGATCTCCTTCCGCTCCAACCTGGGCTTTGCCTCCATGGCCGTTCCGCTGCCCCGGCAGCTGGCTCCGACCGAGTATGCCTGGATGGCCTGGCAGGGTCTGTACAACGCGGCCATCGACGGTGGCAACACCCCGGCGGAAGCCGGTGCCATCGCGGCGAACAACCTCGCGAACGAACTCAAGGTGGTCCCGTGGAACACGCGCAATATCATCGACGCGGAGGGCAACCTGCTGGTTTCCGACGACGACCTCCTCTGGTACGGCGACTGGCGCGGCGAACTGCTCCAGGTCCGTCCCCGTCAGGAATACAATGTGGACCTGAGCGGCCGCAAGGGCGATACGAGCTACTTCTTCTCCGGTGGCTACCTCAATGACAAGGGTATCTACACCACCCAGCAGTTCGAGCGTATCTCCGGCCGTGCCAATGTCTCCACGCACGTGAAGAAATGGCTGGAAGTGGGCACCAACACCTCCTTCTCCCACTCTTACACCGACGCCCCTGCAGGCGACTCCGTGGTGTGGTTCCTCCGCACGGTCCCGTCCACCTTCAATATCTACCAGTACGATTACACGAAGGGCGGCTATGCCACCGATGCCAACGGCGACTACATCTACGAGTACGGCTCCGACCGTCCCAACTGGTCCGGCTGGAACGTGCTGGCCGATGCGGCCTACAACAAGTACGTCACCAACGTGGACCAGATCTCCACGCGTAACTTCGCCGAGATCACCTTCATCCCCAGCCTGACCTTCCGCAGCACCGTTTCCATCGACTACTATATTACCAAGTACGACGGTTACGGCAGCGCCGAGCACGGCTACTCCGCCGGTGAAGGCGGCAACGCGCAGAAGTCCTACGACCGCAACGTCGCCACCACCTGGACGAACATCCTGTCCTACAACCCGACGTTCGGCGACCACACCCTGGGCATCATGCTGGGCCAGGAAAGCTTCAGCCGCAACGTGGCGGGCGTTTCCGCCGGGCGCAAGGGCTTCCCGTTCGGCGGCCTCTATGAGCTCAGCTCCGCCGCCGAGCCGGACTATTCCAGCTCCTACGTGGACAACTACCGGCTCCTGTCCTTCTTCAGCCGCCTGGAGTACAACTACGCCGACAAGTACTACGTGTCCGGCTCGGTCCGTACCGACGGTTCCTCCAAGTTCTCGCCCATCTCCCGCTGGGGTACCTTCTGGAGCGCCGGCGCTTCCTGGAGAATCAACAACGAGGACTTCATGAGCGGTGCCACCTGGATCGACAACCTCAAACTCAAGGCCAGTTACGGTGCCGTGGGTAACGACAACCTGTCTTCCTGGTACTGCTACCAGGGCCTGTATGCCGCCGGTTACAACGACCTCTCGAACGCGGGCGTCGTGATCTCCCGTCTCCCGAACGAGACCCTCAAGTGGGAGACCAACCTCCAGTTCAACACCGGTATCGACTTCTCCCTGTTCCGCCGCCTGACCGGTTCCATCGAGTACTTCGACCGCAAGTCCAAGGACCTCCTCTTCACCATGCCGATGGCCCTTTCCACCGGTTTCTCCGGCATCGACCGCAACATCGGCGACGTGAAGAACTACGGTGTGGAGGCCACCCTCGACTGGGCCGTGGTGAACCGGGACTCCTTCAAGTGGAACATGAACTTCAACGCCACCCACTACCGCAATGTCATCACCTCCCTCCCGCAGAGCGAGATGAACGCGGGCGTGTTCAAATGGCGCGAAGGCCGGAGCCGCTACGACTACTGGGGTCCGGAATACGCCGGCGTGAATCCGGCCGACGGTAACGACCAGTTCTGGATGAACATCTTCGACACCGATGCCGAGGGCAAACAGGTGGTCGTGGACCGGGTGCTCACGGAAAGCACTTCCGACATTTCCGGCGACGAGCAGAAGAAGTATCTCGGCAGCTCCATCCCGGATGTGTTCGGTGGTTTCACCAACACCTTCCAGATCGGCGGCGTGGACCTCTCCGTGATGCTCTACTACTCGATCGGCGGCCTGATGTACGACACCGACTACTCCCAGATGGCGGCCTACCGCCAGGGCTTCCAGCTCCATCCGGACCTGCTGAACGCCTGGACCCCGCAGAACACGACTTCGAACATTCCGCGCATCAACCGGAACACCGTGGACGTGTTCTCCACCAAGTACCTGTTCAACAACACCTTCCTCCGCCTGAGGAACGTGACGCTGGGCTATACCTTCCCGAAGCGCCTGATGAACAAGGTGGGCATCGACGTGCTCCGTCTCTATGTCCAGGGGGACAACCTCCTGACCTTCGGTAACGCGGCCAAACGCGGCACCGATCCCGAGCAGAGCGTATCCGGTACCACCGGAAACCGCTTCCCGACCACCAAGAACGTCTCTTTCGGCGTGCAGATTACATTATAGGAGGACCAAAGCATGAAAAAGATATTGACTTGGGCCCTTGCGGCCATCGCCACCCTTTCTCTTGTCTCCTGCAAGGATTTCCTGGAAACCAATCCGACGAGCTCCGTCTCCGACAACCAGGTGTTTACCTCCATCCAGGGTGCCAATGCGGCCTTGAACGGCTGTTACAACCTGTTGCACTTCAACGATGAAGGTTATGGACGTGGCGACGTCTCCGGCTACATCAGCCAGATATGCACCTTCGACACCACCGGCGAGGACATCATCGTCAACGGCGGCTGGTACGGCTACGACTACAACTACTGGGGCCACCAGCGGGGCGACATCTTCAAGACGTACACCCTCTGGAACTACTACTATGTGCTCATCAACAACCTGAACAGCGTGATCAAGTACACGCCCGAGATCGAGGGTGCCGCCGAGGCCGACGTGAATGCGGTCGTGGGCCAGGCCCTCGTGATGCGCGGCTGGTCCTACTTCATGCTCGCCCAGCTGTTCCAGCACACCTACCAGCTCTCCTCGCCGAAGGACATGCCCGGCGTTCCCATCTACACCGAGCCCACGACCGACGAGACCGAGGGCAAGCCCCGCGGCACCATCAACGATACTTACAAGCAGGTCCTGGATGACCTGACCGCCGCGGAGACGATGCTCTCCGGATACCGCCGCCTGGCGAAGAACCATGTGGACCAGTCCGTGTGCCAGGGTATCCTCGCGCGCGTGTATCTGGTGATGCAGAACTGGACCAAAGCCGCCGAGTATGCCGCCAAGGCCCGTTCCGGCTATTCCCTCACGAGCAATGCCGACTACACCTCCGGCTTCAACGACATCAACACCGGTTCCTGGATGTGGGGCCTGATGCAGGACAAGGAGAACAAGCTCTACGGCAACGGCGACTACGGTCCCTTCGCCCTCTGGGCCAACTGGATCACCCGCAACGGCGGTGACCTGTGGTCCTTCAACTGCTTCTTCCTCCCGGACGCCTTTGTGAACCTGTTTGAGGAAAGCGACATCCGCCGTCAGCAGATGTTCTTCCGTTCCGACCAGGGCAACGGCCTCTGGTGCTCCGGCAAGTTCTATGACAACCTGGACCTCACCGGTTCCTTCGTCTATATGCGTGCGGATGAGATGCTTCTCATCGAGGCCGAGGCCAAGGCCCACAGCGGCGACCAGACGGGTGCGCTCGCCCTGCTGAACCAGTTGCAGTCCATGCGTGGCGCCACGCCCACGACCAAGACCGGCGACGCCCTCATCGAGGACATCCTCCTGGAGCGCCGCAAGGAGCTCTACGGCGAAGGCTTCGGCTGGCTGGACATCGTCCGCAATTGCAAGCCCCTCCTCCGCGAAGGCAACCATGCCGATTACAGCGGCCATACGCCCATCCCGGCCAAGTCCTGGGCCTTCGTGTACCAGATCCCGCAGAGCGAGATCCTGAACAATCCGAACATCAACGGCGAAATCTGGCCCGCCGGTGACCAGAACCCCTTCGCCCAGTATTATGACAACAAAATCCTGGAGTAAGTTATGAGAGCCATCCATACAATCATTCGGACCCTGGCCCTCGCGGCCGTCCTGTTTCCGCTGGCTTCCTGCGTGGAGAAAGAAGTGCAGCTGCCGGCGCTCTCCCAGCCGGGAAACATCAACTACGAGGCGGACTTCGGCTCGCTGAGCCTGACCTGGGCTCCGGTCGAGAATGCCGCCCAGTACTACTACAAGCTGGAAAACGCCCTGGGCTATACCGTGACTAAGGGTACCACGAAGGAAACCCACGTCACGATCGGCTCCCTGCAGCCCGCCACCACCTATACGGTGCGGATCAAGGCGATCCCCGCCGGTGTGGACGTGAACACCTACGCCGCTTCCGACTTCTATGTCACCGAGGCGACGACCGCCGCTCCGAAGTCCTATGACTTCGAGTGGTCCTATCCCGCCACCATCTGGTGGTACTATGACACGGATGTCTATCGCGAGACCAAGGGCAAGACCACCTTCGGCTACGACAAGACCCTGAAAGCCTATGTCATCCAGGCCTGGGCCGGCGTCATGGGCATGGACATCGTCTTCACCCTGTCCGACAGCGGCGAGTGGCTGATCAACTACGCTGAGTCCACCGCCTATACGGGCGGTCCGGACAGCAACATGGTCGTGGGCCTGGCCCATGGTATCGGCGGAACCTCTGCCGCCAACTGCTGGTTCTATACGAACAACACCGGCAGTTCCCTGGAACTCAGTTCCAAGGGCGGCCGCGCCTATGCCTGGATGTTCGACCCGGACGGCGAGTGGAGAGGCTATTGCGTGGAATTCGGCGAATTTACGCCGGATCCTCCGGCACCGTTCGTTCCGACGGCCGATGCGACGGAATCCTGGGCCAAGGACGGCACGGCCTATTTCGAGGGCGAAGAACTGGGCCCGGTGTCCATCGCGTTCGACGCCGCGACGGGCCAGTACACCATCGAAAGCTGGTACGGCGTGGAAGGGCACGGCATCGCCTTCACCCGCAACGCCGAAACCGGTCTCTGGCAGATGAATACCGAGGCCTCCACCGCCTATGTCGACGGTCCTTACGAGGGCACCGGCCTGTATGAGCTTTCCCATGGCAAGTACGGCAAGGGCCTCGCCTCCACCCTCCTGCTCGATCCTTCGGACAGCGGCTATGACGGCGACGGTGAAAACGGCAATGTCTGGGCCAAGGTCACCGATCCTTCCGGCAAGACCGGCTATTATGAAGTCCGCTGGGTGACCGATGTGTCTCCGTTCAAATGGGCCTGCGACATCTATGTCAACGGTGCCAAGCTGGACGGCACGGGTGTCTTCTCCTATGACGGCGAAGGAACCTATACGCTCGAGTCCTGGTACGGCGTTCCCGGTTACGACCTGGTCTTCACGCTGGACGGCGGCTGGATCCTGGACCAGGAGAAATCCACGGCCCTGGTTCCCGGCTCCTACAACAGCGGTTACTGCCATCTCGCCCATGGTCTGACCGGCGCCGCCGTTGACTACTGCGAGTTCTGGGAAGGCGGTAACGGCTATGGCTGGGTCGATGGAAACAGTTCCGCCGGCAATGCCGGATTCTGGCATATCAGCGCAGCCGGCGAATGGTGCGAATACCGCATCGAATGGAAGGAAGGCAACTGGAGCGCCGATGCCGTCATCTCCGAATGGGGCGGAGAGGTTCCGGACTACACGGAACTGGGTACGGCCACGATTTCCTATGACATCGAAACCGGCCAGTACACCATCTCCAACTGGCTCGGGGCCGAGGGCTATTCCATCGTCTTCACGCTTGTGGACGGTGCCTGGCTGCTGGATTGGGAGCACTCCAACGCCGCGCAGGGCGAGCCTGATGCGAACCAGGCCGTGAGCCTCCTGCACGGCCGTACGGACGGCGCCCAGGCCAACTGCTGGTACTGGATGAACGGCAACTACAGCTGGTTCGAAGGCGGCCCCGCCGGTGGCAACACCGGCTGCTGGCTCCGTGACCACAACAATCTCTGGACGGAATACCGCATCACCTGGTAAACCATCCGGCATCATGAAACAAGGACCGGTCCCATCGCGGGACCGGTCCTTTGTCTATTCCTTGTTCACCGCCGCAACCAACTTCTGCGCCAACTCGAGGAACGCCAGCGAATCCGGCCGCGTCCCGAGGGCGACGGGCTCGCCCTGGTCGCCGGCTTCGCGAATGGACTGCACGAGGGGAATCTGCCCGAGGAGCGGAATCCCGAAATGCTCCGCCATCGTGGCGCCGCCATCCTTGCCGAAGAGATAGTATTTCTCCTCCGGATGGGCCTCCGGGGTGAACCAGGCCATGTTTTCCACGAGGCCGAAGATGGGACGGTTCACGGACGGATTCCGGAACATGTTCACGCCCTTCTCCACGTCCGCGAGGGCCACGTCCTGCGGGGTCGTGACGATGACGGCGCCTTCCATGGGGATATCGCCCACGAGGGAGATATGGATGTCGCCGGTTCCCGGGGGCATATCGATGAGGAGGTAGTCCAGCGGGCCCCACTTCACCTGCAGGATCATCTGCTTGAGGGCGCTGCAGGCCATGGGTCCGCGCCAGATGAGGGCCTGGCCGGCCGGAGCGAAGTATCCGATGGACATCCACTTGACGCCGTACTTCTCGATGGGGATGAAGAGTTCGTGCCCTTCTTCGCCTTCCGCCTCGGGAGCGAAGCCTTCCGTTGCCGTCATGATGGGCACGGAGGGGCCGTAAACATCGGCGTCCGCGAGGCCTACCCGGTAACCCAGGCGCGCCAGCGCGACGGCGAGGTTCACCGCGACGGTGGACTTGCCCACGCCGCCCTTTCCGGAGGCGACGCCGATGATGTGCCCGACCTCGTTCACTTGGTCCAGGTTGAGGTCCAGGGCCGGATTCTTGGGCTTCGGGGCTTCCTTGACGACGGTCTTCACCTCCACCTCGGTGCCGCCGGGGGCCTGCCGGTAGATGGCGGCCCGCACGGCGCCCACGAGATAGTTTTTCAGCGGATCCGGACGCTTTCCGAAAGCGAGCGTCACCGTTACCTTCCCTTCGGACACCACGACCTCCTCGACCATGCCGAGGGTGACGATGTCCTTGTCGTCCCTGCCGGGATGCTGCACCTGGGAAATCCAGTCAAATACTTCTTTTTCTGTCATTTCGAGCGAAGTCGAGAAATCTATTTCGCAAAATCGAGTTCTGCAATGATGTTCGTGGCACCGCCGAGTTTCTCCACAAGGAAGAGGACGTAGCGGATGTCCACGCAGATGCAGCGCTGCAGGTCGGGCTCGAACATCACGTCGGAGGACATGGACTCCCAGTTGCCGTCGAAGGCGAGGCCGATGAGTTCACCCTTCGCGTTGAGGACCGGGGAACCGGAGTTGCCGCCGGTGATGTCGTTGTTCGTGAGGAAGCAGGCGTGCACGAGACCATCGGAAGGGTCGGCATAGCGGCCGAAGTCCTTCGCCTCGATGAGCTCCTTGAGCTTTGCGGGGACGATGAACTCGGGATCGTCCGGGTTCTCTTTCTCCAGGACACCCTTCACGGTGGAGTAATGCTTGTAAAGCACGGCGTCCTTCGGGGAATAAGGCAGCACGTGGCCGTAGGTGAGGCGCATGGTGGAGTTCGCATCCGGATAGGAAGGCTTGCCCTTCTCCCATTCGAGGAGACCCTTGGTGAAGGCCTTGCTGCCGGCGCGGAGGTCGTCCTCACCGCCGAGCATGGCGGGATAGCGCTCCATGACCTCGGTCATGATGGAGTTGAACAGGCGCACGGCGGGATCGGCCCAGACCTTTTCCCAGTTGCCGGCCTCCACGAGGGCGGCAATCTTGTCGTAGGAAGTGAAGGCGGACTCGTCGAAGAGGTAGTCCACATAAGCCGGGATGTCCATGGTGGCGAAATCGTCGAAGTCCACGCCCAGGCTCTTCAGGTAGTCTTCCTGGTCGGCCCGCTCGCGGAAGAAGGTGAGGAGGGCGACGGCTTCCTTGCGGTCCAGGTCCACGACGTAGTCGCGGTAGGCGCCCTTGATCTGGTTCAGGACCTCGGGCTTTTCTCCCTGGCGGGAAACGGCCTGCGTCAGGCGGCCGGCCAGGCCCACGAGTTCGATGCGGTAAGGGGCCTCGGAGATGAGGGAGACGGCTTTCTCCGCCTCGGCGGAGGCATTGACCGCATTCTCGATCTTGGAGAGAGCGTCGCCGTACTCCTGCTGGCGCTGGGGTTTCTGGTTCACCCAGGCCATGAAGTCACGCTCCTTCTGCTCCTCGCGGCCGATGATGTTCAGGTTCTCGAAGGCGAGTTCCTCGCCCTGCCACTTCTTCCAGCCGTTGGCGGAGCCGGCGTACTTGTTGGCGTACTTGAGCTGGACGGACGGATCGGCGCACATGGCCTCCCACATGATATCCTGGCGGACGGTGCGGGCGTCGATGGCGATGCGGTTCGTCGCGATCATCTGCTTGAGCTGGGCGGCGGTCTGGAACCGCTGGGTGCGGCCCGGATAGCCCATGATCATGGTGTAGTCGCCCTCATTCACGCCGGCGAGGGAGATCTTGAGGTGGTTCCTGGTCTGCAAGGGGCGGTTCTCCGGGCTGTAGTCGGCCGGCTCGTTGTCGGGACCGGCATACACGCGGAACATGGAGAAGTCGCCGGTGTGGCGCGGCCACATCCAGTTGTCGGTCTCACCGCCGAACTTGCCCACGGATGCCGGCGGGGCGCCCACGAAGCGGACGTCCGTATAGGTCTTCGTGACGATCAGGTAGGTGAAGTTGTCGTTGTAGAAGGTGGTGAAGCGGGCGCGGCAGTTCTTGTTGGCCTTGAGGGCCTTCTCCACGAGGGCGTCGCGCTCGACCTTCATCAGGGAATCCACTTTCGCGTCATCCGTGACCTTCTTGCGGATCTTCTTCTCGGCCTTCGCCAGGACGTCGGTGACATCCGTCATGGACTCGAGGAAGGTGATGGAAAGACCCTTGGCGGGAAGTTCCTCGGCGCGGGTCATGGCCCAATAGCCGTCCATCAGGTAGTTGTGCTCGTCGGTGGACAGCGCCTGGATGTTGCTGTAGCCGCAGTGGTGGTTCGTGACGATGAGGCCTTCGGCGGAGATGATCTCGCCGGTGCAGCCGCCGCCGAAGTGGATGATGTTGTCCTTCAGCGAGGAATGGTTGATGCTGTAGATTTCCTCGGGGGTGAGTCGGCAGCCGGCCTCCTTGAGGGCTTTCCCGTTCATTTTCTGCAGGAGCGGCAGCAGCCACATTCCTTCATCGGCAAAGGCGGTGAGCGAGATGCCCAGGGCCGCCACGATCGCTAAGATTCGTTTCATATCGACATAACTTTAAAGATGTACAAAGGTAGGAATAATTTCCCAATCAGAATAGCGTGGGCTCCAGCTCCTTGACGTGGAAGGATTTCCGGTGCCAGGGGGTGTAGCCGAACCGGCGGATGGCGTCGATGTGCTCCGGGGTGGGGTAGCCCATGTTGCGGTCCCAGCCGTATTCCGGGAACTCGGCGGCAAGCTTCCGCATGAACTCGTCCCGGTAGGTTTTCGCAAGGACCGAGGCCGCGGCGATCGACGCGAAAGTGGCGTCGCCGTGGACCACGGTGCGGAAATCCTTGAACCCATATCGGCCGAAGGGGCGGAACTTGTTGCCGTCGATAAGGAGGAAATCCGGGGCCGGATCCAGCTTTAAAACCGCCCGCTGCATCCCCGTGACGGAGGCCCAGAGGATGTTCAGCCGGTCGATCTCATCGGCCTGGACGGCCTCCACGGCCCAGGCGACGGCTTCGGCCTCGATGACGGGCCGCAGTTCCTCCCGCGCCTTTTCGGTCATCTGCTTGGAATCGTTCAGCAGCGGGTGGTGGAAATCCGGCGGCAGGATTACCGCGGCGGCATATACGGGACCGGCGAGGGGACCGCGTCCGGCCTCGTCGCAGCCCGCCTCCAGCCGTCCCGGCTCCAGGCATCCCGACAGGTGAATTTCCTTCATAGGACCCAAAGGTAGCCATTTTTATTGGATTTGCCGGAAAAATCGTTATCTTTGCGGACTGCGCGTAATTAGCGCGGGAAACGCTGAAAAATTAGTAATCCAATATCATTGCAATGAAAAGCTACACTACTGACAAAATCCGCAACGTGGTCCTGATCGGTGCCGCCCGCTCCGGCAAGACTACGCTCTCCGAGGCCATGCTTTACGAAGGCAAGGTCATCGACCGCCGTGGCAGTGTCGAGGAGAAGAACACGGTTTCCGACAACACCGAGTTCGAACAGACCAACCAGAAGTCCATCAACGCCACGCCCCTGTACGGCGAGTTCAACGGCTGCAAGATCAACTTCATCGACGCGCCGGGTTCCGATGACTTCAGCGGCGGTGCCCTTTCCGCTTTCAAGGTTGTCGAGAGCGCGATCCTGGTGATGAACGGTGCCGCCGGCGTGGAGGTGGGTACGACCATCTTCTCCCGCTATGCGGACCAGTACCACAAGCCCGTGGTCATCGCCGTGAACCAGTTGGACCACGACAAGGCCAACTGGGAAGGTGTCCGTCACGCCCTCAGCGAGGAGTTCGGCAAGAAGGCCGTCGTCTGCCAGTTCCCGGTGAACCCGGGTCCGGGCCTCGAGGGTTTTGTCGATGTGATTACGATGAAGTACTACAACGCGAAGAACGAGGAACTCGAGATCCCCGCCGCCTATGCCGACGAGGCCGAGGAACTCCGCGCCGAACTCATGGAGAAGGCCGCCGAGGGTTCCGACGAACTCATGGAGAAGTTCTTCGAGACCATGGAACTCAGCACCGACGAGATCCGCGAGGGTATCCGCGCCGGCCTTGTCAAGTGCGAGACCATCCCCGTGTTCTGCTGCGCCGCGAAGGCCGACATCGGTGTCCGCCGCCTGATGGAGTTCATCGTCAATGTGTGCCCGAGCCCCGCCGGCACCGTCCAGAAGACCATCGACGGCAACGAGGTCGTCTGCGATCCGGCCGGTCCCGTGAGCATCTTCATCTACAAGACTTCCGTGGAGCAGCACCTCGGTGAGGTGTCCTACTTCAGGGTGATGAGCGGCACCCTCAACGAAGGTGCCGACCTCGTGAACCCCGAGACCGGCAACGGCGAGCGCCTCAGCGCCATCTACGCCGTCGCGGGCTCCAAGAAGGAGAAGGTTTCCTCCATCGCCGCCGGTGACATCGGCTGCGTCATGAAACTCAAGGCCGGCAAGACCGACGTCACCCTCGCCGCCCCCGGCCAGGAGGCCATCGAGCACATGGTCTTCCCGGATGCGAAGTACCGCTGCGCCGTCAAGGCCGTGGACAAGAACGACGAGGCCAAGGTGGGCGACGCCCTGAACAAGATCGCTGCCCAGGATCCGACCATCACCGTCGAATACTCCAAGGAGCTCCGCCAGACCATCCTTTCCGGTATGGGCGAGCAGCACATCAACTACGTCAAGTGGAGAGTGAACAACGAGTTCAAGCAGAACATCGAGCTCTACGCTCCGAAGGTGCCGTACCGCGAGACCATCACCAAGGTGGCCACCGCCCAGTACCGTCACAAGAAGCAGTCCGGCGGCGCCGGCCAGTTCGGTGAGGTCCACCTCCTCGTCTGCCCGTACGTCGAAGGCCAGGAAGCCCCGAAGAACTTCAAGATCGACGGCAAGGACACCGTGTTCAATTTCAAGAGCCAGGACATCACCGACCTCGAGTGGGGCGGCAAGCTGGAATTCTACAACTGCGTCGTGGGTGGTTCCATCGACCTGGGCTTCATGCCCGCCATCCTCAAGGGTATCAAGTCCAAGATGGAGGAAGGCCCGCTCACCGGTTCCTACGCCCGTGACATCCGCGTGTATGTCTATGACGGTAAGATGCACCCGGTGGACTCCAAGGAAATCGCCTTCATCATCGCCGGCCGCAACGCCTTCAAGGAGGCCTTCCGCAACGCCGGTCCGAAGATCCTCGAGCCTATCTACAACGTGGACATCATCACCCCGAACGAGTATGTGGGTCCTTGCATGAGCGACCTGAACACCCGCCGCGGCATGATCATGAACCAGGACATGGACAAGGGCTTCACCGTCCTCCACGCCCGCGTTCCGCTCGCCGAGCTGTACCGCTACTCCACCATCCTGAGCTCCCTGACCGGAGGTTCCGCCACCTTCCAGATGAAGTTCGCCGAGTACCAGCAGGTTCCGGCCGACGTCCAGACCAAACTCCTCGCCGAGTACGCCGCCCAGGAGCAGGAAGAAGATTAATCCCTTCTGCAACGCATTTCAGCCAGGCCTTGTTTCAAGAGCCTGGCTTTTTTTGTATATTTGTGGACCAATCAGGAAGATATGAAAAGAGTGACAGTCCTTTCCCTGGTGGCCGCACTGCTTGTGGCCGCCTGCGGATCCTCCCATTTCCTGGAGGAAAAATCGTACCGGAACCAGGTACGGAAAGACTATGGGACGCGCATGGCGTCGCTGCCGGCGGCGTTCATGCCCGTGGACGAGGGCGGCAAGTGTGCCGGAGAGTCGCTGACCGCCGAAGAGCGGGAAGCCCTCGAGTTCCTGTATGCGTACATGCCGCTCGCGGATGTGACGGGCTATCCGGCCGGATTCTATCTGGCGAATGTGCGGAAATCCCTTCAGGCGCGGAAGGAAATGGGCTGGAATGTTCCGGAAAGGGAGTTCCGTCATTTCGTGCTGCCCCTCCGGACCAACAACGAGGACCTGGATTCCGCCCGGCTGGTCTTTTACGACGAACTGAAAGCGCGGGTGAAGGGCCTGTCCATGAAGGAGGCCGTCCTGGAAGTGAACCACTGGTGCCATGAGAAGATGACCTACCAGCCGTCCGACGGCCGTACGCACGCACCCCTGGCTTCGGTGAAGAACGGCCTGGGCCGATGCGGGGAGGAATCGACCTTCTGCGTCGCGGCGCTGCGTTCCGTGGGCATTCCTGCCCGCCAGGTCTATACGCCGCGCTGGGCCCATACGGAGAGCAACCACGCCTGGGTGGAGGCCTGGGCCGACGGCGAGTGGGTGTTCATCGGCGCCTGCGAACCCGAGCCCGTGCTGAACCTCGGCTGGTTCAATGCGCCCGCTTCCCGCGCCATGCTTGCCCACACCAAGGTGTTCGGCAACTATGACGGCCCCGAGGAAGTGGTCCTCCGCACCCCGGGCTATACGGAGATCAACCTGATCGACAATTACGCGAAGTCCGCGGAAATCGCCTTCCGGGTGCTTTCCGAGGGCGGCGCTCCGGTAGAGGGCGCCCGCGTGGACTTCTGCATCTACAACTCCTCGCAGTTCTATCCGGCCGTGTCCAAATATACGGATGCCGACGGCCGCACGGCGCTTTCCGCCGGTCTCGGCGACATGCTCGTCTGGGCATCCAAGGACGGTGCTTACGGCTATGTGAAGGTCCATTTCGGCGAAGACACCGAGGCGACCATCACGCTGGATTCTCCGGCCGGCGTTTCCGAACTGTTTGCCATCGTCCCGCCGGTGGAGGATGTCTCCCTGCCGGAAGTGACCCCGGCGCAGCGGGCGGAAAACGACCGCCGCATGGCCTACGAAGACAGTGTCCGGAAGGCCTACATGGCCGGTTTCCCGGACCGGCAGGCCTCAGAAGTCTTTGTGTCTGAACTGGGTTTGCCTGCCGAGGCGGCGCGCCTCGTGGAGGCCTCCGCCGGCAACGGCGCCACCATCATGTCCTTCCTCCGTCAGGCGTCCGATAAGGAACGGGCGCTCCGCCTGCTCGCTTCCCTGAGCCGCAAGGACCTCTCCGACGTTCCCGCGGAGATCCTCTGGGACAATTACAATGCGACGGAAAGCATCCTCTCTCCCCGTATCGAAAGTGAATTCCTGTCCCCGTACAAGGGCTGGTTCCTGGAGAATGTCCCGGCTGACCTCCAGGCCGCCTTCCGGGGGAACGGCGACCCGGGCCAGGGCGCCCGTGCCATCCTCGGATGGATCCGGGACAACGTGAAGGTGGACGAGGATCCGCTCTTCTGGGATATCCCCATGTCCCCGGCCGGCGTCTGGAAGGCCCGGACGGCCAATCCGCGCTCGCGCGACCTCCTGGCCATCGCCCTCGGGCGGACCTTCGGCGTCGAACTCCGCCGCGACCGCCTGTCCGGCGCGATGATGTACAACGCCGCTCCCGGCGAGGCGGCCCCGGCACCCGGCCGCGGATTCGGTCCGCGGGGTGACTGGCGTACCATCGACCTGGACCGCGCGGAGGAAGTGGCCGATGCGCCTACGGGCCACGTGGAACTCACCTATACGCCTGTGGAGGGTATCGAGCGGCCCGAGTACGGCCGTCATTTCTCGCTCAGCCGCATCGTGGACGGCCGTCCGCAGACGGTGTTCTTCGGCATGGGCGGTGGTCCTCGCGGAGCGGCCCGGAGTAACGGCGGCTACGGTGGCGACCTGCCCGAAGGAGACTACCTGCTCGCCAGCGGCAACCGCCTCTCCGACGGATCCACTCCGGTGACGGTCAATCTGTTCCATGTGACTGCAGGCGAAAGCCTCCAGGTTCCGCTGGTCATCGAAACGATGCCCGAGGAAGTCAAGGTCGTGGGCAACTTCACCCCGCGCGGCGTTCTCTCCGATGTGACGGAAGGTTATTATACCGTCGCCGTCCTGGATGTGGGCCTGGAACCCACGAACCACCTGCTGAACGACCTTTCCGCCGCCCGTGCCGCCCTGGAGGCCTGGGGGCGTCCCATCTACCTGATTGCGACGAGCGAAGCCCAGTTGGAACGCCTCCACAGCGAGATTGACGGCGGGCGCTTCGGAACGCTTCCCAAGACGGTCGTCTTCGGCATCGACACGGACGGCAGCATCCTGGCCGGCCTCAGCGAGGGCCTCGGCCTCCGCACCGACCAACTCCCGCTCGTGGGCGTCGTCCACACCGACGGCCGGGCGGTCTATGCCTCCCAGGGCTATACCATTGGCACCGGCGAGAAGATCGCCGCCCTGTCCCGGAAACTGTAGGCATTCCGGGGACTTTTTGTTACTTTTGCGTAAACTTGAAATAAAGATATGAAAAAACTCCTGATCGCCCTGGCCGCGCTCATGACGCTGGCCGCCTGCGCCGAGAAGAAGCCCGCCGTGCCGCTGTACGGATGGGAAGGTATCGGCAAGAACCCGAACCTCGAGGAGGTGCGGGCCAAATTCCAGAACTACAAGTCCCATGGATTCACCGGCGTGTGCATCCAGGCGGACCTGGCCGACATCCCGGCCGTGGCGAAAATCGCCCATGAGGAAGGGCTGGAGTACCATGCCTGGAAGCCGGTGATGCTGCAGGGCGGGAAACCGCACGAGTGGTACGCCGTGAACCGGCTGGGCGAGAGCGCGGACGAGCATCCCGCCTACGTGGACTACTACAAGGCCCTGGACCCGGCCCACCCCGAGGTGCAGGATTTCGTCGTGTCCATGATTACCGAAATCGCCGCCATTCCCGATGTGGACTACGTCCAGTTGGACTACATCCGCTATGTCGATGCCATCCTGGCCCGCGGCTTATGGAACAAATATGGCCTGGACTTCTCGAACGGGTCCTATCCGGGTGCCGACTGCTGCTACTGCGACCGCTGCGTGGCGGAGTTCCAGGCGGAGACCGGCATTGACATCCGTGCCGTGGAGAATCCGGACAATGTCCCCGAGTGGACCGCCTTCCGCTGCCGGAAGGTTACGGAACTCGTGACGAAGGTGTGCGACGCCGTCCACGCCATGGGCAAGAAGGTCAGTGCCGACGTGTTCCCGGGCCCCGACTCCTATGCGGTGAAGATGGTCCGCCAGCAGTGGAACGAGTGGCCGATCGACATGGTTTTCCCGATGAATTACAATGACTTCTATCTGGAGCCGGCCGAGTGGCTGGCGTCCGTTACCGCCGAGGAGGTGAAGTCCGTGGACGGCAAGATGCCGGTCATCTCCGGTCTCTTCATCTGCCGCGACTGGCAGCGCAAGGCCGAAATCGTGGACCCCGAAGGCCACGGTCTCCTGCCCTCGGAAATCGCCACGGCCGTGAAGGGCTCCCTGGACGCCGGCGCCGCCGGCATCTGCCTCTTCACCCCCAATTCCATGACGGAGGAGCACTGGAAGGAGTTGGATAAGATTATCCTACAGTAGGTTAAACAACACTCCGATCACGATGTCGTGGGCTTCGATCCTGGCTTGCCAGTCGGAGCTCACGTTTCCGTTTCCATCATCCGACCGGCTCCACCCGAAGAAACCGACCTGGGCGGAGATGGTGACGGGGCCGATGGGGAAGTACAGGCCGGGCCGGAAACCCAGTTGCTGCCAGTTGATGAGCGGAGCATGGTCCTTCCGGCGGGTCCAGCGGGCGGAGAAGAACGCATCGCCCGAAAGCCCGAAGCCGTTGTAGAGTGGAAGATATCCCCTCAGGTGCGGGGTGAGCCCCATCGTAAAGTCCGAAGCGCTGTAGATATTGTTCCAGTCGAACCCGGCAGCCAGGCCGGCATACAGGTGATTGGCGATCCGGGTGCCCACTTCCGGGTACACCACGATGCTGGTGCCGGACGAACTGACACCGAACGAAAGGTCGCCGCCTACGTACATGCGGCTGTTCTGTGCATGGGCGGCGAGGCTTCCGAGGAGGACCGCCGCGATGAGAAACCACTTTTTCATAATCACAAAGTTAGGCCATCCGCCGGATTTTGCAAAAAATTCGTAACTTCGTTGAGTTGATCAAGGCCTGCGGTCTCCTGTTTTGTAAGTGTTTGGATATAAGCAAATTACATTTTGAGTTCCAGCGGGCCGCCCCTAAATTTGAGGGGCTTGCGGTTTGTGATTTTATAATTATCTGAATATGAATCGGTTACAAGATCTTTTCTTGCAGGCCTTGTTTGGGGCTCTTCTCTGGGTGGGAATCTCTGCCTGCTCCGGCGGGCGCGAGGAGCATTTTATGACGGACGCGGCCTACCGTGCGCAGGTGCAACAGGATTTCGACGCCCGGATGGCGGCGAACGGGGGTGCACTAGCGTCCTTTGCCGCGATTCCTGCGGAGGCTACGCCCGCCGAGCAGGAAGCACTTCAGTTCCTGTATGCGTACATGCCGCTGGCGGATGCGGTGGATTATCCGACGTCGTACTACCTGGACCAGGTGCGGGCCTCGTTCAAGACCCGCGAGGAAATGGGCTGGAAAGTGCCGGAGCGGGAGTTCCGCCACTTCGTGCTGCCCATTCGGGTGAACAACGAGAACCTGGATACGTCCCGGGTGGCGTTCTACCGGGAACTCAAGCCCCGCGTGCAGGGTATGTCCATGGCGGAGGCCATCCTGGAAGTGAACCACTGGTGCCACGAAAAGATGTCCTACCAGCCGTCCGATGCGCGGACAAGCAGTCCGCTGGCCTCGGTGTGCAATGCTCTGGGCCGATGCGGGGAGCAGTCCACCTTCTGCGTGGCGGCGCTCCGCAGCGTAGGCATCCCGGCCCGCCAGGTCTATACCCCGCGCTGGGCCCATACGGACGACAACCACGCCTGGGTGGAAGCCTGGGCCGACGGACAGTGGCACTTCATCGGCGCCTGCGAGCCCGAGCCGGTGCTGGACCTGGGCTGGTTCAACGCCCCCGCCTCCCGGGCGATGCTCATGCATACGAAGGTCTTCGGCCGCTATGACGGTCCGGAGGAAGTCGTGCTCGAGAGTCCGAACTACACGGAGGTCAACCTCATCGACAATTACGCCACCACCGCCCGGGCCGATTTCCGGGTGGTCGATGCCGACGGCAAGCCCGTGGAAGGCGCCCGCGTGGACTTCTGCATCTACAATTACGCGGAATTCTACCCGGCCGTATCCAAATATACGGATGCCGACGGCCGCACCTTCCTTTCCTCCGGCCTCGGAGACCTTCTCATCTGGGCCTCCAAGGACGGCGCCTACGGCTATGCGAAGTGCTCCTTCGGGAAGGATACGGAGGTAACGGTCGTCCTGGACCGGTCCCTGAGCCTGTCGAAGGGCCGGCCCGATTCGGATGCTTTCGATATTGTTCCGCCGCCGGAGAACGTGAAGATGCCGGCCGTGACGCCGGAGCAGCGGGCGGAAAACGACCGGCGGTTCGCCCATGAGGATTCCCTGCGGCACGCCTACGAGGCCACGTTCCCGACGCACGACGAGGCCCTCGCCTTCGTGCAGGAGCATGGCTATGGCCATCACATGTCCACGCCCATCGAGTGGTCCCGCGGCAACTGGCGCACGATCGAGGCCTTCATGGCCCAGGCCGAGGACCACGAGCGCGTGGAGTCGCTTTTCCAGACCCTGAGCCGGAAAGACTTCCATGACATTACCCTGGAGAACCTCATGGACAGTTACAACGAGCGGGACGCCGTCATCGGCCCTCGTGTGGAAAACGAGTTCCTGAGCCCGTACAAGTCGTTTTTCAAGGGGTATCTCACCCAGGAACAGCGGCAGTATGTGTCCGATCCCCAGAAACTGGTGCAGGTCGTCCGCCAGTACCTGACCGTCATCGACGATCCCAAGGCCTGGGACATCCCGATGTCTCCGATCGGCGTTGCGAAGAGCCGGCTGGCCACTCCGCGTTCCCGGGGCATCGCTTTCGTCGCCCTGGCCCGGACGCTGGGCATCGACGCGCAGAAGAACCCTGTGAACGGAAAGATCCAGTACCGCCAGGATGGCGGCGAGTGGCTGGACGTGGACTTTGACGGTGCCGGCCCGGCCGTGGCCGCCCCGAAGGGTACGCTCAAACTCACCTACACCCCGGACAAAGTCGTGGACAACCCCAAGTATTACAGCCATTTTTCCCTCTCCAAGATCGAGAACGGCCGTCCCCGCCTGCTGGAGTTCGACGAAGGCGAGGTGGATATGGGCGGCGGCGTGGACTGGGCCCATGTCTTCCGCAAGGGCTTCCCGCTGGAGACCGGCCGCTACCTCCTGGTTTCCGGAAACCGCCTTTCCAGCGGAGCCGTTCCCGTGACGATGACCTTCTTCGAGGTCGTGGAAGGGAAGGAAACGGTCCTGCCCCTGCTCCTCCGTTCCGGTGAAGGGGAAGTCCCGGTCATCGGTCAGTTCGATGCCGAAACGAAGTTCGTCCCGGTCGAGGCGAAAGAATCTGCCAGCCTCCTTTCGCTCACCGGCCGCGGCTACTATGCCCTCGCCCTCCTGGAACCCGGCAAGGAACCTACGAACCACGTTCTACGCGACCTCGCGGCAGCCAAGACGCAGCTCGAGGCCTGGGGCCGTCCCATCGTCCTCGTCTGTTCCACCGAAACGGCCATGCACCGCCTCCAGGTGGAGATGTCCGAGGGCCGCTACGGCACCCTTCCGGGCACCATCATCCTGGGCCTGGATCAGGACGGCGCCGTCCAGAAAGGCATCGAGAAAGGCATGAAAGCGGGTCCGGAGAGTGCTGCAGGCCAGCCTTCCCGTTTCCCGCTCGTCATTCTGGCCGATTCGTTCAACCGCGTCTTCTTCTTCTCCGAAGGCTACACCATCGGCCTGGGCGAGCAGCTCGCGGGAACGGTCGCGAAACTTAAATAAGGAGCGTATCCAGCGTCAGCTTGGGAACGAAGTGAACCCCGTCCTTGCGGTAGTACCGGAGGTCGGGGTTTTCGCCTTCCGCCGGGAGGAGGTAGATGTTCTCGGCGGGTTTGCCGATGGCGATGATGGCGATGGGCTCTAGCGGGAGCGCCAGACTTTCCCGTACGGCCTGCTTCCGGAAGTTGAGGATGAAAATGCCGCCGAGGCCCATCTCCACGGCTTTCAGGAGGATGGTCTGTCCGGCGAAGCCCAGGTCGATGTCCGCCACCTTGTCCTCCGGGACGCTGCTGCAGACGACGAGGAAGGCGCGGGGCTCGGTGCCCGGCTTGGGAAGGTGCTCCTCCGGCAGGGCAGCCCCCAGGGTGATGTGGGGGAGGACCTTGTCGGCCTCGGCCTCGGTGACGAGGCGGTATCGGAGCGGCTGGCGGTTCATGCCCGAGGCGGCGAGCGTCGCTGCGGCGACGAGTTTGCGGAGTTCCTGTTCCGTGACTTTCCGGGACGGGTCGTAGCCGCGGTAACTGCGATTACGGTGCAGGAGCGTGTCCAGGGAGGGGTTGGTCCGGCGGACTACTTTGCGGGCGCCGCCTTCGGCGATTTCCGCCTGTCGTTTTTCGAGATAATTGTCGGCCATGTGGGGATGGATTTCATGCGAAGATACGGTTTTTCGGGGCCTGGAAGAAAATTTTATGCAAAAAAATCAAAATATCGCTTGCGATATAAAAATAAAGCCCTACCTTTGTATCGCAAACGATATAAACAATAAAACCCATACTTCCTGAACACTCAGAATTCCATCCAGATCCTGCAGGCCTACGCCACCGGCCTTGCCGCCCAGTCCATGCCAGGACGAGGAAGAGGACATGTACTGGATGGACGGCCAACTCAAACTCATCGATTGCATCGGCGTCCAGAACTGGATCATCCAGCAGCTCTAAGGTAAAACGAACTTAACATTTTTCCCATGGCAAAGATCTACGACTTCAAAGCCCTGAACAACAAGGGCGTCGAGGTGGACTTCAAGCAATACGAAGGCAAAGTCCTCCTGATTGTCAACACCGCTTCCAAGTGCGGTTTCACGCCCCAGTACGACGGCCTCGAGGCCCTGTACCAGAAGTACAAGGACCAGGGTCTGGTGGTGATCGGCTTCCCCTGCGACCAGTTCGCCCACCAGGAGCCCGGCACCAACGAGGAAATCGCCGAATTCTGCCGCCTGAACCACGGCGTGACCTTCCCCCTGATGGCGAAGATCGAGGTCAACGGAGAGGGTGCTCACCCGATCTACCAGTACCTCAAGACGGCGGCCCGCGGTACCTTCGGCAACGCCATCAAGTGGAATTTCACCAAATTCCTGATTTCCCGCGACGGCGAGAAAGTGGAGCGTTTCGCCCCCACCACCACGCCGGCCGCGATGGAAGACAACATCAAAGCGCTCCTGTAAAGATGCTCCCGCAGCTGTCTCTGGACAACCAGCTCTGTTTCAGGCTGTACACCGCTTCGCGCCTGATCACGCAGGCCTATCATCCCTTCCTGTCGGAAATTGGTCTCACCTATCCGCAGTACCTGGTGATGATGGTCCTGTGGGAGCGGGACGCGCAGCCGGTGAACGACATCGCCAAGCGGCTGTACCTGGAGACGAACACCGTCACCCCGCTGCTCAAGCGCATGGAGGCGGAGGGCTTCGTGAAACGGGGCCGGAGCAGTGCCGATGCCCGGCAGGTCATCGTCTCGCTCACGGAGAAAGGCCGCGCCTTGGAACAGAAAGCCGCCTCGATCCCCGTCTGCATGGGTTCCGCCATCGCTTGCGATTCCCTCACGCCTGAAACCGTTCCGGCCCTTTTTGCCACGCTGGATGATGTGATCGCCACGCTGGCCGGTTCCGACCGTTGAATGGAAGCGCCTGATTTAGTGGCCTTTAACGAAAAGTACCCGGGAAAAACAACCCGGGTACTTTTATGTAATACGCTGATGGTCAAGGAAATGCATTCGACGCTTTTAGGCGAGGAAAGTCGTCAGTGCGACGAAATCCTCCACGGAAAGCGTTTCCGGACGGCGCTCGAAGACCGGGTCGGCGAGGAAGGCGGCCAGGGACGTTGCCTGCACCGTGCAGATGGCCGGTGCGGGACGGTTCGCTTCCTTCCGCTTCTTCCCTTTTTTCCGGTCGATGCGGCCGTCGTCCTCCAGGAGCATCAGCTCCAGTTCGGGGGCGTCGGCGGCTTCGTCGGAAGCGTTGCCGATGAACTCGGCCGCGTCCCACCCGAGCCGTTCGGCCTTTTCCAGGATGATGGGTTTCAGCGAGTTGCGTAGCGTCTTGCGGCGCTGGCCGAAGGCGGTCTTGACAACGGCCTTGAACAGGTTTTCATCGCAGCCGAGCGACGTGCGCCCGTTCCGGGTGAGGCGGATGACGGCGGAATCGACCTTGGGCGGCGGGGCGAAGCAGCCCGGGCCCACGCCGAAGAGATACTCGATATCATACCAGGCCTGGAGCAGCACGGAGAGGATGCCGTAGGTCTTGGACCCGGGCTTCTCGGCGATGCGCTCGGCCACTTCCTTCTGGATCATGCACACGACCTCGGGAATCTGCTCCCGGTAGTCGAGGATCTTGAAGAAGATCTGCGAAGAGATGTTGTACGGGAAATTGCCGATCACCGCGAACTTCCCCGGGAAGATCCGCTCCAGCGGCAAACTCAGGAAATCGGCCTGCAGCAGTTTCCCCTGCATCCCCGCGAAATGCGTGAGCAGGTACTCCACCGACTCCCCGTCGATCTCCACGAGTTTCAGGTCGATGTCTTCGCGGGGGAGCAGGTATTGGGTGAGAACGCCCATCCCGGGACCGACTTCCAATACGGGGGAATAGGATTCCCCCGAACCCCCTGCGGCCTTAAACCCCTTTCCGACTTTCTCAGAAAGTCCCGGGGCCGGCCGGCCGGCTGATGCCGGCTGGGTGCTGTTCCAATCCAGCAGGAGGGCATCGACGATGGCCTGCGCGATGCGCTGGTCGGTGAGGAAATGCTGGCCGAGGGCCTTCTTCGCGCGTACTTCCATATCAATTCGGTTAACCCTGCAAAGATACTCATTTATTTTTGCTAATTTTGCAAGTTACAATGCAGAGGTGAAGGGTATGCCTTCCGGGGGCATATACCCGTTAGGGCTGCGAAGCAGCAGACCCCGGAAGCATACCCTCCACCTCCTGGGGATAGGAAACGAAAAACAGTTTTTGATATGTACCGTACACACACCTGCGGAGAACTCCGCATCGCGAACAAGGGAGAGCGTGTGACGCTCGCCGGATGGGTCCAGAAAGCCCGCAAGCTGGGCGGAATGACCTTCATCGACCTCAGGGACCGTTATGGCATCACCCAGCTGGTGGTGGAGGCCGATGCACCGGCGGAGCTGGTGGAAACCGCCACCTCCCTGGGCCGCGAATTCGTGATCCAGGCCACCGGCGAGGTCGTCGAGCGCCAGGCCAAGAACGCCAAGATGCCTACCGGTGACATCGAGATCAAACTCTCCGCCATCACCGTCCTGAACAAGTCCGTCACCCCGCCCTTCACCATCGAGGACGAGTCCGACGGCGGCGACGACCTCCGGATGAAATACCGCTATCTGGACCTCCGCCGTGGACCGCTCCGCCGGGCGCTGACCCTGCGTCACCGCGTGGCTCACGAAGTGCGCAATTACCTGGATTCCAAGGGTTTCATGGAGATCGAGACTCCGTACCTGATCAAGTCCACCCCGGAAGGCGCCCGCGACTTCGTGGTCCCCTCCCGCATGAATCCGGGCCAGTTCTACGCCCTGCCGCAGAGCCCGCAGACCTTCAAGCAACTCCTGATGGTGGCCGGTTATGACCGCTACTTCCAGATCGTCCGCTGCTTCCGTGACGAGGACCTCCGCGCCGACCGTCAGCCCGAATTCACCCAGATCGACTGCGAAATGTCCTTCGTGGAGCAGGAGGATGTCCTGAATACCTTCGAGGGTATGATGCGCACCCTGTTCAAGAACGTCCTGGACGTGGAAATCCCGAACCCGCTGCCGCGGATGAGCTGGTACGACGCCATGGACAAGTACGGTTCCGACAAGCCGGACGTGCGTTTCGGGATGGCCATCCACGAGATCACGGACGTCGCCAAGGGCAAGGGCTTCGGCGTGCTGGACGGGGCCGCCTACATCGGCGCCATCGCCGTCCCCGGCGCGGCCGAGTACACCCGCAAGCAGGTCGATGAGCTCACCGAGTGGGTCAAGCGCCCGCAGGTGGGTGCCAAGGGCCTCATCTACATCCGCGTCAATGCCGACGGCACCTTCAAGTCCTCCATTGACAAGTTCTACGGCGCCGAGGATCTCGCGAAGATCGTCGCGGCGGCCGAGGCACAGCCCGGTGACCTCCTCCTGGTGATGTCCGGCGACAACAAGCGCAAGGTCCAGACCATGCTGGGCGTCCTCCGTCTGGAGATGGGGAACCGCCTGGGTCTCCGCGACCCGAAGGTCTTCGCCCCGCTGTGGATCGTGGACTTCCCGCTCCTGGAGTGGGACGACGAGACCCAGCGCTTCTACGCGATGCACCACCCCTTCACGGCCCCGAAGCCGGAACACGAGAAGTGGTTCTACAGCAATAAGAAAGAGGATCTCGAGCGCGTCTGCGCCAATGCCTACGACTTCGTCCTGAACGGCTCAGAACTCGGCGGCGGCTCCATCCGGATCCACAATGCCGACATGCAGAAGCGCATGTTCGAGGTGTTGGGCATCGGCGAGGAGGAAGCGGAACTCAAGTTCGGCTTCATCATCAACGCCTTCCAGTTCGGCGCCCCGCCGCACGGCGGCCTCGCCTTCGGCTTCGACCGCGTGTGCGCCCTCATGGGCGGCTCCGACTCCATCCGTGACTACATCGCCTTCCCGAAGAACAACCAGGGCCGCGACGTCATGATCGACTCCCCGTCCGAGATCGACCAGACCCAACTGGACGAACTCCAGATTGCCCTGAACGTGAAGGCGACGGAGTAGTTTTTTCGGGGTCTGCGGGTAGGCGTTTTGTAATTGCCTGACTAAGAGCGCTTTACGAAACGGTAAACCGCAGACCTCCCGTTTTTTCAGGGGCCTGCAGGTGCCTCTGATGGAAACGGCTGAATAGTAATAACTTATAAAACCCGGTCCCGCAGACCCCGTGAGGTATGATAACGCGTCACGAAGCCTATGACCTTTCCCGGCGGAACACCTTCGGCATGAAGGTGTCTTGCCGTTTGTACGTGGAGGTCACGGAGCCGGAGGACCTGCTTTCGCTGGATTTCGACACCCTCCCGCAGCCCGTTTTCGTGATGGGTGGCGGCTCGAACCTGCTCTTCACCGGCGATTTCCCCGGAACGGTCTTGCATATGGGGAATACGGAAAACAGATTTCTCGACTCCGCCCTTGTCATTTCGACCAAGGCCGAAGGCCGCGTGGAGAAATCTCTCGTCCGCATCCCCGCCGGCGTCGTCTTCGACGATTTCTGCGCCTGGGCGGCCGAGGAAGGCCTCTGGGGTCCGGAGAACCTGTCGCTGATTCCCGGCGAGGTGGGCGCCAGCGCCGTGCAGAACATCGGCGCCTACGGCGTGGAGGCGAAGGACATCATCGACACGGTGCATGCCTTCGACCGTACGACCCGCACTTTCGTGGACATTCCGGTTGCGGACTGCGGCTATGGCTACCGCACCTCGAACTTCAAGAGCGTCTGGAAAGGCCGCTACATCATCATCGCTGTCACCTTCTGCCTCTCCCTCGTCCCCACGCCCGTCCTGGACTATGGCGGCGTCCGCAAGGCGTTGATTGATAGGGGGAAGGGTATTCCTTCGCCGATCTCTGGCCACCCTCGGCCAGATAAGAGGGAGGGGCCCGCCGGCTTTGCCGGTGGGAGGGGCCGGAGCGAAGCGGAGGCGATCAGCGAAGGAATACCCTTCCCCCTGACCCCGCAAATCATCCGCGAGACCATCATCGGCATCCGGGAAAAGAAACTGCCGGATCCGGCGAAGATCGGGAGCGCGGGGAGTTTCTTCTGCAACCCGGTCATCGAAAAGGATCATTTTGCGCGCATCGTCACCCTCGCGAAGGCGGAGAATGGCCCGGACTATGAAGTGCCGCACTATGAGGTCGGCGACAAAGTGAAAGTCCCCGCCGCCTGGATGATCGACCAGTGCGGATTCAAGGGAATGCGCCTCGGCGGGGCGCAGGTGTACCCCAACCAGCCCCTCGTCATCGTGAACGCGACCGGCGACGCCACCCCGCAGGACATCATCGCCCTGGAACAGCGCGTCATCGACACCATCCAAGAAAAATACGGCATTACCCTCCACCCCGAAGTGGAACATGTTTAAAGCTTATGGGAAGATTCATCATCGAAGGCGGACACAGGCTGTCCGGTGAGATTACCCCGCAGGGGGCGAAGAACGAGGCGCTGGAAGTCATCAGCGCCGTGCTCCTCACGGCCGATCCGGTCGTGATCTCCAACGTGCCGGAAATCCTGGACGTGAAGAACCTCATCGACCTCCTCAAGGGGATGGGCGTGAAGGTCCAGCGGCTGGAGAAAGGAACCTACCGGTTCCAGGCCGATGCCGTGGACACTGCCTACATCGAGACGGAGGAGTTCGTGCGCAAGTGCGCCGCGCTCCGCGGGTCGGTGATGGTCGTGGGACCGCTCCTGAGCCGGTTCGGTCATGCCTGGTTTGCGAAGCCGGGCGGTGACAAGATTGGCCGCCGGCGGGTGGACACGCACCTGGACGGCATGGTCAAGTTGGGCGCCGCCATGGACTATGATGCCGACCGCCGGGCTTTCCACCTGACCAGCGACGGCCGCCTGACGGGCCGGTACATGCTGCTGGACGAGGCCTCCGTGACCGGTACGGCCAATATCGTCATGGCCGCGGTCCTCGCGAAGGGCACGACCACCATCTACAACGCCGCCTGTGAGCCCTATCTGCAGCAGCTGTGCAAGATGCTCAACCGGATGGGCGCATTCATCGACGGCGTGGGCTCCAACCTCCTCCGGATCCACGGCGTGGAGAAACTCTACGGCACGAACCACCGGATCCTTCCGGACATGATCGAGGTGGGCTCCTTCATCGGCATGGCCGCCATCAACCGGAGCGAAATCACCATCAAGGACGTGTCCTGGTACGACCTGGGCATCATTCCCGACGCTTTCCGCCGCTTGGGCGTGAACCTGGAGCAGCGGGGGGACGACATCTACGTCCCGGCGCAGGAGAGTTACGAGATCGACTCCTTCCTGGACGGGTCCATCATGACCCTCGCCGACGCCCCCTGGCCCGGCCTCACTCCGGACCTCCTGTCGGTGATGCTGGTGGTTGCGACCCAGTGTAAGGGCAGCGTCCTCATCCACCAGAAGATGTTCGAATCCAGGTTGTTCTTCGTCGATAAACTCATTGACATGGGCGCCCAGATCATCCTCTGCGACCCGCACCGGGCCGTGGTCATCGGCCACGACCACCGGCTGCAACTCAAGGCCGCCCGCCTGGTTTCCCCAGACATCCGTGCCGGCATCGCGATGCTCCTCGCCGCCATGAGCGCCAAGGGGACCTCTACCATCGACAACATCGAACAGATCGACCGCGGTTACGAGGACATCGAAGGCCGCCTGAACGCCCTCGGGGCGCACATTACGCGCGAGTAGCGGTTTTGCCCCGCGGTCTTGGTGAGGCCTGCGGGTGTGTGCTTTGTAAGAGACTTTGTGTCAATAAGTTAGAAGACAATGACCCGCAGACCCTCTTGTTTTGGGGCAGGCCTGCAGAAGGGTTAAATACAAGTGACTGATAATTAATTTGTTATAAAGCGCCTGCCTGCAGGCCTCATTGACAGGATGGAGTTCAACAGACTTTTTTCAGCAGACGTCCCCTCCTTCATGCGGAGCCCGGTCCGGGAGATCTTCCGGAAGGTGGACCTCAGTGCCATCTGCTCGTTCGCCGGCGGTTATCCGGCGGCCGTGACCTTCCCGGTGGATGACCTGCACCGGCTTCCGGGGCTGGTGCTGGACAAGTATGGGACCAAAGCCCTGCAATACGGTGCTACCCAGGGTGTTCCGGAACTTCGGGAAGCCATCGCCGCACGCTATGGCGTGCCGGTCTCCCGTGTCCAGATCACGACCTCCTCGCAGCAGGGCATCGACGTGTGCACCCGCATCCTCTGCGACCCGGGTGACGTCATCCTGACCACCGAGCCTACGTATCTCGGTGCGCTTCAGTCGTTTAAGGCGTACCGTGCCGATGTAAGGCCTTTGGCGGGGGCTCTGCCCCCGAATGACCCCCGCGGCTCCCGACCTATAAGTCCTCGGGACAAGCCCTCGGACCCGGTCTCCGCCGGGCCGTCTGATGACGGCCTGAATTCCGTTCAAGACCGGAATCCCGCAGTCAAGTTCATCTACGTGATCCCCGATTTCAACAACCCTTCCGGGGAAACGATGACGCTGGAGCAGCGGAAGGAGATCGTCGCCTTGGCGCGGGAACTGGATGTGGTGATCGTGGAGGACAGTCCGTATCGGGAGTTGCGGTACAGCGGGGAGGAGGTGCCTACCATCTATTCCCTGGCGCCGGAACGGACGCTGCACCTGGGGAGTTTCTCGAAGATCTTTGCACCGGGCTTCCGGCTGGGCTGGATCATCGGCCCGGAGGAACTGCTGGAGCAGATTTATATCTGCAAGCAGGCGTTGGACCTGTGCCCGCCGGTGTTCGACCAGTACATGGCCACGGAGTTCCTGACGAGCGGCGCCCTGGATGCGAACCTCGTGAAGACGAAGGCCGAGTACCGCCGTCGTCGGGACCTGATGGTGAGCCTGTTGGAAAAGTACATGCCGGAAGGGGTGACATGGACCTACCCCGAAGGCGGCCTGTTCCTGTTCCTGACGCTCCCGGAAGGGGTCGATGCCATCGACATGTACGACGAGGCCCTCTCGAAGGGCGTCGCCTACGTCGCCGGCTCCTTCTTCTTCCTGGACGGCAGCCACCGCAACACGATGCGGCTCAATTTCTCCTTCATCGCGGAGGAGAAGATGGAACCGGGGCTGAAACTGTTGGGGGAGATTATCGCGGGTGTGATTCGTAAGTAATTGACTGTCAGAGAAATGAAGAAAACGGTTCTCTATAAGTTTTCCGGTGCCGGGAACGACTTCGTGGTCATCGACGGCCGCGAGGGGGACGTGTCGGAATACCGGGAGGTGGCGCGCATCGAGGCGCTGTGCCAGGAATTCAAGACCGACGGGCTGATGATCCTGGGACCGGCCCTTCGACAGGCTCAGGGACCGGTTGGTGAACTTGTCGAACCACAGGGACCTGCCGTGGATTTCACCATGGAGTTCTATAACCCCGACGGCTCCGGCGGGATGATGTGCGGCAACGGCGGGCGCTGCATCGTGGCCTTTGCCGATTACCTGGGCATCAAGCCCACCTATCGCCCGGCCCTTCGACAGGCACAGGGACCGGAAGGTGAACCTGTCGGATCACAGGGACCGGGCACGGAGCAGGCTCCTGAACTTGTCGAAGGACCTGCGGAGTATCTTTTCCGTGCGCCGGATGGTCTCCACACGGGCGAAATCCTGCAGCGGTCCGGTGGTTCGGCAGGATCACCAACCGGGACATGCTCACCTGCCGACCTTTGGGAAGTCCGCATCAAAATGATTGATGTCCATGGCGTTACGCCCATGCTGGGCGGGCTTTTCCTGAACACTGGCACCCGGCATTTCGTGAAGTTCGTAGACGACGTGGAGATGGTCGATATCGACAAGGAAGGCAAGGCCCTTCGGTGGGACCCTGCCTTTGCGCCCGTGGGCACGAATGTGAACTTTGTCCACGTGGCCCCGGACGGGCTCCATGTCCGCACCTTCGAGAAGGGCGTCGAGGGCGAAACCCTCGCCTGCGGTACGGGATTGACTGCGAGTGCCATATCGGCTTACGAGATTTCTCGACTCCGCCCTTCGGGCTCCGCTCGAAATGACAAAGACACGTTCGAGACCGAAAGTTCGACGAAAGCTGGGGACAATGCACTTGTCGTTTCGACCAAGACTGACGGCCAACCCCCTGTCATTTCGACCAAGGCTGAAGGCCGCGTGGAGAAATCTTACCGCCTCCGTGCCCGGCAGGATTGGCTCTCGGTGGATTTCACGGCCGGGGCGGACCAAACGTTCACCGATGTGTACCTCACCGGACCCGCCCGGCTTGTGTCCGTGACACAGCCTTAAGGACCGTCGAATAGAACTGCCTGTGAATCAAATGAATATCAAAAAGTACCCGGGGAAAATCACCCGGGTACTTTTGCGTAAGACGTTGTGAATAAGGCGTTTCCATTCGACGCGTGCCCACACACGAATGGTTGTGGCGGTCCATGGAGTCAAAAGACTCACTCTTTAGCGGTCTCGGCGATGAGAGTCTCCAACTGTTCGCGAGGCATGGTGCCGTCCAGGCAGATGAAACTGGTTTCGGAACCGTCGAGGGAGAGCATGACGAGGCTGTTCACGACTTTTTCGTCGCCCACGGTGTACATCCGCATCACGTCGCCGTTGTCCTTGGCTTCCATGAGGAGTTCGTAGTGACCTTTCGTGACGAAATGGTTCACTTCGTCGGCCAGCCGGGCGGCCGCATCGGACTTCGGGATGTTCAGGATATAGAGCCCGCTGAGACTCTTGATGATGGGGCCGAAGTTCACGGAACCGTCCTGCATTTCCACGTCGGGAATCTTGCCGATGAGGCGGAACATGGCCGGGGAGATGTACACGGCCTCGACGTCCGGGAGGTCGGAGTACTTGTTGTACAGGGTGCGCCCGTTCTGGGCGAGGGCGGAGACACTCACGAGGAGCATCAGGACAAGGATATAGAACTTTTTCATTTCCAATAACTTATTTTGTCAATACGGGATTCGGTATCTTCGATTTTTCCGGCCCCATAGGCGACGGTTCCGGAGATTTTGGCGAACACGGCTTCCACTTGGGCGTAGGCCAGGTACGGATCGTCGAAGGTGTCGGCCGGTTCCGGGTCCCGGGTCAGGCCGATGGCGGCGACGACGGCGAGCGCTGCGGCGATGCCGACGGCGGGGAGGACCCGGCGGATGAAACGGCTTCCGGCAGATCCGGGCCGGACGCTTCCGGCACTGGCTTCCTCCGATGCCGCAAGATCATGCAGGGCGCCCTGCACCCTCCCGGAGAGTTCCTCCGGAACGGGAATCCGCTCATCGAGCGAGATGCGCTCCAGGTCGTCGGCGCTCAGCCGGGATATTTCGTCAAACTTTTTCATATCGTTTCAACTTTTTGCGGGCCAGGCTTACCTGGACACGGATGTTAAGGGGGGTAAGGCCGGTCTCGGCTGCGATCTCGTCGTAGGTCATGCCCTGTAACAGGTGCATTTTCAAGATTTTCCGTTGGCTTTCGGGGAGGTTTTCCATGGCTTGGAACAGGGCCCCGAGGGTTTCCCGGAGCATCAGCGTCTCGTCGGGCGGCGGTTTCCCCGGGAGGTCGTCCTCGAGCGGTTCGGAAGGCCGTGCCCGCCGGATCCGGTCGATGCAGAGGTTCCGCACGAGAAGCGCCCCATAGGCCCCCGGATTGGCTACCAGGTCCAGCGAATCGCGCATCTTCCAGAGTTTGACGTACAGGTCCTGTACGGCGTCCAGGGCATCGGCCCGGTCCTCCAGGATGTAGTAGGCGACGCGGTAGAAACGCTCCTGCAGCGGGATCCAGACGGTATGGAACCGGGCGTCGGTCATTTCGAGGCCTGTTTCATGAGGGCTTCGACCTGGTCGGTGCGGATGGATCCGCGGACGCTGATAAGGGCGTCATCGGCCCGGATGATGATGTCATCGATCCGGCTGCCGTCCTTGGAGGTGAGGCCGTAGATGGCGACTTTCTCGCCGCCGTCCTTGGCTTCCATCAGAACCTCCTCCCCGGCAAGGATCCGGTCCAACTTGCGGAGGAACTTCTCCCGCTTTTCGGGAGCCGCCTCGGAAAAGTCCACGACGGTCAGCCGCCGGAGACTGCGGAACAGGTCCATGGCGGCGCGGTCTTCGGGGTCGTCGACCTCGGCGCGGGCAGCAGCCTTCAGGAGCAGCATCGCCGGACCGCCCAGGTCCACGACGTCGAACCCTTCCGTCCCCTTGAAGGACGTCACCAGCGAGCGGATTTTTCCGCCCGGGTTTCCGGCCCAGGCCGTCGAGGCGAGGCAAAGGGCCATGCAAAGTGTGATCAGTATTCTTTTCATAAACAAAACTCAGCCGACTGCACTCATAAGACGCAGCGGGCTGAGAAAAGTTAAAAGGATTTTCAGATTCTTCGCTTCGCTCAGAATGACATTACCGAAGCAGGTCTTCGAGCTGCACGCTGCCGGAGGTCTTTTCGTCGCGGTACTTGACGATGACGGGGCAGTAGAGGTGCACGCCGGATTCGAGGGCCTTGCCGCCGCGGATGATGGGCTTGGAGCCGGAGACGACGACGGCACCGCGGGGAACGACCACGCGGCCGTCGGCGTTGCGGCGGATGAATTCGCCGGTGGTGGCGTCGAAGATGGCGGTGGAGGAGGTGATGATCACGCCGGAGGCGACGACCGCGCCCTCTTCCACGATGGTGCCCTCATAGATGCCGCAGTTGCCGCCGATGAAGGCGCCGTCCTCGATGATCGTGGGCATCGCGCCGGCGGGCTCCAGGACGCCGCCGATCTGGGTCGATGCGCTGATGTGGATGTGCTTCCCCACCTGCGCGCAGGAGCCGATGGTCACGTGGGAATCGACCATCGTGCCTTCGCCCACGTACGCGCCCACATTGACATAAGCCGGGGGCATGACGATGGAGCCGGGGGCGAGGTAGGCGCCGCGGCGGATGCTGGACCCGCCCGGAACGATCCGGACGCCGTCCTCGGCGGTAAAATTCCGCACCGGGAAGGTGGCCTTGTCGTAGAAGGAGAACTGTCCTTCGGACATGTCGGTGATGGCGCCGAGTTTGAAACCGGCGAGGATCACTTCCTTCACCCATTTATTGACAACCCACTGGCCGTCAATCTTTTCCGCTACGCGGATCTCGCCTTTTTCCAGTCCGGCGATGACTTCGTTGAATCGTTCGAGGGTTATTTCCATAATTCGTCAAGTGTCTTGGCAATGAGTTCTTCGGTTTTCGGGCTCGCCTGGACAAGCGGCAGGCGGAGTTCGTTCTCCATGAGGCCCAGGCGGGCCATGGCGGCCTTGCCGGGGATGGGGTTCGGCTCGATGAAGAGGTTCTTGAACAACGGCATCAGGCGGTAATGGAGTTCCCGGGCCTGAACCATATCGTCCTGCTGGAGGGCTTCCACCAGCGCCACCATCTCCTTCGGCGCCACGTTGGAGGCGACGGAGACGACGCCGTCGGCCCCCGTGGCCATCAGCGAAAGCGTCTCGTCGTCGTTGCCGGAAAGCACGCTGAACCCTTCGGGTTTACAGCGGATGATCTCGCTGATCTGCTTGTAGTTCCCGGAGGCTTCCTTGATGGCGACGATGTTCGGAATCTCCTCCGCGAGGCGGAGCGTCGTTTCCGCGGTGATGTTGTCGCCCGTGCGGCCGGGGACGTTGTAGATGACGATGGGCTTGTCGGTGGACCCGGCCACGGCCTTGTAGTATTCATAGAGTCCCGTCTGGTTGGGCTTGTTGTAGTAGGGGACGACGATGAGGTAGGCATCGGCATCCGGCAGTTGGGCCATGCTCTCCAGCGTGGCTGTAAGCGAATTGGTCCCACCGCCCACGAGGAGGGTCTTGCCCGGCGCGTTCTCCCGGGTGATCTCCAGCACCCGCTGCCTTTCGGCCACGGACAGGCACGGCGTCTCCCCCGTCGTTCCGAGCGGCACGAGGAAATGGATCCCGGCCTCCACCTGCCTTCTGACGGTCGCAGCCATGGCCGCTTCATCCACCTTTCCATCCCGGAACGGCGTGAACAGCGCCGTCCCGCATCCCTTGAGTATCAATGGTTTCATGTCTTGTACACTTTAGCGTGTGCAAGTTACGAAAAAATACTAAGAAAACATCAGAACGTTGATGGCATCAGATCTGACACTGCCATCCAAGACGGGTTGCCAGACTTACCAGCAAATCCATGTCCGATTCCGGAATAGTCAGAGTTACCTGTCTTTTCTTTCCGTATGGCGATTGCGGTTCGGACAGATGAGCGGGTTGGCTGTTGAACTGAGCCGGATTATATCCTGTGACTAATCTGGAAGGATTGATTCTTTTCCGCTGGACATCCAGATTATAACTTTCCTGCAGCTTCATCCATAAAGCGGCAGGAATGCCTTCCAGTCCTGATTCGATTTTGGCCGCAACGGAAGGGGTGAAGTTCCGTGTTCCGTGAATCAAGGCGCTGAGGTGCGTCGCTTGCAGGCCGACAGTCTCGGCAAACTGTTTCTGGCTGATTCCGCGGGCTTTCAGTTCCTCGCCGAGGATTCCGCCCGGATGCACGGGGTATGCCGGAGTGGCATCATTGGCGCGGAATCGCTTATCAGTGTTTGTTTCCATAGTGAGTACGATTTATTTCTATGAGTTCAACTTCCAATCCCTCAGGCGTCTCCATGAAGATAAGCCTGTGTACGAATCTATTGGATAAGCGGATGGAGGAATACCCCGACCATTCGTGTTTGAGTTGCTCATAATGCAGGTAACTGTAGTTGCGTAGTTCTGCTACATCCTTGACAAGAGTCATAATACGAACCGCCCTAAAGAAACCCTCCCTCAACGTATGATCTCTCTCCACGTCCTTGTACTTCCTGCTTTTCCCGGTCAGGTACAATTCGTACAAGTCTTCTTTCATCAGCACATTCATCTTGTTGTCCCTTTTCGCAAAGATACAACAAAAAAACGGAATTATCATAACTGTTATGATAATTCTTTTAATTAAAATGCGGCCTTTTATTTGAGCAGTTCCAACTCGGTGAGGCCGTCATTAGTGCTTTCTTACCAGCCCGTCATCCCTATAAATCGGGATTGCACCCCCGGAAGAATAGTCGTAACTTTGCGGCCGATAAACGAAAAGACTATGGTAAAACGACTCCTTCTCGTCCTGACGCTCATCGCGGCGACCGCGGCAACGACATCCCCGGTTAAAAAGAACGCCGACGGCAGCGTTACGGTCGATACCAGCACGCTTAAGACCGTCGAGGGTTATATGGGGCCCACGCCGCTGGTCATCCATGTGGATGCGCAGGGGCTGGTGAGCCGCATCGAGGCCCTGCCCAATGAGGAAACGCCCGCGTACTGGCGCCTGGCGATGGAGGGTCTTTCCAAGGCGTGGAACGGGTTGCCGGCCGATGAGGCCGTCAAACTGGAGGTCGATGCCGTCTCGGGCGCGACCTTTTCCTCGGACGCCATCATTTCCAACGTCCGGGCGGGAATCTCCTGTTATCTGGAATCAAAGAAGCATTAGCATCGCCTCGCACGCTTCCAGGAGGTCCTGGAACGTGGTCTCGAAGTCGCCGGTGTACCAAGGGTCGGCGACATCCCGGCCGATGCCGGTGTAGGACATCATGAGGTGGACCTTGCCTTCCGGATCCTCCGGAATGATGCGCTTCAGGAGCCGGAGGTTGGATGCGTCCATGCAGATGATGCGGTCGAAGCGGTCGTAATCCCGCCGCGTGACCTGCCGGGCGCGTTTGCCCGGGTCGAAGGGAATCCCGTGCTGCCGCAGGCTCCGCTGGGCCGGGGGATAGATGGGATTTCCGATTTCCTCGGTCGATACGGCCGCCGACTCGGCATACACCGCCTTGCCTTTCGCCTGGGCCAATGCCTTGAAAATGAATTCCGCCATGGGGGACCTGCAGATGTTCCCATGGCACACGAAGAGGGCCTTCATCACAGCAGGTCGCGGAACTCGTGCACACCCTTCAGCCCTTCGGTCATGAGGGCGGCGGCGACGGCGCCGGCGGCGAGGCCTTCGCGCCCGAACGCTTCGTGGGTGAGGGTGAGTTTATCGACATCGGAGGTAAAGGTAACCGTATGGATACCAGGAACTTCACCGATACGATGGGCCGTGATTTCCGGCTCGGTGCCGAGGTTCGCCTCCACCAGTTTCCCCAGACTTTTGGCCGTACCCGAGGGAGCGTCCAGCTTATGGATGTGATGCGTTTCCTCCACGGCGGGGGTGTAGCCGTTCCCCTTCAGCATGGCGCTGACCCGCTCCACGGCGGCGAACAGGGCGTTCACCCCGAGGGAGAAGTTGGACGCATAGATCAGCGGCGTCCCGGCCTCCTCGAAGGCGCGGAACACATCGGCCTCGATGTCATTCCATCCGGTCGTTCCCACGACGGCCGCCTTGAAATGCCGGGCGATGAATCCATAATTGGCCTTGAAGGCGTCCGGCCAGGTAAAGTCGATGACCACGCACTCCTTCGCGACCTCCGGGTCCACGCTGCAAATGTCCTCACTGGCCTCTGCGAGTTCGATTCCCCGCTTCGCCAGTTCCTTTTCCACCATATGGCCCATCCGGCCGTATCCGCTGATGATAACTTTCATATCGTCTTGTCGATTGATTAACTCATGTTGTTACTCGGGAACGTTTTCGGCCTTTTTTGTGCCCTGTGCCGTGCTGCAGCATGTGTAAGGGCACGTTTGGGGGCTATTCCGTTCCCTGTGCCGTGCTATAAAGCACGAGGTACTGCTCCACGGCCTTCTCCAGCTCGGCGATGGGCACATGCTCGTCGTCGCGATGCGCGACGGTGATGCTCCCCGGCCCGCAGATGGCCTTGTGCGTGAAATTCTTGAGGTGCGGCGCGTCGCTGCCGAAGGCCACGGGCTTGGACGGCAGCCCTTCGACGGTCCAGTACGTTGCCGGGGTATCGCCGCCGCGGGGAGTGACGGTAATCCGGCCGGAAGCAGGCCACAGGCTTGCCATCCACTTGCACACCGCCTCGTCCGAGACGAAGGTTGTCCGGAAGTAGAGCCGGCAGGTCAGTTCCGGCGAGAGGATGTTCTGCGGGTTGTCACTGTGCACCAGGCCGATGTTCCAAGTCGTTTCGCCCAGCATGGGATCCAGGCCGAAGTCCTTCGCCCTCAACTGGTTCACGAAATCGACGAACAGGTCCACGGCACTCACGCCATACTGCGGATAGCCCGAATGGAAGGCCTCGCCGGTGAACTTGAGGTCGAACGACTTCGTCCCCTTGGACGCGCTCACCATGCAGTTGTCCGTCGGCTCGCCCACGACCAGGTACGGGGCCCGGAAGTCCGTCTTCGCGAACGCCTTGGCGCCCCACGATCCGGTTTCCTCGCCCGCGAGCAGCAGCAGCCCGAAATCCGTCTTTCCTTCCTCCGCCAGCCGTTGGCAGGCCGTCATCATCGCGAACACCTGTCCCTTTGCGTCGCAGGAGCCCCTTCCTTTGATGACGCTCTCCAGGAAGGTGGGCGGAATATACGGCGGAACGGTGTCGAGATGGCTGCAGAACACGATTCGGGGCTTGCCCCAGGTGAGGAGGAGGTTCAGGGTGCCGTCGCCGACCTCATCGACCCGCAGGACGGGCCGGTTCGCTGCCGGAAACATCCCGGGAAGCGTTTCGGAGAGCCACTTGGCTACCTTCCGCTCCTTGCCCGAAGTGGAATCGATGCTCAAGAAATCGTGGAAGAAACCGAAATCCATGGTAAAGAATCTTCCCTAGTCCTTGATCAGGCCCTTCTCCAGCAGGAGTTGGGCGATCTGGACGGCGTTGGTCGCGGCGCCTTTGCGGAGGTTGTCGGCGACGCACCAGAAGTTGAGGCCGTTTTCGACGGAGAAGTCGCGGCGGATGCGGCCCACGAAGACCTCGTCCCGACCCTCGGCGAAGCGGGGCATGGGATAGACCTTGTTCTCGGGATCGTCCTGGACGATGACGCCCGGCATGGACGCCATCAGGGCGCGCGCTTCGGAGACCTCGAAGGGCTTCAGGAATTCCACATTGACACTCTCGCTGTGACCGCCCCAGACCGGGACGCGGACGGTGGTGGCGGTGACGGCGATGGTGTCGTCCCGGAGAATCTTCCGGGTTTCGTTGACCATCTTCATCTCCTCTTTGGTATAACCGTTTTCGAGGAAACTGTCGATATGGGGCAGGGTGTTCAGGTCGATGGGATGGGGGTAGAAGTCCCCTTTGCCGCCGGCGCGCTCGGCCTTGAGTTGGTTCACGCCCTTCTGGCCGCTGCCGGAGACGCTCTGGTAGGTGGAAACGACGATACGCTTGATTCCGTAGGCTTTGTGGAGCGGGGCGAGGGCCATCACCATCTGGATGGTGGAGCAGTTCGGATTGGCGATGATGTAGTCGTCCGGGCCCAGGACGTCGCCGTTGATTTCGGGGACGACGAGTTTCTTGGTCGGGTCCATGCGCCAGTAGGAGGAATTGTCCACGACGCGGCATCCCGCGGCGGCGAAAAGGGGCGCCAGTTCGCCGGAGGCGGCGCCGCCCGCACTGAAGATGGCGACGGCCGGTTTCTTGGCAATGGCGTCCTCCGCGCTCATGACCGTCCATTCACGGCCCTGGAATACGACTTTTTTCCCGACCGAGCGGGAGGAGGCGACGGGAAGGAGCTCTGTCACGGGGAAATGACGTTCTTCGAGCACTCTCAGCATTTTGGAGCCCACCAGGCCGGTGGCTCCGACGACTGCGACTTTCATACGATTCGTTTTACAATTAACCGACTACAAAGATAAGAAATCCAACCGGAAATCCTTCTCATACGGACGCAAATGCGGAAAAAGTGTCCTGTACTGCGTTATGGCTGCCGACGCGGCCGCGAAAAAGGTCTTTTTTCCAGAAATCCTTGCCGCGTCGGCACTCAGACCGGCGCGAAAGGGCGTTTTGCCGCAAATGCGGCCGACAGGCGGCGGGGTGTGCCCTTATCGGGCGGAGAGGGATGTCGCGATTTCGCAAAGAATTCGTACCTTTGGCAAGTTTTAAACGAATGTGATGGGATTTCGGGTACTCAAATTCGGCGGATCGTCCGTGGCCGACGCCACGGCGATGTCGCGGGTGCTGGACATCGTGGGCGGGGAAACGTCCAAGGGACGCGTCGTGCTGGTCAGTTCGGCCATCAGCGGCTGCACGGACGGACTGCTCGCCTGCGCCGCCGGGGACGATTCCGGCCTTGCAGCGCTGCGGGAACGGCATTTCGCCATCGTCCGACGCCTTTTCACCGGCAGCGAACGGGCCGATGCCCACGCCCTGCTGGAGTGTCTTTTCGACGGGATGGCCGCCGCCCCCGCCGATGAGAAAGTCACCTTCGGCGAACTCTTGTCCACCCGGATCCTCGCCCGGAAACTTGCCTGCGACGGCTTCGGAACGCAGTGGCTCGATTCCCGGGAACTCATCGTCCGGGACGACCTGCCGGAGACGTACCGGCGCATCCGGGCGGCCGTGCAGGCGACGGATGCCGCCGTCATCGTGGCGCCCGGCTTCATCTGCTGCGACTCCGCCGGGAAAGTATGCACCCTGGGCCGTGGAGGTTCCGACTACAGCGCCGCCCTGTATGCGGCGGCCCTGCAGGCCGAATCCCTCCAGATCTGGACCGACGTCCCCGGTATCATGACGGCGAACCCGAAAGAGGTTCCTGCCGCCCGCACCGTCCCCGAAATGTCCTACCGCGCCGCCCTGGAAATGGCGGAGCACGGGGCCAAGGTCCTCTACGCCCCTACTGTCGCCCCGGCGATGGAAGCGGACATCGACATCGAAATCCGGAATACTTTCGCCCCCGCGGGCCGATATACCCGCATCGCGGCGGTGGCCGATGCCGCGCCGTGGGTGGGCGTCACCTCTTCGGGAGAGGAAATCTGCCTCGTAGGCTCGCAGGAGGCCGACTTGGACGCTGCCGCAAGCCAGGTCCGCGAGGCACTCCGCACCGCCGGCGTCGCCGCCCTGGACATCCGTCCGGAAGGGCGGAACCTCCTCGTCCGCGTCCGCAAGGCCGTGGCGCAACCTGCCCTGCGGGCGCTCCACCGGGCCTTTTTCGAGACGCGGCCGGTCCGGGAAGTGTGCCTGTTTATCGCCGGAGCCGGGGCCGTGGGCCGCGCCCTCGTGACCATGGTCGGCAACACGGCGGCGACCGTATCCGAACGCACCGGAAAGGCCCTCCGCGTGGCCGGCCTGGCCGACAGCCGGCACTACCGCATCGACCTGGGCGGCGGCGTGACCTCCCTGGAAGGAGGCGTCGCCGGCGACTTTGTGGACGCGGTCATCGACCTGGCGCCCCGGGGGGCCGTCTTCGTGGACTGCACCGACAGCGAAACCCTGTACCGGCGCTACGGAGACCTGTTCCGGGCGGGCCTGAACATCGTTTCTTCCAACCGGCGTTCCCTCGCCGTCCCTTACGTGGAATATGCCGCCCTGCAGGCCGCCGCCCGCGAAAACGGCCGGTTCTTCCGCTATGAGACCACCGTGGGCGCGGCGCTTCCGATGCTGGAATCCCTGGCCATCGGCGCCAACAGCTCCGACGAAGTGGAACGCATCGAGGCCGTCGTTTCCTGCACCCTGAACCAGATCCTCAGCGCCTATGGGGAAGGCCCCACTTTCGCCTCCCTGGTACGCGCGGCGCAGGAAGCCGGGCTCACCGAGCCGGACCCGCGCCTGGACCTCGGCGGCCGGGACGCCCTGCGCAAGCTCCTGATCCTCGCCCGCGAGGCCGGCGTCCAGCTGGAGGAGCAGGACGTGGACATCCGGCCCATGATTCCCACCGCCCTTTTCGGCGTGCCCCTGGAGGATTTCTACCGCGGGCTCGAAGAGATGGAGCCCGTCTTTGCCGAGGCGCACCGCCAGGCGCTCCGCGCCGGCTGCCGCCGCCGCTTCGTCGCCTGCCTGGAAAAGACGCCCGCCGGCTACCGCGCCGGCATCCGCGTCCAGCAGGTGCCCGAGGACCATCCGGCCTACTACCTGAAAGGCACGGAGAACGCCATCCTCATCCGCAGCGCCTTCCACCCCACGCCCATCGTCATCCAGGGCCCCGGCGAAGGCGCCCGCCAGGCCGCCGCTTCGCTGCTCAACGACATCTTGAGATAGCCTTCAAATTTTCATAATTGTGCAGAGTTTGCTAACTTTGCCTTTGAATGGCGAAAGTGCTGGGCATATTCGGTTTCCTGCAGTTCGGGGTGGCGGACATCCTGGACATTGCGATGGTCGCCCTGCTGGTGTTCTTCCTGCTGCGCAGCATCCGGGGGAACTCCACGGTGGTGAACATCGTGTTGGTGCTCGCCCTGCTCCTGGTGGCGCAGGTCGTGGCCACGGTCCTGAACATGCGCATGATGACGGTCCTGCTGAACGCCCTGCTGGACGTGGGCGTGCTGGCGATCATCATCATCTTCCAGCCGGAAATCCGCCATCTGCTGAACCGCTTCGCCATGGAGACGGGCATTTCCCGCCGTACCGGCGACCTGTTCAACCGCATCCTCGGCATCAAGGAAGAGCGGCTCGGGAGCCGGAGCGTGGAGGAGTTGGCGGAGGCGGTGCGGGCCATGTCGGCGGAGAAGACCGGCGCCCTCATCGTCATCCAGCACAAGACCTCGATGGACGAGTTCATCGACACCGGCGACCGCTTCGAGGCGGAAATCAACCGCCGGCTCATCATGAACATCTTTTTCAAGAATTCCCCGCTGCACGACGGCGCTATGGTCATCGTGGGCAACCACATCGCGGCGGCCCGCTGCCAACTCCCGATGACCAACCGCACGGACATCCCGGCCCATTTCGGGATGCGCCACCGCGCCGCCATCGGCCTGACCGAGGACACGGACGCGGATGTCATCGTGGTCTCGGAAGAGACGGGCGGAATCCGTTTCGTCCGCAGCGGCGAAGCGCATGAAGTGGAATCGATGCAGGAACTGCGGCAACTGCTGCAAGGCGCCCTGGATCCGGGCAAGGAGGAATAGGGAATGGACATGTCGATGGAAAGACTGGAAGGGAAACTGGGATTCGACCGGGTGCGGACGCTGATTGCGGACCGCTGCTCCACCGACTATGCCGCCGAGCGCGTCGCCGGAGAGGCCTTCTCCACAGACCCGGCGGAAATCCGCCGCCGTCTCCAACTCACCGACGAAATGCGCCTCATCCTCATGTTCGAGGAGAATTTCCCGACGAGCGGCTACATCGACTGCCTGCATTTCCTGGAACCCATCGGCAAGAACGCGTCCATCGACCAGCTCTCCCTGGGACGGCTCCGGACGATGCTCGACACCCTCAGGAAAGTCACCGGCTTCTTCCGCGGCATCAAGGACGGCATCTATCCGGGCCTCAAGCACATCGCCGCGGCCATCCCGTCCTTCCCCGAGGTGCAGCGCCGCATCGACGGGATCCTGGACCGCTACGGGGAAATCAAGGACACGGCCTCGGACAAACTCTATGAGATCCGCACTTCCATCCGCGAGAAGGAGATCAACGTTTCCAAGCGGATGAACGTCATTCTCCGGAAAGCCCAGCAGGATGGCCTCGTGGATGCCGATGCGAGCGTGGTCATCCGGGACGGAAAGATGCTGATTCCGGTGGCCTCGGCCAAGAAACGCCAGTTCCAGGGTTTCGTCTATGACGAGTCCGCCACCGGCAAGACGACCTTCATCGAACCGGCCGAGATCGTAGCCCTTTCGAACGAGATATCCGAACTGCATTTCGCGGAAAGCCGCGAAATCGCGCGTATCCTGCACGAGTTTGCGGAATTCCTGCGTCCCTTCGTGCCCGACCTGATGGGCGCGGCGGCCTTCCTCGGGGAGATCGACTTCCTGATGGCGAAGGCGGGCGTGGCCCTGGACTTCATCGCCGGGATGCCGGTCGTGAGCGAAAGCGGCGAACTGCTGCTGCGGAAAGCGCGCCATCCGCTCCTGGAACGGGCGCTCAAGAAAGAGGGACGCGCCATCGTCCCCCTCACCGCGACCCTGACCCCGGCGAAGCACATCCTCCTGATTTCCGGTCCGAATGCGGGCGGCAAGTCGGTGTGCCTCAAGACCGTGGGCCTGCTCCAGTACATGTTCCAGTGGGGCATGCTCATCCCTACGTCCGAGACGTCGGAACTCCCGGTCTTCGACCGGATCATGGTCTCCATCGGCGACGACCAGTCCATCGACAACGATCTTTCCACCTATAGTTCCTTCCTCGCGGACATGCAGGCGATGCTGTCGGAGGCCGATGCGCGCACGCTCGTGCTGGTGGACGAATTCGGCTCCGGAACGGAACCGGCCGCCGGCGGGGCGATCGCGGAGGCGATCCTCGCGGAACTGGACCGCCGGGGCGTGTACGGGGTCATCACGACGCACTATACGAACCTGAAACTGTTCGCCGCCGGGGAAAACGGCGTGGTGAACGGCGCCATGCAGTTCGACGCGAAGAACATTGCGCCGCTGTTCCAGTTGGAGATGGGGCTTCCCGGCAATTCCTTCGCCTTCGAACTGGCCCGCAAGATGGGCCTTCCGGAAGCCATCGTCAAGGATGCCGAGGACCGTGCCGGCGAAGAGTACGTGGGCATCGAACGGAACCTCCGCAAGATCGCCCGGAACCGCCGTGCCCTGGACGAGAAACTCACGAAGATCCGGGCGACGGACAAGACCCTCGAGGCCGTCACGGACAAATACCAGAAGGAACTCCAGGACATCAAGCAACTCCGCAAGAATATCCTGGACGAAGCCCGCAGGGAGGCCGAGGAGATTGTCCGGGGCGCCAACCGGCAGGTGGAGAACACCATCCGTACCATCAAGGAGTCCCAGGCCGAGAAAGAGGCCACGAAGGGGGCCCGCGGGCAGTTGCAGGACTTCCTGGGCGCCCTCGCGGAGAAGAAGATGGACGACAAGCGGAACCGGGAGGAATACCTGGACAAGAAACTGAAGGCCCTCCAGGAGCGGAAGGAACGGGAGAAGGCCCGCCGCGCCCGCCGGGGCTCCAAGGAAGAAGCCCCTGCCGGCGGAGAGGACGAGACCGAGAAGATGGCCGCTTTCCGGAGCGCCCCGCTCAAGGTGGGCGAGAAAGTCCGCGTGAAGGACGGCGGCATGGTGGGCGAGGTGTCCAAGGTGTCCAACAAGGCCGTGACGGTGATCATCGGCAACCTGTCCACGAAACTGCCGCTGGACCGGGTGGAACGGGTCACTTCCAATGAATATCGCGCGGCCGTGCGCGAGGCCCCGAAGCCCCGGCAGGTCTATGACACGGGCATTTCCGAGCGCAAGGCCAATTTCCGCCTGGAACTGGACGTCCGCGGCCAGCGGGTGGGCGAGGCCATCGAGAACGTGATGCGGTACATCGACGACGCCATCATGCTGGACGTCGGTTCCGTGCGCATCCTCCACGGAAAGGGCACCGGCGCCCTCCGCGAGGAGATCCAGAAATACGCCCGGACGGTTCCGGGCGTCATCTCCGCCGCCGACGAGCACATCCAGTTCGGCGGTTCCGGCGTCACGGTCGTCAAATTCGGCTAAAAAGATGGTGGAAACGAAGGGAAAACGGGCGCTGGGCGTGCTGGGAGAGGAGAAGGCCTGCGATTTCCTCCGCGGAAGGGGACACCGGATCGTGTCCCGCAACTGGCGTGGCAGCCATTTGGAGGTGGATATCATTTCCGAGGACGCGGCTGGCCTGCATTTTGTAGAGGTAAAGACGCGGCTCGCCCCGGAGGGAACGGCTCCCGAGGAGAAGGTGGACGGCCGCAAGCGGCAGCGCATCGGCGCCGCCGCGCTGAAGTTTTTGAACCAGTCCGGATCCGACCGGGAGGTGTTCTTCGATGTGGTGACCGTCCTTTTCGACGGCGACCGTACCGAGGTGAACTATTTCCCCCAGGCCTGGATTCCGATGTATGTATAACCACATAATTGCCTGTATGAGCAATCATCGCTATTGCGTTATCATGGCGGGAGGCAGCGAGCTTTCCGCTTATCTGAGAATGACTTACGACCGTTTCGCGAGTTTCCTGCCCAAGGAGAACATCCTCGTGGTCACCCTCGAGAAATATGCCGGGACCGCGCGGATCCTCCTGCCCGAGCTCCCGGAAGAGAATCTGCTCCGCGAGCCGCAGGCCCGGAAGACGGCCCCCTGCATGGCCTATGCCGTCTATACCCTGCTTACCCGGGATCCGGACGCCGTCATCGCGGCCACCCCGTGCGACCTGGCCATCCGGGACGAGAACCTGTTCGCCAAGACCATCGGCGAGATGTTCGGCTATGTGGAGCAGCACGACGTGCTGATGACCCTCGGCATCGTTCCCAAGAATCCGGACGTGAACTTCGGCTACATCCAGGTCCGGGAGGGCAAGAACGCCTGGGAACTGGGCTGCCCCTTGAAAGTCAAGACGTTCACGGAGAAACCCCCGCAGGAACTGGCCGACGTCTTCTTCCGCACCGGCGAGTTCTTCTGGAACAGCGGTATCTTCCTGTGGAAGGCCTCCGTCATCCGCGAGGAGATGGAGCGCTACATCCCCGACGTCACCGAACAGTTCAAGGGCTGGGAGACCGGCATCGGCGATCCCGCCTTCATCGAGCGCGCCTATGCCGAATGCCACAAGATCTCCCTGGATTACGGCGTCATGGAGCGCACCGAGCGCGCCTGGCTCTATCCGGCCAAGTTCGGCTGGGCAGATGTAGAGAGGTTGTAACCTCCCTTGTTGAAAAAGTTGTTGAAAACCGCTGAAGTCATTTGGAAATCAGCGGTTTTCTTCGTACCTTTGCGGTCCGCAAAAGAGTGCGGGACCGCGTTTTTCGCGGTTAAAGTACTTATAAACAATTAATTAACAAACACCAATGCCTGGTTTAATTGGAAAGAAAGTCGGAATGATTTCCGTCTTCGGTGCTGATGGAAAGAATGTTCCATGCACCGTCGTTGAAGCTGGTCCTTGTGTTGTCACGCAGGTTCGCACGGTCGAAACCGATGGTTACGCCGCCGTTCAGCTTGCCTATGACGAAAAGAAAGAGAAGCAGACCAGCAAGGCTCTGAAGGGCCATTTCGAAAAGGCAGGGACCACCCCCAAGAAGAAGGTCGTCGAGTTCGAGGCCGATTTCGCGGGTGAGCCCAAGCTCGGTGACATCCTCACGGTCGCCGACGTCTTCACCGAGGACGTCAAGTTCGTGGATGTCGTCGGTACCTCCAAGGGTAAGGGTTTCCAGGGCGTCGTGAAGCGCCACGGATTCGCCGGCGTCGGCGGTGCGACCCACGGTCAGCACAACCGTCTCCGTCACCCCGGTTCCATGGGTGCATCCTCCTGGCCGTCCCGCGTTTTCCCGGGAATGCGCATGGCGGGTCACATGGGCAACGAGCGTGTGAAGGTTTTCAACCTCGAGGTCCTCAAAGTCATCCCTGAGAACAATCTTCTCGTTATCAAGGGTTCCGTCCCCGGAGCCAAGGGTTCTTATTTAATTCTGGAGGCTTAAATTATGGAATTGTCTGTTTACAAGATCGACGGAACTGAGTCCGGAAAGAAGGTCGTCCTCGACGAGAAGGTCTTCGGCATCGAGCCCAATGACCACGTGATCTATCTGGACGTTCTCCAGTATATGCGCAACCAGCGCCAGGGTACCTCCAAGACCAAGGACCGCAGCGAGGTGGCTTACTCCACCAAGAAGCTCGGCCGTCAGAAAGGCGGCGGCGGTGCCCGTCACGGTTCCCTGAAGGCCAATATCTTCGTGGGCGGCGGCCGCGTCTTCGGTCCGAAACCCCGTACCTACGAGAGCAAGCTCAACAAGAAGGTGAAGAGCCTCGCCCGCTGCTCGGCCCTGTCCTACAAGGCCGCCGAGGGTAAGATCACCCTGGTGGAGCCGTTCACCATGGAGGCCCCCAAGACCAAGGAACTCCTCACCATCCTCTCCAACATCAAGGCCGGCGACCGCAAGGTCCTCTTCGTCCTTCCGGAGAACTCCAACAACATTTTCCTGTCATCCCGCAACCTTCAGGACGTGAAGGTCATCACCGTCGATGAGATCAACACCTATGCCATCATGAACGCTCACTCTCTCGTGTTCGTCGACGGCGTCCAGGATATCCTCGCGGCAAGAGTAAAATAAGGAGAAAAAGCAATGGGTATCTTAATTAAGCCAATCGTAACCGAAAAGATGACGGCTCAGGGCGAAAAGCTGAACCGTTACGGTTTCATCGTCGACCGCAATGCGAACAAGCTGCAGATCAAGGCAGCCGTCGAGCAGATGTACAACGTTTCCGTGGCTGAGGTGAACACCCTCAACTACCACGGCAAGCGCAAGCAGCGCTATACCAAGGCCGGCCTGCTCAAGGGCCGCACGAATCACTTCAAGAAGGCTTATGTCACGCTTGCAGGTGAGGACAAGATCGATTTCTACGCTAACATCTAAAAGGAGGAAGCACTATGGCAATCAAGAAATACAAACCGGTCACTCCTGGCCAGCGCAACAAGGCCATCAGCTCTTTCGAAGAGATCACCGCGAAGAAGCCGTACAAGAAGCTCCTCGAGCCCATCAAGTCCTCCGGCGGACGCAACAACACCGGTCAGATGACCGTGCGTTACCGTGGCGGCGGACACAAGCGCATGTACCGCATCATCGACTTCGTCCGCAACCGCGACGAATTCAAGGCCACCGTGCTCACCATCGAGTACGACCCGAACCGCTCCGCCCGCATCGCCCTCATCCAGTATGAGGACGGCCTGAAGAGCTATATCCTCGCCCCGAACGGCCTGAAGGTCGGTCAGGTGCTCGAGTCCGGCGCCAACGCCGCTCCGGATATGGGCAACTGCCTCCCTCTCTCCGCCATTCCGGTGGGTACCCTGGTCCACGCCATCGAACTCCGTCCCGGTCAGGGCGCCGCGATGGCCCGTTCCGCCGGCACCTTCGCCCAGCTCGCCGCCCGTGAAGGCAACTATGCGATCCTCCGCCTCCCTTCGGGCGAAACCCGCATGGTCCCCGTCACCTGCCGCGCTACCGTCGGTACCGTCTCCAACCCCGATCATAATCTGGAATCTTTCGGCAAGGCTGGCCGCAACCGCTGGCTCGGACGCCGCCCGCACAACCGCGGTGTCGTCATGAACCCGCACGATCACCCGATGGGTGGTGGTGAAGGCCGCGCCTCCGGTGGTCATCCGCGTTCCCGGAAGGGTCTGCCCGCCAAGGGTTACAAGACCCGCAATCCGAAGGCCACTTCCAACAAGTTCATCATCGAAAGACGTAAGAAATAACGGAATAAACTAACAGATTATGAGTCGTTCACTTAAAAAAGGACCGTACATCCAGGAAGCCCTGGAGAACAGAATTCTTGCCATGAACGAAGGCGGCAAGAAGAAAGAGGTTGTCAAGACTTGGTCCCGTGCCAGCATGATTTCCCCTGACTTTGTCGGCCACACGATCGCCGTCCACAACGGCAACAAGTTCATTCCGGTTTACGTTACGGAGAACATGGTCGGTCACAAGCTCGGTGAGTTCGCTCCCACGAGAACTTTCAGAGGCCACGCAGGCAACAATAAGAAGTAATGTTTAAAGGATTGACATTATGGGTAAGAGAAAAAGACTGATGGCCGAGCGCCTGAAAGAGACCAAGAAGCAGACCGCTATCGCCGTATTGAAAGATGCACCCACTTCCCCGCGGAAGATGCGCCTTGTCGCTGACACCGTCCGTGGCGTTGAGGTGAACCATGCCCTCGACCTCCTGCACTACTCCAAGAAGGAGGCCTCCATCCGCCTGGAGAAGCTGCTCCGCAGCGCCATCGCAAACTGGGAAGCCAAGAATCCGGAGCAGACCCGCGAACTCGAGAACGGTAACGTCATCGTGAAGACCATCATGGTGGACGAAGGCCGCACGCTCAAGCGCATCCGCCCGTGCCCGCAGGGCCGTGCCGGACGCATCCGCAAGCGTTCCAACCACGTCACCATCATCCTGGACGTCAAAAAAGCAGTGGAGGAATAAACTATGGGACAGAAGACTAATCCTATCAGCAACAGAATCGGTATCACCCGTGGTTGGGACTCCAACTGGGTCGGCGGAAACTACGTCGAGAAGATCGCCGAGGATTACAAGATCCGCAAATACCTGGGAAGCCGCCTCGCGAAGGCCAGCCTCTCCCGGATCATCATCGAGCGCACCCTGAAGGTCGTCACCGTCACCATCCACGCCGCCCGTCCGGGCGTCATCATCGGCAAGGGTGGCCAGGAGGTTGACAAGCTCAAGGAAGAGCTCAAGAAGGTGACCGGCAAGGACGTCCAGATCAACATCTTCGAGGTCAAGCGCCCCGAGGTGGACGCCACCATCGTCGCCGACAGCATCGCCCGTCAGATCGAGGGCCGCGTGAGCTACCGCCGCGCCATCAAGATGGCTATCGCCACCGCCATGCGCGTGGGTGCCGAGGGCATCAAGGTCCAGATCAGCGGCCGTGTGGGCGGCGCCGAAATCGCCCGCTCCGAGATGTTCAAGGAAGGCCGCACCCCGCTGCACACCTTCCGTGCCGACATCGACTACGCCCTGGCCGTGGCCAACACCCAGATGGGTACCATGGGTATCAAGGTGTGGATCTGCAACGGTGAGAAGTACGGCAAGCAGGATCTTTCCCCGAATGCCGGCTTCGCCGCCAACGCCCAGGCTCCGACCGGCGGACGCCGTGAGGGTGGTCGTGGTGACCGTCGTGGCCGTGGTGGCCGCGGTGGTGACCGCCGGGAGCGTGGCGAGCGCCGCGACCGCGACGACCGTCGCTAATCCCCCTTTCATCGACGCATCTTTGACGCGTACTATACTTGAAGGCACTCCTCCTCGCGGGGGAGTGTTTTTTTGTTTAAATTATGTATCTTTGTAAGTTTAACTGTCATGACGATGAAACGAGTGATATTGAGTCTGGTGGCGGTGTTTGCCGCCGTGATGATGCAGGCGCAGACGCGGCCGCAGACGAATCACACCATTTCCACGACCCTCGGGGCCGGACTGGAGTATGCCTTCGAGTGGGCGCCCGGGCTCGGGAACGCGACGCTGGTCGCGCGCGCCGGGATGGCATCCAAGACCTGGACGCTCTCCAGTTCCCTGGACGGTTTCTTCTGGTCCACGACGATGGCGCCGGCGGTGACGCTGGAGCCGCGTTACTATTTCCTGATGGGCTGGCGGGAACGCAACGGGAAGTACACGCGGGGCAATTCCGCGGAGTTCGTGGGCGTTCCCGTGACGGCGTATTTCAACAGCAAGGGCTTCGGCGAACTGGTCGTGACACCCCAGGTGGGCGTCCGCAGGGCTTTCGCGACGCACTGGTTCCATGAGTTCACAGCCGGTGCGGACCTGCTGTGCCTGCCCAGTTTCAAGGCGACGCCCCATGTGGGTTATCGGATCGGATTCTTATTCTGAAAACCATAAAAAGCAAGATTATGTATAAAAGATTGATGTTTGCAGCCGTTTTCGCCATGATGCTGGCTGCGTGCACCGGGCACAAAGAGACCCATCTTTCCGCCCAGTTTGATGACAATGCTCCCGAATCACTCAAGGTGACTGTCCACGGCATGATTGACACGACGGTCTATGTCAAGGGTGGAAAATGCGAGGTCGATGTTCCCGTGAACGTTACTTCGATTTCCCGTATCCATGCCGGCAAGGCGGTCTATTCCTTCATTTCCGACGGGTCCAGGATCACGCTGGTTCCCGCGGAAGGCAAGGCCTATTCGGACCAGAAGAAAGGTGTCCACTCCCGTTTCGTCGAGTATAACAAGTGGCTGGAAGACTTCCTGGCCACCTACCACCAGAAGGCCGGCGAGATAGGCGACGACAAGGAAGCCGCCGATGCCTACTTCAAAGAGATGCAGGAAAAGTACAACGATTATCAGCGTGCGACGATCAAGGCCAACAAGGACAATGTCCTGGCCTCGGTAGCCCTTTCCCACCTGAACAGCGACGACCCGAAGGAGATCCTGTCCTTGATCAACTCCCTGTCGCCGGAGATCCAGGCGCTTCCGGATGTGGCCGGATTGAAGAAGGAATTTGCCTCCAAGGACAAGTAAAGGATCGGTAGATGAAAACCCGGATGATGATCCTTGCCGCGACGGCGATGCTGCTCGCGGCCTGCTCTCCGAAGGCGGGCAAGACCACCAAGGTCGTGGGCCAGTTCGGCGAGGACGCCCCCGAGTCCGTGCAGATTTCGATGGGCGAGACCCTGGACACGACCATCGCGGTCGTGAACGGCCGTTTTGAGGCGCAGATTCCGACCGACCCCACGCAGATGGCGGTCATCGACGCCGGTCTCGTTCCGGTGACCTTCGTGGCCGACGGTTCCACCATCACCGTGGACCCGGAAGCCGGCACGGCCGCCTCTTCCAACCAGAAAGGCATCCAGGCCCGCTATACGGCCTACAATGACTGGATGCAGCAGTTCATGACCGAGTATCGCGCCAAGATGGCCGGTTTCGGGGATGACGAAGAAGCCGCCGAGGCCTACTACAACGAGGTCATCGGCCGGTTCAACGACTATCAGAAGGAAACCGTCAAGGCCAATCCGGACAACATCGTGGGCCTGATGGCCCTTTCCCAGTTGGACCTGGACGACCCCACTGAGATGATCGCCCTGCTGGACGGCCTGTCCGAGGAGATGAAGGCCATCCCCGAGGTCGCCCGGATGCGCGAGACCTACGACGTCAAGACCAAGACCGCCGAGGGCACGCCCTTCGTGGACTTCACCGTGGTCCAGGACCCGGAGAACCCCGAGACCTCCACGGTCAAGTTCTCCGACTACATCGGCAACGGAAAATACATGCTGGTGGACTTCTGGGCTTCCTGGTGCGGCCCCTGCAAGGCGGAGATGCCGAACCTGATCGATGTGTACAACACCTATCACGGCGATCAGTTCGACATGCTTTCCGTCGCCGTCTGGGACAAGGTGGAAGACACCGTCGCCGCCGCTCCGGAAGTGGGCATCGTCTGGAACCAGATCATCAACGCCCAGCGGATCCCGACGGACCTTTACGGCATCGAGGGCATTCCGCACATCATCCTCTTCGGCCCGGACGGCACCATCCTCAAGCGGGGTATCCGCGGTGCGCAGATCGGCGAGGCCGTGAAGGAAGCCCTGGGGCTGTAGATTCTTCGCCCTGCGGGCTCAGAATGACAGTTCGGGAAAAAATAGCGCTCTTTCCACATTCCCCCGGCGTCTACCGGTATTATGACGCCGAGGGGAATGTCATCTATGTGGGGAAGGCGAAAGACCTGCATAAGCGGGTGGCGCAGTATTTCGTGCCCCCGGAGCGGCTGAACACGAAGACGCGCATCCTGGTGTCCAAGATCGCCGACGCGCAGTTCTCCGTCGTGGACACCGAGGCCGACGCCCTCCTGCTGGAAAACAACCTTATCAAGCAATATAAGCCGCGGTACAACATCCTCCTGAAGGACTCCAAGACCTATCCCTGGATCTGCGTGACGGGGGACGAGTTCCCGCGGGTGTTCATCACCCGGCGCATCGACAAGTCCAAGGGGAACCGGTATTTCGGCCCCTACAGTTCCGTGATGCATGCGCGGAACCTGGTGGACTTTTTCCGGGACACCTATCCGCTCCGCTCCTGCAACCTGAACATCACCTCCGACGCCATCCTGAAGGGAAAGTTCCGGCCCTGCCTGGACTTCCATATCGGCCGGTGCAAGGCCCCTTGCATCGGCAAGATTTCCAAGAAGGAGTACGGAGACAACATCGAGGAAATCGTCCGCATCCTCACCGGCCGGGCCGGGGACGTCATCCGTCACTACAAGGCCCTGATGGCCGATGCGGCCGCGCGCCTGGATTTCGAGGAGGCCCAGGTGTTCAAGGACAAGGCCCATTCGCTGGAGAAGCACTATGCCAAGTCCATCATCTCCTCCGCCATGGACACCAATGCCGATGTCTTCTCGCTGGTCCTCGATGCCAACGAGGCCTTCGGCAACTTCCTCCGCATCCGGGGCGGGTCCATCATCCAGTCCCTGAACCTGGGATTCCGCTGCCCCATCGAGGAGGAGCCGGCGTCCATCCTCGCCACCTTCATCGCCGAAATCGAATCCAAGTTCGGCGAACTCTCGAAGGAGGTCATCGTCCCGTTCCTTCCGGATGTGGAGATCGAGGGGGTGGAGTTCAGGATTCCCGTGCGGGGCGACAAACTGGCCCTGCTGGAACTCAGTGCCAAGAACGCCAAGGAGTTCCATTTCCACAGCATCAAGCAGCGGGAACACACGGATCCCGACCAGTTCCGCCTGAGCGTCATGGAAGAACTCCGGAAGGCCCTGGAAATGAAGGAACTGCCCCGGCACATGGAGTGCTTCGACAACTCCAACATCCAGGGCACGAATCCCGTGGCCTCCTGCGTCGTTTTCCGCGATGCGGAGCCCTCCAAGAAGGATTACCGCCGCTTCAAGATCAAGACCGTGATCGGGGCCAATGACTTCGCATCCATGAAGGAAGTGGTGAACCGCCGCTATTCCCGGATGCTCGCCGAAGCCCCGGACGACCTGCCGCAACTCATCGTCATCGACGGTGGCAAGGGGCAGTTGGACGCTGCGTACCAGGCGCTGGCCGAGTTGGGCCTGACCGAAAGACTGACGGTCGTGGGCCTGGCGAAGCGCCTGGAGGAAGTTATCCGCGTAGGAGACCCGTATCCCCTGTTCATCGACCGGAACTCCCAGGCCCTGAAGGTACTCCAGCACATCCGCGACGAGGCGCACCGTTTCGGCATCACCTTCCATCGCAACCTCCGCTCCAAGGCCGCCATCCAAAGCGCCCTCCGCGAAATCAAGGGCGTGGGCGAGAAGACGGAGCAGCGCCTGCTCCTCCACTACGGATCCGTCGCGAAGATCGCGAGTGCGCCCCTGGAGGACCTTTCCGCCCTGGTGGGCGCGGAACTGGCGGTGAAGATCCATGATTATCTGAATGAATAGATTTCTCGACAAGCTCGAAATGACAAAGGTGGACGACAAGACTTTCAACAAATGGTTCAACACCTTCATCCTCGTGGGGATGGCGGTGGTGACGGTGGTGGTGACCGCCATCAAGTTCCAGGGAGCGGAAAACGGCCGGGCGATGCTCGTGATTTCGGCCTTCGGTTCCCTGATGGGCGTGCTGAGTACGGTGTGCGCGGCGAACGGACGGATCCTCACGTTCCTGTTCGGGCTTATCGACGTGACGATCTACGGGGTGATGTGCCTCATCGGTACCCGGTACGGGAATGCGGCCCTGCACTTGCTGTATTTCCTGCCCATGCAGTTCATCGGCTATTTCCAGTGGAAAAAGCGCGGAGCGCATGCCGAGGAGAAAGTGCGCGCCCGGAGACTGGACGGGAAGCAGTGGCTGTTATACGGCGGTATCTTCCTTGCGGGTCTCGTTGCGGCGTATTTCATCCTTGCCGCCCTGGACAAGACGGAAGCGGCCGGAATCGTCAAATGGCTGGTGCTGATGGATGCGTTCTCCATGATGTGCAACATCTTGGGCCAGTATCTGCTTTCCACGGCCTATATGGAGCAGTGGATCTTCTGGATCGGGGTCAATGTCTCCACGATCGTCATGTGGGTCCTGACGCTGCGCGCCGAACCGGATTCGGCCTTCGCGACCATCTATGTCGTCAAGTACAGTTTCTACCTGCTGAATTCCCTCAACGGCCTGCGGATCTGGCTCAACCTGAGCCGGGCGGAGACCGCGTGATGTCGGATTTCGAGGGGGAAATTTCATTTTATGGAAAATTTTTGCTTACTTTGCACTATTATTGCGATAAACGGTAATAAAACTATAAACTAAAATCTGACTGTTATGACAAAAGAAGAAATCGTAAAGCAGGTCAAGGACATCATCGTCGACAAGCTCGGCGTTGAGGAGTCTGAGGTCACCGAGACCGCCAGCTTCACCAACGACCTGGGTGCCGACTCCCTGGACACCGTCGAACTCCTCATGGAGTTTGAGAAGGTCTTCGGCATCAAGATTCCCGATGAGGAAACCGCCGGTATCGCCACTGTGGGCGACGCCATCAACAAGGTCACCGAGAAGCTCGGCGAGTAAAAGCCGGCCTCGAAGGCACAAACAAAAATCCGACTCGATATCGAGCCGGATTTTTTTGTCTGTTGTCATCCCTTCGGGACCGAGAAGGTCACCACGAGGGTGGGGACCCGCGATGCGCCGGTGTTGGGGTCCTTCGACTGGGCGGCGGGGCCGTTGAGGATGGCGCGGTAGAAGCGGTCCTTGTCCAGTTCCTGCGTCGTGGAGTAGGTGGTCTGGTTCATCTGGGACATCAGGGCGGACATCATGTACATGTTGTAGTAGTTGGAGTATCCGCCGTAGCCGCCGTATCCGCCATAACCGTAACCGTAACCACCGTAGCCATAGCCACCGTATCCGCCGTAACCGCCGTAGAGGTTGTTGTAGTACATGGCGTACATCATCTGCTGGTAGTAGGCCTCCTGCTCGGCGTTGCCGTTGGCATTGGCCACGGTCTCGCTGTGGACGGTGAGGAGCCAGATGTCGGCGTCGTCATCGGTCTCCAGATCGTCCCGGAGAAGGATTTCCTGGAAGTGGTAGGTGATGTCCGGGGCATAGCGGAGATTCGCCCGGTCCAGGTCGCCCTGGTTTTCGGAGGTGGCGCTGGCATCGGTCAGGCCGGCGAAGGTGACGGTCCCTTCCTTCTCGTCCGTGACCATGCGGATGGTCGGACTGAGTACGGAGGGGAAGAAATCCACGTCAAGGAAGTCGTCGGGCTCTTCGTAGGGGAGCAGGAGCGTGGCCTTGTTGATGACGGTCTTGGACGGGTTGCCGCCGCGCGCGAGGATGGCGTCCTTCACCTTCTCCACCAGCGGGGCCATCGGGAAGACGGGCTTCAGGCCGCCGCCGCCCTCGATGAACACATTGTCCGACGCGGTCCCTTCGGGGGCTTCGTGGGTGGTGTGATTGAAGGCGTACTGGTAGAAGAGTTTGTTGTTCTTCAGGTAATCGCCCTCGTCGTAGAAGGCGGGCTCGCCCGGAATGAACAGGAAGGAGGTGTCCTTGCGCTCGCCGCTATAGGTGGAACGGACCGTCAGGGTGGCGACGTTGTTGTTCCGGTAATAGTAATTGTTGCTCACCGAAAGGACGGACAGGTTGAACAGGTTGATTCGTCCGCCGATCCCTTCGGGGACGTCGCTCTCGATGTAGATACCGGGAACCTCCTGGATGTACTCGGTGTACCTGTTGATGGTGGCGTCCACGGACCGGTCCACGAGGACGGGGCCGATACGCTTGAGGACGTCGATGTACTTCTGTCCGTATTCGGGGCTGAGTTCGAAACTCAGGGAATCCCTGCCGTCATAGACGGGCACGCCGCGGGAGACGATCTCCGTTCCGTGGGGAACGGGCCGGTTGGTGCCGGACCGCTTGCTGGAAAGCGTGTCGGTGAGGGCGTACACGTACAGGTTCTGGAGGATGCGCTCGTTGCCGGCGGTGGCGACGGAGATGGTATCAGCTTCGAAATGGACCTTGAAACTGACGAACTCGGGATTGGTTCCGAGGTCGATGGTGTCCAGGGCCGGGACGAGGGAGAATGCGCTCGCGCGGGTGGTCAGCCCGAAGGTTTCCTCCCGGATGGCGCCGATGGTGATGCGCGAATCCGAGAAGCCCGACAGGTCGTCGGCCCGGCGGAGGCGGATGTCCTCGATGGGGATTTCAACGGTGTAGGTATCGTAGAGGAGGCTCAGGTCGATGAGGTCCCTGCCGATTTCGCTGCTGGTCTCCACGCAGGCCGTCGCGGCGAGCGGAAGCAGCAGGAGGAGTGCTTTCCTGAAAGCGGATTTCATTACAATAAACTGTCGTAAAACGCGTTGTACTGGTCCATGTAGGTTCCGTCGGCGAGGGCTGCGGCGTCGAAGGGGAGCATCGGCTTCCCGAGGTCCTTGCAGGCCTGGACGAGGCGCGGGTCCACGTCCGGGGAGCCCAGGATGATGCCGTCGGAATACTGCGCGGCAAGTTGAGCAAGTTCCATGCCACCGGCCTTTTCGCTCAGGGGGACGTCCTTGGGCTTGATTCCGCCGAAGAGGACGGTCTTCCCGAAACCGTCGGCGAACGGCTCGTCCGGAGTGTCGTCGTACAGGGACAGGACTACCTTGGCGCCCGAGAAGACGGGATCATCCTTGTAGGCCTTCTTCAGGTACAGGGGCAGGACGTGGGAGATCCAGCCGTGGCAGTGGATGACGTCCGGGGCCCAGCGGAGTTTCTTCACCGTCTCCAGGACGCCGCGGGCGTAGAAGATGGCCCGTTCGCCGTTGTCGGCGAAATACTTACCTTCCTCGTCCCGGTAGATCTGCTTCCGGCGGAAGTAGTCTTCGTTGTCGATGAAATAGACCTGGATGCGTGCGGAGGAGATGGAAGCCACCTTGATGACCAGGGGACGGTCCACGTCGGCGATGATGATGTTCATCCCGGACAGGCGGATTACCTCATGGAGCTGGTTCTTCCGTTCGTTGATACAACCGTACTTGGGCATGAAGGCGCGGATCTCCTTGCGGCGCTCCTGGATGCCCTGCGGGAGCTGCCTGCACAGGCTCGCAATGGGGCTCTGAGGCAGGTAGGGCTCCATTTCTGAGTTGACGAACAGGACTTTCTGGACGGAATCAGCCATAATAGTATCTTTTAGCATACAAAGTTAAGAATTTTTTTTGAGATTCGGTGCGAATCACTAACTTTGAGGCGAAATTGGGGGAGTATGCCAAGTCCGAACAATCGATTGATCCGACGCCGCCTGGCCGGCGCGTGGGTGTCCACGGTGATCAGCATCAGCCTGGTGCTGCTGCTGGTGGGCGTGGCGTCGCTGCTGCTTCTGAACGCCCGGAGCGTCTCGGACTACTTCAAGGAGAACATGCAGGTATCGGTCCTGCTGAAGCAGGATGTGACGGAAGAACAGGGACTTGCCTACCAGAGTTCCCTCGAGGGTGTCCCCGGCATCCGTTCCACGACCTTCATCTCCCGGGAGCAGGGCGTAGAGGAAATGGCCCGCATGCTTGGAAGCGATTTCCTGGACGTCTTCGCGACGGCCCCGGTCCCCATTTCGGTCGATGTGAACCTGGAGGCGGCCTATGTCACCCCGGACAGCCTGGAGGTGGTCCGGGCGGCCCTCTCGGCCTCGCCGCTGGTGGACGAGGTGGTGTACCAGACCTCCCTGGTGGAGGCCCTCAACCAGAATCTCGAGAAGATCGGCCTCGTGCTGGGCGTGCTGATCGCCCTGCTGCTGTTCATCTCCTTTGTGCTGATTAGCAACATGGTCCGGCTCAATGTGTTCGCGCGCCGGTTCACCATCCACACGATGCAACTCGTGGGGGCGACACGGGGCTTCATCCGCGCCCCGTTCATCGCCCAGTCGGCCGTGCAGGGGCTCTTTGCGGCCCTGGTCGCCATTGCGATGCTCCTGGGCGGGCTCTTCATCCTGAGGAAGGAATTCGTGCAGATGTTCGAGATTTTCCAACTCAGGACGCTCCTCATCACGATGGGCATCGTCCTGGTAAGTGGCGTGGTGATCTGCGTGGTGAGCACCTGGATCGTGGTCGGGCGGCTGGTGCGGTATGACCGGGACCAGTTGTATGCGGCGTAGAAATGACTAAGGAATTATGAGTAAAAACAACGATAAGATGGCCATGACGGCCGGCGGCCTGAAGCTGATGATTGCGGGGCTGCTGGTCATGGCGGCGGGGTTCATCCTCCTCGCCGGAGGCGGGTCCGACGATCCGCAGGTGTTCAATTATGCGATGTTCGATTTCCGCCGCCTGGTGGCTGCGCCGCTGGTGATCGTCGCGGGAATCGTGGTGGAGGTGGTCGCCATCATGCGCCGGCCCAAAAAGGAAGAGTAGGCGATGGAGTGGTGGCAGGCTGTGCTCCTGGGCATCGTCCAGGGCCTGACGGAGTTTCTCCCGGTGTCCAGTTCGGGGCACCTGATGATTTTCAAGGAATTGCTGGGCGTGGACGGGGAGGGTTTCCTCGATTTCACGGTAACGGTCCATTTCGCGACGGTCCTCGCGACCATCGTGGTGTTCTGGAGCGCCATCTGGCAACTCTTGAAGGGCTTTTTCCAGTTCAAGTACAACGATGAGACGGACTACATCTGCAAGATCCTCGTCTCGCTCATCCCGGTCGCCCTCGTGGGCTTCCTGTTCAAGGACCAGGTCGATGCCCTGTTCAGCGGGTCGCTGAAGCAGGTGGCCGTAGGCCTGTGCATCACGGCGCTGCTCCTGCTGGTCTCCGACCAGGTGGGCAAGCGCATCCGGGCGCCCAAGGCGAAGGATACCCGGAACGGCATTTCCTACGGCCAGGCCGCCATCGTGGGCGTGGCCCAGGCTTTCGCCGTGGTCCCGGGCGTGTCCCGGAGCGGCAGCACCATCGCGACCGGTCTGCTGTCCGGGGTGAAGCGCGAGGTGATGGCGCAGTTCTCCTTCCTGATGGTCCTCATCCCCATCATCGGCGAGCAGTCGCTGGACCTGCTCAAGGTCGCCCTGGGCAAGGAAGCCTTCGGTACCGGCGTGGGCCCTGTAGCCCTCGTGCTGGGCTTCGTCGCGGCGTTCTTCGCCGGCCTTTTCGCCTGCAAGGTGATGATCGCCATCGTCCGCAAGGCCAAGCTTACCTGGTTCGCCGCCTACTGCCTCCTCGTCGCTCTCCTGATCTTCATCCTTGCCTAGAACTCTCACATACTTCGTCTCCGACGTCCACCTGGGCCTCGCCGTCGCCGACCCTTCCGGCCGGGAAGCGCGTTTCGTGGAGTTCCTCCGCGGAATTCCGGCGGCCGAAACGGAGTCCCTGTACCTCCTCGGCGACATCTGGGACTTCTGGTATGAATACCGGGACGTGGTCCCCAAGGGCTATACGCGCGTTTTCGCCGCCCTGCAGGACCTGATGGACGCCGGCGTGAAAGTGTATTTCTTCCAGGGGAACCACGACATCTGGACCTACTCCTATTTCGAGGAACTCGGGATGAAGCGCTGCGTACAGCCGTATGTGACGGAAATCGGCGGGAAGAGGTTCTGCCTGGGGCACGGCGACGGGCTCGGTCCCGGCATGCGTGGCTACAAACTTATGCGGTTGGGATTCCACAACCGCTTCCTACAGCGCTGTTTCAGCACCCTGCACCCCTGGCTCGCCTTCCGGATGGGCAACGGCTGGTCCCGGAAGTCCCGGCTCGGAAAAAGCATCGGCTATACCTTCAAGGGGGAGGAAGAACCCCTGTACAAGTTCTGTGCTGCGTTCCCGGAGCCCGTCGATTACTTCGTCTTCGGCCATTACCACTGCGCCGTGGACCTTCCTGTCGGAAACGCCCGCCTCCTCATCCTCCGCGACTGGATCACCGTCTCCAACTGGATGGTGTACGATGCCTCGGAAGGGACCCTTGAGCGTCTCACCCAAAGCGCTTAGAATCAACGCATTATTAAAAATTCCCTGGTGCATATGTACCAGGGAATTCTATATAAGTGCCTGTGTGTCAGCCCTGTGGCTGAGACGGGCCGGTCTTGTAGAAATCCGGGACGACCACTTCCGGCGGGTCTTCCCAGAAAATGGACCAGTAGAGGGATTTGAACGTGCCGTCCTGCCAGGCCTGGACGAGGCCTTCGAGGTCGCGGTCGGCTCCCTCGGGATCGTACTCGGACTTGAGGTCGTTGTCGAACATCTTGGCGATGCCCTGCCAGAAACCGGCGGCGATGCCGTTCTTGTAGTCGTGGATGATGGAGAAGGAAGACTGGCCGGTCTCCCGGTCGATGAGTTTGAGGAGGACCGCCCCCTGGGAGATCGTCATCTTGCGGAGCGCCCCTTCGAAATCCTTGAACAGCATGCCCTGGACCTCGTTCATGTAGCGATCCTTCTTCATCCGGCCGTAATGGTTCGCGGCGATGGTGCTGTCCACGATCTCCTGGAGCCGGCCCGATGCCTGCGCGTAGGGGTACACGCGGGCGAAATTATAGACGAGTTTGTAGTACTTCCGCCAGTCCTTCTGCTGCTTGCGGGAGAAGACCCATACCGGGTCGATGGTATCGAAATACACCGTGTCCCCCTGGACCACCCGGTAACTGAGGTATCCGCTGTTTCCCTTTCCGTCCTCGCCCATGATGATCTTGCGGGCCATCGCCTCCTCGCGTTCCTTCGCTCTTCGCATAGCTGCCTGCACATGCTGCCCGGCGGCCGGGAAAACCGTCGCGAGCAGGAGGGATATGAGCAGAAGGCGCTTCATTTCAAAGGGCAAAGATACTGCTTTGCAAAAAATTCGCCAAACGCGCCGGCGACCCGTATCCGGCGCTGTAAAGGCCTCGGTCGAAAATGCAGTCAAATATTTTTCAACAATATACGTAACTGCCGATAAAACCAGTGCGTTAAGTTTCAAAAACCGCGGTAGAAAAGTTTGAAAAATATTGCAAAAAAACTTGGCGATTCAGATTTTTTTCGTAACTTTGCAATCCCTAAATCGGGACGAAATGCACCCAACCAGCTGAGTACCAATGAGTTAGGGACGATAAAGGAAAATTTTAAAACATTACAGCAATGTTACAGCCTAAAAGAACAAAATTCAGAAGGGAACAGAAAAACCGCATGAAGGGCAATTCCGGTCGCGGAAACCAGCTCGCATTCGGTTCCTTCGGACTCAAGAACCTGGAGAACTGCTGGCTGACTGCCCATCAGATCGAGGCCGCCCGTCAGGCGATTTCCCGTCGTATGAACCGTGAAGGCCAGATCTGGATCCGTGTCTTCCCTGTCAAGCCGTTCACTGCGAAGCCGCTCGATACCCGTATGGGTAAGGGTAAGGGCGATCCCCAGGGCTTTGTCGCCCCGATCACCCCGGGCCGTATCCTCTTCGAGGCCGAGGGTGTGTCCCTCGAAACCGCCCGCGAGGCCATGCGCCTGGCCGCCCACAAGCTCCCGGTCGCTACGAAGTTCGTCGTCCGCAGGGATTATGTCGAAGAATAATTAAACGTCGAAGCGAAATGAAAATCACTGAAGTGCGCGAAATGTCCATCGCCGACCTCCGCGACCGCATCGAAATCGAGAAGAACAACCTCGACACCATGAAGCTCAACCACGCTGTCTCTCCGCTGGAGGACACGTCCAAGATCAGAAAAACCCGTCAGGATATTGCCCGTATGATCACTATCCTTGCCGAGAAAGAAAAACAGCAGAACTAAAACAACAGTCCTATGGAAAGAAATCTTCGTAAGGAAAGAGTCGGAATCGTCGTTTCGAACAAGATGGACAAGACCATCGTCGTCTCTGTCGAAACCCACGAGAAGCACCCCATTTACGGCAAGTTCATGAAGAAGTCCACCAAGTTCGTTGCGCAGGACGAAAAGAACGAGTGCTCTGAGGGCGATACCGTCCGCATCATGGAGACCCGTCCCCTGAGCAAGACCAAGCGTTGGAGATTAGTTGAAATCGTTGAAAAAGTCAAGTAATTATGATACAGCAGGAAACACGTTTATCGGTGGCTGACAACAGCGGAGCGAAGGAAGTCCTGTGCATCCGTGTCCTTGGCGGCACCCGTCACCGTTACGCCTCCGTGGGCGAGACCATCGTCGTCACGGTCAAGAACGCCATTGCCGGCGGCGAAATCAAGAAAGGCACCGTCACCCGTGCCGTCGTCGTCCGCACCAAGAAGGAAATCCGTCGCGCCGACGGTTCCTACATCCGTTTCGACGACAACGCTTGCGTCCTCCTGAACGGCGCCGGCGAACTCCGCGGCACCCGTATCTTCGGCCCTGTGGCCCGCGAGCTGCGCGAGAACTACATGAAGATTGTCTCCCTGGCCCCGGAGGTCCTTTAATCACTCAGCACAATGAAAAAGTTCAATATCAAGAAAGGCGATACCGTGTATGTGAATGCCGGTAACGACAAGGGCAAGACCGGCAAGGTCCTCGAGGTCATCCGCGAGAAGGACCGCGTCGTGGTCGAGGGAATCAACATGGTTTCCAAGCACACCAAACCCAACCCCAAGGCTCCCCAGGGCGGCATCGTCAAGCAGGAAGCCTCCATCCACATTTCCAACGTGAACCTCATGGACGCCGCCGGCAAGCCGACGAAGGTCGCCCACAAGGTCGTGGACGGAAAGAAAGTGCGCATCGCTAAAACAACCGGAGAGGAGATCAAGTAACTATGGCAAAGAAAAGTAACAAGCCCGCGGAAGTCCAGGCACTTCCGAAAGGATATGTTCCGGACCTGAAGAAGGTCTACAAGGAGGAGATCGTTCCCGCGCTGATGAAGCAGTTCTCCTACACCACCGTGATGCAGGTCCCCAGGCTCGTCAAGATCACCCTCAACGAAGGTGTCGGCGATGCCACCCAGGACAAGAAACTGGTCGAGGAGGCCGCTGAGGAACTCTCCATCATCGCCGGTCAGAAGGCGGTCATCACCACTTCCCGCAAGGATATCTCCAACTTCAAGCTCCGTAAGGGCATGCCCATCGGTGCGAAGGTCACCCTCCGCGACGTCCGGATGTACGAATTCCTCGAGCGCCTCATGCGCGTCGCCCTCCCGCGTATCCGCGACTTCAACGGCATCGCCGAGAAGATGGACGGCCAGGGCAACTACACCCTCGGTATCAAGGAGCAGATCATCTTCCCCGAAATCGAGATCGACAAGAACCCGCGCATCCACGGTGTCGAGATCACGTTCGTGACCACCGCCCGGACCGACGAAGAGTGCCACGCCCTCCTCAAGGCCTTCGGTCTTCCTTTCAAGAAACATAATAACTAAGATAGAAGATGGCAAAGGAATCAATGAAAGCACGCGAGGTCAAGCGCGCCAAACTCGTAGCCAAGTATGCCGCCAAGCGGGCAGCCCTCAAGGAGGCCGGTGACTATGCCGCCCTCGACAAGCTCCCGAAGAACGCGAGCCCGGTCCGTCTCCACAACCGCTGCTCCCTCACCGGTCGTCCGAAAGGATACATGAGGGACTTCGGCCTGAGCCGTATCCAGTTCCGCGAGATGGCTTCCGCCGGTCTCATCCCCGGTGTCAAGAAGGCCAGCTGGTGATAAACTTAAAAAGACAAGAACAACATTATGACTGATCCTATTGCAGATTATCTGACCAGAATCCGGAACGCTTACCTCGCCGGTAAGAAGATCGTCGAGATCCCCGCTTCCAACATGAAGCTCGCCATCACCAAGATTCTGTGCGAGAAAGGTTACATCCTCAGCTACAAGTGCGTCGAGGGTACCCCTTCCAATACCATCAAGATCGCCCTCAAGTACCACCCCGAGACCAAGGCCCCTGCCGTGAAGAGCATCGTCCGCGTCTCCACCCCGGGTCTCCGCAAGTACGCCGACGTGAAGAACATGCCGCGCGTCCTCAACGGCCTCGGCATCGCCGTGCTGTCCACCTCCAAGGGCGTCATCACCGACAAGGAAGCCAAGGACATGAATGTCGGCGGCGAGGTGATTTGCTATGTTTATTAATCCAAAGAGAAATCCAAAGATATGTCAAGAATCGGAAAACTGCCTGTAGTCCTTCCGGCCGGTACGAAAGCTGAGCTTCTCGACGGCAACATCGTGAAGGTGAAAGGCCCTCTTGGTGAGATGTGCCAGAAAGTGGATCCGGACATCGAAGTCACCATCGAGGGAAATGAAATCAAATTCACCCGTCCGAGCGACCTTCCCCGCTTCCGGTCGATGCACGGCCTGTACCGCGCCCTGGTCCACAACATGGTGGTGGGCGTGAGCGAAGGCTACACGATCAAGCAGGAGTTCGTGGGCGTGGGTTACCGTGTGGCGGCCCAGGGCCAGCTCCTGACCATGTCCCTCGGTTATTCCCATGACATCCAGATCATGCTCCCGAAGGAAATCACCGCCGAGACCCCCCAGGTCCGCAAGGGTGAGAACCCCGTCCTGATCCTCAAGAGCGCCGACAAGCAGCTCGTGGGTGAGGTCGCGGCCAAGATCCGTTCGTTCCGTCGTCCTGAGCCTTATAAGGGCAAGGGTATCAAGTTCGCCGGTGAGACCCTGCGTCGCAAGGCCGGTAAGACTGCATCCGCTAAATAAGTAGGAGGAAAGAGTTATGGCATTGAACAGAATTGAAAGAAGAAGAAGAATCCACTATCGGATCCGCAAGCATGTCAATGGCACAGCCGAGCGTCCCCGGATGGTTGTCTTCCGCAGCAACAAGCAGATTTATGTCCAGGTGATCAACGACCTCGAGGGCAAGACCCTCGTCGCCGCCTCGTCCAACGACAAGGCCCTCGCCGCTGAGACCAAGGGCAAGAACGGCATTGACACCGCCGCCATCGTGGGTAAGGCCATCGCCGAGCGCGCCCTCGCCGCCGGCATCACCAAGGTCGCGTTCGACCGCGGAGGTTACCTCTTCCACGGCAGAGTTAAAAGTTTGGCAGACGCTGCCCGTGAAGGCGGCCTCGATTTCTAATCAGAAGAGACTATGGCAAATACGAATGTAAAGAGAGTCAAGACGTCTGACCTCGAACTCAAGGACAGACTCGTCGCCATCAACCGCGTGACCAAGGTCACCAAGGGTGGTCGTCACTTCCGCTTTGCCGCCATCGTCGTCGTCGGCGACGAGAACGGTGTGGTGGGCTACGGTCTCGGCAAGGCCAACGAAGTCACTGCGGCCATCGCGAAGGGCGTCGAGGACGCCAAGAAGAACCTGGTGAAGGTCCCGGTCATCAACACCACCATCCCGCACGAGCAGGTGGCCCGTTTCGGCGGCGCCGAGGTGTTCATGAAGCCGGCCGCCCCCGGTACCGGTGTGAAGGCCGGTGGTGCCATGCGCGCCGTCTTCGAGTCCGCCGGCATCCAGAACGTGCTCGCTAAGTCCAAGGGCTCGTCCAACCCGCACAACCTCGTGAAGGCGACCATCGCCGCCCTCACCGAGATGAGAGACGCCTACACCGTAGCCGGTCTCCGCGGTATCCCGATGAGCAAGGTGTTTAACGGATAATAAGGAGAGATACTATGGCAAAGCTTAGAATCACCCAGGTCCGCAGCAAGAACGGCGAGACCAAGCGTCAGATCGCCAATCTCCATACGCTCGGCATCCGCCGGATGCATCAGACCGTCGAGGTCGAGGACACCCCGATCACCCGCGGCATGCTGGAGAAGGTGCACCACCTCGTATCTTATGAAGTTATTGACTAAGGAGGAGAGAGAGATGAAACTTGAAAACCTGAAGCCCGCAAAGGGCGCAACACACAACAGCAAGAGGGTCGGTCGCGGCCAGGGTTCCGGTAAGGGCGGCACTGCCACCCGCGGTACCAAGGGTGCCCAGGCCCGTGCCGGTTACGAACACAAGATCGGCTTCGAAGGCGGTCAGATGCCTATCCAGCGCCGTCTCCCGAAGTTCGGTTTCAAGAACCCGACCCGCGTCGAGTACAAGGGCATCAACGTCGCCACCATCCAGGCGCTCGCCGAAAGCAAGGGCCTGAAGGAGTTCGACGTCGAGACCTTCATCGCCTGCGGTCTCGCCTCCAAGGGCGAGCTGGTCAAGGTCCTCGGCAACGGTGAAATCACCGCCGCCGTGGAAGTGAAGGCCAACGGATTCTCCAAGTCCGCTGTTACGAAGATCGAGGCTGCCGGTGGTAAAGCAACTGTAATCGAGTAAGCGAAATGGCTAAGTTTGTAGAGACCATCAAGAACATCTACAAGATCGAGGAACTCCGCACGAGGATCGGGTACACCCTCCTCCTCGTGCTGGTTTACCGTCTGGGCTGCTACATCGTCCTCCCGGGTCTGGACCCGGAGGCCCTGAAGGGCGGCATCAGCGGCACGCAGGAAGGTCTCGTCGGACTGCTCAACATGTTCTCCGGCGGCGCCTTCGGCAATGCGTCCATCTTCGCTCTTGGCGTGATGCCGTACATCTCGGCATCCATCGTGGTCCAGCTCCTCGGCATGTTCGTCCCCGCTTTCCGCAAGATGCAGATGGAAGGCGAGAGCGGCCGCCGCAAGATGAACCAGATCACCCGCTACCTCACCCTGGCGATCCTCGCCATCCAGGGCCCGGCCTACGTTACCGGTATGATTCCGCGCAACGCCATCGCCGTGGGCTGGAGCAGCTTCATGTTCAACCTCATTTCCACCATCATCCTGATGGCCGGAACGATGTTCGTCATGTGGCTCGGCGAGCGCATCACCGACCGCGGTATCGGCAACGGTATCTCCCTGATCATCATGATCGGTATCGTCGCCCGTCTCCCGTACGCCCTCGTGGCTGAAATCGGCCAGAAGTTCACCGGCAACGGCGTGGGCGGTCCGCTCATCCTCGTCGTCGAGCTCGTCATCTGGTTCCTCGTCATCATCGCCGCCATCGCCATCGTGCAGGCCGTCCGCAAGGTCCCTGTGCAGTATGCGAAGCGTGTGATCGGCAACAAGCAGTACGGCGGTGTCCGCCAGTACCTCCCGCTCAAGATCAACGCGGCGGGCGTCATGCCGATCATCTTCGCCCAGGCCCTGATGATGTTCCCGATGCTCCTGGGCCGCTGGGATGCCACCCGTGGCATCGCCGCCGCCTTCTCGAGCTACACCAACGTCTGGTACAACATCGTGTTCGCCTTCCTGGTGATCGTGTTCACTTACTTCTACACCGCCGTTACCGTCAACCCGACGATGATGGCCGAGGATATGAAGAAGAACGGCGGCTTCATCCCGGGAGTCAAGCCCGGCAAGAAGACGGCCGAGTACATCGACACCATCATGTCCCGCATCACGTTCCCGGGCTCCATCGCCCTCGCGCTGATTGCCATCATGCCGGCGTTCGCGAACATTTTCGGTATCAACAACCAGTTCGCCAGCTTCTTCGGCGGCACCTCGCTGCTGATCACGGTGGGCGTGGTCCTCGATACGCTCCAGCAGATTGAAAGCTACCTGCTGATGCGCCACTATGACGGATTGATGAAGACCGGCCGTCTGACCGGACGGTCCGGAATGTAAGTTCTTTGAAAGGAAATCACAGCGTCGAAATGGTAAAGCCCAAGACAGCGGAAGAGATCGAACTGCTCCGGATCAACGGAGAGCTGGTGTCCCGGACACTGGCGGAGGTCGGTAAGTGGGTCGCCCCTGGTGTGACAACTGAGAAGTTGAACGAGGTGGCCGAGACCTTTATCCGTGATCACGGTGCCATCCCTTCCTTCAAGGGTTTCGAAGGCTTCCCGGCAGCGCTCTGCATCTCGGTCAACGATGTCGTCGTGCACGGTTTTCCGTCTGACTATGTCCTCAAGGAGGGCGACATCGTGTCCGTGGACTGTGGAACACTGTACAAAGGATACAACGGTGATTCAGCGTACACCTTCCCGGTCGGGGAGGTGGACGCTGAGACCCGGAAGCTCCTGGACGTCACCAAGGCGTCCCTGTACAAGGGCATCGAAGCGGCCGTGGCAGGCAATCGGACCGGCGATATCGGACACGCGGTGCAAACGTATGCGGAAAGTTACGGATTCTCCGTCGTCCGCGAGCTGGAAGGCCATGGCCTCGGCAGGGAAATGCACGAGGCGCCCGGCGTCCCCAATTACGGGCGGCCCGGACATGGTGCCCGGCTTCCGGAAGGACTGGTGATCTGTATCGAGCCGATGATCTGTGCAGGCGGCAGAGGTGTGTATCTTGCAAGAAATGGTTGGGCAGTACACACCGCCGATCACAAGAACGCGGCTCACTACGAGCTTACGGTTGTTGTCCGCAAAGGCCGGGCCGAGCAGCTTTCGACCTTCGATTTCATCGAGAAAGAATCCAAATAGTACTGATGTCGAATTATAAAAAGTGAACTGAGCATGTCCAAACAAGTAGCTATCGAACAGGACGGAGTCGTGATTGAGACCCTCCCCAACGCCATGTTCCGCGTGGAGTTGGAGAACGGTCACGTCCTCCTCTGCAACATTTCCGGCAAGATGAGGATGCACTTCATCCATATCCTCCTCGGTGACCGCGTGAAGGTCGAGATTTCGCCTTATGATTTGACAAAGGGAAGAATTTCTTTCAGATATAAATAAAAAAAGATAAAGACTATGAAAGTCAAGACATCCATCAAGAAGCGCAGTGAAGACTGCAAGATCGTCCGGCGCAAGGGTCGCTTGTATGTGATTTGCAAGAAGAACCCCAAGTTCAAGATGCGTCAGGGATAATAATGTGTAACCAAAAAGCTTAGCAAAGTAATATGGCAAGAATAGCCGGTGTTGATTTACCGAACAACAAACATGGAGAGATAGGCCTGACCTATATCTTCGGCATCGGCCGCAGCTCCGCCCGGAAGATCCTGGACACCTGCGGTATCGATCGCACCATCAAGGTCGGTGACTGGAATGATACCCAGATCGCGGCCATCCGTAACCTCATCAACGAGGAGTACAAGATCGAGGGTGAACTCCGCTCCTCCGTCCAGATGGACATCAAGCGCCTCATGGACATCGGTTGCTATCGCGGCATCCGTCACCGCAGCGGTCTCCCTGTGCGCGGCCAGAGCACCAAGAACAACGCCCGTACCCGCAAGGGCAAGAAGAAGACCGTCGCCAACAAGAAGAAGGCCACCAAGTAAAGACTGAGAGTTATGGCAAAGAAAACGAATACCACCAAGAAAAGAGTTGTCAAGGTTGAAGCCTATGGCGAGGCCCATATCTCCTCGACCTTCAACAACGTGATCGTCGCCCTGACGAACGCCCAGGGCCAGGTCATCAGCTGGTCTTCCGCCGGCAAGTGCGGTTTCCGCGGTTCCAAGAAGAACACTCCGTACGCCGCCCAGATGGCCGCCGAGGACGCCTCCAAGACCGCTTTCGACGCGGGTCTGCGGAAAGTCAAGTGCTATGTGAAGGGTCCGGGCGCCGGCCGTGAGTCCGCCATCCGTACCATCAACAACGCCGGAATCGTCGTCACCGAAATCATCGACGTCACCCCGATGCCGCACAATGGTTGCCGTCCGAAGGGCCGCCGTAAAGTCTAATCCATCTAAAGAAGAAGAACCATGGCAAGATATACTGGTCCTACCACCCGCATCGCCCGTAAATTCGGCGAGCCCATCTATGGCCCTGACAAGACCTTCGAAAAGAGAAATACCCCTCCGGGACAGCACGGTCTCGCCTCCAAGCGCAAGAAAGTGAAGGAGTACGGCACCCAGCTCAAGGAGAAGCAGAAAGTCAAGTACATGTACGGTGTCCTGGAGCGTCAGTTCCGCAACACCTACGCCCGTGCCGCCCGCATGAAGGGCCAGACCGGTGAGAACCTCCTCTTCCTGCTGGAGTCCCGTCTGGACAACCTGGTGTACCGTCTGGGCATCGCCCCGACCCGCGCCGCCGCCCGTCAGCTGGTCCTCCACCGCCACATCACCCTCGACGGTGTCGTGACGAACATCCCCTCCTGCCAGGTGAAGCCCGGTCAGGTCATCGCCGTCCGCGAGCGCTCCAAGAGCCTCGAGGTCATCCAGGCGAGCGTTGCTTCCGCCACGAAGTATTCCTGGCTGGAGTTCGACCCCAAGACCCTCGTGGGCAAGTACCTGAACATCCCGGCCCGCACCGAGATTCCGGAGAGCATCAACGAGCAGCTGATCGTCGACATCTACTCCAAGCAGTAATCGAATTTAACACCAAGAAACAAAAGTTATGGCAATCTTAGCATTTCAGAAACCCGACAAGGTGATCATGCTCGAAGGCACTGAGACCGTGGGTCGTTTCGAGTTCAGGCCGCTTGAGCCCGGCTACGGACAGACCATCGGCAACGCCCTCCGCCGCATCCTCCTCGCCTCTTTGGAAGGTTTCGCCATCTCTCAGATCAAGGTGAGCGGTGTGGACCAGGAGTTCCAGACCATTCCCGGCGTGATCGAGGGGATGCAGGACATCATCCTGAACCTGAAGCAGGTCCGCTTCCGCAGGATGGTGGACACTGTGGACACCGAGACGGCGAATATCACGATCAGCGGTAAGCAGGAGTTCACCGCTGAGGACATCTCCAAGGGATTGTCTTCTTTCAAGGTGTTGAATCCCGAGCTTCACATCTGCTCCCTCGAGCCCTCCGTCAAATTGGAAATCACCCTCGTCGTCACCAAGGGCCGCGGCTTCGTCCCGGCCGAGGAGATGCGGGATGAGAACACGCCCATCGGCACCATTCCCGTGGACGCCATCTACACCCCGATCAAGAAGGTGAACTGGACGGTGGAAAACTTCCGTGTCGAACAGAAGACCGACTACGAAAAACTCCTCCTGGAGATCGTGACCGACGGGTCCATCTCCCCGGAAGCCGCCCTGCAGGACGCCGCCAACATCCTCATCTACCACTTCAAGCTGTTCACCGACGACAAGAAGATCTCCCTGGACAGCGCCGTCGAGTCCGACAGCAAGGAACTGGACGAGGAATCCCTGCGGATGCGTCACCTGCTGCTGACGAAGCTCTCCGACATGGGTCTTTCCGTGCGCGCCTTCAACTGCCTGAAGGCCGCCGACATCGACACCTTCGCCGACCTTGTGTCCTACAGCCGCGCCGAACTGATGAAGTTCCGCAACTTCGGCCGCAAGTCCCTCAACGAAATCGACCTGCTCGTCGAGAAGATGAAGCTCAATTTCGGAATGGATGTCACCAAGTACAACATTGAACCTAAGAAAAAGATCGTTTAACAATGAGACACAATAGAAAATTCAATCATCTTGGGCGCAAGAGCGGTCACCGCAAGGCGATGCTCTCCAACATGGCATCCTCTCTGATCCTCAATAAGCGGATCGAGACCACCGAGGCCAAGGCCAAGGCGCTCAAGCCCTACGTGGAGCCGCTCATCACCAAGTCCAAGGAGGACACCACCCACAACCGCCGCGTCGTGTTCAGTTACCTGAAGGACAAGAACGCCACTTCCGAGCTCTTCCGCACGATCGCTCCGAAGATCGCCGACCGTCCGGGCGGATACCTCCGCATCCTCCACACCGGCTTCCGCCAGGGTGACGCTTCCGAGATGGTGCTCGTCGAGTTCGTCGATTTCAACGAGGCCGCCCTCGCCGCCCCGAAGGAGAAGAAGACCACCCGCCGCAGCCGCGCCAAGAAGGCCGAGTCTGCCGCCGAGGCCGCTCCCGCCGCCGAGACCGAGGCTCCCGCTGCCGAGTAATCACGGATAACACACAGTTGAAAGACACTTCCCTTTGCGGGGGAGTGTTTTTTTGTTTATATTTGCAGTTGAAAATACGATCAATACACGATTTCAATAGGAAGTCTTGTTGAGACAGGTGTCAGGAAAAATCTGTTGCGGGTCCACCAGAACCTTTCACTGACATGTCCGAGGAGCCCACGCTCTTTTGCGATCACCTCTCTGTCCCAGAATGCTTATTATTGCGGTCGCGGGCCGGGAGACTTTAGCAATCTCATGTTTTCATTTGTGCCGGTTTGCGACCGCTTTTCATCTCAAGCATTTTTATAAAGAATTCTTTGTCCGGAGCATCCGCAGCAAGAATATCCTTACGGAGTCGGGAGCGGGCTGTCTTCAGGCTTTGAACAGAGACTTTATTCAAGATTAGCTTGACTGTCTCATAAGAGAATCCCGCGAAAAACAAGGTCGCTACTTTCAGATTGTCGCCCTGGACCGTAGGAACTTGTGCTCGGAACTTTGACATGATTCCGTCACAATACCGATTCAAGTCTTTCTCCAATGAAAGGAACAGTCCCGGATCTTTCCTCAGGACTTCAACCGTCTTTTTTATCTGTTTGAATATCAGATTCTTTTTCACTTCATCCTCTTCCATGAAATAGGAGAGAGACAACCTGTCCAGATGGTCCGTCTTTTCGCTGAACAGAGAGCCTACCAAGTGAGCATTATCCTGTTGGATGCGTGTGATTTCCTCATCCCGGACTGCCAGCCTGGCCAACTGTTCTTTCAGTTGCTGATCTTTTTTCTTGGCGGCGTAAGTCGCCCCCAGGATAAGCACGGCACAAACCAAGAAACCAACAAGGCCACTAAAAACACTTTTTTCAACGACCCTATGCATCTTCTCAGTCTGTAGCGCTGCTTCATTCTTGTAGTAATCACGCAGGGTCGCGTTGGCAGACTGTTTCAAGAGAATCCGGGTTAAAGAATCCTGAACGGAAGCGGCGTGGTCGACTAAGCGAAATCCCGTTTGGGGATGCCCCCTCCTGACTTCAATCCTCGACTTCATGAAGTCAAGGGTTGCGGAGTCAGCCTGTGTCCGAGCGATTCCATATCCTTCTGACAACCAATAATCTGCAGAGTCTTTCTCCATTACCTTGTCAAATGCTGATGCGAGGTAGGCGTAATCGAGAAGACTGTAATAGGAACGGGGAGTTTTCCGATATAATGATATAGCCACTTCTTCGTCTTTGTCACATTCAACCAAAATACCAGCCTGGTGGATGTTGCAATAACGGGTAAGAACGGAATCTTGATAGTGATGGCGAATGAACGAAAGCAAACTGTCGGCCAGGTCGTATTGTTGGTCATTGATATAATCGACAGCGAGGCTCAATTCGGCAAAAGACCGATAATCTGTTTCTTTTTCAAAATAGCGAACCGCTTCCTTTCGACAACGAATGGCGTCCTGGTTATTGTTGGTCAGACTGAAAACCGTAGCCTTGTTCCTATAGATTAACCCCAGCATATGCCTGTCGTCATACCGAAGGGCATCACTTTCGGCCTTTTCAAGAGCGATGATCGCTGCAGAATAAGAATGAGCATTCTTTAAAACAAGACCATGGTAGTACCACGCATACATCCTTTCTTTCTGATCGTATTCTGAATAGTATTCAACAGCTGGCCGTGTCAGAGAATCCATTGTGACATCAATGCGGGCCTTATCCAGCGCCTTGCTCTTAAGCAAGGCATAATGGGCAAAGACTTCTCGGGAGGCTAACTCTTTCTTGCCCAGCTCCTGTAAGCAAAGCAGGGCGCTATCAGGATGTTCGTCAACGATGCTCTCCACCCTCGCCAAGTCTTTACTGGTTTGTGAACGGCAGGACATGAGGAGAAACAGAATAATAACGCTATAGTGACAAAGTTTCATGAGAGATTTTTAGTATATAAAAATACACAAAAATGGACAATACAGATAAAGATAAGGCGCAATTGTTACCATTATTATTTCTATTATGTTTATAATCAAGCGATTATGTGTGCAATGTGTTACGGTTATTTCTTTGTCACAGCACCATTTCCCACGATATTTGTACCGCTAAAGTTTAAACAACCACACTATGAAAACAGCTTTTCTTTTTGGACTGACTACAGCGACGTTTGTATTCGGTTCGTCTTTGAACTGTGACACTTTGTCTGCGGTATCAAAGGATTCAAAAACCATCCTCATCGTTCAGAAGCCGACAACGCCACCGGAAGCTCCCCGCATGCCTGCGTACAATCCATTCTTCGCTGAATTGATGGACGGATATGTCATTCTCGGCTCCTCCACTGTCTATGGAACGGTCTCCGTCTCACTGACTTCTACGGCCGGAGACAACTATTCCACAAGTTTCGATACGTCGGATGGTGCGATCCTTCTCCCCATCAGCGGGGATGCCGGTCTCTACACACTGCAGATTACCACATCCGGAGGTCTCCAGTTTGTCGGTGAATTCACCATTTAGCCCGATGGAGAGATGAACACGCGGCATATTCTCCTGTGCCTGGCCCTGTCCCTTCTGGGAGCAGGGCTTCAGGCGCAAAACGACCTTCCCCAGGTGTTCTCGCCGAACGCTGCGGAACTCGGCAAGTACGGGAAGATTCCCGTGAGCTACTTCAACGGCCTTCCGAACATCACGATTCCCCTGACGGAACTGAGGGCCAAGAACTACACCCTTCCCATCTACCTCACCTATCACGCAGGCGGCAACAAGCCCGACCAGCACCCCGGTTGGGTGGGACTTGGCTGGACGCTTCATGCGGGCGGGTGTATCAACCGGATTGTGAATGTAAAGAAAGATGAGATGTCCAGAGTCGAGTCAATCGGTATAACTGGAGACGGGATAGGACACCTCTATCATTCCGATGAGATGTCCACTTACGCAGGGCTTAATTCTGTTATGAATCGGATTGTATCTAACTGGGATGATGATGATTACGCACCTGATGAGTTCGTTATTAACACGGATGACATACAGGCTTCTTTTTACATTGTTGGAGAAGATGATATCCGCATTGTTTCCAAATCAAATGCGGACTTCACCGTTCAGTTTGAGTTGGAGACGGAGCCGTCAAATTATCCCGGTCTCATTATCGCCGAGGGATATGATGGACTAGGTCAATATCGTTCCAACAAGGCAAATAGGTATACTTATTTTAAGCGGTTTGTAGTTACGGGGAAGGATGGGACTCGCTATATATTTGGAGGAGACGATTCTGCCATTGAATTTTCCACAACGGTAAAGAGTTTCGCTACTGTTGACGAGTATAACCGGCACTGGGCAGCAGTAGCAACGGCGAATACGTGGTATCTCAAGAGAATAGAACGACCAGATGGTGAGGTGGTATTCTTTGATTATGCCAAAGAAGGAAAACCAATGGTATTGATTGATCGTCATCACGGCGAGTATTTTCATCCTCTGGATGAGGATGTGGCCGCCAGGATAGGATACTATGACGAATCAACTTATCGAGGGAATAGGTACAATTCAAGATACCATATGATATTCCTACAACCATCTTATCTTTCGACGATTCGTTCGAAACAGACAGGAGAAACGATAACATTCGACAGAGAACGTAGTCATGAGTTGAGCTACGAAGTGACGGAGAATCAGTTTATACAGGCCGTAGGAGATTTTTCCACTGACGGTAATACACTTGGCAATCTCACATTTCCGGTTATTCAGGAAAATGATTACTATATGCGCCTTACAAAGATACGGAGTTCAGCTCGCCCTGAAAAGAGTATTCGATTTCATCATACGGATTCATTTACCCGAAGATTAACGCTACAACAAATTGATTTTATTGCATCCTCCCCCGATAATGCATATGAATACGCATTCAATTATAATGAGACGAATCTTCTTCCCCCTATAATGCAAAACAAACAGATTATTGGGGATATTACAATGGCCGTTCATTTAAAATGATTAACGGATCCACCTACTCACTGATTGATGCGTTGCGAAGCCAGGTGGACCCATTGAAAATGCAGGCCGAGATATTGACCTCAATCTGTTATCCCACGGGTGGCCGTTCCGAGTTTATGTATGAGCCGCATGATTACGGGAAAGTCGTTCATCGATACCCTTTTTATCTGGAGCAAATGGGAGTGGATAAGATGGCGGGTGGCCTCCGGATTCGTTCAATCATTGACTATCCGGCAGAGGGTAAAGCTGAAACTAGAACTTTCATATATAAAAACGGCAACAGGTCCTCGGGGATTCTTTCTGGACAGCCTCAAAACAGCGACGGTGATAACCACTATGAAATGCCAAGCTATTTCGTCAATGCCAATGGAACGAAAATAAAGTACGAAGGTACCTTCCCCGTATCGTACAAAATATATTCAGAGGATGCCGTAAATGAATTATCAACAACGGAAGGGAACCATGTTACTTATTCAAAAGTGCAGGAGCAAAGGGGCGATGGCAGCATAGTTGAGTATGAGTACTCAAATCATGATTCGGAAGAAGGGATGGATACATTCCCGTCTTTTTATGATAAGAACTATGGTACGAAGGTTCTATCAGACAAGGCTAATTCCAGAGAGTTGTTCCGTGGCCTTCTCATAAAGAAAACAGGCCGGAATTCTAACGGAGATATGTGCTTTACGGAAGAAAACGAGTATAAAATCGATACACTAAGCAGCATTCATTCAATCGAATGGAAAACCTACTTCGGACAACGATTGTACAGTTTGCGGCATGGAACGATATTCTGCGGGTATCCTTATCTTCACCATCAGATTAAAACGACCTACCCGGATGCTTCTGGATCCTCGTACTTGGAAACCACCGACTATACTTACGACATCCATCGCAACCTGACACAAGTGACACGTATGGCTGGGGGTGTGAGGATTCGGGACACCTACACCTATACAGGGGATTATACGGAAGGGGGATATTCGGGGATGACTGCCCGTAACATGATATCGTTTCCCGTCGAGCATCTGCAATTCAGGAAAGAAGGTTCCGCTGCAGAGAAACTGACCGGAGCTGAGCTGGTTACTTGGAGATCCTCTGGAAATCACTATATTCCCAGCGAGCAATGGCAGGCTGGTTTGGGATCCGGTATTGCTTCCGGTTCGTTCGGCGAATATACGGGTACCAGGAAGGATTCACATTATGGCAATGCACCGGAGCTGTCTTACGCTTGCTATGACTCCGACGGGAATCTTATCCTATCCGAGGACAAAACCGGAAGTCCGACCACCTACATCTGGACGCCGGACGGCTGCCATCCCGCCGCCATCATTCCGGGCGCAAGGATCCCTTATGAGCGCCGGGACAGCAGCGACGTCAGCCGGTCACAGCAAAGCGACCTTGCCCCGGGAGACTTCCTGATCAAGGATTTTGACTGTTCCGATCCTTTTACGATGAACTTGTCCCTGACCTGTCCGCAGGGGCAGAACTGGTATTTGGACGTACTTATCGACGGGGGCAGCCATCCGCTTGCCAAGATCAACAGTACGTACACCCAGTCCGACTGGTCAGACATCGGATACGGACAATATCCCTCCCAGCGGCAGGTCTCCATTCCTTCCGGCACACACAGATTGCGTGTGAATGTCCGGATGACCTATTATGCGGGCCAGAGTTCCGATCCGGAAGGTTGCACGCTGAGCTTCAACTACCGCGAGAAGCAGTACACGACGACGGTGGTTCCCGGGCAGACGGTCGTATTCGAGGACTTTGAGGAGGACGGCAACGTCACGTCGAACGGCTACTGGAGCGACAGAAGCCACCGGGGTACCTGGACCCACTCCCTTGACACCTCCGGCGGGCCTTACGTCGTGGACTACCGAGTGTTCAGGAACGGGAGATGGGAATATAAGAGTGTCCAAGCCTCGGGGACGTCGGTGAGCATCAATGAGGGTTCGTCACCGATAGACCACGTCCGGATTTATCCCGGAGGCAGCCTCCCGGAATCCTATACGTGGAATGACGACGGGACGTTGCGGAGCAAGACCGATGCCCGCGGCACGACGGAGAGCTACCGCTACGACGGGCTTGGCCGCCTGACGGGCGTGTATGACAACGAGGGGCACAAGGTCGAGGGGTATCAGTATAACTACAAAAACCGATAAGACGATGAAAACGATCCTGAAACTCGCCCTTGCCGCGGCCGCTTTCATCGCCACGGCGAGGATGGAATGCCTTCTTGCCCAGGAGAGCACCGGCAACTATATCATGACAACGACCCATCTCAGCACGGACAGCACGCAAGCCGTCCGCCGGGTGGTATTCTACCACGACGGCCTCGGACGTCCGGTGCAGACGCTCCGGCGCGGCGGAGCCGGGAATGGAGGCGACCTGGTGGACCGGACGGAATACGATTCCTTGGGCCGGGCCTGCCGGTCCTGGAACCCGGTGGCCGTAGGGTCCAATGATGGCCGTGAGGTCAGCGCTGCCACGGTCTCCGCCTATGCACAGCAGTATTATTCGGACAACAACGCCTACACCTTGACGGAATACGACGGCTCTCCCCTGGACCGCATCCGGAAGGTGACCGGTCCCGGGGAAGCGTGGCACAATGCGGGGAAAGGTGTCAAGAGCAATTACCTCACGAACACGGCATCCGTCGGGACCGACTCCCTCCACTGCGTCAAGTACGGTTTCACGCTCAGCGGCAACACAGGAATATCCTTTACCCGCAACGGCCTCTGGCCAGCGGGCTCCCTGACGGTGGACCGCACGGAGGACGAGGACGGCCGGACCCTCTGGGTGTTCAAGGACATGCGCGAGTTGACGGTGCTTGAGCGCCGGCTGGCGGAGGCCGCGACAAACTCGGCTGGAGCAGTCTATGCGGACACCTACTACCTCTACGACAATGCGGGGCGTCTCACGGCTGTGCTGCCGCCGGAGTTGTCGAAACGATTCTCCGCCGGCACCTGGAGCGGCAGCACGGGCGATAGCCCGGAAGTAGAAGGGTTCGCCTACCAGTACCGCTACGATGCCCGTGGGAGGATGATAGCGAAGAAACTCCCCGGCGCCGGCTGGACGTACTACGTCTATGACCAAGGCGACCGTCTTGTCCTGACGCAGGACGGGAACCAGCGCGGACGGAATGAGTGGTCCTTCCGCTTGCAGGACCTGCTGGGCCGGGAATGCTTGACCGGCGTGCTGACGGGCAATTATAATGCCTTCTCCAACCCCCTGGGAAGCGTTCAGGTACGTGCCGTCCGCGACCGCACTTCCGGAAACTATGGAAACCTGCATGGCTACACCGTCGAGGGATTCTCCCTTCCGCCGGGTGCGGAAGTCCTGACGGTGAACTGGTGGGACGACTACTCGTTCCTCGGCCGCGAGGCCGGGATGAACGGCAGTGCGTACGGCTATACGGCTCCGGGATCATCCGAGCCCTATGGTGCATTCTACGAGGCAAGTGCCTCCGGCCTTCAGACCGGCCACTGGAGCCGGACGCTGGGCGAAGTGCGGGATAGCAGCACGGTCGGCCCCGCCGTTATGGAGACCTGGTACTACGATGACCACGGCCGTGTGGTGTATCACGTGAAAGGCTATCCTTCCGGACGCCGGATAGCGGAACGGTCCGGCTATGACTTCGTCGGGAACCTGACGGCCGTGAAAAGGACGATGCATGACGGCACCGGGGCACAAGAGCATACGGAGGAATACGCTTACCAGTACGACAACTGGGGGCGCCTGCTGCTGACGACCCACCGGCTGGACGGAAGCGCCGCCCTCAAACTGGCCGAGAATACATACGATTCCGTGGGACGTTTGAGCGGTGCTTCCCGAGGCGGGACGGCTGTTCTGGCGAGTCCGGTCGGCCTGGCGAGTTCCTACACCTACAACGTTCGCGGCTGGCTGACGGGGATCAACGGCCCCCGAATCTCGGAGACGCTGACCTATGAGACGCCGCGGAGCGGAAGCACGCAGCCCGGCCAGTGGGGCGGGAACATCAGTTCCTCGCAGTGGCGGACTTCGATGTCTTCCTCGGATTGGAAGTGGTACGACTATGCCTATGATATGCTGGGAAGGCTGGCGGAGGCCTGGTTCGGGGAAACGGAAGCGGCATCATCGGTGGATTACAAGCTGGCGTATTCCTATGACCTGAACGGCAATCTGGAGCGTCGGACCAGTCTCAATAATGCATGGGCCATTGAAAACCACGAGCGGGAGACCCGCTGGATGTGGTCCCAGGCGGACGGGAACCGGCCGACCGGATGGTCCCAGGAGCGATATGGAGTAACCCTGATGTCGGGGACGCCATCACGTCCTCCTCAAAGAATCTATCAACTTGATCCGTCTGGCAGTCAGGGAGAGAGTTATTCCTATGATTCCAGCGGGAACCGGACGGCGATACTCAGTGCGCAGGGCGATTCGCTCAGTGCGATGCGTTACAACCACCTTCACCTTCCGGCGGAGTTCACCACGGCGGCAGGTAACACGGTAAACTATGTGTATAGCGCGGATGGGGAGAAACTATATGTGGAGGAAAACCCTTCCGGCGGCACGGTGCAAGGCACGGAATATGCAGCGAATTACCGCATTGAAAACGGGACGGTTACGATGATTCACACGGATGCTGGTTACTACACGCCTTATCCTGCCTCATCCGGGGGCACGGGGGCGTCGTATCGACACATCTGGTACCTGAAGGACCACCTGGGCAACAACCGCGCGCTGGTGGACGGGAACGGTAACCCCGTTGCGTTCCACGACTATGACCCGTTCGGGGAGGAGATATCCGTCGCTTCTTCTTCCCTGCCGTATCCCTTCCCTCCGGGCGGTACGGAGAGCCCCTACATGTACGGAGGGAAGGAGTGGAGTGCGGCCACATCGACCTACGACTTCGAGGCACGGTATCTTTCCCCGAGCTTCCACCGCTTCACGACGATGGATCCGCTGGCGGAGAAGTATTACAGCATCAGTCCGTATGCGTATTGTGCGGATGATCCAGTGAATCTGGTGGATCCGGATGGGCATCTTCCGCATGTTGTTGGCGGAGCAGTTATCGGAGGATTAGTTGGTGGAGGAATCGCATTAATTGAAGGGAAAAGTGGAAAGGATTTTTGGGGTGCAGTCGCAGGTGGAGCTGTTACCGGTGCAGTTGTTGCAGCATCTGGAGGGACCGCTTTATTAGGAGAGTCTATCGGTATGGCTGCTGGACGAGGATTCATTGCTGGTGCAACTGGTGCTATGCTTGGTAGTATAACTAATCAAGGCTTTATTGAAGGATCCATCAGCGCAAAAGAAACGGTCGTTAATGGCCTTGCAGGTGCTGTTGGAGGGGCAGTGACAGGAGAAATCGGAGCGGCGGTCAAGCAAGTGGAACAAGCAGCCCTTAAATCAGTTTCAAGGCATTATTCGTCGAAGCAGACGGTGAACGCAGTTCATAACCAGGTGAAGAATGATATACAGAAAGCCGGTCATACTGCAGGATATCGGAACAAAGCTCTTATAGATAAAACAGTTGCCGAAACGCTTGAAACTCATAAAACAATAGATAGAGGACTAGTAAAAGCGACAGCGACGGTGATTGACGAGGTTCAAAGCAACGTGATAGGTTATAAGCTAGAAGAATTATCAGAATATTTATATGAGAGATAGATGAAGCCATTAGTGTTGAAGTACAGAGATCAGTATAAGTCTATGATGGGATTCTTTGTGTTTATGCTGATTTTAATTCTTTTCTTATCTCCGTTATTGGTTCGGGCGAACCCTTTTGTGTATTATTATTCAATTCTGGGATCCATATTTGGATTCTTGATATCATTGCTTTTGTATTTATTTAACACCGAAAACAATTTAATAGTTCTTACTATAAATGGGAGTGGGATAGACTATTATGATAAGGATGCCCCTCAACTATTCGAGTGGTCAAACGTAAAACTGATATCTGCCAAATGGTCTTACAACGAACATGGAGCACAGGAAAGAGTATTGTGTATAATCACCCGGGAGAATGAAGAACATGAGCTACTCGTTTTCAGATACTTCGCGTTTATTGGTACGGCTATTCCTCGTTTGAAGAAAGCGATTAATTATTTCTCAAAGGGGAACGTTTCTTTCGAGTATAAGTCAATCTGGATATGGAACAAGTAACCGATATTAATCGACAGGTCGCTAATTTAGAGAGTTTCCAAACAATCCTCGGTTATGACGCGGCCGGCCGCTTGTCCTACGATAACAACCAGGGCGTGAAATCGATCCGGTACAACCTGCTGGGGCTTCCTTCGTACTACCAGTCCGGTCATCAGGAAAACGAGGTATTCAACGTCCTTCGGTACAACGCTTCCTACGGCTATTCGTCCGACGGTGTGAAGCTGCGCCGGAAAAGATGGACCTACCGGGAGAACAGCATTCCGATTTCCATCGAGCATTTCACGGATTATGTGGGCTCCCTGGTATTTGAGGACAACCAGCTGAAGACGGTCCTTTTCGAGGGCGGTTACGTGGATGCCACGGACGGCAGCCGCCACTTCTACATCACGGACCATCAGGGGAAAATCCGCGCGGTAACGGATGCCACCGGGGCGGTGGAGCAGGCGAACGACTACTAACCCTTCGGCCGTGAGTTCGATGCAGCCGCGACAGGCACAAGCCCCGGCCTTGACCGCCGTTACGGCGGGAAGGAAAAGGATGCGACGCTACCGTCCTCCCCGTTCTACGACTTCGAGGCGCGGATGTATAATCCCGTCTATGCTCGCTTCACGACGATGGACCCGATGGCGGAGAAGTATTACAGCATCAGTCCGTATGCGTATTGTGCGGGGAATCCGATTAATCTGGTGGATCCGGACGGTAAAATCATTAGAATTCGGAATAATTCTGCTGATGCTTTAACTGATTTAGCCCGGATTGCTGCAACAAGGCGGGGCTCCACCATCTTATCCGGTTTGACTGAATCAAGAAATACATATTCTTTGGAACCAGTTGTTTTCTCTTGGAATGCTGGTTTTACTGGTAGAGAAATCAGCTACGTAACTCACCCTATTATTTGTGCAGATTTTAGCTCACCAAGCGAGTTCGTATATATGGGCCATGAACTAAAACATGCTAGCGATCACGATAATGGTGAAATACCTGTGAAGAGGAATGGAGAAGTTGTCAGCCGACCTTGAGCAGAGTCCTCCGCTGTTTCGTTTGAAAATTACCTGAGGTCAGTATATGGGATTCCTTTTCTTCGGAAGGGATATCGTGGATTTGTTAAAGGTGAAAATGGCTTCAATCCAACAACATATCGTACGAAAGGTGAACGCATTAAGAATTTTAAAAAAATAGATTCAAACGAAAGCGGAACAGCTTATGGCTATTCATATGTGAGGACATCCTGGGGCCAGACATCAACGGAATATATTGTTGTTGGCATAGATGACAATAGTGAGTTTTATTACGAGAAATATGCGACAGAAGAAGAATATCAAAAGGCCATTTCTGAGTGGTAAGAAGATAGTCGTCTCACAATCATTCGCTTTGCTATTTCTTATTGTAGCAATCATCGGGACTATTCTTTTGGTGCACTCTTTATCTGGACGGTTGTATCTTCTTGGAACATTTATCCTCTCAGGAGTTGTGTCAATCCTACTATGTGTAGTTGGATTTGCTATTACGCAAGCTTATTGTTTCGACAAAATAACAGACAAGGGAATGATAAACCTATCATGTTATGTGTTATTCACCTTATTACTAATTAGAGGGCTATCTTATTTATATAGTTTAGGATATCTATAATCAGTAAGCGTCTCCGCGATGCCGTAGACGAGGCATAAAAAAAGATAATGTCCCCAAAAGTGTGTCCAGTTAGGTAAACATGTTCTGTTGCAAAATAATCACTTGATGGGCAAGGTCTGCGCCGGTTTTGGGCACGGTTTGAAAAATGGTGGCAGACCATGCCCAGGGAAATGTCCTTGTAGAGGCCTGTATGGCCGATTGGGCGGGCACGGTCTGCTGCAGAAAGACAGACTTTGCCCAAAACCGGCGCAGACCTTGCCCGAAATCCGAGCTACGATGCCACCGGGAACCATACCCGCTTTGGGCGAAAGATCCGGATACCCCATGGAAAATGATGGAAGGATTCGTAAGTCTCTCGTACACAGGACGTTTTTGGAATACTGCAAACAATTGCTTAATTTTAACTCTTGAAGTGTCTTGCACTTCCAATTAGAATTCACCATAGAAGACTCGCAATGAATAATAAACCGTTCTTTGGACTCGCCCTGATTCTACTTACGCCGCTTTTTCTAATGCAGCCCCTGCACGCCCAGGAGGTGCAGGATACGCTGGTGATTCCGCAGCCGGTGGTGACGAACGTGGCGGAGCTGCTTGTCGGCCGGGAGGCCGGCGTGGAGGTCGTGTCCTCCCCGGGCGCGCCCGGGATGACACCCACGATCCATGTGCGGGGGCTGGGTGTGCTGCAGGGGATTCCTCCGGTGTACGTGGTGGACGGGATGAGGCGGCGGGATTTGGCGGGGATCGACCCTTCGCTGATCGAGAAAGTGGAGGTGCTCAGGGATGCGGCGGCCATGGGCCTGTGGGGCCCTGATGCGGCGGCAGGGGTCGTGGTCGTGACGACGAAGAGGGCTTCCCGAAAAGGGATCCACGCAGGCTACGAGTTCCAGGGGGCCGTGCAGCAGCTGACGGCCATCCCGGCGAGGATGACCCGGGCGGACTGGATGCAGCCCTGGGATGGGGAGAATTCGAGCTGGTTTCCAGAAAGTGCTTACCGGGAACCCGATGAGATTCCCGCACCGGAATCTTCTTTTCTCCAGCACCATCGGCTTTTCATGCAGTATGGCGGAGAAAAACTGTCGGCCTATGCCGGCCTGGCGATGCTGGACAACGATGGTCCCTACGCGGGACGTGTGGATACGGAACGCCGGTGGGCTGCCTCCTGGCAGCTCTCCTACACACCTCTTCCCTGGCTTTCGCTGGAAACGACGGGCCGGTGGGGAAAGGATGCCGTGAGCGAACCGTCCTCCACTTGGCTGAACAAATGGATCGTCCCCGTACCGGTCTATAAAAACTATACGCCTCCGGAATACCATTACAAGAAAACCCTGGCGCTTACGGAGACGGTTGTCCAGGGAAAAGTGGAGGTGCGCCCGCTGCCTGGTCTGTACGCCAGGGGGCTGGGAGGGTATTCCCGGCGCCTGGGAAATGACTATGAGGCCTCCTGGGCCAAACGATCCTATACCGACGATGTCTTCGCAACTGCCGGGTACGATAACTACAAATGGTATCAGTGGGCCGTCGAGGCCGGCTGGTCCGCGCAGTGGAAAGGCCACCGTCCCCATTTGGATCTTTCTTTCCGCCGCATCAAGGAGAAACGGGATTACCGTATCTTAAGTGGAAATACCGACCTTGCCGATATCGGACTTCAATTCGGAGATGACGACCATTTGGAGGAACGGTTCCTGCTGCCGGCCTATGACCGGTATCTGAAAGCAGGCGGCGGTATCGATGGGATCATTGCTGCGAACTTGAATAAGATCGCGTCCGCGACCCCGGAAAGCAAATGGAAAGAAGCGGTCCTTTCCGCCGGTTACGACTGGAAAGAGCGATACCGGGTGGATGTCTCCTATATGCGTATGTGGGAAGAAACGCTCTTTTCCAGTGAGGGATACCGTATTCCTGCCGTCACCCTGGGGTGGACGCTGTCGGAGGAACCGTTGCTCCAAAAGGTCCTTCCGTCCTGGTGGACGCGCTGGTCGGTGGGAGCGACCTGGTCCAGGACCGACCCATTCATTCCTCTGCTCGATGATATCAGCCGCTGGTATGGGCCCAACTCCGCTCCCCTCGGATTTTTTACCACAGGCGTTTCCACCGCCGCCCGTCACCGGGACTTGAGCACCTCCGCCTCCTTCCTGGCCGGCCGGACTTCGTTGGACATGTCCGTGTCCTGGTATGTCAATGATGATGACCTGACGCGTTATTATGCCTACTTCGTGAGTGGACAAAACATCGAAACGCATACCGTAACCGGAGGCGACCTGGTGTACACCATCCGGAATACGGGCTTGGAATGGACCGGGAACCTCCGGGGCCGTGCAGGTGCCTTCCGGTATGCTCTTTCGGCCAATCTGACCTATTACCACGATCTCCTCACCTTTGGTCCCCAGTTAAAGAACGTCGAATCAGCGAGATGGCGTAAGGACAGCCCTCTTCTGCTGCGGAGTGGCCATTCTCTCGCCCAGGGACATTTCATCCAGCAAACGGTTCCTGATGGATGGCAGCGTTACGGGCTCGGGGATGACAAAGTCAGGGATTGGCGCCTTTCGCCAATCCTGTCGGGCGGTCTTCGCGCCAGTCTGGGTTGGAACCGTTGGCAACTGACCCTGGCGGGACACGGAAATACCGGCCGGACGATCCGTCCCACCCAGAAATCCAGTCCCTTGGTGCGTTATTATCTGGACAACCCTGAGGACCTGGACCGGCGGGTGTCCAGGGATGAATACCTGTCCACGGTCATCAAGACCGAACGTTCGTTCCTGTCGGCCGATTTCTTCCGCATCGACCAGTTCCGGCTGGACTACATGCTTCCGGTGTCCAAGGCGCAAATAGGCCTGTACGCCTCGCTGGAGAACTTCTTCCTGCTCACGAAATACCGCGGGTCGGACCCGGAGATGAGCCTCTCGTGGGAAAGCCTGGGTGTGGACACGGCCCGCTACCCGGCCACCCGGCGCATCGTCTTCGGTGTGAAGGCGGGGTTCTGAATACCGGCTGCTATTTGCCGGAGATTCGCTATCTTTGCCGTATGACAAGGATTCGATGGATATGCGCCCTTGCGGTGGCGACTTTGCTGCTGCCCGGCTGCCGGAAGCAGCGGATGCCGGACGAGTGGCGGCAGTTGGACAAGGATACCCGCATGCAGCGGCAGTACGTGAACATGTTCGCGTGGAACACGATGAACACGTACTACCTGTGGCGGGACGAGGTGGCTCCGGCCCTGGAGAAATGGGAGAACTGGGCGGAACCCATCGGGAAGGTCGCCGAGGTCCGGTACAAGGATGCCCAAGGGAACGACATCGACCGCTGGACGATGCTTACGGACGACTATTCCTCCCTGCAGGGGGGCGTTTCCGGCCATACGCGCACCCTGGGCATGGATTTCCAACTGTATTATGTGGACAAGGCCCAGAGCCGCATCTGTGCGGTGGTTACCTATACCTATGCCGGTTCCCCTGCCGAAACGGCGGGCCTTGGACGCGGTGACGTCATCCTCACCCTGGACGGGCAGGAAATGACACCGGACAATTACCAGACCCTCGTCCAGGATGTCCTCCTGGGCGGCGGGACGGTGAAGATGGGCCTGAAGGACGGACGGAGCGTTACAGTGACCGCCGTGGACATGTACGAGAATCCGGTCCAGACCGTCCGCATCCTGGAAAACGAGGATGGACGGAAAGTGGGTTATCTGCACTATACTTCCTTTACGCTGGACTCCTGCGAAGATCTGGTGGACACGTTCCAGGAGTTCAAGGAGGCGGGGATCGGCGACCTGGTCCTGGACCTCCGGTACAACGGAGGCGGCTATGTCATCACGGAGAACGTGCTGGCCTCGCTCCTGGCCCCGGTCCGGGAAGTGGAGGCGGAAAGCATCCTTTCCCGGGAAATCTACAACGCCACCCTGACGGAAGAGATGGGGGCCGACACCACCTTCTTCCAGACGGCCTTCCTGTTCCGCAGCGGCGGGAAGCTGCAGGTGGTCTCCACCAAAGGGGCCAATCCCGACCTTCCGCGCCTGTACGTCCTCGTGACAGGCTCCAGTGCATCGGCCTCGGAGAGCCTGATCTGCTGCCTCAAGCCCTACATGGACGTCAGGGTCCTGGGCGCGCAGACCTCCGGAAAGTACTGCGCCGGCGCCCTGATGTCGGCCGCAGACTGGTACGACGAGGTCAAGGACGCCCTGGAGGAAGGGGAATATGAAGTTGCGAAGCCCTATGTGGAGAACTGGGGCATCTACGTCATGTACGCCCGCTACGCGGATTGCAACGGTGTCACCCTGAGCATGCCCGACGGCATCGCCCCCGATTATGAGGTCGATGACGACCCGCTGGACGGCTATCCGCTCGGAGACCCCCGTGAGACGATGCTTGCCGCCGCCCTTTCCCTCATCGAAGGACATACGCGCAGTGCCGGCGAGGCCCCGTCCGGAACGGCCCTTGCTCCGGTGAAGGAGGGCTTCCATCCCCGCACGACCGGGCTTCTCGTGGGAACTCCCGAGAAGCGGTCCATGAATCCTGAAACAATCGATTATGCTTTCTGAAAAAGAATTGTATGTGACTCCGGCCGTGCGTTCGGTCGATGCCTGCCTGGAGACATCGTTCCTCCAGTCGGGAGGAACCGGACAGATCGACCCGGGCACGGACGATCCGTGGGGTGATTATTAGGATCCTGCCATGAGAAAGACGCTGAGAATCACCGGGGCGCTGCTTGCCGCCCTCGCCACGCTCGCCGGTTGCCGGCATACGGAACAGGAACTTGTGGACACATCTTCCGTGAAGACGGTCCGTTTCCGCGCCGCGACGGCCGAAACCCGTACCGCTTTCGCCGCCCTGGAGAACGGAAAATACCGGACGGATTGGACCGGGAACGACGAAGCCGTGCTCCTTTCGCTGAACTACGCGGAGGCGAAACCTTCCGCCATCACCCTTTCCGACGACGGTGCGACGGCTTCCTTCGAGGCCTCCTTCGATGCGGCCGCGGCTACATCGCCCTACACCTTCTATGCGGTTTCCCCGGCATCCGCCGCCCGGGCCATCAGCCCGAGCCGGAAGGCCTGGAGCGTCTATATCGCTGCCGAGCAGACGCCTCTGGCGACATCCGTGGACGAGGCGGCTCAGTTGCTGGTGGCGAAATCCGGGGCCGCATCGACCCTTCCCGATGAGGTGGACCTCCATTTCGGACACCTGACGGCTTACGGACGGATCTCCCTGAAGAACCTGGAACTGGGGGACGCCGTGGTCAGCAAGGCGGACCTGGTCTTCAGCACACCCGTCGTGGGCGAATGGTACTGGGGCGAAGACGGCACGCTGACTTCCAACGGCGCATCCCATACGATCACGCTCCATACGGACGCCACGGGCGACCTGTGGTTTGCCTGCGCTCCGGTGGACGTATCCGGCGAGACCCTGACCCTGACCCTCTTTACCGACCAGGGTTGCCTCACGAAGCGGATTACCTTCCCCGAAGGCCGCTCCTTCGCCGCCGGCAAGGTGGCGCGTTTCTCCGTGGACATGGACGGAATCGGGTTGCAGGGCTCTGAAACCTTCCTCCTGGTGGAGGATGTATCCGTACTCCAGGCCGGAGATGAACTGCTCATCGTCAATGCCGACGGCACCTTTGCGCTCGGCGGCCAGACAGGCAGCGGTACCCCTTACCGCAAACAGGTCTCGGTGACGGCGGAAAACGGTCGGATTGCCGATCAGGGGGATGCGACGGTCCTGACCCTCGAGGCCGGAGCCGTCGACGGCACCTGGTCTTTCCACACCGGAACCGGATACCTGGCGTCGAAGTCCTCCGGCAATGCCCTGACGGAACAGTCCGGCAAGAACAAGTATTCCAGTTGGACGGTGAACATTTCCGCGGGAGTGACCACTGTCAAGGCGTCGGCCGGATCGTCGACGTTCATCAAATACAACACCGCAGCCCCGCGTTTTTCCTGTTACAGGGCCACGGTCACGAACCTTGAGGAAGTCGTCCTGTACCGCAAGGGGAACGGTCCCTCCGGCCCGGTTTCCGAAGATCCCCTGGCCGCGGAATCGGAGTACGGCAGTTACCTCCCGGAGGTGGCATGGACCTATGCAAAGGGGTCCGACCAGATTTCCCGTACCCGTACGGCGGACGGGAAGGTCGAATTCGCGCTCCTGAATGCGGGGAAAAAGGAACAGTTGGTCGTTTCCGGCTATGATCCGACCCTCGCCAAGGGGGCGTCCGCCCAGGTCTCCGTCCGTTACAAGAAAGGGATCAAGACCCTTCTTGAAAAGGATTATACGCTGAAAGTCGTCCGGGAAGACGGCGCGAAAGTATGGCTCGGCAACGGTTCCGGGCAGGGTCTCATCATCAAGAAGTAGCGCACTATGAAAAAGATGGTTTTCGCGCTTGTCGCTTTTATGGCCGCCCTTCAACTGATGGCCATTCCGGCCCGTCCCGGGAAACTTACCTATGTCCAGCCGGACGGAACGACGGTGACGCTGTTCAGGCATGGCGATGAATTCGGGCATTGGACGACCGATGACAGGGGCCGTCTGGTCCGGCAGGATGCCGACGGTTTTTACCGGGAGGTCACGGATTCGGACGTGCCCGCCCTGCGCCGTCAGGCCGCTGTCCGGCGCATGCAGGCCCGGGCTCTCTCCCGGGCAAAGGCCTCCCAGCATATCTCCCTGGGACAGAAGCATTTCCTGGTTATCCTCGTGGAATTCAAGGACATGAAATTCACCAAGGCCGGAGACGACCCCCAGGCAACCTTCACGCTAATGCTCAATGAGGCAGGATACCGTGAGAACGGTGGCGTGGGCTCCGCCCGGGATTTCTACTATGACAACTCCCACGGCCTGTTCGAGCCCGTCTTCGACGTTTACGGTCCGGTGACGCTGGACCGGAATTACAGTTATTATGGCGAGAACGGTTCCCAGGGGGAAGACTTGCATCCTGAGCAGGCGGTCATCGACGGCTGCAAGGGACTGGACGAGGCGATCGATTTCTCGCAGTACGACCATGACGGGGACGGCTATGTGGACCTGGTGTTCATGTATTATGCCGGTCACGGCGAAGCGGATTATTCCGATTCGGACACTATCTGGCCCCACCAGTTCGAACTTTCTTCGGCGGGGAAATCCCTGACCCTGGACGGCAAGAAGATCGACAGTTACGCCTGTACGAACGAAGTGGAGGGAACCGGCCTCTATGCGGACAAACTCTGCGGTATCGGTACGGCCTGTCATGAGTTCGGCCATGCCATGGGTCTGCCGGACTTTTATGACACCGACTATGACGAATATGGACAGGCGGCCGGCCTGTTCGGCTTCTCCACCATGGATATGGGCGCCTACAATGAAAATGGCCGCAGACCGTGCTACTTTACCATCGAAGAAAGGATCATGCTGGGCTGGCTGAAAGAGGAGGAGGCCTTCCGGACCTTCGACAAGACCGGTACCTATACCCTGACGACGGTTGATGACCAGGTCGCCTACCGGACCTTCACGGATATGGACGGGGAGTATTTCGTCTATGAGTGCCGTGCCTCCAACGGCTGGGATGCCGGACTCGGGGCCCATGGCCTGCTGGTGTATCATGTGGACAAGTCCGAGCGGAGCATCCGCGTCTTCGGAACCTATGATGTGACACCCTATGAACTATGGGCCAACTGGGGCCAGTTCAACGCCATCAATGAGAACGGCTCCCATCCTTGCTACTATGTGGTTCCGGCTGCGGACCAGGGCAATCTGATGTTCGGTTACGAATACGATGCGGGTTACGGTTACTATTTCAACGAGGACAAATACCCCTTGATCCCTTTCCCGGGCTCGGACAAAGTCACGACTTACGTTCCCAGGAGTTGGAACGGCGTGGAGGGTGACATCACCTTCAGCAACATCGCCTATGCCGGTGATCAAGTGACGCTGAAGGCCCACGTCCCCTCCGAGGACCTGGATTACCTGACCATTGCCGATGCCGGATCCTACCGGGCCGGAGAGCGGTTCACCTTCTCCCTGGTCCGTCCGGAGGCGGTGGACATGCCCTCCGCCGTCGTCTGGTACTTCGACGACGAGCCCGTCCTGGCCGATTCCGTCACGCTCACCGCCGGCGCCCATACCGTCGAGGCCGTCCTGATCCTTGCCGACGGACAGACGCAGACGCTGACCCTGGAAATCGACGTGGAATAGCGGATTCCTTCGTCAGGCTTTACCCTCCTCGGAATGACAACGGTCGTTCCGGGTTTTTTTTGTTTCTGTCATTCCGTCTTTTTTGTCATTCCGAGCGAAGCGAAGGAATCTCTCCTCATAGTAAAACTTCTTATAAACGAGGACAACCTTACCATATTTTTATTATCTTTGAATTCAGAAATACTTAAACACTAACCTAATAACTGTTATGCGTAAATTATTTTATTTGATGGCTGCCCTGTTGTTCCTTTCGCAGGCGGCTTTCGCGCAGAAGGCGGTCAAGTACAACCAGTACGGCGTCGCCGTCCAGTCCGACGTGCTGGATGTGGAGGCCCAGGATGGTATCCTGGTCCTGGCGTCCCCGACCACCAAGTACAAACTCTGGTTCGACATCCGTGTCCAGGCCGACGGCGCCGCGTTCTTCGGTGCGCCCGAGTATGCCGACCCCATCGGCAACGGCACCAGCATCCGCCGCGCCCGTTTCGCCGTGAAGGGCCAGATCGACGAGAACTGGTACGGTGAGTTCGACATGGACCTCGCGAACGGTCTGGTGGAACTCAAGGACGCCATCGTCCGTTATACCGGAGTCCCGCATCTGGAACTCCAGGTGGGTAACTTCAAGGAGAACTTCTCCATCCAGCGCAACACCACCTCCCGGTACCTCCAGTTCATGGAGCGTCCGATGGTCTGCTCCGCCCTCACCCCGTCCCGCCACCTGGGCGTGAACGCCAAGTGGGCCAAGGACTGGCTCTGGTTCTCCGCGGGCGCCTTCACCCAGGAAGTCGCCGGTGCCGAGGAATGGACGAACGTGGCCGACAACAACAAGGACTTCGGCCGTAACGCCGGCTATTCCCTCACCACGAAACTGGTCATCCGTCCGCTGTACAAGTTGGACAATGCCAGCCTGCACATCGGCGCGGCCTATTCCTACCGCACCACCAAGGTGAGCATGGCCACGGGCGAATGGGGCACCTACCGCGCCAGCGCACGCAACTCCACCAGCATCAACCGCAAGAAGTATCTGGACACCAACAACCTCAAGGACTTCGACCACAACAACCTGTGGACCGTCGAACTCGCCGGTCACTGGGGCGGTCTCCGCTATGAGGCGGCCTATGTGGCCGACAACGTCCGTTTCAAGGCCAAGGATGCGGTCCCCGCGAACCTCAACGGCTGGTATGCCCAGGCCGGCATGCTCCTGTTCGGCGGCAGCCAGCGCTATGACGCCAACGGCGGCAAGTACACCAAGATCAAGCCCGGCAAGAAGTGGGGCGATGTGGAACTCTGCGCCCGCTACGAGTTCTGCAACCTGAACTGCCCGGCCGCGAATGTCTATGGCGGTGCCGCCGAGGCCTACGCCGTGGGCCTGAACTGGTGGGTGAACAACAACGTCAAGATGCAGCTGAACTACCAGTTCAACAACAACGACCGCTACGCCAACGGCAAGGACAAACTCTATGTGGGTCTGGATTCCGCCGGACAGCCTACCCGCGACTACACGAAGGTGGCCACCGCGACCGGCAAGGCCGGCGTGGACTACCACATGCTCGCCGTCCGTTTCGAAATCGACTTCTAGTTCCACCCCTTAAAAGAATCGCATTATGAAAAAGATATTCTTCTTTGCCGCAGCGGCCGTCCTGGCCCTCACCGGGTGCGTGAAGGACGAAATGTACAAGGGCCCTTCCACCATCGACAAAGTGGTCTTTACCCCGGAAGCCCCGACTTCCATCTCCGACGTGACCGTGACCGCCACCGTGTCTGGCCTCCAGAAGGTGACGGACGCCACCCTGAAATACAATGGCACCAGCGTGCCGATGTCCGGTTCCGGCAGTTCCTTCTCCGCCACCATCCCGGCCCAGCCGGACGGGACGAACGTGGAGTTCACCGTGACTGTGAAGAACGAGGCGGGCTTCGAGACGGTGTCTGACAAGTTCTCCTACAAGGTGGGCGACCCGGCGACCGACTGGAGCAAACTCAAGCTGAACGAGGTGTACGGCGCCGGTGCCGACGAGGAAAAGTTCTTCGAACTGTACAATGCCGGCGACTATCCCATCAAACTCACCGGCGTGACCATCAGCAAGGACGAATCCACCTGCTGGACCGGCATCGACGGGGAAGTGGTGCCTGCCAAGGGCTTCTTCGCCATCGTCGGCGCCAAGGGAACGACCGAGCGTGGCTTCTCCAGCGGTTTCTCCGCCAAGAAGAGCGTGCTGGTCGAACTGTTCGACAACAAGGGCAACAAGATCGACACGTTCCAGCGCGGCGAAAAGATGGACACCGGCGAATGGGGTGCCTCCCTCGCTAACAACAAGGGTTCCTGGAGCCGCATTCCGGACGGAACCGGCAAGTGGATGATCACCGAGACCTTTACTCCGAATGCCGCGAATTCCACCGCCGGCACCGACGATCCCGACGTGAAACAATAACTTAAACCTATTTTTTATACGACATGGCAGAACTGAAAATCGGCGAACAGTCGAAACCCCGTTTTGAATTCCGCAGCTTCGGCCAGTGCTTCTGCGAGCAGGCGAAGCGCATGGCCCGGCTCTCCGTTCCCGTCCCCGAGAAGGTCTGGGAGCGCACCAGCGACGAGATCTACATCATCTCCGCGAAGAACGACATCAACAACACCAAGATCCGCGGCGGCAAGATGGACATCAAGACCTATGTCCAGACCGTCGACGGCCTCGAGCAGTGGAACCCCCTGATGAAGGGCGAGTTCCCGATCTCCCGCGAAGTGCTGGAGAAGGAGGTCTTCCCCGCCTTCATGGTGGAGATGCCCGCCCTGGACAAGGATACCTATACCCTGGACGAGTTCCTCGCGATGGTCAAGGCCAATCCGGACCTCGCGGCGGTGCGCGTGCACAAGCAGCGTTTCGGCTACATGGTGAACAATACCATCTGCGAGGTGGGCAACGTGCTCATCAACGGGGCGAAAGTCGTCACCATCAACTCCGAATCCACGGAGATCGAGGACATCAAGAAGACGATCGCGGACTGCGGCCTCGAAGGGGTGGAGAACATCAACTACCTCCAGGCCATCAAGCGCGTGATCGGCATGATCGACAAACCATTAGCAAACGAGTAAGCGACTATGGCACAAGAGATTGAAAAGAAATTCCTCGTCAAGGGCGACTTCAAGGCCGATGCCTTCAAGGCCACCCGCATCACCCAGGGCTACCTCTCCAGCGTTCCGGAGCGCACCGTGCGCATCCGCGTGAAGGGGGACAAGGGCTTCATCACCGTCAAGGGCATCGGCAACGCCTCCGGCGCCGCCCGCTTCGAGTGGGAGAAGGAAATCCCCGTGGAGGACGTGAAGGCCCTCCTGGACCTTGCCGAACCGGGCGTCATCGACAAGACCCGCTACCTGGTGAAAAACACCGACGGCAAGCATGTCTGGGAGGTCGATGAGTTCTACGGCGACAACGACGGCCTCACCGTGGCCGAGGTGGAACTCGCTGACGAGAACGAGCCCTTCGACAAGCCGGACTGGCTGGGAGAGGAAGTGACGGGCGACCCGAAGTACTTCAACTCCATGCTCATGAAGAACCCTTACAAGAACTGGAAGTAACTTCATTATGACGACAGATACGGAGACAAAGGCGGCGGTGTTCGACCCGCTGGACATGGGCAATTACAAAGTCGAGAAACTGCCCAAGATGCAGAAGTCGAAGTTCGAGGTGTGGATGGCCCGGCTGGGCGGTCCGCTCGCGATTGCCGCCTTTGTCTGGATCTGTTGGTTCTGCCACATCGGGTTCATCGACAACCTGGATACCTCTGCGCTGGCCGCCACGGCCCAGAAACGGCTGGACGCCCTGGGCCTGGACGGATTCATCCGGGCCAATTACGCGATGCTGGGCATCTTCGTCGCGAGCCTCATCCTCTGGATTACGGAAGCCCTGCCGAACTACCTGACTTCGCTCATCCTGATTCTGTTCGTGGTCCTTTTCAACGTGACCACGCAGAAGGAAGCCCTCGCGCAACTGGGCCATCCCGTGATGTGGCTCAATATCCTGAGTTTCGTCCTCGCCTCCATGCTCGTGAAGACGCAGTTCGCCAAGCGGCTGGCCCTCGCCTTCGTCATCAAGTTCGGCAAGAGCGCGAAGGGCGTGCTGTGGAGTTTCCTCCTCATCAACCTCGTCCTCTCCGCCTTCATTTCCGCGACGACGGTGAAAGCGACCATCATGCTCCCGATCTTCATGGTCATCTGCGCCATCTATGGCGCCTCGGGCGGAAACCGGAACAACTTCGGCCGCAACCTCGTGATCCAGAACCTGTTCCAGGTGAATATCGGGGCCAATGCCTTCTATACCGGCAGTGGAGCGCACCTCCTCGCCATTTCCCTCATCGCCGGTTTCCTGGGCTCCTGCGACTTCGGCTACAAGGAGTGGCTCGTCGCCGTGGGGCCGATGAGCCTGATCATCCTCGTCGTAGGCCTCCTGCTGGGCATGTATGTGTTCTTCCCCATGAAGAAGGAGGAGCAGGTGCCGCAGATCGAGGGCGGCATCGATCGCCTGCGGGGTGAACTCGCCGCCATGGGCAAGATGTCCGTGGAAGAGTGGAAGGCCGTCGGGATCTTCGTCCTGGTCCTCTTCCTTTGGGTCACCAAGGGCACCTTCCATAACATCGACGAAACCATCGTCGCCCTCATCGGCGCGGTCCTGGCCCTGATTCCGGGCATCGGCGTGGTGAAATGGAACGACGTGGACATCCCCTGGCACCTGATGCTCTTCTCCGCCGGCGCCTATGTGCTGGGCAGCGGGCTCAATGCCACCGACCTCCCGAGCACGATGGTCAATGCGGCTTTCGACTCGCTGGGCATCACCTCCGACACCCCGTTCTGGGTGCTGTATGTCATCCTCACCTTCCTGATGATGTACTCCGGCCTGGTGTTCCAGAGCAAGACCATCCGGACGATGGTTTTCGTCCCCATCGCCCTCGGGGTGGAGAAGCGCTTCGGTTTCCCGCCCATGAGCCTGGCCCTCCCGGTGGCCATGCTCATCGAGCACTGCTACGTGCTCCCGTTCAACAGCAAGCCCGCCGCCCTGCTGTACACCACGAACCAGTACAGCATGACCGACGCCTTCAAGTTCGGCATCACTATGATGACCTTCTCCTGGATCCTCATCCTCCTGTTCGGCGAAACGGTCCTCAAGTGGCTGGGCATCACGCCGGGACTGTTCTGATGTCATTTCGAGCTAGTCCGTTTGTCATTTCGAGCTTGTCCATTTGTCATTTCGAGCTTGTCGAGAAATCTTACTACCTTTGTGTCATGACCATTGACTGGAACCTGATTCTCCGCCTCCTCCTTGCCGGGGTCATGGGCGGTCTGATCGGCCTCGAGCGGGAACTCCGCGCGAAGGAGGCCGGTTTCCGTACGCATTTCATCGTGGCGCTGGGCAGCGCCCTGTTCATGATCATCTCGCAGTTCGCTTTCTCGGGCCGGTTCGATTCCGCGCGCGTGGCGGCGCAGGTGGTGTCCGGCATCGGTTTCATCGGCGCCGGCGTGATCATCTTCCAGAAGAACGTCGTACGGGGCGTCACCACGGCCGCGGGCCTGTGGGTGGCCGCCGCCATCGGTCTCGCCTGCGGGGCGGGGATGTTCGACGTCGCCGGGGCGGCCGCCCTGATGACGGTCCTCTGCCTGGAACTGCTGCACTTCTTCCATCTCCGCTACGGGGAGAAGGTGGTGGACCTGACCCTGAAATCGCAGGGGAACCAGGACCTCCTGGCCGTGCTGGATGTGCTGAAGGCGGAAGGGATCAACGTGGAGACCTATTCCGTCTTCGGCAGCAAGGTGCACCTGACCGTCCGCCTGCAGCAGCGGAATTACGTGGACATGCTCCGGCGCCTCGTGGAGCGGCTGGAGGGATTCACGATTGAAGATATGAACTAAACCAACCTACTATGAATACGCTGTTTTATCTGGTTCCCGCCGCTTCGGTGGTGGCGCTCCTCTTTGCCTGGATCTTCTTCCGGCAGATGATGAAGGAGAGCGAGGGTACACCCACGATGAAGGAGATCGCCCAGTATGTGCGTGAAGGCGCCATGGCTTATCTCAAGCAACAGTACAAGGTGGTCATCATCGTTTTCGCGGTGCTGGCCTGCCTGTTCGCCGTCCTGGCCTATGGCTTCGGGGTGCAGAACCCCTGGGTCCCGTTCGCTTTCCTGACGGGCGGTTTCTTCTCCGGACTGGCCGGTTATGTGGGCATGCGCACGGCGACGTACGCATCGGCCCGTACGGCCAATGCGACGATGCGTTCGCTCAACGGCGGCCTGCAGATCGCTTTCCGCAGCGGCGCCGTCATGGGCCTCACCGTCGTGGGCCTGGGACTGCTGGATATCTCCATCTGGTGGATGATCCTCCGGGCCTTTGTCCATGAGGTCTCGGACGCGCAGACGCTGGTCGTCATCACCACGACGATGCTTACCTTCGGCATGGGTGCATCCACCCAGGCGCTGTTCGCCCGCGTGGGCGGTGGTATCTATACCAAGGCGGCCGATGTGGGCGCGGACATCGTGGGCAAGGTGGAGCAGGACATTCCGGAGGACGATCCCCGGAATCCGGCCACAATTGCCGATAACGTGGGCGACAACGTAGGCGATGTCGCCGGCATGGGCGCGGACCTGTACGAATCCTACTGCGGCTCCATCCTCGCGACCATGGCGCTCGGCGCTTCGGCCTTCTTCAATGCCGGAACGGACGTCCAGATCCGCGCCATCATGGCCCCGATGCTCATCGCGGCCATCGGCGTGGTGCTGTCCATCATCGGCATCTTCGCCGTGCGCACGAAGGAAGGCGCGACGCTGAAGGATTTGCTGAAGTCACTCAGCGTGGGGACGAACCTCGCGGCGGTGCTCATCGGCGTACTGACCTTCGGCGTGTTCTACGTGCTGGGATTCAAGGCGGAGAACGGCCTTCCGGAGTGGTGGCAACTGTCCCTGTCGGTCATTTCCGGCCTGCTGGCGGGCGTCATCATCGGCAAGGTCACGGAGTATTATACCTCCCATTCCTATAAACCCACGCAGAAACTCGCGGAGAGCTCCCAGACGGGTCCGGCGACGGTGATCATCAACGGCGTTGGCCTCGGCATGATTTCCACGGCGGTGCCGGTCGTGACCATTGCGGCGGCGATCCTGCTGGCGTACGGCTTTGCGACGGGTTTCCATTTTTCCACGGACACGCTTTCGCTGGGCCTGTACGGCATTTCCATCGCAGCGGTGGGCATGCTGTCCACGCTGGGAATCACCCTGGCGACCGACGCTTATGGCCCGATTGCGGACAATGCCGGCGGCAATGCGCAGATGTCCGAACTGGACCCTTCCGTGCGCGAGAAGACGGACATCCTGGATTCCCTGGGCAACACCACGGCCGCGACTGGCAAGGGCTTCGCCATCGGTTCTGCTGCCCTGACGGCATTGGCCCTGCTGGCGTCCTATATCGAGGAGATCAAGATCGGCCTCGGCCACATCGGCAAGAACGTGCTGGAAATCGGCGGCCGGACGGTGGACACGGTTTCTGCGTCCATTACGGATATCGTTGAGTATTACGATATTACCCTGATGAATCCGATGGTCCTCGTGGGCATCTTCATCGGGGCGATGATGGCCTTTCTGTTCTGTGGCCTCACGATGAACGCCGTGGGCCGTGCGGCCGAGAAGATGGTCGTGGAGGTCCGCCGCCAGTTCCGTGAGATTGCGGGCATCCTGGAAGGGAAACAGCGGCCGGACTACACCTCCTGCGTGCGCATTTCCACCAAGGCGGCGCAGCATGAGATGATTTTCCCTTCGATCCTCGCGATTGTGGTGCCCATGTTCGTGGGCATGCTGCTAGGCCCTGCGGGCGTAATCGGCCTGCTGGCCGGCGGCCTGGGCGCAGGTTTCGTCCTCGCCATCTTCCTCGCTAACTCCGGCGGCGCCTGGGACAATGCGAAGAAATACGTGGAGGAAGGCCACTTCGGCGGCAAGAACTCCTCTTCCCACCACGCCACCGTCGTGGGCGACACCGTGGGCGATCCCTTCAAGGACACCTCCGGTCCTTCCCTGAACATCCTCATCAAACTCATGTCCATGGTTTCCATCGTCATGGCGGGCCTCACGGTGATGCTGCATTAGGAATCAGTGCGGGTCCCGGTCCATCGGATGTACCGTGTCCCGCAAAATAAGCAGAATTTGCAGGTCCCGGTCCCGCTTTTGGACCGGGACCTGCGTTTGTTAGCCGGATTTTCCGTAAATTTGCAGGATTCAGCAAATTTCGGAAATGAAGTCGCGGCAGGTTCTGCTATTCATACTGAGCGTATGCCTGATGCTGGGAGCGGTGTGGGCCGTGTTCCCGGCGGAAGGCGTACGGATTGGCGGCAAGCGGCTGCGGTTCGCCTCGTACCAGGGACACCTGCGGGACTTGCAGGAACGGAAACTGGACCTGGATTCCCTCCTGCTGGCCAAGCAGGGCCGCTTCAAGATGCAGCAGGACACGCTGGCCTATTACCGGGAATTCTTCTATGAGGATCCCGACCGGATCTATCTACCGGACGACGATTATACGTTCTTCGATCCTGTTTTCCAGGCCTTTGAACGGGCCCAGAAGGAGGGGAAGACCGTCCGCGTCGTGCATTACGGCGATTCCCAGATTGAACTGGACCGCATTTCGTCCAACCTCCGGGATGCGCTGCAGGAGCGCTTCGGCGGCGAAGGGACCGGGATGTTCCCGGCCCTGACCCGGACGCCCATGGCATCGATCTCCCATTCGGCGGCGGGCGGCATGGCCGGTTTCCCGATGGTGGGCGACTCCCTGACGCGGCGGGCGGGACACAACCGCTACGGGCCGCTGTCTCAAGTGGTCAGTGTCCAGGGAAGCGGCACGGTGAGCCTGCGCGCCCTCCGGCAGAAATCCACCCTGGAACGGGTGAAACACTTTTCTTCCGTGTCCGTCCTTTATGGCCGCGCCTCGGATGATTTCTCGGTGACCGCGCAGTCCGATACCCTGAAGCCCAGGCCTGTCACCAAGAAGCAGGACGGTCTTGTCTGGATTACCTGGAAGTTCTCCAAACCGGTGGATAAAGCCACCCTGAGATTTACCGGCAACGCCGAGGTCTATGGCATCGCCACCGACGGCAAGGCCGGCGTCACCGTGGACAACGTCCCGCTGCGCGGCTCCACGGGTACGATCCTCACCCACATCGACAAGGACCTCATGAAAAACGCCTACTTGCTGGACGATACCCGCCTGATTATCTTGCAGTTCGGCGGCAATTTCGTGCCGGCTGCCGGCTCGTCCAAGGCCATTTCCGGCTACATGGACAAGGTCCGGGACCAGATCGCCTGGTTCCAGGAGGCGGTTCCCGGCGGGAAGGTTCTCTTTATCGGCCCGTCGGACATGGCGGCCTGGGACGAAGAGGACGGCCGGCTGCATACCTACCGCCGCCTGGCTGAGGTGGTCGATTCGCTGAAGGCGGTCACGCTGAAGTGCGGGGCGGCCTACTGGGACTTGTACGGGATGATGGGCGGGGCCAATTCGATGCCCCAGTGGGTGCGGCACAAGCCGGCCCTCGCCGGCCCCGACTATGTCCATTTCACCCCGGCCGGCGCCAAGGTGGTGGGAGAGACGCTCTCCCAATCCCTGCTTACGTATTATGATTTCTACGACCTGCGCAAGACACTGCCGTCCGAACTGGTCGAACAAAGTATGGAAAGATGATGAAACGCCATATCCTTCTTGTCGTCGCCACCCTGGCGACCCTCCTTCCCGCCGGAGCCCAGCAACTCCGGTTCCACACCCGGATCCCCACGCTTCCCTACCTCAGGGAAGACCGGAACGTCCTGCAGTTCCCCGGCGGGGAGTCGCCCGATTTCGACGCTTTCCTGCGGAAACTGGACACCCTGGTCCTCGCCGGCCGGGGCGACGTGCGGATCGTCCATATCGGCGGTTCCCATGTCCAGGGCGGTACGTGGACCAATACCCTGCGGAAGGACCTCCTGACCATGCGGTATGGCATCGACGGCGGCCGGGGCCTGCTGTTCCCGTACGCCGCGGCCGGGACCAATACGCCGGTGGGCTACCAGACCTCCTACACGGGCACCTGGACCTCCAGCCGGTGCCTGAAACCGGATACGGTGATGGGCCTCAGCGGCATGACCGTCTCCACGGCCGATACCGCCGCGACCGTCGCCCTGGACCTCCTGCCGGAGGAACGCCGCCAATGGGATGTCCGCTATACCTTCCGGTCGGTGGACGTGCTGGGATACGGTGAACTGGAGCCCGTCATCCTGATGGGCCGGGATACCGTCCGGGGCCGGCAGGTGGGGGAGAACTGGCGGTTCGACCTCCCGTACTATGCCGATTTCATCCGCGTTGGATTCACCGGGTTCCCGGGTCGTTTCACCATCAAGGGCATCTACGTGGACAATCCGGACAATGGCCTGACGCTCAGTGAGGTGGGTGTCAATGGGGCTGCGACCTCCTCGTTCCTCAAATGTGATGACTTCGTACAGGACCTGAAACTTCTGAAACCGGACCTCGTGATCTTCTCCATTGGCATCAACGACCTGCAGGGGGTGGATTTCGACGCCCGGCGGTTCATCGCCAATTACGGCAAACTCGTGCAGATGGTCAGGCACGCGAATCCCCATTGCGCCTTCCTGTTCACGTCCTGCAACGACAGTTGGAAGAACGGACGCCCCAATCCTTTCACGCCCCGGGCCCGGCAGGCCTTCGAGGAAATCTCCGCCGGCTGTGACGCGGCCTTCTGGGACCTGTTCGGCATCATGGGCGGGGCCGGGTCCATGGATTCCTGGGTCAACGGGGGCTATGCCCGCGCGGACCACATCCATTTCACGCCCGAAGGCTATGCCATCCTCGGGAACCTGCTGTTCAACGCTCTGATGGACACCTACGCGCAGCGCATGGGCCGATGAGCGCGATGGATGTCATACGGGACCTTCTCGGAGGACTTTTCTCCTTTGACAGCGCCCATCCGCTGCTGTTCACCCAGTTCTATTTCTGGGCGTTCTTCGCGCTGGTGTTCGCCGGGTTCTCGCTCATCCACTCCAAGCCGCTGCTCAGGAACGCCTACCTCTTCTTCGTCAGCCTGTTCTTCTACTACAAGACGAGCGGCGTGTTCCTGGTGCTGCTGCTCTTTGTCGTCACCTACAACTTCTTCGCGGCCCGGTGGCTGTACCGGGCGCGGCCCCGCTGGAAAACCTTCTGGGTGGTCCTGTCGGTGGTGGTGGACCTTGGCATCCTGGCCTATTTCAAGTACGCCTATTTCCTGGCCGATTTCGTCGGCGACCTCTTCGGCATCACCATCGAGGTGCGGGACGTCCTCGGGGAACTGGGAAACCTGATTACGGGGACGCAGGCCTTCCGGGTCGATGCCATCGTCCTTCCCGTGGGCATCTCCTTCTTCACCTTCCAGGCCATCAGTTACGTGGTGGACGTGCAGCGGGAGAAGGTGAAACCCATCCGCAACTTCCTGGATTTCGGCTTCTTCCTGACTTTCTTCCCGCAACTCGTGGCCGGCCCGATCGTCCGGGCGCCGGAGTTCTTCCCGCAACTGCACAAGCCCTACAACCTGAGCCGCCGGTGGTTCGGTATCGCCGTGTTCTGGATCATGAACGGCCTGGTGAAGAAACTCGTCCTGGCCGATTACCTCGCCGTGAACCTCTGCGACCGGGTGTTCGAGAACCCGCTCCTGTACACCGGCTTCGAGAACCTCGCCGCCCTGTTCTGCTACTCCCTCCAGGTCTATGCCGACTTCTCCGGCTACACGGACATCGCGACGGGCGTCGCCCTGCTGATGGGCTTCTACCTTCCGCAGAACTTCAATTCCCCCTACAAGGCGGAGAATGCCCAGCAGTTCTGGCGCCGCTGGCACATGTCCCTCTCCCGCTGGCTCCGGGACTACCTGTACATCCCGCTGGGCGGCAATCGGAACGCGACCTGGGGTACCTATATCATCATCATCGCCGTGGCCGTCATCGGCTCCTTCCTGTCCGGATCGTGGTGGGTGGCGGCGGCCGTGGCTTTCCTTTCGCTGGGATTGCTCGTTTACGGATGGCTCCGGCCCGACAGGCGCAAGTTCCTCCGGACGCAGGTCAATTCCATGGACACGATGCTCCTCGGCGGCCTCTGGCACGGGGCAAGTTGGAATTTCATGATCTGGGGCGGCTTGAACGGGCTGGGCCAGGTCATCTACAAGTTCTGGGCGGGCTGGTCCCGTCCGGTCCAGGCCGGGGTCCTCTGCACCCTCTGCGCCGTGTGCTACGTCCTTTCGGTCTTTGCCCCCGCCCCCGTCTGGAACCTCTTCTTCGTCTGGACCCTGGTTCTGGCCATCGGCACCCTCGTCCGGCTGGGATACAGATTCTTTCACCCCTCCGGGGTTCAGAATGACAAAAGCACTGTCATTCCGAGCGTAGCGAAGGAATCCGGCGCACCTGTCATTTCGACCGAAGCGAAGCGGAGCGGAGAAATCTCCGCCTGGATCTCCAACGCCTGGGCCGTCTTCCAGACCTTCGTATTCATCACCTTCACCCGCCTGTTCTTCCGGAGCGGTTCCAACCTGGATCCCGAACTGGCGAACGAGCAGGCCTGGTTCGCGGCGAAGAGCATGGTGGAGCGCATCGGCGGAGACTGGGACCTCTCCCTCATTCCCACGATGGCCTGGCAGCACCGCGGCGTGCTGCTCGTGTTCCTCTTCGGCATGCTCGTCCACTGGCTCCCGGAACGATGGAAGCGCCGCTACCGCATGGGGTTCGCGACGCTTCCGCTGCCTGTGATGGCCGTGGCCGTAGTGGCGATCGTCTTCGGGGTGTATCAGTTCATCACCGCCGGCCTGCAGACCTTCATCTATTTCCAGTTCTGATCCAGCCTACCGGTTCTCCGCCGCCTCAACGGCCTTGAAGTAGCGGTAGCTATTCACCTTCACTTCGCCGATGGCGGCCTCGTCGCAGACGATGATGCCGGCCGGGTGGCTCTGGAGGGCGCTCACGGTGTTGTAGTGGGACATCGGTCCCTCGATGGCGCTCGCCAGGGCGCGGGCTTTCTTGGAGCCGAAGGCGAGGATGAGGACCTCCTTGGCGGAGAGGACGGTGGCGACGCCCACGGACATGGCCTGGGCGGGCACGGCCTCGGGATTGCCGCCGAAGAAGCGGGAATTCACCTCCCGGGTGTCCTGGGTGAGGGTGACGACGCGGGTGCGGGACTCCAGCGGGGAGAACGGCTCGTTGAAGGCGATGTGGCCGTCTTCGCCGATACCGCCCATGAACAGGTCGAACCCGCCGGCCTTCACGATGGCTTCCTCATAGGCGGCGCACTCGGCGGCGAGGTCGGGGGCGTTGCCGTTCAGGATGTGGATGTTCTCCTTGGGCTCGTCGATATGGTCGAACAGGTTCTTGTGCATGAAGGAGTGGTAACTCTCGGGATGGTCCTCGGGCAGGCCCACATACTCGTCCATGTTGAAGGTGATGACGTTCTTGAAGGACACTTCGCCGGCGGCGACCATGCGGGCGAGTTCGGCGTAGGTGTTCAGCGGCGTGGAGCCGGTGGGGAGGCCCAGCACGAACGGCTTGTCCGTGACGGCGGCTTTCTCCTTGATCTTGGAAGCGATATAGTGCGCGGCCCATACGCCGCCTTCCTTCGCGTTGTTGCGGATGATGACTTTCATGATATTAGCAGAGTTTTAGGAATACTTCGATGGCCTGGTATTCCGCCATGCCCAACTGGTCGTAGAGTTTGGCGGTGTTCTGGGTGCGCTCCTCGGCCCGCTGCCAGAACTCGCGCGGATCCTCGCCCGGGAACGGGACGATGTCCTTCTGCGAGAGGTGGCGGAAGATGGCATGGCGCTTCTTGACGACCTCGTCCGGGCTCAGCGGGACGGCCATGTCCACCCGGCCCAGCTCCCACTCCATCCAGGCGCCGCGATAGAGCCAGATGTGGGTCTCGGAGAGCCAGTCGTTGCCCTCGGCCTTGAGCTGCTCCACGGCCTCCAGGGCGGCCTCGGTGCACACGCGGTGCGTTCCGTGCGGGTCGGCCAGGTCGCCGGCCATGAAGATCATGTGCGGCTTGAGGTCGGTGATGAGTTTCTTGATGATGTCCACGTCGGCCTGGGTGCGCGGATTCTTCTTGATGCCGCCCGACTCGTAGAAGGGGAGGTTCAGGAAGTGCGCGTTGGTGTTGTCGTTGAGGCCGAAGGAACGGACGGCGCCGCGGGCTTCGCTCCGGCGGATGGCACCCTTCATTTCCAGGAGGGCCCGGGGTTCGGGCTCGCCGGGACGCTTGCTCTCCACGAGGGCCTTCGCCTCGGCAAACTTGTCGGCGAAGCCCAGTTGGAAGGCGGCGTCCATGTGCTGGAGCACCACGTCGTCGTGGACCGCCACGTTGCCGGAGGTCTCATAGGCGACATGGACGTTATGGCCCTGCGTGGCCAGGCGGATGAAGGTACCGCCCATGGAGATGACGTCGTCATCCGGGTGCGGGGAGAAGATGAGGACGGTCTTCGGGAACGGCGTAGCCGCGACCGGGCGCGTGCTGTCATCGGCATTGGGCTTGCCGCCCGGCCAGCCGGTGATGGTGTGCTGGAGGTCGTTGAAGACGTCGATGTTGATCTTGTCGAAGGGACCGAACTTTTCCAGGAGTTCCCCGAGGTTGTTCTCCAGGTAATCCTTTTCCGTGAGTTTCAGGATGGGCTTCCCGACGGTCTGGCACAGCCACACGACCGCCTTGCGGATGAACTTGGGCGTCCAGTCGCAGGGACCCACGAGCCAGGGGGCGACGACCCGCGTCAGGAGGGAGGCGGCCGTCTCGTCCACGAAGAAGTGGATATGGTCGTGGCGCTGCAGGAGCGATGCCGGGCAGGAGGCGTCCATGGGGCCTTCGGCGATGGCCTTCACGGCCTCCGCCTTGTCCTCGCCCCAGGCCATCAGGACGATGCGTCCGGCGGTGAGCATCGTGCCGATGCCCATCGTGATGGCGCTCTGCGGGGTGGAAGCGATGTCGTGGTTGAAATTCTTGGCCTGGCGCTTGCGGGACTTGTAGGACAGGCGGACGGTGCGGGTGCGCGTCTTCTCGTTGCTGCCCGCCTCGTTGAAGCCTACCTGGCCTTCCTCGCCCACGCCGATCACCAGCAGGTCCAGGTTCCGGGCCTTCTTGTCGAACTCGGCGCAATAGGCCGACACGAACTGCTGCGGAACGGTGCCGTCCGGGATGTGGATGTTCTCTTTCTTGATGTCCACCTTGTCCAGGAGCGTCTCATGGAGCCGGTGGTTGCGGCTCTGGAGTTCGTCCTTGGAAGAAGGGTAATACTCGTCGATGGAGACGACTTCCACGTTCCGGAACGAGACCGCGCCGGCCTGGTAGCGGCGGGCGAGTTCGTTGTACAGGGACGTGGGGGTGGCGCCGGTGGTGAGGCCCAGGCGGAACAGGCGTCCTTCCGGGCAGGCCTTGATGGCGTCCACGATGAGGTCCGCCACGGCGTAGGAGGCGGGTCTGGACTCGGGATAGATCTCGGTCCAGATCTTTTCATAGTTGTGCAGGATGCCCTTCGGGAGATCCTTCTCGATCAGGCCACCCTCATAAGGTAAGGTAAAGTGTTTACTCATAACTGGTTATCAGAGAGTTCGAAGGTATTTCCCTGGCGGATGTCGCCCGTCTGCAGGCCTTTCTTGAGCCAGCGCATGCGCTGCTGGGCGGTGCCGTGGGTGAAGGATTCCGGCATCGCGTATCCCTGGGCCTTCTTCTGCAGATAGTCGTCACCGATCTTGGAAGCGCAGTTGATCGCTTCCATCAGGTCGCCGTCCTCGAGGGAGCCGAACAGCTGGCTCTCGTAGTGGCCCCAGATGCCGGCGTAGAAGTCGGCCTGGAGTTCGATCCGGACGCTCACGCGGTTGGCGTCGGTCTTGTTCATCCGGGCCATCTGCTGATGGGCCTGGCCCAAGGTACCGAGGAGGTTCTGCACGTGGTGTCCCACCTCGTGGGCGATCACATAGGCATAGGCGAAGTCGCCGTCGGCCCCGAGTTGCTGCCGCATGGTGGAGAAGAAACTCAGGTCGATGTACAGTTTCTCGTCGGCGGAGCAGTAGAACGGGCCCATGGCCGCCTGGCCGGTGCCGCAACTGGTGGAGGTGGTGCCGGTGTAGAGGACGAGCGTCGGGGTACGGTAGGTACCGATGCCGTTCTGCCGGAAATAGGCCGACCAGACGTCCTCCGTGGAGGCGAGGATCTGGCGGGAGAACTTGGCGAGGGCCTCGTTCTCGGCCGTGGGTTCATAAGATGCTTCCTGCTGCATGCCGCCGATGCCGCCGGCATTCTGGACGTTCTGGACCACGTCGCCGAGGTTTCCGCCCATCAGGAACGTGATGAGGGCCACGAGGGCGACGCCCCCGAGTCCGAGTCCGGCAACCGTGCCGCCGCCCATTCTGCGGCGGTCTTCCACATGGGAACTTTCGCGTCTTCCGTCGAGTTTCATATGCTGTTATTTTAAGATTTGTTCAATCCGTTTCAGGTCTCCGTCCACCGGGGCGGGCTGGATGCCCAGCAGGTGGCAGAGCAGGGGATACAGGTCGATGTTCTTGAAAGCGGCCTGGCGGCCCTCCTGGTAAGGAACGGCCTCGTAGCCCTTCTTGAAGTCCGGGCCCACGGCGCGGAAGCAGACGAGCATGTCGGCCTCTTGAGGCGCATAGCCGTGGCTGCCCTTGTTCCGGGACGGGGCGAAGTTGAACTGCCACCCCAGGTCCGGGCTCACGATGATGTCGCCCAGGCGGTCGGAGGTCCCGTAGTTCAGGGAGTCGGGCATCTCGCCATGGCGGTACACGTTCAGGTGGGGAATCCGGGAGAGGGCGTTATAGACCGTGTCGGCATAGCCCTCCTTGCAGAAGATGCTGGTAGGGGTGGCGCCGGCGATGTCCTCGATCCAGGCCTGGTCCAGGGCGTCGGCCCAGGGGACGAAGCGCTCGGGACTGATTTCGGTCATGCCGTGGTCCCCGGCGAGGATGAAATTGATCCTCTTCCCGTGGGGGAGGGCCTTGAGCCGGAGGTAGAAGGCATGCATGAGCGAGTCCATCCGGTGGGTCATTTCCGCCGTCTCCGCGGAGTTCGGGCCGAAGACATGGCCGGTGTGGTCCGGCTCGTCGAAATAGACCATCAACAGGCGCGGACGCTCCTTTTCCGGGAGGGACATCAGGCGGACGGCCTCGTCCACCCGTTCGCTGAACTCCCAGTGGGGTTGCTCGTTCCAGTTGCGGTAGTAGGTGGGGAACTGTCCCTGGATGGCAACGTCGCCGCCGAGCCAGTAGATGTTGCCGGTCTTGAGCCCCTGCTTCTGGGCTGTGATCCAGATGGGTTCTTTCAGGTAGTATTTGGGGTTGAACCGTTTCAGGGAGTCGGACATCGAATAGTGCGATCCGTCGTCCGGGTCCCGGAAACTGTTGTGCACCATCCCGTTATGGTCCGGTACGCAGCCCGTGGCCATCGTATAGTGGTTCGGGAAAGTGGAAGCCGGGAAGGAGGGTTCCATCGCCGCCTTTACACCCACGGTCCCCAGCGAGTCGAAGAAGGGCATCCCATAGAGTTCCGGATAGTCCCAACGGTTGCCGTCCAGGGAGACGATGACCGTATAGTTGCCGCGGTCACAGGCGCAGAAGGTCGCCACGGCGACGGCAATCGTCAGCAGGAAACGGTGATGCACAAAGTCCATGTCAATTCAAGGTTTCTATCCTACAAAGATAATGATTTACGGTGGAAATTCATATCTTTGTATTCAAACTTCAGATTATGCGAACAAGCTTACAATGGATTTTGCCAGTCTTCCTGGCCCTCCTGTCCGCCTGTACGGATCCCGTCCAGGCCGAATTGGACGAGACGCATGCCAGGCTCGAGGCCTTGCAGAAGGAGGCCGGGCTGGTAAACCGGGAACTGACCTCCTTGAACCAGATCCTCGTGGAACTGGACACGGACCACACCGTCAATGCCGTCTCTCCGGTGGAGGGAATCGGTTACGACCTGTCTTTCAAGGACGGGAAGGTTGTCCGCGTCACCTACGGCAAGGACGGGACGGACGGACGTGTCCTGCCCCTCGGCGTCAAGGAAGAGGAGGGCGTCTATTACTGGACGGTCGATGGTGAATTCCTCCTGGACGCGGCCGGGAACAAGGTCCGGGCCGGAGCCAGGCAGGGAGTGGACGGTGTCGTCCCGCAATTCAAGGTGGAGGACGGGTCCTGGTGGGTTTCCGTGGATGGAGGCGTTACCTTCGAACCGGTCGCCTCTTGCGCGGAAATGGACGGATACACGGTCTTCGGAACGGTGGATGCGCTGTCGGATCCGGAAAAGGTTTTCCTGACGCTTTCTGACGGAACGCCGCTGGAACTGCCCCGCTATGTCCCGGTGTACCTGTCTTTCGGCGAACCGCAGCGGAATCTGCTCATCGCCCCCGGCGAACGGCGGCCGGTGGAGTACCTGCTCGAAGGTTCGGCCGCGGCGAATGCCGTGGTGACGACCGGGACGGACGGGACCTATTACTCCGAGATCGAGCGCAGGGACAGCGTCTCCGGCCTGGTCTGGGTGACGGCTCCCGAGGAGTTCGTGGACGGATATGTCCTCCTGAATGCCTTTGCCGACGGTTATTCCACCGTCCAGATGCTTTGCTTCACCCGGCGGGAGTTCGTCCTTCCGGACGGAGATTCGTATGCGTTCGCTTCCCAGGGAGGCGAACGGAAGGTCCCTTATACGGCGGCGTTCCCCTTCCGCATCGAAGTTGACAACGCCTCCCGGGGCTGGCTCCGGGCAAGTCTCGGAAGTGACGGGACCATCGTCCTCACCGTTTCCGCCCATTATGGCGAGACGGCCCGGGAAGGACAGGTCCGGATCATTCCGGAAGACAATGTCGCTTATGTCTGCGCGACCCTGAATGTCCGCCAGACCTCCCCTTTTGAAGAATAGAATACCCCTGACAAGAATATGAAAAAGACAAGATATATCCTGTGTTTGGCCACCGTCGTCCTGCTGGCGGGTGGTTGCGGCAAGTTCGTCCGCGAAGAACTGATCACGATGCAGAATGAAATCGACCAGCTGCACCGGCAGGTGGCGGACATGAACGAGGCGCTGGTGTCCCTCCGGACCATCGTCGATGAGATGGCGGCCGGGGGCTATGTCGTCGAGGTGAAGGAATTCACGGACGAAGACGGCCGGGGAGGCTACACCCTCGTATTCAATGACGGCTCGCTCATGAACCTGTACAGCGGGGTGGACGGCAAGGACGGCGAGGATGCCGTGCCGCCGGTCATCGGCCTGAAGCAGGACGAGACGGACGGGGAATGGTATTGGACCCTGGACGAAGAATGGATCCTCTCTCCGGAAGGGGAGCGCTTCAAGGCCATCGGCGTGGACGGAATCACACCGCAGGTCCAGTTAATGAAGGCGGAGGACTCGGAGGAGACCCACTGGTTCTATTCCATGGATGGCGGGACAAACTGGGTGGATACGGGCTTCAATGCCAAGGGCAAGGATGCCGTGGAAGTATTCTCGTCCATCGAAGTCCTGGAGGACAGGATCGTGCTTACGCTCTCTGCCGACGGCTCTACCCTGGAATTGCCCCGGACGGGCAAACTGGCCTTCAACGTGGAACTGACGCTGAACCTGGAAGGCGAGGAGCAGACGATCGGGGAAGGGGAAACGCTCCAGGTCCGCTATACCCTGACCGGTGATGTCACGGAAAGCACCCTTCTGACCGCCGGTACCGGCGGCCGTTACAAGACCCGGATCGAGCGCTCCGACACCACCCGGACGGAAGGCATCGTCCATGTGACCGCCCCCGATCCCTTCGAGGAGGGATCCGTGTACCTGACCGTCAGCGATGGAAAGGGGTACACCAAGGTCCGGATGCTCAATTTCCACAAGCGTATCTTCCTGCTCCCGGGCGGCAGCGAGATGCCCGTCAAGGCGGCGGGAACCGTCGTCCCGGTGGAGTACAAGGCCAACTTCAAGCATGTCCTGACCTTCTCCGAAGGGGCTGCCGACTGGATCCAGCCGATGACGACGGAGACAAGGACTGTCTATACGATCTCGGACACGATGGCCTTCAAGGTGGCGGAAAACACCTCGAAGGAACCGCGCACGGGTATCATCCATATCCATCCCGAAGAGAATCCGGATTATGTCGTCGCGACGCTGACCCTGGTCCAGGAAGGCCAGCCCGAGGGTGAAGGCTCCGGGACCGGCTCCGGCAATTAAGGGAGGGGCGCGTATGAAGAAGTTTTTCCTCATCGGGGTCCTGGGGCTTCTGCTGCCCCTGACCTGCGCCGCCCAGAAATGGACGGTCCAGACCAATTTCCTGGACTGGGCCGCGCTCGGGACCGTCAATGCGGAGGTGGGCATGTCCGTATCCCAGCATTTCTCGCTGATGGCCGGCGGCCGTTACAACCCCTGGGATTTCCACTCCCATGACCCGGAGGCGTTGATCCAAAACCGTCAGGAGACGGTCTATCTGGGCGTCCGTTACTGGCCCTGGTACGTGAATTCGGGCTTCTGGATCTCCGCCAAGGCGCAGTACATGCACTCCTTCTCCCATACGGGAATCTGGCGTGCCGCCCTCAAGGAAGGGAAGAACGGCTGGGGCGGCGCCCTGGCGGCCGGCTATACCTTCATGCTTTCCAAGCATTGGAACCTGGAAGCCGGCATCGGCGGCTGGGCCGGCGTATTCCAGGAGTACGGCTTTTACAGCAGCCCTGAAAAACTGTTCGTCCGGGAGGAAGGGCGGAAGACCTTCATCTATCCCGACCAGGTGTCCCTCAGTCTCGTATACGTATTCTAGATGAAAGACAAGATCATACTCTGCAGCGCCCTTGCGGCCCTTGTCGCAACGGCTTTTTCCTGCAGTTCCCAGCGGAAACTGGCCGCCATCAAGAGCGGCGACCCTGCCGCTTCCCTGGTCCTGGGGAAAGACGTGTATATCCCGGAGGTGAAGGAAGCGAAAACCCTCCGCGACACCCTCCGCATCAAGGACGATGACGGCCGGGAACTGCTGCTCATGAAAGCCATCCGCGACGAAGCCACCGGCGACATGGTGGCGACGGAAACGCTGGAGGCCGCCCGGGTCACGGCCCGGTTCCGCAACATTGCGGAACGCCACGGGAAAGTGGACCTGGCGTTCCAGATCATCGTCCCCGCCGCCATGCGGGACAGCAAGTGGCAACTCCGTTTCTACCCCGATATGTACATGCTGGGCGATGTGGAACGGCTTGATCCGGTGATGATTACCGGAAACGCCTACCGGAAGGCCCAGTTGCGGGGCTATCAGCAGTACAACCGGTTCCTGTCCCGGATCGTTTCCGACACCACCCGTTTCGTGAACGTGAAGGCGCTGGAGATCTTCCTGCGCAGGAACATCCCGCAACTGTACGCTTTCAAGACGGACAGCACCTATGTCTCCGACGAGCAGTTCTATACGATGTACGGCGTGTCCGAGCAGGAGGCCGTCGAACACTATACGAACAAGATCGCCCGCAGCATCAATGAGCGCCGGAAGCGCCGGATGGACGAGATGTACCGCAAATACGTGCGGGTGCCGATCGTCACGGAGGGCATCCGCCTGGATACCGTGATGGTGAGCAAGAACGGCGATTTCATCTACAACTATGTCCAGACCATCGCCACGCGTCCGCGACTCCGCAAGGTGGATATCGTCCTGTCGGGGGACATCTACGAATCGGATAAGCGGCTCTATGCCATTCCCGAAAGTTCCCCGCTTACCTTCTATATCAGTTCCGTATCCGGTCTTGCCGACCGTACGGAGCATTATATGACGAAGGTGATTGAGCGTCATGCCGATGCGAACACCACGAGCCGGATCGATTTCCAGGTGGGCCGGAGCAACATCGACCTTTCCCTGGGTGACAACCGCCGGGAACTGGGCCGGATCCGCCGGACGCTGCGGGCTTTGCTGGAGAACGACACCTTCCTGATGGATTCCATCATCGTCACGGCATCGGCCTCGCCCGATGGACGCGAAAGTCTGAACTGGCGGCTGTCCCGCTCCCGCAGCGAATCCATCTCCCGTTACCTGGACGAGCAGATCCGGACCCTGCAGGATTCCCTGGACCGCAGGGGCGGGCTCCGTTTCGACGAGTCCGGCCGCCGCATCCGCACGGAACATGTCCGCATCCCGTTCATCAGCCGTTACCGCGGAGAGAACTGGGACCGCCTGGATGTCCTGGTCGATGAAGACACTTACCTGACCGAAGGCGACAAGTCCCGGTATGAACTGCTGGCCCGCGTCCCCGACCTGGACTACCGCGAAGCCCTGCTGGGCCGGGAGCGCTTCTATCCGTACCTGCGCGACCAACTGTATCCGCGCCTCCGTACGGTCGCCTTCGATTTCCACCTGCACCGCAAGGACATGGTCAAGGATACGATCCATACCACGGTCCTGGATTCCACCTATATGCGGGGTGTCCGGGCGCTTCTGAACATGGATTACGACGGTGCGCTGGCACTGCTTCGGCCGTATGACGACTACAATACGGCCATCGCCTACATGGGCCTGGACCGTAACCAGAGCGCCATGGCGATCCTGTCCCGGATGAAACCGACGGCCTCGGTGAATTACCTGATGGCCATCCTTTATGCCCGCCAGGGCGATGAGCAGGAGGCGGTGGACCGTTTCCTCCGCGCCTGCCGCCAGGAACCTTCCTACGTCCACCGGGGCAATCTGGATCCGGAGATTTCGCACCTGATCAAAGCGTATAAACTGAACGGATATGACGGGGACGAACTTCCCCCGGCGGAATAGCCGTCTCCGTCCCTCCTTCCCGTAATTTTCATCCGATATGGTCATCGCCCTCATCATCGCCATCACCGCCGTCGCCCTGTTCCTGATTTTCAGGGACGACCACGACGATTCCTACACCCGCAGCGAAAAACCCAAGCCGGTGAAGAAACAGGCTTCGAAGCCCGTACAGCGGCAGCCGGCGACACCTCCCCGTCCCGCGATGCAGACCTCTCGGACCATCGTGCCGGAAGAAAAACAGTACCGGCCCCGGAAACTGGATGAACGGTCCTCCGAGTTCCGGTACACGGAGGAGTTTTCCGGTCCGGACTTCAGTTTCCTGGACCAGCTTCCCTACGATCCCGAACTGCCGGAGCGGATCATGAGTTCGTTCATCGCCGGGTTCCACGAGAACGTCCGGCCGGACGACATGGGCGGCGTGGCCGGACTGATCCGGGAAGACCGCGACCGGGGCTCCCTGGAGGTCCGCACCCCGGACGGGCGTCTGCTGGGTCATCTCCCGAACCGGGACCGGGTCCCCTTCCATGCCATCAATCCCCAAGGCAGGATCTGCCCCTTTGTCGGCCACGTGGGCGTGAGCACCACCGGCACCTGGTATGCCGACATCCGCATTGCCATGCCTTCCTCCCGGGAGTTCGTGGAGCGTTCCCTCCGGGAATTCCTGGGGCAATAGCAGCCCCTTCCGGACGGTTTTAATTGTTTTTTAAGGACGTTTAATTCCGGTATTAAGACGGAATAAAGCGTGCGCGGGTATTTTTGTACCTGCAAGCACCCCGCAGAAGTGATTCTCCGGTCTATCGTACTCCATCAAATACTCAAATAGTTGGTTTTTGTCTGAAGGGGACCTGCAGGATGCGGCGGTGGATAGAGTCCATCCTGCCCCTTTTTTGCGTGTATGAGAACAACAAGATGAAACCGATTGCCCGCCTTTTCCTGTTTGCCAGCCTGCTGTTCCCGTCCGTCCTCACGGCCGGGGTGCACTTCCCCTACCGGTTCGCTCCTTCCGAGGGTTTCACGAATCGTCTGGAAAAGCCGTACCGCGACGAGGTGTGCCTGAACGGTTCCTGGAATTTCCAGCCGGGGGAAACCTGCACCGGGGCCTGGGAGGATGTCCGGATCCGGATCCCTTCCCCCTGGAATGCCAACTGTTTCGCTTACCATGGCCTGGAGGGACCCGACCATCGGGATTTCCCGTCCTACCCGGCGTCCTGGAACAGCGTCCGCGAGGCCTGGATGCAGCGGACGGTCCATGTGCCGGCCGGCTGGGGGAACGACCGGGTGATCCTGCATTTCGAGGCCGTGGCCGGCAAGGCGCAGGTGTTCGTGGACGGGAAGAAGGTGGCGGAGAACTTCGATCTGTTCCTCCCCTTCGAGGCCGATGTCACCGACCTCGTGACACCGGGCGCGGACTTCGACCTCCGCGTCTTCGTCCAGTCGCAGAAACTGTTCGAGGACCGCTCGGGGGTGGGCCGCCGGACTGTTCCGGCCGGGTCCATGTGGGGATCCTTCATCGATGGCATCTGGCAGGATGTCTATCTCCTGCGCCGCCCGGTGGTCCGGGTGGATGACGTGTATATACGCCCCTTGGTATCGGAGGGCATTCTGGAAATAAAGGCCCGTATCCGGAATGACGGCGACAGGAAAGCCGCCGTCACGCTTTCGGGCAGCATAGTCAAGTGGTTGAACCGTTCTGGCAAAACGGTGCAGGAGGCTCCCGTACCGGCGTGGGAACCGGGAGAGAAGGCGCTGGACATCGCTCCGGTGAAACTGACGCTCCCCGCGGGCGATACGCTTACCCGGACCTTCCGCATTCCGGCGGCGGGTCTGAGAACCTGGACTCCGGACCATCCGGACCTGTACGTCCTCCTGCTTACGCTGGGAACGGGCAGGAAGACCCTGGATACGAAGTACGAGCGTTTCGGCTGGCGGGAATGGACGCTGGAGGGCGGAATGCTGTGCCTGAACGGCGAACCGTATCCGCTGCGGGGCGACTCCTGGCACTTCATGGGCATCCCGCAGATGACCCGGCGTTATGCGTGGGCCTGGTTTACGGCCATCAAGGGGATGAACGGCAACGCCGTCCGCCCCCATGCGCAGGTGTACCCCCGCTTCTACCTGGACCTGGCGGACGAGATGGGCATCTGCGTGCTGGAGGAGACGGCGAACTGGGCCAGCGACGGCGGCCCCGCCCTGGAGAACCCGCAGTTCTGGGAGCATTCCAGGGAGCATCTCCGCCGGATGGTGCTCCGGGACCGCAACCATGCTTCCGTCTTCGGCTGGAGCGTGTCCAACGAGAACAAGCCCGTCATCCTGCATGTCCACAAGCGTCCGGACCTGATGCCCCTGCAGGAACAGGCCTGGCGTGACTGGGTGGCCATCGTCCGGGAAAACGACCCGTCGCGGCCCTGGATTTCCTCCGATGGGGAAGAGGACGGCATGGGCATCCTGCCGGTGACGGTGGGCCATTACGGTGACGAAGGGTCCATGCGGGAATGGAAAGCCCTCGGCAAGCCCTGGGGCGTGGGTGAACACAGCATGGCTTATTACGGAACCCCGCAGGAAGTGTCCCGATACAATGGGGACCGGGCCTACGAATCCGCCCTGGGACGGATGGAGGGCCTGGCCTATGAGTGCTATCATCTGATCAGGTCCATGCGCGAGGCCGGCGCTTCCTACAGTACCGTGTTCAACATGGCCTGGTACGCCCTGAAGCCGCTGCCGCTGGGGAAGAAAGACCTTACGACCGCCCCTACGCTGGACGACGGCATCTTCTTCGGCCCTTACGAAGAGGGCGTTCCGGGTGTCCAGCCCGAGCGGCTGGGCCCGTACGGGACGACTTTCAATCCCGGTTACGATCCGGCCCTTCCGCTCTGGGATCCCTGGCCGCTGTTCGATGCGATGCGCGCGGCGAACGCTCCGGAAGGCAGCGTCTGGTGCCGCTGGCAGGAACAAGAGAAACATAAGGTTAAGTTGGTTAAGATTGCGGCCCCAGAGCCCTATCGCAGCGTGGTTTACTGCGGGGCTTCGGGCGGGCGCCTGGGGCGGATTCTCGAGGCCCAGGGCGTCACCCTCTCGGAGAGGGCGGCAGGCCGGACGCTGTACATCGTGGACGCGGCAGCCGGTGCGGTTGCGCCCGACGACGGCAACGACGTGTGGCTGTGGGGCATAACTCCGGAAACCGCTGCCCGGTACGGCCTGGACCTCGTCCTCACCCCGCTCCGCCGCTCTTCCTTCCTGCCGGCGCAGCGCTCCTGGACGCGGGGAATGACCAATGCCGATTTCTATTTCTGCGAAGTGCAGCGGCAGGATGCCGCGCAATATACGCTCTCCGGCCCGTTCGTGGAGGAGGGGGAAGTGCTCCTGGAGGCCTGCCGGGCCGACTGGCGCCGCTGGAACAAGCGGGCGGAGGAGATGAAAACCGCCGCCCTCCTCCGAAGCGAATACGAATGCACCGCACCGCTGCCGGTTTTCGTGAAGAACGGGAACCGGTATGTGAGCACCCTGGACGACTTCCTCTCGTCCGAGAAGGGATGGAATACCCTGCACAAACTGCTTTTGAACGCCGGCGTTCCCTGCGCCGAGACTGGCCCGGGCTCTTTCGCCCGCTTCGACGACGGCATCTACCAGCCCGGCATCCTGACCCGACCTGTCAAATGAACTGCGTATGAAACGACTGACCCTGACCCTGCTTGCCCTCGTCGCCGCCCTGGCGCTCTCCGCCCAGGTGCGGGTGACCTTCGTGGGCGCCAGCATCACCGAGGGCGCCGGCACTTCCGATCCGGCCACCCGGTCCTATCCGGCCCGGACGCAAGCCCTGCTCGGAGACGCCTGGCACATCGAGAATTACAGCGTCGGCGGCTGCACGATGCTCCGCCATTCGGATTGCCCTTACTGGACGCGTGGACGGCTGGGCGAGGCGTTGACGAGCCATCCGGACATCGTCCTCATCGACCTGGGCGGCAACGACAGCAAGCCCTGGAACGAACCGGCCATCGACAAGGGAGAACTGGTGGACGACGCCGAGACGCTGGTGTCCATGTTCCAGGCCCTTCCGTCGCATCCCCGGGTGATCCTGATGACCCCGACCCTGTTCACGAAGGATTCCTACGGTATCTCCGATGGAGTAAGCCAGAAGAAAGTGTGTCCCGCCCTTTACGAGGCGGCGAAGCACACCGGCTGCGAGGTGCTGGACATGTACCCGGTGCTACAGGACGCCCCGGAAACGCTTGAGGGTGACGGCATCCACCCGGACGACCGGGGCGCGGAACTCCTGGCGGAGAAGGTGGCCTGGTACCTGAAGGCCTATCCGGAGAAGCCGGCAGAATTCATGACCATCGACGGAATGGCGGACAATCCGTTCATCACGCACCTGTACACGGCCGACCCTTCCGCCCACGTGTGGGCCGACGGCCGCCTGTACGTGTACGCCTCCCACGACATCGACCCGCCCCGGGGCTGCGACCTGATGGACCAGTACCACGTGTTTTCCACGGTCGACATGATCCACTGGACGGACCACGGCGAGATCCTCCGGGCCTCCGACGTGCCCTGGGGCCGCAAGGAAGGCGGTTTCATGTGGGCGCCGGACTGCGCATACCGGAACGGAACCTACTATTTCTACTTCCCGCACCCGTCCGGGACGCATACCGGTTCCACCTGGAAGATCGGTGTGGCGGTGTCCGACAAGCCCGCTTCGGACTTCAAGGTGGGCGGCTACATCAAGGGGATGACCTCCCATTACGACCCGTGCGTGTTCATTGACGATGACGGGAAGGCGTATATCTACAACGGCGGAGGCGGTGCCTGCTATGGCGCACCTCTGAAAAAGAACATGACGCAACTCGCCGGCAAGATGATTCCGATGGAGGGACTGGTGGATTTCCACGAGGGCCCCTGGGTCCACAAGTACAAGGGAAAGTATTACCTGTCCTACCCGGACAACCATATCGACGCCAACGGAAAACAGTACAACCGGATGCATTATGCGATGTCCGACGGTCCGCTGGGCCCTTGGGAATACAAGGGCATTTTCCTGGATGCGACCGACTGCGACACTTCCCACGGAAGCATCGTGGAGTTCAAGGGCCAGTGGTATCTGTTCTACCACGGCTGCCAGCTTTCGCAGATGGGAAACCTGCGTTCCATCTGCGTGGACCGGCTCTACTATAACGACGACGGGACCATCCGGAAGGTCCATCAGCGCCACCACAGTTATCTGCCTCGAAAATAAACCGACCCTATGAAGAAAAAGATATCGGCCTTGCTGCTTTGCGCCGCCCTCGTGGCGGGCTGTTCCGGGGATGGCCCCAAAGACCCCGTGGACTATGTGAATCCTTACATCGGCAACATCAGCCACTTGCTGGTGCCCACGTTCCCGACCGTTCAACTCCCGAATTCGATGCTGCGGGTGTATCCCGAACGCGCGGACTACACGTCCGAGTATGTGAACGGCCTGCCTGTCATCGTGACGAACCACCGGGAACGGTCGGCCTTCAAACTGGGCGTGACGACGGAGGACGAGCTCCGTCCGGTCATTCCGGTAACCTATGACAATGAGCATCTTACGCCCTACGGATTCAGCGTGGACCTCCAGGACGGGGCCATCCATGCCGATTATGCCGTCTCCCACCAGAGCGCCGTGTACCGGATCCGCTTCCGCGACGGGCGCGGGACGCTCCTGCTGACTTCCCTGAACGGCGCCGTGAGCCTGGCGGACGGGGTATTCGCCGGCTATCAGGTCGTGGACGGGGAGACGAAGGTGTATGTGTATATGGAAGTGCAGGAGAAGCCCGTGCAGGAGGGATATCTCAGCCGTGGCCAGCTCCTGGACGGCAAGTCCGACAGCGGCCGGAACGCCTGTGTGGCGATGGTTTTCGACGCTCCGGAGGTCCATCTCCGCTACGGTGTCTCCTTCATCAGCCAGGAGCAGGCGGCGGCGAACCTGCGCCGGGAAATCGATACGTACGACGTGGAGAAAGTGGCTGCCGAAGGCCGCCGGATCTGGAACGAGACCCTCGGCCGCCTGGAGATCCGCGGCGGGAGCGAGAAGGAAAAGTCCGTGTTCTACACCTCCTACTACCGGACCTTCGAGCGTCCGGTGTGCCTGAGCGAAGACGGCCGCTACTGGAGCGCCTTCGATGGCCAGGTCCACGAGGACGGCGGCACGCCGTTCTACACCGACGACTGGATTTGGGACACCTACCGCGCCGCCCATCCGCTGCGGTTGGTGATGGATCCCGCCAGGGAGGAGGACATCCTTTCTTCCTTCGTCCGGATGGCGGAACAGACGGGAAACGACTGGGCTCCGACCTTTCCGGAGGTGACCGGCGACTCCCGCCGGATGAATTCGAACCATACGGTCGCGACCTTTGCCGATGCGCTGGTCAAGGGACTCCGCCTGGATACGCTCAAGGTCTATCAGATCAGCCGGAACGCGCTGGTGGAGAAGACATTGGCACCTTGGTGCGGGAATCCGGCAGGTGCCATCGACGCTTTTTTCTGGGAGAAGGGTTACATGCCCGCCCTGGCGGAAGGGGAGCCGGAGACCGATCCGAATGTCCATTCCTTCGAGAAACGGCAGCCGGTCGCGGTGACCCTCGGAACGTCCTATGACAGCTGGTGCGCTTCCGTCCTGGCGGGTGCCGCCGGCGAACGGGCCGATTCCGTTTTCTTCGCCCGCCATGCCCGGGATTACCGGAACCTGTACAATCCGGCCACGGGCTTCTTCCATCCCAGGGACAGCCGTGGCGCCTTCATCGAACCTTTCGACTACAGCTTCTCCGGCGGCATGGGGGCCCGCGAATACTACGGGGAGAACAACGGTTGGGTGTATCGCTGGGATGTCCAGCACGACATTCCCGGCATGGTGGACCTGATGGGCGGTCCGGATGCCTTCGTGAAAAAGCTGGACGAGACTTTCGCCACCCCGCTGGGCCGTTCCAAGAACGAATTCTACGCCAAACTGCCGGACCACACCGGCAATGTGGGCCAGTTCTCAATGGCCAACGAGCCTTCGCTCCATATCCCTTACCTGTACGACTATGCCGGTGCTCCGTGGAAGACGCAGAAAAGGATCCGGCAGCTCCTCCGCACCTGGTTCCGGGACGACCTGATGGGCGTTCCGGGCGACGAGGACGGCGGCGGCATGACCTCCTTCGTGGTGTGGTCCTGCCTGGGCCTGTATCCGGTGACGCCGGGAAAGGCCGAGTACGCCATCGGCTCTCCGGTGTTCCCGGAGGCGGCCGTGCATCTGCCGGGCGGGAAGACCTTCAGGATTGTCGCAAAGGGCGTTTCGGAAGACAACAAATACATCCAGTCCGCCACCCTGGACGGGAAACCGCTCACGCGGCCGTTCCTGACGCACGAAGAGCTCGTGCGGGGTGGTAAGCTGGTATTCGAAATGGGCGGTGAGCCCAATAAGACTTGGGGAATATGAAAAACTTGCTGATGTGCGCCACGGCGGCTCTCCTGCTGCTGACGGGCTGCAACGGGCCGGTCCGCCGGACCGCCCACGGATTCCGGACCGAGGGACCCGTCTCCCGGTTCGAAGTGGTATGCTATGCTCCGGACATCGTCCAGGTGGTGAAATCGCCGCTCTACGGGACGGTGGATACGGCTCCCACGGCATCGGTCGTCATGACCCCCGGGAAAATCCGTTTCGACGTGGATACGCGGGAGGACGGGACCGTGGTCCTCAGGACCGATGCGCTCCGGGTGGAGCTGGACCCCGGGTCGGGCGCCTTCTCCTTCTACGGGAAGGACGGGGAAATCCTGCTCCGGGAAAAGCCGGAGACCGTCTCCCATGAGGAGATCCACCAGGCCTTTCTCCTGGAAGCGGATGAAGCCGTCTACGGACTGGGCCAGCACCGGGGCGGCGGCCTGGACCAGCGCCGGAAGGACTATCACCTGGAGAATGTCAACATGGAAATCGCCATCCCGCTCTTCCATTCCGTGAAGGGTTATGCGGTCTATTGGGACAACTACTCCCCGACCGAGTTCCGGAGCACGGAGGACGGCGTGTCCTTCTCCTCTCAGGCAGGGAAGAAATGCTCGTACTTCTTCCTCGGCGGCGGCAGCGGCGACGCAGTCGTGCGGAACATCCGCATCCTCACCGGGCACGCCCCGATGAATCCGCTCTGGCAGTTCGGCTTCCTCCAGTCCCGGGAACGCTATGGGTCGGCGGAGGAGCTGGTTTCCATCGTCCGGAAATACCGGGAACTGAAGGTGCCCCTCGACGGCATCATCCAGGACTGGCAGTACTGGGGGGACAACGCCCACTGGAACGCCGTGGAGTTCCTGAATCCGGCCTATCCGGACCCGAAGGGGATGATGGACGAGATCCACGGACTCCATGCCCATGCCCTGATTTCCGTATGGCCGTCCTTCGGCCCCGAATCGAATATCTATCAGGAGCTGGAAGCGGAGAACCTCCTGCTCGGACAAAGTACCTTCCCGCAGGGACACGGCGTCAGGGTCTATGATCCCTGGAACCCGAAGGCCCGGGATATCTACTGGAAATACATGCAGGAACACCTCTGGGATGCGGGTATCGACGGCTGGTGGCTGGACGCCACGGAACCCGAGCACCAGCCGGTGCGTCCGGAGGACTATGACTACCTCTCGCCCGAGGGTACCTACCGGGAGATGCGGAACTCATTCCCGCTGTATAGCGTAGGCGGCGTGTATGACCACCAGCGGGCGCTGACGTCCGACCGCCGCGTATCCATCCTTACCCGCTCCGCCACCGCAGGCCTGCAGCGCTATGGCGCCCATGTCTGGTCCGGTGACCTGGAATCCAACTGGACCTCCCTGAAGGAGCAGGTCCAGGAAGCACTGAACCTGTCCCTGTGCGGCATCCCGTACTGGAACTCCGACATCGGCGGCTTTTTCGCCGGGTCCTGGAGCGGCGGTTGCGAGAATCCCGGATTCCGGCAGCTGTACGGCCGCTGGCTGCAGTTCGCGGCCTTCACGGGCATGATGCGTTCACACGGGACGAATACGCCCCGGGAGATCTTCCGGTTCGGCGCTCCGGGCGATCCGGACTTCGACCTGCAGGAGAAATACATCCGGCTCCGGTACCGCCTGCTGCCCTATACGTACAGCGCTGCGGCGGCCGTGACCCGGGAGGACGCCTCCCTGATGCGGGCCCTGTTCATGGACTATCCGAAGGATAAGCGTACCTGGGACGAGGACACGGAGTTCCTGTACGGGAACTCCCTCCTGGTTGCTCCGGTGTCCACGGAGGACGATACCCGGAGCGTCTATCTCCCGGAAGGGGAGTGGCTGGATTTCTGGGACGGATCGCGCCTGAAGGGCGGCGTAAGCTTCACCCGGACCTTCGCCCGTGACCATCTCCCGCTGTACGTCAAGGCCGGTGCCGTCCTGCCCATGGGCCCGGAGGTCCAGTATGCCTCGGAAAAGCCCTGGGACGACCTCCAGATCCGCATCTACACGGGTGCCGACGGCTCATTCACCCTCTATGAGGACGAGGGCGACGGCTACGGTTACGAGAAGGGCGCTTTCTCCACCATCCGGTTCGACTGGAACGATGCCGACGGCATCCTCACGATCGGTCCGCGCCTGGGTTCCTGGCCCGGCATGGCCGCGGAGCGGACGTTCCGGGTCGTCGTGGTCCGGAAGGGGGTCGCGACAGGTCTCGACAACGCCTCCTGCGACCGGGAGGTCCGGTATACGGGGGAAAAACTCACCGTGGACCTGAACTGACCGGTCTTAAAAAAACATTAAAACGACATGTTAAGGGCGCGATTAAGCATGGGTTCCGCGCGTTTTTAAGGGTACGCGCGCATATTTGTGACCGGACATTGAGCCAGCAAAACAACAACAAACCAATCACATAATCCTTTTCAGTATGAAAAAACACTTCATCAGCGTGCTCCTCATCGGAGCCATGGCCGTTCCCTCTTTCGTCGCTTGCGACAACAAGGGACTTGACGACCTTACCCGTCGGGTAGAAGTTCTGGAAGGTGCCTGGCACCAGACCCAGAAGGACCTCCAGAATGCGGTCGTGACGGGCCTCACCGTCACCAGCGCCAACCAGGCCGACGGCGTGTGGACCATCGTCCTGAGCGACGGCAAGACCATCGTCATCGACACCAAGGGCGGTGGCGGCGCCGCCGTTTCCGTCGAGGAGACGGCCGATGCGTTCATCATCACGGTGAACAGCACCTCCTACACCATCCCGAAGGTTTCCTCCGCGGCCATCAACTCCATCGTCTATGTCCCGGAATACACCGACCAGATCGTCTTCCTCGGGGAAGAGGGCGCCGTGGTCAATTTCCTCGCCACGCCTTCCTTCAACGCCTCCGAGGCGACCTTCGACATCGCGGACGCGCGTGAGGCGAAGACCCGCGCCGGCGCCGGCCTCTTCAAGGTGGAGTCCGCCGAGAATGACGGCGACCTCATCAAGGTGAACCTGAAGGCCCTCGCCGCCGAGTCCGACAAGGATTACACCGTCGCCCTGAAGGTCGAGCTCAAGGGCACCGCGATCAGCTCCAACTACTTCATCGTCCACGTGGGCGAGAACACCTTCGAGCCGGAGGTGCTCGTCGAACCTTCCGTGGTGGACGGCGTCCAGCTGACCAAGCTCGACGGCGACCTGGACGGCTATCATCGCGTCCTGATTCCCAATTCCGCCGCCAAGTTCGTCCAGGGCTTCAACCTGAAGGACTATCTGAAGGATCTTCCTGCCGGAAAGATCGCCTTCCAGCTCGCTCCGAGGGAGGACCAGAACGAGAATGTGCAGCGTGCCTACGACACCATTGCCGAGGCGCTGTCCGCCGATGGCACCTGGGCGCCGAAGCACCGTCTGGGAACCGACGCCTGGAACAGCGAGGGCAAGAACGGCATCATCATCTACACCCTGGCCGATGACGTGATCAAGCACAAGATCTTCTGGCAGATCGACAACCCGATCCCGGGCATGGGCCTGGACCAGTTCCTCACCAAGGACGGCTTCGGCGGCGGCCGGCACATCGAATACGGCTCCGAGGCCTCCGTCAACCTCAAGTGGATGATCCCTGCCGGTGCCGGCGTGTATGACCTGGCCCAGATCTTCCTGACCGCCACCTTCCCCGAGGGAGAACTCCTGCCCGAGCCGCTCTACCTTCGTCATGGTGACGCGAACAATGAACTGAAGATCCTCCAGAAAGCCAATTTCATCCGGGGAGACGAAGTGCTTCTCGACAACGATGGAAGCCATTTCATCCTGGGCGACAGCCTGAAGGAACTGGTCAAGTACTCCCGCGGCCTTGTCTGGCGGACCACGCAGCCTTCCTGGGCCTCTTCCATCCGTGAGAACTGGTCCGACGAAGAAAAGGCGGCGGCCAACGGCCCTTGCAACGGCGAAATCCTCGGCGGCTGGGACGGTGGCGGCGACATCCCCGGACTGATGGGCTGGGAGATGAACGAGAAGGGTCTCGTGACCACGGACGCTTACAAGGGATGGGCTTTCCGCTCCGGTATCGGCCTCTACCTGGAGTATGACCTCGGTGAACAGACGATCGGTCCTTGGCACTGGTTCTACATGTGGTTCAACCGCCGTGTCAGCCCGATTGGCGCCAATGATCCCGATGCGAGATAATTCCGATGTCAATATCGAGAACCGTATGAAATTGAAACTGTCACATATCATCATAACCGTGCTGATGGCGCTGCTTCCGCTCGCCCTCCCGGCCCAGAACCGTGTCGTTTCCGGTACGGTGACGGACGAGGGCGGGGAGCCGCTCGTCGGCGCAGGCGTCCTGGTGCAGGGTTCCGCGACGCGCGGGACCGTGACCGACATGGACGGCCAGTTCCGGATCTCCGCCGCTCCGACGGAGAACCTGGTGGTGTCGTTCATCGGCTACGAGGACGTGGTGGTCAGCGCCGCGCAGACCACGCTCAGCATTGTCCTCCGGGGGGACAACAACTTCCTGGAAGAGACGGTCGTCGTCGGTTACGGCGTCCAGAAGAAGGCGACCCTCACAGGCGCCGTCTCGGCCGTCACCAACAAGGAGATGGTCATCACCAAGAACGAGAATGTCGTGAACATGCTGTCCGGTAAGGTCGCCGGCGTGCGCATCTCCCAGCGCTCCGCGCAGCCGGGCGAGTTCGACAACGCGATTGACATCCGCGGCATGGGCACCCCGCTGTTCGTGGTGGACGGCATCCCGCGCGACCAGGCCTACTTCTCCCGCATGGACGCCAATGAAATCGAGTCCGTGTCCGTGCTGAAGGACGCCTCCGCCGCCATCTACGGCGTGCGGGCCGCGAACGGCGTCATCCTCGTCACGACCCGCAAGGGTTCCGGCGACGACGGCAAGTTCGACATCGACCTGTCGATGAACTACGGCTGGCAGACCTTCCTGTATGTCCCGAACACGGTGGACGCCGCTTCCCATATGATGCTCATCAACGAGAAGAACTACAACGGGTTCAACGGCAACTATCCGAACCGGGGCCTGGGCATCTACGCCTGGGACACCATCATGTCCTACAGCGACGGCACCCGCAAGAGCACCATCTGGAGTGACGAACTCTTCAAGAACAATGTCCCGCAGAGCCAGTACAACCTGTCCGTCAACGGCGGTTCGGAGAAGATCAAGTACTTCTTCAACCTCGGTTATATGGATATGATGGGCTCCTACCGCAGCGGTTCCCTGAACTACCACCGCTGGAACTTCCGTTCCAACGTGGATGCGAAGATCACCGACCGCCTCCGGGCCAATGTCGCCCTGTCCGGCTATATGGACGAGAAGAACCAGCCGTTCACGACCATTTGGGCCGTGTACAAGAAGGCGTGGACCTACCGTCCCACCTCCGAGGCCTGGATCGACGGGGACCACGACCTCCCGAGCTTCGACGACCAGATGCTCGAGTCCGAGAACCCGGTCGCCGCGACCGACAGCCGTTTCTCCGGCTTCCGCCAGGAGAAGCGCAACAACCTGAACGCCGCGATGACCCTCACCTATGACATCCCGTGGGTCGAGGGCCTGAACCTCCGGGCCTTCTACAGCTACGACTACTACACCACCAACAACACGGAGTACCAGCGGACCTATTACCTGTTCTCCAAGAACGCGGACGGTTCCCTGAACAAGTTCATCCGCAACGGCGGTGACGATTCCTACGTGCAGCGCTCCACCGACCCGAACAGCGGCCAGGTGATGCAGCTGTCCGTCAACTACGACCGCACCTTCGCGAAGGCGCACCACATCGCGCTGATGGGGATGTACGAGCAGTCCTACAACGAGTGGGACAACTTCTACGCCCGCCGCACGATGATGCTGGACAAGCCGTACCTGTTCTCCGGCGAAGAGGAGAACCAGGTGGGCAAGTCCAACGGCCTGGGCGACATGTCCCGCCGGGCGTGGATCGGCCACCTGAACTACGACTACAAGGGCAAGTACCTCCTGGACGCCGCCATCCGCCACGACGCCTCCTCCCGCTTCCCGGCCGCGAGCCGCTGGGGCTGGTTCCCGTCCGTCTCGGCCGGCTGGCGCATCAGCGAGGAAGGTTTCATCAAGAACAATCTCCCTTGGATCACGAACCTCAAGCTCCGCGCTTCCTGGGGACGGCTCGGTGACGACGGCTCCGCCGGTACCTACCCGTCCATCTACACGGGCTACAACCTGCAGGGTGACAAGGCGTGGATCTATAACGGCACGGTCGTGACCGGTGTCGATGCCGCCGCGATCCCGAACCCGAACCTCACCTGGTACACCGCCACCACCAAGAACCTGGGTCTGGACTTCAACCTGTGGAACCAGAAGCTGGGCGGTACCTTCGAGGTGTTCCGCCGCAACCGCGACGGCCTGCTCGCGACGTCCTCCGTCGTGCTTCCGGGCACCGTGGGTGCCTCCATGCCGCAGGAGAACATCGAAAGCGACATCACCTTCGGCTACGAGTTCCAGCTGAGCCATCGCAACCGCGTGGGCGAGGTGGGCTACTACGTCACGGGCTTCATGTCCGCCGCCAAGAACCGCTGGAACTACCACCTGGATTCCCAGGCGGGCAACTCCATGGAGAACTGGCGCCGCGACAAGGTCTCCGGCCGTAACAAGGACATCTGGTTCTCCATCCCGGAGGCCGGACGCTTCACCACCTACGAGGAGATCCAGAACCACCCGACCACCGGCACCAACTACGGCACCGGCACCCTTCCGGGCGACTACTACTATGAGGACTGGAACGGTGACGGTGTGGTGGACGGCAACGACTCCCACCCGGTGGCCACCTACAACCTCCCGGTGTTCAACTACGGTATCACCCTCGGCGCGGACTGGAAGGGATTCGACCTGTCCATGAACTGGGCCGGTTCCGCCGGCGTGTACAGCGAGTACGGCGAAGTGTTCGGCGAAGTGGGCCCGTTCAACGGCGGCGCCGTCCTGGACATGTACCTGGACCGCTGGCACACCGTGAACCAGTGGGACGACCCGTGGAACCCCCACACCCAGTGGGTCGCGGGCTACTATCCCGCCACCAGCCACAGCTTCACCACCGGCACGACGGGCATCAAGGACATGTCCTACCTCCGCCTGAAATCCCTGGAACTGGGCTACACGCTTCCCGCCAAGTGGACCCGCGTGGTGAACATCAAGAGCCTCCGCGTCTATGTGAGCGGGTACAACCTCCTCACCTTCTGCAAGGACAAGTATATGGACCCGGAGCGCCCGGGCACCAACGGCGGCGCGGCGAACGGCAACGTGGTGCTGAACTACAACTACCCCGTGAACCGGACCGTCAATGTGGGCGCTTCCCTCAAATTCTAAAGACAGCGTAAGATGAAAGCAACCTTCAAAACCATTCTTCTTGCGGCGGCCCTCCTTGGCGGGGCGGTCTCCTGCAACCGGCTCGACCTCGAGCCCAAGGGCATGCTGGATGACGGAACGCTGTTCAGTTCCGAATTCGGTGTCCGCAAGTATCTTTCGGGTCTGTACAACGACCTGCCCATCGAGGATTTCTGCTACAAATATGCAGATGACAACAAGGGCTATTCCACGATGAACTCGAACGGTAACAAGAACGGTTACCACGTGGGCAATGTCTGGGAGGCCCTGAAGGGCTACGGCTCCACCATCTGCTACGAGACCACGGGCCGCGGCAACGGCGACACCGCCGGGCAGTGGGGCTACTGGCCCTACGACCGCGTCCGCGAGATCAACGTGATGATCGACAAGCTTCCCGAGTATCAGGACGCCTGGACGGCCGACCGCTATGAGGAGCTGATGGCCGAGGCCCGGTTCATCCGCGCATACTTCTATTTCGCGATGGCCAAGCGTTATGGCGGCGTTCCGATCGTGGACAAGGTCCAGGATCCGACCGCGCCGATGGAAGAGCTGCAGGTCACCCGCGCCACCGAGTACGACACCTGGAAGTTCATCTATGACGACCTCAAGTTCGCGATGGACAACGGCGCCTCCGACAAGTCCGAGGTGTACCGGGGCAACCGCTATTCCGCCGCGGCCCTGATGGCCAAGGCGATGCTCTGGGCGGGCTGCGTCGCGAAGTACAACCAGTACACGGGCATCACCGGCCCCGCGACCGACGCGGGCCTGATGGGCATGGACCCGGCCGATGCGAAGGAGTTCTTCCAGTACGCCTACGATGCTTGCAAGTTCCTGCACGACGCGGGCTTCAAGCTCCACACCGGCGCCGACAAGGAGAAGGCCTACACCGAGATCTTCATCGAGGACCTCGCCGGCGAAGAGGACATCTTCGTCAAGACCTTCGGCACCCCGAACACCGTGGTTCCGTGGAACTCCTCCCTGTACAGCTCCTATGACGACATGGTGCTCCCGATGGGAACCGGCATGGCCCAGAGCGTGGGTGCCGCCATCCACGCGACCTGGGACCTGGTGAGCCTGTACGAGACCCCCGCCGTGGTGGATGCGGACGGCTATCCGGTCCGGTTCGATTCCTATGACGACTTCTGGAACACGGACGAGATGGAGCCGCGCTGCCGCGCGAACTTCTTCTTCTCCGGCATGGTGGAGCCCGTCTCCGGCACCAAGCTGGACATCCAGCAGGGCGTGTTCACCACCCTCGCCGCCAAGGCGGCCGACCTCACGCCGGAGGACAACAACTTCGTGGCGCCGAACTGCATCAAGCTCCAGGACCCGGGCAAGACCCAGGACGTGGGCGGCTTCGGCAACGTGAAGATCACGGGGGCCAACGGCATCAAGCGCAACGGCGACGAAGGCTTCTCCACCACCGGCATCTTCGTCCGCAAGTACATGAACTACAAGGCCGATCCGGCGACGCGCCAGCTCCACCAGAGCACCCAGAGCTGGAAGGTCTTCCGCTACGGGGAGATCCTCGTGGACTGGGCCGAGGCCGCCTATGAGCTGGGCCTGGAGACCGGGAACGACGCCCTGAAGGCCGAGGCCTTCGAGCACGTGAACGAGATCCGCGACCGCGCGGGCGCCCACCGTCACGAGATGGTGGCCAATCCCGCCGACATCGGCGAGGAACTCTACGGCTTCCCGCTGGACGAGAACCTCCAGTACATCCGCGACGAGCGTCGCCGCGAGCTCTGCATCGAGAACCAGGGAGAGTGGGACCAGCGCCGCTGGCGCACCGCCCACAGCATCCTCGCGTCCAACTACTGGCCGCGCACCCTGATGCCGTACAAGGTGCTGAATGAGGACAAGTACATCTTCCTGAACGAAGTGGAGGTGTATGGCCGTCGCCTGTCCTTCGACAAGCGCAACTACTACGAGGCCATCCCGGGCGGCGAGATCAACAAGAATCCGAAGCTCGTGCGCAACGACGGTTATTGATTTAACATCTGAATGAGTATGAAGCATTTATACACGATACTGCTGGGCTGCGCGGTGCTGCTGGGACCGGTCTCCTGTATGAAGATCGACAACTTCGAGGCTCCGGCTGCGAAAATCCAGGGCCGGATCATCGACAAGACCACCGGTCAGCCGATGCTCCTGGACCACGGCGTGAGCCACATCCGCATCTGGGAGATGAGCTATTCGGAGCATCCCACGCCGCAGGACCTGGCCATCAAGGAAGACGGCACCTACTACAACGACAAACTGTTCTCCGGCACCTATGACATGCTGCCCCGCGACGGCGCCTGGTGGCCGTGCGACACCACTTACAACGTGGCGATCGGCAAGAAGGGCACGGTCCAGGACTTCGAGGTGATCCCGTACCTGCACGTGGTCGATTTCGACGCGACGCTCGAAGGGACCGAACTCACCCTGACCTGCCGCCTGCAGGCCCCGGTGACGGACGGCCTCCCGCAGATCCGCGAAATCCGCCCGTTCATCAACAACAACATCCACTGCGGTCCCGGCAACCATATCGACTACTACTACAACGATACGAACCGGATCAACCTCCGCAAGATGTGGCCGGCGATCGGCGATGCCGACGGCAACCAGACCGTGGCGCCGTACAGCCTCAAGATCCAGCTCAAGGCCGGCTACACCTACTGGGTGCGGATGGGCGTGCAGGTGAATGACACCTACACCAGCTGGAACCTCTCCGAAGTCAAGAAAATCGTCGTTCCCGAATGATGAGAAAGTTCCTTTACACTGCCTTTGCACTCGTGGTCGCCTTCTCCTGCGGCAAGCCGGAGGAGGTGATCCCGGGGCGGGTGGAACCGGAAAAGCCGGATCCGAAACCGGCGGAGTCGGAGTATGCCGATCCGGGCGTGGAGCCACACAAGGACGGGCAGCCGTACGACACGTACCGCGGCCTCGTGATGGCGGGCTACCAGGGTTGGTTCGGCACGCCGGGCGACGGGTCGCCGATGACGGCGGTCCCCAACCAGGGCTGGTACCACTACCGCGAAAGCGAGCAGTTCCGCCCGGGGGTCCTGCGCAACTCCATCGACTTCTGGCCGGATATGACCGAGTACGAGAAGAAGTACGTGGTGGGCGACGGCGACGCGACCGGCTACAGCTCTCCTTTCATCCTTCCCGACGGCTCGCACGCCACGGTGTTCAGCTCCTATGACGAATCCACGGTGCTCACGCACTTCAAGTGGATGAAGCAGTACGGGCTGGACGGCGTGTTCATGCAGCGGTTCGTGGGCGAGATCCAGGATGCGAAGCACAAGGACCATTTCGACACCGTGCTCAAGCACGCGATGAAGGGCTCCAACGAGTATGGCCGCGCCATCGCCGTGATGTACGACATGGGCGGTACGACCAACGACAACATGGCCAAGAGCATGGTCGCCGACGCCCAGAAACTGATGGACCAGTACCACCTCAAGGACCGCAGCACCCAGAAGTACTACCTGTACGAGAACGGGAAGCCGCTGCTGGCCCTGTGGGGATTCGGTTTCAAAGACAACAACCTGCCCAAGCCCTCGTTCATCGAGCCGTACATCGAGCAGCTCCAGGCCCAGGGCTGGGCCATCATGCTGGGCTGCCCGGGTTACTGGCGGGCCGGCGGCAACGACGCCCTGAGCGGGACCGAGCACCGCAAGATGATCGAGATCATCAAGAAGTGCGACGCTTTCATCCCCTGGTACGTAGGCCGATACGGCAACGACAACTTCGAGAGCAGCGAGTGGCTGTCCCGGATCAAGGACGACATCGCCGAGGCGAAGAAGTACTCCACCGACGGCCACGTCGTGGTGTATGCCCCGCATGTGTTCCCGGGCGGCAGCGACCGCAACATGCACCCGAACAACGGCTATCCCGACGGCGATGCCACCAACACGGGCTTCCGCTTCGGCGGCAAGTTCTATTGGAAGCAGTTCTACCGCGACATCAAGGCGGGCGCCCAGGCCATCTACGTGGGCATGTTCGACGAGATCGACGAAGGCACCGCCATCTTCAAGCAGATGCACGTGTCCGAAGTTCCGTCCAACGTCCCGTACAAGAAAGCCAATGTCCCCGCCGGATACGGTTACACCTCCGACGACGACTACTGGGTGACCAGCTACACGAACGGAAGCTACCGGATGAACGGCTCGGAGCAGACCGGAGACGGCATCCGCTGGAGCAAGAAGACGTCCGACCTGGACATCCGCTTCCAGGGCATCGACGACAACCTCCCCACCGACTGGTACCTGTTCCTGACCGGCGAGGCGGCGAAGATGCTCCGCGGCGAAGTGAAGATGACCCCGGACATGCCGACCAAATAAGCAAGATCCAAGATGAAAACCATACGACTCCTGACCATCCCGGCCGCCTTGGCCGCCTGCTTGATGGCGCTCTCCTGCGGGTGCGACAAGACACCCGCCGAGGAGGAGGTCGTCGAGCTCCAGATGCCCGGCAACCCTTTCATCACCGAGCTGTACCTGGCCGACCCTTCCGCCCATGTGTGGGGCGACGGCCGCCTGTATGTCTATCCTTCCCATGACGTCGCCCCGCCCCGCGGCTGCGACCTGATGGACGGCTACCACGTGTTCTCCACCGCCGACATGGTCAACTGGACCGACCACGGCGAGTTCCTCCATTCCCGCGACGTGGAATGGGGACGTCCGGAGGGCGGTTTCATGTGGGCGCCGGACGCCGCGTTCAAAAACGGCAAGTACTATTACTACTTCCCGCACCCGAGCGGAACCGACTGGAACAATACCTGGAAGGTGGGCATCGGCGTTTCCGACAAGCCTACCATGGAGAACCTGAAACTCCTCGGCTATCTCGAGGGCCTCGGCGATGCTTTCTCCATGATCGACCCGTGCGTGTTCGTCGACGATGACGGCCAGGCCTACTTCTACTACGGAGGCGGCGGCCGGATGATTGGTTGCAAGCTCAAGGACAACATGACCGAGATCGACGGCCCCGTGGTCACGATGACCGGCATGAAGGACTATCACGAAGGCCCCTGGGTGTTCAAGAACAACGGCAAATACTACCTGATGTATGCCGACAACCACCAGGAACCCGGCAACCGGGGCGCAAACCAGCTGCGCTACTGCTGGAGCGACTCCCCGCTGGGCCCGTGGCAGTACCAGGGCATCATCCTCACCCCGACCGACTGCGACACCTCCCACGGCAGCATCGTGAAGTACAAGGGCCAGTGGTACCTGTTCTATCACAACTGCAACATCTCCCATCAGGGAAACCTCCGTTCCATCTGTGTGGACAAGCTGTATTTCAACGAAGACGGCACCATCCGCGAGGTCGTCCAGACCTTTGCGAAATGAGACGGCTCGCCGCGCTTCTGACCCTGACCGTTACGGTCTCTGCCTTCGCGCAGGGACCGTATCGGTCTTCTATTACCTACGAGTCCTATGAGGGGCTCGTCATGGCGGGGTATCAGGGGTGGTTCAACACCCCCGGCGACGGGGCCGGCCGGAACTGGCACCATTACGAGAAGGGCCGTCGCTTCGAACCGGGCTGGTGCACCATCGACCTGTGGCCGGAGGTGGACGAGTACCCGGACCTGTATGAGACAGCCTTCCGTTTCGAGGACGGAACGCCCGCATTCGTCCCGTCCCCGTATGACAAGAGTACGGTCGATGTCCACTTCCGCTGGATGAAGGAATACGGCCTGGACGGGGTGTTTCTCCAGCGGTTCATCGCGGAGATCGCCAATCCATCCGGAAAGAAGCATTTCAACAAGGTGATGGACTCGGCGATGGAATGTGCGAACAAGTACGACCGCGCCGTCGCCATCATGTACGACCTCAGTGGCATGCCGGAGAACGGCCCCGACATCCTCCTGAAAGACATCGACCGGCTGGCGAAGGAGCATCATCTGTTTGACCATGCGGCCAATCCGTCCTACCTGTACCAGAACGGGAAACCGCTCGTGACGGTGTGGGGCGTGGGCTTCAACGACAACCGGAAATACGGGTTCGACGAGTGCGAAAAGATCATCGACGGCCTCCGGAAGAAAGGGTTCAGCGTGATGATCGGCGTTCCCACGCATTGGCGGACGCTCACGAAGGATACCCTGCCCGACGAGCGGCTCCATGCCCTCATCCGCAAGTGCGACATCGTGATGCCCTGGTTCGTGGGCCGGTACAACGAACGGACCTATCCCGACTACCAGCCGCTGATCCGGGAGGATATGGCCTGGGCCGAGAAAGAGGGCATCGCCTATGCGCCCCTCTGCTTCCCGGGTTTCTCCTGGGCCAACATGCAGCGGCGCGGATATCCCGGCGTCCAGATTCCCCGGAATGGCGGACGTTTCTTCAAGAAGCAGCTGGACTACTGCCTGGACAGTGGCGCCAAGATGCTGTACATCGCGATGTTCGACGAGATCGACGAGGGCACGGCCATCTTCAAGATTGCCCGGAAAGTGCCTGTGGCGGCTCCCGGAAGCACGTTCGTGCCCCTGGAGGACGGCATCCCGTCAGATCGCTACCTGACGCTCGCCGGCGAGGCGGCCGCCCGGTTGAAAGGGAAGCCGGCGGCGCAGAACCGGCATGGAAAGGAACTGGTCCACCCGGAGTATGAAGGTCTTGTGATGGCCGGCTACCAGGGCTGGTTTCACCTGCCTCGGAACGGTGTGATGTATCCCGACGAGAACCGGGTCCATATCGACATGTGGCCGGACGTGAGCGAGTACGAGAACACCTATCCGACGGGCCTCCGCAACGCCGACGGATCCGTCGCCCGATTCTTCTGTTCGGATGATGAGCAGACGGTCCGGACGCACTTCCGCTGGATGCAGGAGTACGGCCTGGACGGGGTGTTCCTGCAGCGTTTCTATGGCAGCTGCCGCCCTGTCCGCGGGACGCGGAAGCATTCGGTGACGGTGCTGCGGCATGCGATGACGGCGGCGCAGGAGTATGACCGCGCCTTTGCCGTCATGTACGACCTGTCCGGTCTGAGCCCGGAGCGGGAAGAGACCTGCGACCTGCTGCAGGAGGACTGGAAGTTCCTCGTGGACAGCATGAAAGTGACTTCCTACGGGAAACGGAACGAGTATCTGGGACACCAGGGGAAACCGCTCGTGGTCATCTGGGGCGTCGGTTTCCCGGACCGGACCTACGATATCCGGAAAATCCGGCTCGCGGAACTCATCGACTTCCTGCACAATGATCCGGATTACGGCGGATGCACCGTGATGCTGGGCGTGCCGACCTTCTGGCGGGACCTCTGCGCCGACTGCACCACGGACCCCTATCTCCATTCCCTCATCCGCATGGCGGACCTGGTCCTCCCTTGGATGGTCCAGCGCTTCACGCCCCTGCTTCACTTCGAGATGAACCGCTACCGCGACCACATATTGAAGGACACGGAATGGTGCGAACGCAATGGCGTGGGCTACGTTCCGCTCGTGTATCCGGGATTCAGCTGGTACAACCTGAGCCGCGGCGGCTCGGATGCCAACGACATCGGTGGGGAAAAACCCCTTGGAAGCATCCCGCGCCAGGGCGGCAAGTTCTACTGGGACCAGATTTATACGGCCATCGGCGCCGGAGCGAAGATGCTCTATGTTGCGATGTTCGACGAGGTGAACGAGGGTACGGCCATCTTCAAGTGTACGGACACGCCGCCCGTCAGCGACGTGGCGAAGTTCATCACCCTGGACGGCCAGCCGTCCGACCACTACCTGTTCCTGACCGGTGAAGGCGCCCGGATGCTCCGCGGCGAGCGTCCGCTGGAGAAGGCGATGCCGGTGAGATAGGGCGGCGTCGGAAATCTTGCTATCTTTGCGAAACATGACCAAGCGATTCCTTTCCTGCGCAGCTGCCGTCCTGCTGCTGGCGGCCTGCACGCCCAAATCCTTCGTGTCCATCGACGGGACCACCCTGGTCGGAACGGACGGGAAGCCCTTCCTCATCAAGGGAACCAACCTCGGGAACTGGCTCAACCCGGAGGGGTACATGTTCGGCTTCGGACGGACCAATTCGCCGCGGATGATTGATGACCTGCTGTGCGAGATGGTCGGGCCCGACGAAGCGGCTGCGTTTTGGAAGCAGTTCAAGGACAACTATATCACGGAGGAGGACATCGCCTTCATCGCCTCGACGGGCGCCAATACGGTCCGGCTTCCGTTCCATTACAAGCTGTTCACCGACGAGGACTACATGGGCCTGTCCGCCGGCCAGGACGGTTTCGACCGGATCGATGCCTGCGTGCAGTGGTGCCGGAAATACGGCCTGTACCTGATCCTGGACATGCATGATGCGCCGGGCGGGCAGACGGGCGACAACATCGACGACAGCTACGGCTATCCCTGGCTGTTCGAAAGCGAGCCGTCCCGCCGGCTGTTCTGCGACATCTGGCAGCGGATCGCCCGGCATTACCGGGACGAGCCCGTGATCCTGGGATACGAGCTGATCAACGAGCCCATCGCCCCGTATTTCGGGGAGAAGACGGAGGAACTGAATACGATGCTGGAAGGGCTTCACAAGGAGGCGGTCGCCGCCATCCGCGAAGTGGACCGGAACCACATCATCCTGCTTGGGGGAGCCCAGTGGAACGGCAATTTCAAGCCATTCACCGACTGGACGTACGATGACAAGATCATGTACACCTGCCACCGGTACGGCGGAGAGCCCACGAAGGAGGCCATCCAGGCCATCATCGACTTCCGCGACAAGACGGGGCTGCCGATGTACATGGGCGAGATCGGCCACAATACCGATGCGTGGCAGTCGGACTTCTGCCGGACGATGGAAGAGAACAATATCGGTTGGACTTTCTGGCCGTACAAGAAAATGGATGGCTCCTGCATGGTGTCGTTCCATGCACCCAAGGGATGGCAGGAAGTGCGCCGGTTCTCCGAGGCGGCCCGTGGGACTTACGGGGAGATCCGCGAAGCCGGTCTGGACCGGGCTGTCGCCCGGGAGGCGCTCGCCGGCCTTCTGGAAGCCGTGAAATTCAGGAACTGCCGTCCGCAGGGTTCCTACATCCGGTCCATCCGGCTGGATTACGAAGACCCGGCCATCCGTGTCCTGGTGCTCCGGGAGATGGGCGGGCATCACCTGCCCTTCACCGAGGCGGCGATGCCGTGGCTCCGCGGCCTGGAAGGGATGGAAATGACCGAAATCCATGATACGGAGCCCATTACGAAGGAGTATCTGTCCGGCTTTGATGTGTTCCTTCAGCTGGACTATCCGCCCTATGCCTGGACGGAAGCGGCCGTGGAGGCCTTCGAGGACTACATCGACAACGGGCGGGGCGGCTGGATCGGCCTGCACCACGCTTCGCTGCTGGGCGAGTTCGACGGCTATCCCATGTGGCCGTGGTTCTCGGATTTCCTGGGTGGGATCCGCTTTGGGAATTATATCGCCGAACTGTCCGACGGGACGGTTCGCAAGGAAGGCCGCCATCCGGCCCTGAAAGGCCTTCCGGACACGTTCCGGATCGAGGCTGACGAATGGTACACCTATGACCGGGATCCGCGGGACCATCCGGACATCCAGGTGCTGGCGACCGTGGACGAGGCGTCGTATTCCGCCCGGACTGCCGTGAAGATGGGCGACCATCCGGTCATCTGGACCAACCGGTCCAAGCCGGCCCGGAACCTGTACGTCCAGTTCGGACACAGTCCCTCCCTGGTGGATAATCCCGATTTCCGGACCCTGATGACAGACGCGCTGCGATGGGCTGCCGGACGATAGCGGGCATTGTCGTCGCCCTCATGGCCGGGTCGTCGGCCTTTGCCCAGGTTCCGTCGGCGGTTCTGGAACACCGTCCGCTGCCCCTGGAGGAGGGACGCTCCTACGAAACGGCCCGTGCGGCTGTTCCGGTGCTGGAGGAGACCGTCCTTGCCGGCCGGGTCCGCCTGGCGTTCGCGAACCGGCCGGACCACCGGGCCGCCGGGCCGTCGGACGACCCGGATTATGCCGATTATGGGAAGTACACGGCGCGGATGTCCCTGGACGGGAACGACCTGTCCCGTTTCGACCGGATTTCCTTCGATGTGAAAACCGCCTGTGACGACGACCGGGTTGTCAACCTGAACATGGGCTACGGCGCGGTCTCGCATTTCGTCCATCTGAAAAACGATACTACCCTGACCTGTTTTCTGGACCTGACGGACCCGGGGAGGGAGGCGGCAAAGGACCTGTTCTTCACCGTCACCAACCGGGGACCGTACCGCGACACCCGGGATTCTTCCCGCTTCGAAGTGACGAATGTCCGTCTGCAGCGGCTCGCCGACCCGGCCGTGGACAGGGGATGGCGTCCTCGGGGCATCGTCCTCTCCACGGCGGGTTACGCAACCGGAGCTGCCAAGACAGCCGTCGTCCCTTTTTCCACCGGACGCTTCGCGCTGGTGGATGCGGAGACCGGACGGGTGCGCTACCGGGGGTCTGTCCGGCCGGAGGGATCCACGCTGGGCGATTTCGGCGTCATCGACTTCACCCCGTTCGACCGGGAAGGAACCTGGCGGATCGAGGCGGAAGGGCTGGTGTCCACGCCGTTCCCCCTTGCGGCCGCGCCCTGGACGGAGGCCGAATGGAAGGCGCTGAACTTCATTTTCAGCCAGCGCTGCGGATACGCCGTCCCGGGCATCCACGACGCCTGCCACCGGGACCTGTTCTGTGTCCATGACGGGCGCTACGTCTCCTACGGGGGAGGCTGGCATGACGCTGGCGACCTGTCCCAGCAGACGCTGCAGACGGGGGACGTGGCCTTTTCCCTTCTGGAAGCCGCCGTCTCGACGTCCGATCCGGCCTTGTCGGCTCGGCTGGAGGAAGAAGCCCGCTGGGGGTTCTCCTTCCTGCTCCGCTGCCGGTTCGGCGACGGGTTCCGGGCTTCATCGATGGGCCTTCTCCATTGGCTGGACGGCGAGGTGGGGACGATGGATGACATCGTGTCGGTCCGGAAACAGGACCTTGCCTTCGATAACTACCTCTATGCCGGTTACGAGGCCTATGCGGCGCTGCACCTGAGGGACAGGGACGGCCTTGCGGACGACCTGGCCCGGGCGGCGGAAGAGGATTTCGCCTTCGCCGAGGCCGGTTTCCGGGAAAGGGGATTCGAGCCGTTCCGGTTCGTCATGGAGCATTCCTACAACACCTCTCCGAGCCAATACATGGCCACCGTCGCCTGGTCCGCCGCACAGTTGTTCCTCCTGACCGGAAAGACGGCCTACCGCGACACGGCCGTCGAGGCCATCCGATACACGCTGGACTGCCAGCGGACCGACCCCGTCGGGAGCGGAATCCGCGGCTTCTTTTACCGGGACCGCTCCCGCCGGTCCATCGTCCACTACATCCACCAGTCCCGCGAGCAGGTCTATATGCAGGCGCTCACGCTCCTGTGCACGGCTTTCCCGGAGCATCCGGATCGGACCCGCTGGGAAGAGGGTATCCGGCTATACGGAGACTATCTCAAGGATCTGATGCGGTTTACGGCCCCTTACGGGATGATTCCCAGCGGTGTTTATCATCGTCTGGAATACGAGGATGCGGAGGCGTTCGGGCACCTGCATATCCAGGCCCCGGCCGATGGGGCCGCGCACTATCGGAGGCAGTTCGGGCAGGGCGTGGCGCTGGATGCGGACCACGCCGTCAAGCGCTTCCCGATCTGGTTCACCATTTTCAACGGGAACAACGCCGTCCTTCTCTCGCAGGGCAAGGCGGCGGCCCTTTGCGGGCGGTATCTCCAGGATCCGGAACTGCTCCGGATCGGCCGCGAACAGCTGTACTGGCTGGCCGGAAAGAACCCGTTCGGACAGTCGATGATCTACGGGGTCGGGTGGAATTATCCGTCCATGAACAGCTTCTCCTGTGGAGAGATGACCGGCGAAATGCCCGTCGGCATCCGGACGCAAGGGGACACGGATGTGCCCCTCTGGCCCCGCGTAAACAATGCCTGCTACAAAGAGGTCTGGGTGACCGTGGCAGGGAAATTCCTTTCGTTGGTTTCAGAATATCAATAGTTTCATCTTATGAAGACCCTTCCTTTCATTACCTTGTTCTCCGGAATCCTCCTCCTCGTCGCCTGCGGTTCCCGTACCCGGCAGGAGCAGCCGGAATTTGTTTCCGCCACGGCCGTCCGTCCCGCCAATTATGCGGGGAACACGCCCCGGTTCAAGGCGCTGCTCTATTACTCCGACGCCGTGGAGGAGGCCCATCAGCAGTTCACGCACCAGAGCATGGAGTTCTTCCACAAGCTCACGTACGGCGAGGGATGGATCCTGGACATCTCCACCACCCTGGACGGCGACCTCTCCGGGTATGACGTGATCATCATGCCTGATGTCTCGCCCTCTGCGCCCCAGGAACGGAAGCTCTTCGAGCAGTACATGGAGAGCGGCGGCGGCTGGCTCGGGTTCCATGCCGCCGGCTACAACGACCTGTCCACGGAATGGGACTGGTTCCGCGATTTCCTGGGCGGGGTGCGTTTCCTGTGCAATACCTGGCCGCCGCAGCCGGGCCTGGTGGACATCGAGACCCATGACCACGACGTGACGCGGAACCTGCCGGACGCCTATGTGGCCCCGGCCACGGAGTTCTACCAGTGGCAGCCCGACCCGCGGTCCAATCCGTCGGTGAAGGTGCTGGCCAGCCTGTCCCCGAAGAACTTCCCGATGGGCCTGAAGGACATTGTTTTCGGCGGGGACTTCCCGGTCGTCTGGACGAACACCGACTACCGGATGGTGTATATCAACATGGGCCACGGTGACGAGTGCTTCTCGGACGCTACGCAGAACCTCCTGTTCGTGAACGCGCTCCGCTGGGTGGTGAGCCGTTCGCCCAAGGAAAATCCTTTCGACCGGTAGATTTTTATCCGTTTTTTGTCGTATATTTGTCTTTAGGTTATACTTGACGGAAACCCGGATGAGACGGCATATGCTCCGAATACTTTGCCCGCTGCTGCTGGCCGGCGCGTCGCTTTTCGCGGCGTCGGCGCAGGCTGCGCCGGACAGTGTCGATATCCCGGAGGCGGGGCTGGACTATGGCCTCCATATCGTCTCCTATCCGGCGCATGCGCATGAGTTCACCGGCCTCGCGCTGGAGGACGGGAAGGAGATTCCCGTACGGAGAAAGACCCTGGAGATGTCCTTCGACCTGTACAACCGCCCGGAGAACGTGTTCGGATGCATCTTCCGCATCATCACCGACAAGGGAGAGAACGTGGACCTGATGTACACGGCGGACCTGGATGACAGCCGGAAACCCATCCTCGTCACCGGGGAGCAGGTGCACCAGATCGGGACGGACATTCCCCTGGAGGAGTGGATCCACGTGTCGGTGGCCCTGGACACGAAGACCGGCCAGATCGACCTGGACTATAACGGAACAACCCTCTCCATCCGGGATGCGGGCACCAAGGGGGCGGAGACTTTCAGGATCTCCTTCGGCCTGTGCCAGCTGGCCGGTTATACCCTCGGGGACGTGGCTTCGGTGGGCGTCCGGGACATCCGGCTGCACCGGGACGGAAAACTGTTCCGTCACTGGGAGTGCGCTCGCCACGACGGCGACCTGTGCTACGACGAGGTGCGCGGCGTTCCCGCCCGGGCGGTGAACCCGCAGTGGCTGATCGACCGGTACGTCTCCTTCCAACCGGTATTCTCGCACGCCTTCAGCGATATCCCGTCCATCACCTTCGACGACAGGGATAAGTTCTACATGACCTGCGGGGACGAGCCGATCCATGTCTTCGACGCCTCTTCCGGGGCGCTGACGGAGATTCCGGTCGCGGGCGGGCACTGCCCGGCGAATTTCCCCAACCAGCTGTTCTACGTGGGCGGCGGCCACGACTGGCTCACGGCCTACAACCTGGACGAGGACCTGTTCTCCCGATTCGATTTCAAGACCCGCCGCTGGGAGAACGAGAAGGTCCCGCAGCGGGACCACAGCTACTGGAACAACACCAACACGTGGGAGCCCCGCGTCCACGCCCTGTACAGCTTTGGCGGCTATGGACATTATCATTTCAAGAACGAGCTGATTGTCAGTTACCTGGACAATCCCGAGAAGAATTTCCGGACGATGGTGGCGGACATCACTCCGCGCTATTCGGCGACTTCCTACATCGTGGACAGCCTCCTGTACGTGTTCGGCGGCCGCGGCAACCTGTCCGGGAAACAGGAACTCTCCCCGAAGAACTACTACGACCTGTACACCATCAATACGAAGACGCTGGAAGTCCGGCAGCTGTGGGACCTCGGGTCCTCGCCCTTCGGAGGGGATTTCATTTCCAGCGAGAACTTCGTCTATAACTGGGCCAACGGGGATTTCTACTTTCTTTCCAACCTGGACGGCTACACCCTGCTGAAGCTCCGTCCGGAGCAGCCCGGCCTGGAGAAGATGTCCCTTCCCATCCCGCCGCTCCGCAACGCGCAGTACACGTACATCAATCTCTGGCACAGCTATTCGCTCAAGAAGATGTTCGCCGTGATCCTGCAGTCGCAGGTGGATGGCAGCACGGACGTGGACATCTACGAAATAGGCTATCCGCCCCTTCCCGTAAGCATGATCATGCAGGAGGGGCATGCGGAGCCGGAGAAGGGGAACGGCCTGTGGTGGAAGATCCTCCTGGGCATACTCGGCGCCGTAGCCGCCGTGGACTATGTCTTTTACCGGTTTTTCCGGAACAAGGTACGACACCGGAAGCCTGCCGCGAAGGAATCTTTGGCCGAACGGGAGGAGAACTATGAGCCGGAGCGGTTGTTTTACGATTTCTCCCGCTCGTCGGTGAATTTCTTCGGCGGATTCCGCGTGAAGGACCGGGAAGGGAACGACGTGACCGCCCAGTTCACCCCCACGGTGAAGGCCCTCCTGATTCTGCTGATCGTGTCCACGGCGAAGTCCGGCGGCATCGCCTCCCAAAAGATCAACCACCTGCTGTGGTCCTACAAGCCCGACGACACGGCCAACAACAACCGGAATGTCTATATGTCCAAGCTCCGCGGTCTTCTGGAGGGAGTGGGCGACGTCCGGATCCAGAACCAGAACAAGCTTTGGAGCATCTCCTTCGAGGGCGATACCCAGTGTGACTACCTGGAAGCGCTGCGTCTGTTCCAGGAAGGGGCGGTCGAGGACGATGTGGACCGGCTGCTGGAACTGTTCCTCAGGGGGCAGATGCTGCCGAACACCGAACTGGACTGGATCGACGAGTACAAGAGTGCATTCTCGAATGCGGCCATCGACTTCCTCAGCCGCCAGCTCCTGCGGGAGGACCTCTCCGACAAAACCCTCCTGCAGGCCGCCAACACGATCTTCCAGCACGATTTCCTGAACGAGGACGCCCTCCGGGCCAAGGTCCGCATCCTGTGCCGGGAGAACAAACCCGGCCTGGCGAAGACTATCTACGACAACTTCTGCAAGGAGTACCGCAAGTCCCTGGGCGTCGAATACACCGTCCCCTTCAAGCAGATAATCGAGGAAGAGTAAGTCCTTCTTTTCAGAAATCCTCGGCGTTGATCCGCCCGTTCAGCCAGGCCAGGCGTTCCGCATAGAAGTCCTTCAGGAATGCATATTCTTCCTCATAAGTGGGGAAGTAGTAGTAATTGGGCCAGACTTTCACGCCCAGGATCTTCCAGCGGTCGAAATTGGCCTTCCAGGCGCCGCCCATGAGCTCCAGCTGCCGGTCCAGGAAGGCGGGAACCTTCGTGAGGAGGTCGGGGTAGAGTTCGTTCCATCGGTCCACGACGGCTTTCTTGAAGTCGGGATCGAAGAATAGCTGGTTGTACCACTTGACATAGCGCATCTGCCAGCCGTCCGGCTTTTCGAAGTTCGTGTAGTCGCAGTTCCCGAGCGTGATGTCGAAATCCCACACGTGGTACATTTCCAGCGGTTTTCCCTTTTCCTTCGTGAGGTAGGTGCTCTTGCGGACGTTCCCGTCCGGATTCTTCGTGATTTCCTGGATGATGTAGTAGTTGATGAAGGAAGGGATGTCGATGTAGGAACGGTAGGCGTAGTCGTGCTCGCCCTGGACCCGTTCGAGGGCGCGTTCGAAGCCGTTGAACCAGGCCTTGACATATCTCTGCTGGGCCTCGGTCGGGTATTCCGGCTCATGGAACATCACCGGAGTGTCCCAGACGGTCTTGAAACAGACCGGCTCGTCCATCGCCTCTTCGAGTTCCAGGTAATAGCCGCCCTCGAGGTCGGTCTCCGTCGCCACTTCGATATTGACCCGGTGTCCGGCGACTTCCTTGTGGTCGGAAAAGGCATAGACGCCCTGGTACTGCCCGTTGAGGTACACTTCCACGCTGAGCATCATCGGGGTCCAGCTCATCCCGCAGATGCGGGAGATTTCCATGGCCATGATGTTCCGGAGGAGGGTCTTGTCGCTGTAATTCGCGAGCAGGATCCAGTCTTTGTTGCCCCAGGGGCTGAAGGCGTGGGTCTTCTCGTCCAGCTTGATGCGGTAGGGTTTCTTGGGCATCCCCCAGGTCGTGTTCCCGCGGCCCCTGATCCGTCCGGTCACTTCGACGGACGCCTCGTCCGTATAGAATCGGGACGGGTCCTCGAAGCGGAAAGTGGCATTGACATAATTGTGCTTGCTGTCGATGGCCTTTCCCCCTTCCGTCTCAATATACACCGCCGGAATCCGGTAGTCCTCCGGAATGGGTTTGTCGTGCAAGGGGTCTTTGGGCGGTTCGGGCTGGGGCTCCGGTTCCGGTTTCGGCGGGTCCGGCGTCGGCTGTTCGTGATTTTCGCGGTCCGGCCGCAGCGACGGCGGAATCACCTCCTCCTCGGTGCAGGAAAAGGCGATGAGGGCCGAAGCCAGGAGCGGGAGCCATCTTTTCATTGCGACAAAGATAGGCTCCCGCTCTTAAAAAAGACTTAATGCCGGAATCAACGGAAAGATTAATCCGTCGATTTAAGGCCGATTTACAGTCCCAACTCCTCGAAAAAGCCCTTGGCTCCCTCCAGGGCCGTGTCCACGGCGCCGGGAACCTGCTTCAGGAGGGCGTTGATCTGCTTGACGGCATCCTTGGCGCCGCACTTGAGCGCGGTCGCGGTGTACTTGCCGATGGCGGCGTTGATTTCCTTCTTTTCGTCGGCGGAGAAGGTGTCGTACTTGTCCACATACTGCTGGACAAGTTTCTCGAACTGGGCATTGGTCTTCTCCCACTGCTCAGGCGTGAATTCGGCGCCCTTGGCGGCTACCTTGTCGGCGAGTTGGGTGAATTTTCCCGGAAGGGAGAAGGCGCAGGCCGCCATCAGCGTGGCGGCGATGAAAAGGTACAGAATCTTTTTCATGTCTGTCAAACGTTTTTGGTCGCGGCAACCCTGTGCAAAAAGCGGACCGTGGCGGAGGATTGCAGATGAACCTAATTAATTGTATATTTGTAGGAACGAAACACTGAAACACTGAATCCATATGGAACGACGGACTTTTCTCAAGACGGCCGGCCTCGGAACGGCCGGCGCCATCCTGGCCGTGCAGCATCTCTCTGCCATGGAACCCGGTGACAGCCAGGCTCCCAAGAAGGGAGCGAAGGTGCGCCTCGCCGCCATCGGCATCGCGAACCGCGGCGCGCAGATCATCAACGACTTTGTGAACACCGGGCTCTGCGACATCGTCGCCCTGTGCGACGTGGATCCGGAGAGCGCCGGCAGCCGCGAAACCATCGCCAAATTCCCCAAGGCGAAGCTGTTCAAGGACTTTCGCAAGCTCTTCGACGAGTACGGCGACCATTTCGACGCCGTGTGCATCGCCATTCCGGACTTTGCCCATTTCCCCGTCGCGATGCTCGCCCTCCACTGCGGCAAGCATGTGTATGTGGAGAAACCCATGGCCCGCACGTTCTACGAGTGCGAACTCCTGATGGACGCCGCCCGGCGGCATCCGGAGCTCGCCACCCAGGTTGGCAACCAGGGCCACTCGGAGGAGAACTACTTCCAGTTCAAGGCCTGGAAGGAAGCCGGCATCATCAAGGACGTGTACAAGATTGTCGCGCACCATAACGATTGGCGCCGCTGGCATCCTTATGACGTGAACATCAAGAAGTTCCCGGAGGCGGAACCCCTGCCCGAGGGCATGGATTGGGACACCTGGCTCACCACGGCCCAGTGGCATGACTACAATGGGAAGTACCATCCCGGCAACTGGCGGGGCTGGTTCGACTTCGGCATGGGCGCTATCGGCGACTGGGCCGCACACATCATCGACACGTGCCACGAGTTCCTGGAACTGGGCCTCCCTTACGAGATCGAGCCTTTGAAGCTCACCGGGGCCAACGACTTCTTCTTCCCGCAGGAGACGACCCTCCGCTTCAAGTTCGGCCCCCGTGGCGACATGCCGCCGGTGGAGATGATGTGGTACGACGGCCAGAAGAACTTCCCGCCGCTCCCGGCCGGATATGGGCCCACCACGAATAACGCTGCCGACGTTCCCGCGACGAACATGGACGGAACCTTCACCCCGTCGTCCCTGAGCCCGGGCAAGATTATCTATTCCAAGGAGTTGACCTTCAAGGGCGGCAGCCATGGAGCCCCGCTGCAGATCATCCCCAAGGAGAAGGCCCTCGAGATGGCTTCCCGCCTCCCCGAAGTTCCGGACGAGAGCAACTTCTCCAACCACTTCGCGAACTTCCTCCTTGCCTGCCAGGGCCTGGAGAAGACCCGTTCGCCGTTCGAGATTTTCGGGCCCATGTGCCAGACCTTCGCGCTGGGCGTCGTGGCCATCCGCACCGGCCGCAAACTGATCTTCGACCCGGCTTCCAAGAAGATCGTGAACGATCCTTTCGCCAACGCGCTCCTCGTGGGGATGCCGCCGCGGAAGGGATGGGAAGAGTATTATAAAATGTAGGATATGAAAAAGTTAGCACTGATCCTGGGTCTCGCCCTCGCGACGACCCTCGCAAACGCCCAGCCGTGGGAACCCCTGTTCAACGGCAGGAACCTCAAGGGCTGGAAACAGGTGACCGGTACGGCGAAGTTCGCCGCCAAGGACGGCATGATCGTGGGCACCGCCACCAACAGCAAGGTGAATTCCTTTCTTGCCACCACGAAGGAGTACGGCGACTTCATCCTGGAGTTCGACTTCCTGACGGAAGGCATCAATTCCGGTGTGCAGCTGCGGAGCCACAAGGACGACGCCCGCGGCGTCGTGTACGGCTACCAGTTCGAGATCGACCCGGCCCCGCGCGCCTGGACCGGCGGCATCTATGACGAGGCCCGCCGCATGTGGCTGTACCGGATGACGGAGAACGAGCCCGCCCGGAAGGCCTACAAGGACGGCTGGAACCACGCCCGCGTGGAGTGCATCGGCAACCATATCCGCACTTGGGTGAACGGCATCCCCTGCACGAACCTCATCGACGATGCCGACCCCACCGGCTTCATCGCCCTGCAGGTCCATGTCGTGGGCGCCGACCAGCTCGGTGTCCATGTGTGCTGGAAGGATATCCGCATCATCACGAAAGACGTGGAGAAGTATGCGACGCCCACGGACGCTCCTTGCGTGAATAACGTGGCGAACACCCTCACTCCGGAGGAAGTGGCTGACGGATGGAAACTTCTGTTCGACGGCAAGACTACGAAGGGCTGGCAGAGCGCGAAGAAACTGGGCGCATTCCCGGACCATGGCTGGACCGTCGAGGACGGCGTCCTTTCCGTGAACAAGGGCGACGGCAGCGAAAGCACGAACGGCGGCGACATCATCACCGACCGGAAGTATAAGAACTTCATCCTCAAGGCCGAATTCAAGCTTACCCCGGGCGCCAACAGCGGCATCAAGTACTTCGTGGATCCCTTCACGAACCAGGGCGCCGGCTCGGCCATTGGCTGCGAGTTCCAGGTCCTGGACGACAACCTCCATCCGGACGCCAAGCTGGGCGTGAACGGAAACCGCACGATGGGCTCGCTCTACGACCTGATCCCTGCGCCGAAGGGCGTCTGGGAGACCTACACCATCGACGGGTGGCAACGGGCCATGGTCATCGTGGACGGCAACCACGTGGAGCACTGGCTCAATGGGCACAAACTCCTTGAGTACGAGCGCAACAACCAGATGTGGAACGCCCTCGTGGCCTACAGCAAGTATAAGGACTGGCCCAACTTCGGCAATGCGGAGGAGGGGTACATCCTCCTGCAGGACCACGGCGACCACGTCTCCTACCGGAACGTCAAGATCAAGGAACTGTAAGGGGTCCTGATCCTGTCCAGGAGTCTTTCAGGGCTGACGGTCATTGACCGCCGGCCCTTTTCCGTTATTCCGGGAGGTACTCGTCGATGCCGGCGGCGATGGAGAGGATGGTCTGGTAGAAGAGGATGTTGGAGTTCTTGAGGGGGGACCAGCGCTCGTCGGAACGGGGGGAGCGGAGGTACTTGTCCGTGTAGATGGTGCCGTAGGTGCCGATATATACCTGGACGGCGCCGTTGGCATCGACCTTCATGGCACGGATGGGGAAGGGCTCCGAAAAGCCGGTCTTGCTGTTGAAGACGAGGGCGTTCATGTCGGTCTTCTCCCCGTCGTTGTTGGAGCAGTTCACGAAGCCGCCCGCCTTCCGGATGGACTCCCGGATGGCGTCGTGGATGGCGTCGCCGGCCTGGCGGTAGGTGTCGGCGAGTTCTGTCAGCTGTTTGTTCATTTCTGCTTGCCGGGTTTGAGGATCATGAAGACGATGGCGCCGATGCAGATGGCGATGCCGGCGACCATCTGGCCCGTCAGCGGCTCCCGGAACATGAGGGTGCCGATGAGGATGGCGGTGATGGGCTCGAAAACGCCCAGGACCGAGGTCTTGGTGGGACCGATGTAGCGGGTGGAGACGGCAAGGGTGAGCATCGACACCATCGTAGGGACGATGGCCAGGCCGATGAGGTTCGCCCAGTCCGCCGCCGTGTCCACGCCTTCCACGGGAGAACCGCCCTGGACGGCACGGAGTGTCATGAACAGGACCGATCCCGTAAGCAGGGCATACAGCGTGAGGGTATGTTCCGATACCTTGCGGATACGCTTGCTCCGGTTCACGATGACCAGGTAAAAGGCGTAACTGAGGGCGCCCAGCATCGCCAGGAGCAGGCCCACGAACCGGATTTCCACCCCCTGCGAGGGCTTGGACAGCAGGACGATGCCGCCGAACGTCGCCAGGATGGACACCCAGGTCTGCCAACTCGGATACAGCCGCAGGGCCACCATGATCAGGGCGACGAAAACGGGATACAGGTACACGAGCGTCGTGGCCAACCCGCTGGGTATGAATTCATAAGAATAGAACAGGAGGAGGCTGCTGCAGGCGAAAAGAAGACCCAGCAGGATGAGGATAGGAAGTTCCCGACCCCGTACCCGGAAGGGTTCCTTCCGCAGGAGCATCCACCCTGCCAGCAGCATGGCTGACAGGAAATACCGGAAGAACAGCATCACCAGCACCGGCACGCCGCTCTCCAGCAAGGGCTTCGCAAACAGCGGGTTCGTCCCGTACGAGACCCCCGCTACGACGCCCGCCACATAACCATATAACCTTTTCCGGTCCATTTCGGGCGGCAAAAGTACGACAAAAGCCCGAACTATGCAAAGGAAATGGTCATTCCTCTGCCTGACCGGCCTTCTGTGAAGGGGTGAGACGACCGTTTTTCCGGAGGGCTTCGTGGATGATCCACTGCAGCTGGCCGTTGGTGCTGCGGAACTCGTCCGCAGCCCAACGTTCCAGGGCCGACATCGTGTCCGGATCGATCCGGAGCACGAATGACTTCATCGGCTCTTTCGCCATGCTAATAGAGACTTCCGGAGTTCACGACGGGCTGAGCGGGCTCTTCGCCGCACAGGACGACGAGGAGGTTGCTCACCATCGCGGCCTTGCGTTCCTCGTCCAGGTTGACGATCCCGTCGCCTTCGAGTTTGTCCAGCGCGATCTTGACCATGCTCACGGCCCCTTCCACGATCTTCTCACGGGCGGCGATGATGGCGTCGGCCTGCTGGCGGCGGAGCATCACGGCCGCGATTTCCGGCGCGTAGGCCAGGTAGTTGATCCGGGCTTCCGTCACGTGGATGCCGGCCATCGACAGGCGGTCGTTGAGGGTCCGGACCAGGCGTTCGTTGATCTCCTCGGCGTTGCTACGGAGGGTGAGTTCGTCCTTGGAATCGGCATTGTCATAGGCATAGCAGCCGGCGACCTGGCGCAGGGCGGCGTCACTTTGCACGCGGACGAAATTCTCGAAGGCCTGCGAAAGCGACCGGGCGGCGCTGCCCGTCGTCGGAGCGGCGAGGGACTGGCTGTCGATTTCGAACAGGGCCTTGTACGTATCCTCCAGTTTCCACACGAGGACCATGCCGATCAGGACCGGGTTGCCGGCCTTGTCATTGACCTTGATCGGTTCGGGGTTCAGGTTCCGGGCGCGGAGACTGACGCTTTTGACGCTCAGCAGCGGATTGACCCAGTAGAAACCTGTCCACGTGAAAGTCCCGCTGTATTTTCCGAAGAAAACAAGGACTTTCGCCTCGTTGGGCTCCAATTTGATGAATCCCTTGGCGCCCAGGACGACGGCAATCATGCAGAGTGCGCCGAGGAAAGCGAAGGCTCCGTCTTGCTCCGCCTTGATGAAGAAGAACACACCCAGGGCCACCAGGCACAGGACCAGGAGCAGGGCGAGGAAACCGTTGAGGACCAAACCATGGTAGGCGACTTCTTTCTTGTTTTCCATAATGCTTTTCTTTTATGATATCATTTTGATATCGCAAAGATAGTCGTATTTTCTGGAAATCCAAAAGAAATTATCGAAATTTAGTAAATTTTTATTTGCGGCCTCCTCGCGGAACAGAAGGGGATTCTGCGCTATTCCGGACGCGGATGTTCCCATGTGCTGGTGCGATGTTTCCATGTGCTGGCGTAAGTCTGCCATGCCTTGGCGCTGGTGTGTCTTGTCTTGTCTTGGTGCAGGTATGTCCAAGTTCTGGCGCAGGTTGTCTTTCGCTGAAAAAAGTTGACTCCCAATCAAGCAAGAGATGGGAAAGACCAAAGAAAACCAGGCTTTGTATTACGATGAGGTGATA
>CACZKE010000004.1 GCA_902781705.1 uncultured Bacteroidia bacterium
ACACCTTCTCCGAACGTTGGACTAAGAGTTTCCTGATTTCGCAAAGCACTCATTCTTAGTTCGTTACAGTATTTTAATCTTCCTATAATTGGCATTATAGGAAGTAATTTGTAATTAACCTGATAATTATATAGTTACAAAAACATAATCGATTATGAAACGAAGGAAACAATTCGTGACCCCGAAGGTCGTCCAGGTGGCGGAAGTCTGCCTGGAAAAGGACTTGCTCGGGACGTCGCTTGAGGACAAGAACGGCATCTCGTCCATGGGCCAGCCGCTCAATGAAATGAACTTCGCGGACGGTAATCCGGACGGTTACGAGGTCGACTGGAACGAATGATCAAGGAGGAAAAAGTATGAGAAAAGTAATCGGAACTACCCTGCTCTGCGCGGGTGTCCTCCTTTCCCTGGCGGGATGCCAGAAGGGGAGTGATGTCAAGACGGAAGGCCATGCCGTCCAGTTCGGTGTCGCTTCGGGCGCTGTCGCCACGCGTACTGCATATGGTGATGACGTCGAAGAAGGCGGCACGAAGTATCAGCGGATTGACTGGCAGTCTTCCGACCGCATCTTCATTTGGAGCAATTTGGCCGTGGTCCGTACGGAAGGTGACAATTCCGCCAATCATTCGGCTACTTATGGTGTGAGTGATTTCTCCCAGTCTGGCAGGAAGAGCAATGCCAGGCTCACGGACATCGACGGCAAGGGTCTTGTCTATCAGGACGCGGCCGAATCCGGCTATAAGTTCTGGGGGATGTATCCGGCCGGTGCGCTGGATGCAGCAGCCAAGACTGCCCTTAATGCGACTCCGACGACTCCTGTCGCATTCGCGATTCCGGCGGAACAGACCCCGGCGGGCAGCACTGCTACGGACGGGAATACCGTTCAGAATCCCGACATGTCCAAGGCAGTGATGTTTGCCCTTAGCCAGGAAGTGGCGAAGGATGCCATGGTGAACATGCTCTTCTATCCGGCATTCACTGCTTATGAATTCGAACTCAAGAACGGACAGGAAACGGGGAATATCGATCTGAAGGACATTACGCTCAGTTCTACTTCCAAGGTGCTGGCCGGCGATGTCGTCGCCACTTTGTCCACTCCGGATCAGCCCGCTGTCCTCGCTCTGAAAACGGCCGGTGAAGGAGAAGAGGTTGCCGCTTCCCATTCGGTGAAATATACCTTTAATAATGGTTCCAACGTCGCCATTGCCCCCGGCAAGAGCCTCCGTTTCACGGTCTTTACGACGGGTGTCGAAAACGTAAACGACCTTACCGCTACTTTTACTTACGGCAGTGGAATCGAACGTACGGTCTCCTTCAAGAAGAATGGCACCCCCGTCACCTTCGATGCCTGCAAGAAACACCGTCTCCTTGGTATCGCGATGAGGGAAGATTGGTATTTCGCCGAACTCAACCTCGAGGGCGAGCCCATCAACTGGTTTGACAGTAATCCTGAGACGGACAATAAGGATTATCCCGAGGCCACTCAGTTCAATGTGACCGGTGCATACAATTATTATTGGGATCCTGATAATGAGGACTGGGCACAATATGAAAAATGGCGTCAGTACTGGCTCATGGGCCCCAATGATATTGCAACTGTCACGTTCAAGGTCCTTTCTCCCGTCGGTTATTACTGGCTGGTGGAAGTCGTCGACCCGGACAATGCATTCGTAGTCACTGGAAACGGTACTGCCGAAGATGCCGTGAACGGCTTGAAAGGCCTTATCAATAATAAGAAGACCATCGGAGAAGGAGAAGATGCGGTCGAGATTTCCACAACGACCAACGTCGTCCTGACCATCAAGGCTGCAGATTCCGAAGATACCGACGAGCATCAGCTTTATCTGAGGACCTATGCTGTCTCTGCCGATGGCAGCACGAAGTACAGCCTCGATTCCGAGACCCAGACCAACGACCTGGTGACGAACCCGGCGATCGGTCCCCGCGGCTACCACTATTTCATCCTGAATAACTCTACGATTGTGACTACCGACTAATTAAGCTGGAGAAAAGATGAAAAAGATACTTACTTATATTTCCGTACTTGGCATCTTCGCTGCATTCTCCTGCACGAAGACCGCCGAGTTCAATGACGGTGATTACGCCCTTTCCTTCGAAGCCCTGACCTCCGAAATGGAAACCCGTGCCGGTGAAGGCGATAACGCCTATCACGAGAACGACATCAAGACGATGGACTGGTTCTTCTTCTCCGACGAAGAAGGAACGAATCTTCTCAAGGCGTACCATACGACTTCCAATACACTGAAGGTCACTCAAGCCGATGTCGAGGCATATAGATTGAAAGGCAAGAGTTACCTCTACGCCGTCGCCAACGCTCCGGAGGCTGTTCAGTCCAAGAAAACCCTCGCTGACATCAAGACGGTGCCGGTTACCACGAACTTCACGAACGACGAAGGCAAACTCAACGTCGAAAACCTGAGTTTTGTCATGGACACCTATGACAAAACGACCGGGAAATACGTCATGGCGCTTTCCCCGAAACAGACGGCTGATGGTGTCGCCGGCTCCAAGCAGCCCAAGATTACCGTTCCCCTGTGCCGCCTTGCCGTGAAATTCACCACGACCGTCAAAGTCAAAGCCGAGGTCAAGGTGACCGACTCCTTCGGCCTGGAAGAGACCTGGACCCCAATCCTGAACGAGGATGACTTCGACGTCTATATGATGAACGCCCTCAAGGCCGGTTACCTGAACGGCGAACCCATCCGCAGGGTCGATGCCGCGTCTGACGACAACATCAAGAACGCGTACTTCGACTACGACCGCAATCTGGCCGAAGTCGCCGACATCTCCGAGTACGATGAGAGCACCGGCAAGCTCAAGGGCGACTATTTCGTCTGGCAGACGGTGGATCCCTTCTACACCTATCCGCAGAAGTGGAACGACACCGATAACAGCGAACCCTACATCAAGATTATTTTCCCCTGGGTCAGCGACATCAAGGGTAACAGTGAGTTCCACTACAAGGTTGTCCTTCCGAAACCTACGGACCATGTCTTCACCCTGGACCGCAACTGCTGGTACAACCTCACTGCCACCATCGCCGTCCTGGGCGGCACGGAGAACGACTACGTTCTTATCGAGGACGTGGAAGTGAGCGTTGCCAACTGGGCCGAGCCGAGTTGGGCCATGGGCAAGGGCCTCAACTCCGCGAGGTACTTCTACGTTCCCACTAAGGAGTTCGATGTATATAGTGATGAATCGTTTGACATTCCCATCAATACGAATTCCTCCGCCGTGGCGTATATTACGAAGATCGAGTTCAGTGACTATAGCAAGTCTCCTACCAATGATTTGGTTTATCAGAATAGAATCGGAACAAATCAAACGTCTGTATCGAGCTCAATTTTTACACGAGACGACTCGAGAAAAGAATATAGTGGTACTGAACACGACTATTCGGTCTCAGTAAATTCTTCTGATCGGTATAATAAATTTGTTACCTTCTCACATTCATTGGAGGATATCTATGTCAAAAGAGATATCACCATCTATATCCAGCACTCAGAGAATTCCAATTGGCATGAGACGGTGATTATCCATCAGCATCCGGCCATTGAACTGAAGAAAGCTGTAGATAGTGATGGTAATTTAATTGCCGGTGATTTGTTTGTAAACGGCCGTTTTGCGTCGGTGAATAACGCTAAATTCGGTGAGCAGTATAATGGCTATTATCATTCACGGAGTGGATGGACGGGATTTGCACGTACTGGTGGTGTATGGACCCCTACCTATAAGTATTATGGTATTCTGAGCGATGAAGTAAACCCTGATCTGACTAGTACGAGTATTTATGGCTGCCTTGTACATGAAGATTATGTTACTTGGGTAGATTCACCTTTCTTTATTACTGACATTACCGTGTCTGCGTTTAGCGAGAACAATAATTTTTATAAAATGTCTGTGAACGGTGGTTCTGAACAAACGATTTATTATAAAATTGGTGATCCTCGTGTTAAAGTCAGTACTCTGTTTAGCTCTTCCGCTGCGGCTCCTTTTAATCAGACATGGAGTTTGGTTCCTTATCTCTCTGGTGAGAGAAGACAAGGTAACAGTTACGTTGACGTTACTTCAAACTGGACGAATCCAGGCGATATCCTTGTTGCATCCAATGACGATAATACGCGAAACATGATTGCGCCTCATATCCTTGTTTCTTCCGGTTTGACTGAAGGTGTGCAAGGTTATTCTCCCGATGACTTCGTTTCATATTTCAAACGTGGTGCGACTTACCAGGAGGCGGGTTATCCTGCTGGTCGTTGGAGATTACCTACCGAGGCTGAAATTGCCTTTATTGCTTCTCGACAGTATGATGGTACTATCCCCAAAATCTTTAATGAGAGTGTCCCTTATTTCGCATCAAGTGGTCGTTTTGTCGTTATCCCTAGAGATAGAACAAAACCGATGGAATACTATACCTATGATCAACTTGACACAGATTTTTACGTCGTCGATGAAGATGGTCAACAATATGGTCCTTACCCTTATCGAGCTTTGATTGACGCTAAGTTCATCTATGATGCTTGGTATTGGGGGCTCGAACCTATGTCTGCTAATGAGTACCATGCTAATGGCCACATTGAGAATAACGAGTAAAGAATATAAGAGATATGAAAAAGATATTCTATATCCTTGCAGGCGTGCTGCTTTGCGCGACGGCCTGCCAGCGGGAGGCCTTTGACGAAGGCAATGGCCGTAGCACGACGGAGGCCCCGGGGCCTGGCGATGTGGCCTTGTTGGATTTCACCGTGGACTATCCGGAGGCCGGACTCGGTACGCGTGCCACGATGGGCGAGGCAAACCTTCCCTCTACACTGTATATCGCGGTGTTTTCCTATGAAGGGGGTTATCTCCAGAACTGGATTCCGGCTACGTTGGTCAAGCCTGCGAAAGATCCCGCCAACGATGGTATGAAGGTGACCTATGAATATCAGGCTTACCTTCCGATCAATACCAATGAAATCTTCCATTTTATCGGTGATACGCCCATCGAGAATCCGACTTTCGCCAACGAAGACGAGTTCATCAAATCCTTCGTGACGGAGAATAAAGAGGGTGCCTTCTGGCAGCGTGTAGTCGTTAAGGGCGGTATCGTTGCCAAGAAGAATGCGGACGGTTCCTTTGACCTTGACGACAATGGCAACTACAAGATTGACTTGAATGCCAATGGCTACAATGAGGACAATCCGAACCCGCTCCGCCATGTGGTGATGGTCCGTAACTTTGCAAAGATTGAGGTTACTTCCGCTGACGCGCATTTTGACGTCGTCCAGTGGGCCCTGGTCAATGTCCCTAAATATGGGACCGTCGCTCCTTGGAGTGCCCGTGAATCCGGTGATGTGGTCGGCTTCCATGTAGCTTATGCCTCTATTAAGGATTATCTCCCGGAAGTTGAGGGAGGCACTGGCAAGAAAAAGCTGGGAACGTTCTATGATGATCTGACCCAAAAGGACGACAGTGGCTATAAGGGATACTATGGTACTGTTCCTACTGTGGTCAATGGCGTCGAGGTGGCTCCTGCCGACCTGATCGACCAGACCGAACCAACGACTTTTGTCCAGTCTGGGTCCGACGATCCTGGTCTGTACATGTATGAGCGCCCGTTGCCCAACCTTGAGAGGAACCAGCCTCCGACCATGATCTTGATTCAAGTCAGGTGGAACTCGAAACCGGAAGGTTCGGATATTCCTGACATCGGTGAAGGCGAAACGTTGGATTATTGGTATCTCATTGAACTACTTGACGATCAGGGAGAATACATGCCATTCCTCCGCAACATCAAGTACAAGTTCCATCTGAGCGGAATCGATGAGAAGGGTGAAGCCTCCGCTTCTGCTGCTTTTCGCGGTAAGGCTCTCGGTAATGTTTCCACTTCCCTGGAGACATCGACTCTGAATGAACTGCTGGTTGGTAACCATAAGATTGTCGTTGCCAATATGGACTATGCCTTCTTCAATGAAGAGCAGGAATCAAGCAGTCTTGAGTTCCAGTATTTCCCCAACATTAGCGGTGACCCTGTTTTCAACAGCAGCGCTGATGGTGTCGATGAGACTGAGAAAGTCCATATCAACATCATGCTTAAGACGGTAGCCGGTTATGAACCTGCCATCCGCTCTCTTTCCACCATCGATCCAGATGAGGAAAATCCTGAGATTGTTACCAAACTCACGGGAGTTCCCGACGAAGCAGTTTACGCTCATGACGACGGTAGCAACTGGGGCGCCATTCCCTATACCATGAACAGCTCTGGGACAGAGATGAAGAAGAGTATCATCCGCGTCCAGGGAAGTTATGGCACCGGCCTTCCGATTTTCCGTGACGTTGTGGTCACTGTCATGGCTAAGCCGGATTTTGATGAAAGCAAGACTTCTGTCTCTGAATTGACATCCGACTCCAGCGGTCAGCCGGTTACCGTCACCATCGGCCTGCCGAGCGGTTTGGGCTCGTCCCTGTTCCCGATCCAGGTTCGGATCGAAGCGGAGAACAACTGCCTCTCCACGACCAGTTCCATTCTCCCGGTGAAAGATGATATTTCGACTTTTGAATCCGGAGAAAGCTCTCAGGCGGGTAAACGTACCTTCTATTATATCCGGACGATCAAGTACAGTGAGTACTACCATCCGACGGCTGATGAACCTTATACGTACGAATTCCCTTGCGTCTTCACCACGACGAAGACAAGCAGAAACGCCCCGACTAAGATTAAACTTTCCGATGGTAACGGTCGCTTCAATCCCGTTATTCTGGATCTGAAGGTCGGATCCGGATCCTAAATCTGAAGGATGTTCTTTCATCTCAATAGCCACTGCTCCTCTCGTGGGGCAGTGGCTTTTGCTTACGAGTTTGACCGTTGAAGTTTAGGCGCGGTGGAAAAGGTTGGTAGGAGAGGATGAGAAGGAAGGGAGGAGTGGAAGAAAAGGTGCCCCTCTTGCGCCTACGGCAGAGAGGAGTGGGAACGAAATAGGGGATTGTCGGGTGCAAAAAAAAAGCATGACGGAGGACAAAAGGCGGCTTTTTCTCAAAAAAATTTGTTTAAAAGAGAGAAGTAGTTTATATTTGCTCTCTGATAGAATAGGTTTTGGATTAATCAATTTTTAATGAATATGAAAAAATTATTTGTTCTGATCGCTGCGGCGGCGTTTGTCGTGCCGGCCAGCGTTTTCGCCCAGGAGCCTACCGTCACTCGGACCGAGGACGAAAACACCATCACGATCGTGGAGGAGACTCCCACCGCGAACGGCAAGATCGTCACGACCACGACCATGGAGAAGAACTCCGTGTTCACGAACGGTTTCTGGCACAACTGGCAGCTCAGCGCCGGTCTGGGCACCCAGATGTACTATGGCGACAATGACTGGAAAGTCGCCAAGAAGGTCCCCGAGATGTTCGCCTTCCCGGCCATCGACCTTTATCTTACCAAGTGGGCCTCCCCGAGCTTCGGCGTGGGTATCGGCGCCAACTGGAGCAAGTTCAAGGGTCTGTATCAGAGCAACCCGGTATGGCAGAACCGTCCGCGTGACATCGTCGCGAATTTCATCCCCGACAAGATCGAGCGTTATGACAAGGCTGACAGCAAGTATGTTTCCGAGCAGCTTGCCTATCAGAAGGGCAGTTACCTGGATCTCTTTGCCCTGGCCCATGTGGATCTTTTCAACATGTTCGGCGGCTTCAAGCCCAACCGCGTGTTTGATATCGACGCCTATGCCGGTGGTGGTGTCATCTTCGGCTTCTGTGAGTCCGGCAACGTCCATGACGCTTCCTTCAATGCCGGTCTCATCAACACACTTCGCCTGACCGACCAACTGCGCTTGATGCTCAACATCCGTGGCGCCCTCATCGGTGATGCTTTCGACGGTGAAGTCTATACGAACGAGCCCACCAAGGGTCACTGGCTCGCCAACCACAAGTTTGATGGTCAGTTCGGTGCTACCCTCGGCCTGGCCTGGAACATCGGCAAGGAGTACAGCAAGTGGCGTCTGGCCGAGCGCAGCAGCGTTTACCAGTACGACAAGGAGACTGTCGAGAAGATCGTCAAGGAAGTTGTGGACGGCGGTGAGAAGATCGTCTATGTCAACGAGAATCCGGAGGTCTGGTTCCACATCAACTTCGTTGTGGACAAGTGGGACATCTCCAAGAAGGAGCTCATCAACATCCACGCTGTGGCCGACCTCATCAACAGCACCCCGAACACCAAGTACCTCGTTTGCGGTTATGCTGACAAGCAGACGGCTACTCCTGCCCACAACCTCATGCTCTCCGAGAACCGTGCCAAGGCCGTGTACAACGCCCTCGTGAACGAGTTCGGTGTGAATCCCGACCAGCTGGTCATGGATTACAAGGGTGGTGTGGACTACATGTTCTACAACATGAAGGAACTCAGCCGCTGCACCATGATCACCTCCATCAAGGAATAATAAAAGCCGGAGGATTAACGTATTACATAGCCGGGGTATTCCGCCCCGGCTATGTTCAAAAATAGACGTATGGACGCAGCGCCCTTCATCCATGAGAGCAGTTATGTCGATGACGGTGTCCGGATCGGATCCGGCACGAAGGTCTGGCATTTCTGTCACATCCAGAAGGGGGCGGTGATCGGGGAACGTTGCTCCCTGGGGCAGAATGTCAATGTGGGAAACAATGTTCGCATCGGCAATGGGGTCCGTATCCAGAACAATGTGTCCATTTATGAAGGCGTCGAACTGGAGGACAATGTTTTCTGCGGACCATCTTGCGTCTTTACGAATGTTACCACTCCACGTGCACATTTTCCCGTGCACGGAGTTTATATGCGTACGCGCGTGCGCGAGGGCGCATCGCTCGGCGCAAATTGCACGATCGTCTGCGGTCACACGGTAGGGAAGAGCGCGCTGATTGCCGCCGGTGCCGTCGTGACCAAGGATGTGAAAGATTACGCGCTCATGGCCGGCGTACCGGCCCGTCAGATCGGGTGGGTATGCGAGTGCGGACGGAAGTTGGATGACAGCCTTCGTTGCCCTTGCGGGCGTGGCTATCGGCTTGTCGGGGGGGACCTCGAACAGGTCGGCCAATAGAAAGTCATTCTGAGGGCGTCGTAAGACGTCCGAAGAATCTCGGAATCAATCACTTGCTTGCTTTTAACCTGGGCGAGCAAAGGCGAAGCCGTACATTTTGTCATTTCGAGCGAAGTCGAGAAATCTTATCAAATGGAATTCAGAGACCTGAAACAACAATACCGAGTCCTCCGCGAGGACATGGACCGCGCCATCCTGGATGCCGTCGCCAGCGGAGCCTATATCATGGGTCCGCAAGTGAGGGAACTTGAGAACCAACTGGCGGAATATGTGGGAGTCAAGCATTGCCTCACTTGCGCCAATGGGACGGACGCCTTGACCTTGGCCCTGAAAGCGTGGGGAATCGGTCCCGAGGATGCGGTATTCGTGCCGGATTTCACGTTCTTCTCCTCAGCCGAGGTGGTTTCCCTGGAAGGGGCTACGCCGGTGTTTGTGGATGTCCATGAGGAAACCTTCAACATGGACGCTGAGGATCTGGATCGGGCCATCAAGCAGGTCCTTGCCGAAGGTCGGCTGCAGCCGCGGGCGATTGTCGCCGTTGACCTTTTCGGCCTTCCGGCGGACTACAAGGCCATCCGCGCCGTCGCCGACAAGTATGGCCTCTTGATCCTGGAAGACGGAGCCCAGGGCTTTGGGGGTTCTGTCATTCCGAGCGAAGCGAAGGAATCTCGTGCCTGCTCCTTCGGCGATATCTCCACCACCTCCTTCTTCCCCGCCAAGCCGGTTGGTTGCTACGGCGACGGCGGTGCGGTCTTTACAGACAATGACGAGTGGGCCTCGCTCATCGAGTCCTACCGGGTCCACGGGAAGGGACAGTTCAAGTATGACAACGTCCGTATCGGCCTGAATTCCCGGCTGGATACCGTCCAGGCCGCGGTCCTACAGGTAAAACTGAAGGCCTTTGCCGATTATGAACTGGATGCCGTGAATGCCGCGGCCGAAAGATATACAAGTCTCCTGGGTGACGTGGTGGCTACTCCGGTCATCCCGGACGGCTATCGTTCCAGTTGGGCGCAGTACACCATCCGTTTGAAGGACCGTACGCAGCGGGACGGGCTCCAGGCGCATCTGAAGTCCCTGGGCATCCCCTCCATGGTCTATTATCCGAAACCGATGCACCTCCAGACGGCGTTTGCAGATTTCTCCACGCGGCCTTCCGGCCTTGGTCGAAATGACAAGGAAGTGGATTGTCTTGGTCGAAATGACAGTGTTTCTTTGTCATTTCGAGCGAAGTCGAGAAATCTGGATCACTGCCCCGTGGCGACCAGCCTCTGCGACCGTGTCCTGTCCCTGCCCATGCACCCGTACCTGACGGAGGAGCAGATCCAAACCGTCTGTAACGCCATCATTGACTATCTCCGATGAGTCTTTTCAACCCGCGTAAGCCCTGGGTCGAGCTCCAGCATGAGGAAGAGTTCATTCCGAAGAACTATTCCGAAACGGGCGTGGATACCGGGGCGAAACTGGAGGATGAGATGGTTGCCTATCGGGACCTGAACTGGATCCATTCTCGAACGAAGAGCATGGGTCTGAAGGATATCATGGACTGGCTGGACAAGCATCACGATGAATTCGAAGAGAGTACCTTCATTGTCAACACCGACGACGGCAATGCCCTGGATACCCTTAGAAACCATCACCCGCGTTTGATAATCAACAAATTGGGCTTAACCCACATCCGTCATCTCAATACTTTCCTGAATAAGGCGAACGAGAATCTGGTAGATGGCGGTTATCTGTGGTGTCATTCGCGTACCTCGGGACTGAAAAAGGAGATCATTCTACGGTCGCATCCCGGGCTTGTCGGCAAGATGCTGTATCTGATGCATTATGGCTGGCACCGGGTGTGTGCCCGGATGAAGATCACCCGTTGGTTCTATATGTGGGTTACCAAGGGAAAGAACCGGTGCTACAGCCGCGTGGAATTGTTGGGCCGGATGTACCGGGCCGGATTCGAAGTCGTGGACGAGCGCTTCCATCAGGGTGAGTATTTCATCCTCGGACAGAAGTTCCGGAAACCCATCTGGGACGACGACCCTTCCTATGGCGCACTGGTCAAATTGAACCGGGTCGGATATCATGGGAATATGATCGGTGTTTACAAGTTCCGCACGATGTATCCCTATTCGGAGTATTTGCAGCCCTATATCCTGGAACACGAGGGATTGCAGAAAGGCGGGAAGTTCGCCCATGATTACCGGGTCAATTATTGGGGACGCAAACTGCGCAGCAGTTGGTTGGATGAGTTGCCCATGGGCATCAACATCCTCAAGGGTCAGATGAAACTTGTCGGGGTACGGCCGCTGAGCCGGCAGTATTTCGGCCTTTATACGCCAGAGATGCAGAAGTTGCATGTGAGTGTCAAGCCAGGTCTGCTTCCTCCGTTCTATTACGATGAAAAGACACCCGAGACCCTGGAGGACGTCCAGGCCTCGGAAAAACGATATATTGAAGCCTATCACAAGCGTCCCTTCGCCACCGACTGGCGGTATTTCTGGGGGACAGTAGGTAACATTTTGTTCAAGCACAAAAGATCGCATTAGAGATATGGCAGAAGCGACAACCTCCCCGCAGGAGGAAAAATGGGACATCGTCATCAAACCGAAGGACAAGCTCTTCTCGGTGGATTTCAAGGAGTTATGGGACTACAGGGATCTATGTTCCTTGTTCGTCAAGCGCAATATCATCACCCAGTACAAGCAAACGATCCTGGGTCCGGCTTGGTTTGTTATCCAGCCTGCTCTCACAGTCATTATGTACATGATTGTGTTTGGCGGAATCGCGGGAATTCCAACAGATGGAGTGCCCAGGCCTTTGTTTTATCTGGCAGGTACGTGTATGTGGAACTACTTTGCCGAGTGTCTGACCAAAACTTCGAATACGTTTGTAGCCAATGCCGGTATCTTCGGAAAGGTCTTTTTCCCGCGGTTGGTCATGCCGATTGCAACGGTGACCAGCAACCTTTTGCGACTGGCAATCCAGTTCGGGTTCTTTGTCGTCGTGTACATTGTCTATACGTTCGTTGATCCGACCTGCACGGCCCACCTCACCTGGTATGTGCTTCTGTTTCCGGTCTTGATTGTGCTCCTCGCCGGTCTCGCCCTGGGCTTCGGCACCATTTTCTCATCCCTGACCACCAAATACCGTGACCTGCAGGTACTCCTTTCTTTCCTTGTCCAGTTGTGGATGTATGCGACTCCTATTGTATATCCTTTAAGCCAGACGGGAAGTATGCGTTTCATGGGTGTCCCGGTTCATACTTTCATGTGCCTGAACCCTGTGACTCCTATCATCGAGACCTTCAAGTATGGATTCTTGGGGTGCGGTTCTTTTGTCGGCTGGCGGTGGCTGATTTATAGTTTTGTGTTTATGTGCCTGCTGCTGAGTGTTGGAATCGTGGTGTTCAACAAGGTGCAGAAGAGTTTTATGGATACGGTGTAAAAGCGTATGGGTGTATTAGCTGACATTAGAAGAAAACTGTTTTCGCAAAATTTCAATGATGAATTTGTATTAATTAGAAAAGAGTATTTTTTCCGTCTAAAAATAGAAACAGTCCCCGTCCTTGTTATCTCTAGTTTAGATAGCAGGACAGCGACTAGTGGTTTTGCGGATAGGCTGAGGGGAATAATTTCTTGTTACGCATATGCTAAGGCGATAGGTGTCCCATTCAGGATTGAGCATATCAGTCCTTTTGAATTGAATGATTATCTTGTCCCTAATTACTATGATTGGCGTTTGCAGGCCGGAGAGAAATCGATGAACTTGTTATATGCGAATCCTGTGTTCTTTTTATGCCATGAAATAGGATATCATAGTTTAAGGTTTCTTAGAATTTGCAAAAGAAGGCAACATCATCTTTTCACTAATTCTGATTATATTAGGGATATCAATAACAAGTATCATCTGAGTTATCATTTTAATGAACTTTTTCATGAACTCTTTAAACCCTCCCCTTCTTTAGATAAAGTCCTTGATACTCACAGAGCCAAACTGGGTACGGAGGGCTATATTTCTCTTTCTTTCCGATTTATGCAGTTAATGGGCGATTTTAAAGATTGCAAAGGGGATGTATTATCAGAAGAAGAAAAGAAGATGCTGCTGGATAAGACTTTGTCAGTTGTGCTCCAGTTGTATCAAAAAGAGAAGAAGAAAATACTTGTAACATCTGATAGTCAGACTTTTATTGATAAAGTTATTCAATATCCTTTCGTATATGTTGCGCCTGGAAAGATTGGCCATATCGGCTATTCTCAAGGAGCAGATGTATATGAGAAGATGTTTGTTGATTTCCTTTTGATTTCGCAGGCGGAGCATGTGTATATGGCTTTTTCAGGAAAGATGTATCGCAGTAATTTCGCAAAAACAGCCGCGTTGTCAATGGGGGCCCCGTATGATGAGATTCGATATTAGAATTGGTCCGCCCTTTGTGTGCCTGGTATTGGGTGTCGGAATCATGGTGTTCAATAAAGTGTACTAGCGTTTTGTGGATTCGGCGTTTAATTTGTTATGACAATTCGAGCAAAGATCAATCCCTTTAACCATATTGCATATTCCAGTTTTTATATTTATGCATTGAGACGCGTTCTAGGGAGAGTCTCCGTCCAGTTTGATTGCCGCCCCTTTCAAGAACTGTCGATTGATTCTCAAAAAACCAGGGGATTGTTGTTCACGATTGAACAGCGAGGTTTTCCGGTGCGGAAGTATTTTATAAATGGGAATGACTCTTATCAAATTAATGAGGAGATTTATGCATGGTGCGACGTGTATGCTTCCGTCAATGCCAATTTCAATAAGACCCCAGGAAGAGAGAAACTTGTATCACTAGTTCCTTCTTTCGGGGTAAGAGTTTGGGAGGCAGGAGGAACAGTATTAGCGGCTCTTTCTAATGCATTCTTTTATTCTCTGTATGTCCATGACCATAAGTTACGGACTTTTTTGGGTAATTATAAGAGGTTATTGAACCGTCCATCATATTCGGACTTGATTCCTGACTCCGGCAAATCGGATTATGTTTTCTTTTGCAGCACATTGTGGTACAATGATGAATACAATCAGAACGACCTTCTTGTGAATGGACGTCGGGCATCTTTTATCCGGGCATGCAAGGAGGTGGAAGGCCTTCGTTTTGAGGGTGGTTTTGTCCCTCAGAAAGGAAGATCTTCTATTGATCTTTTTGAAGATTGTATTTCGGGAACCAGCTATCCTTATAAAACGTGGTTGAAGAAAACGAAACAATCGGCATTGGTTTTCAACACTCCAGCTTTTTGGGATTGCCATGGCTGGAAACTGGGAGAATATCTTGCGCTTGGTAAGGCGATTATCTCTACTCCTCTTTCTAATGACTTGCCCGCTCCGCTTATGCATGGGGTCAATATCCACTTTGTCGAAGATAATATAGAGAGCATGAAGGCTGCTATCACTTATATTTTGGACAATCCAGACTATAGAAAGCAACTTGAACGAGGCGCCAGAGCATACTGGGAGTCGTATGGAACTCCGGAGAAGAGTCTCGAACTCATTGGCATCCACAGATAATGAATCATATCACGGTTACTTCGCCGCTTCTTCCCGCGTTGGAGGAGTTTAATAGAGTCCTACAGGAAATATGGGACAGCAAGTGGATTACCAATAACGGATCCTTTCACAAGCGGTTGGAGGCTGCGTTGTGCGAGTATTTGAAGGTTCCGTATATCAGTTTATTCACGAACGGGACGCTTCCGTTGCTTACCGCTTTGCAGGCGCTTCGGATTACGGGTGAGGTGATTACGACGCCCTATAGTTTCGTGGCAACGACGCATTCCATCTGGTGGAACAATTGCAAGCCGGTGTTTGTCGATATCGATCCTGCTACGGGAAACATCGATCCTGACAAGATTGAAGCGGCCATTACACCGAAGACCAGTGCCATTATGCCGGTGCATGTGTATGGAAAACCTTGCGATACGAAGCGGATACAGGAGATTGCCGACAAATATGGACTGAAGGTGATCTATGATGCGGCACACGCATTTGGGGTGGAAGTGAATGGGGAGAGTGTGTTGAATGCCGGCGATCTTTCTACGCTCAGTTTCCATGCTACGAAGGTGTTCAATACCATTGAAGGGGGAGCCATGGTTATGCATGATGCGGAAACGAAGAAACGGATCGATTACCTGAAAAACTTCGGCTTTGCCGGGGAGACGGAGGTCGTCGGTCCTGGAATCAACAGCAAGATGGATGAGGTGCGTTCGGCCTATGGTCTGTTGAATCTCAAGCAGGTTGATGCGGCCATTGAGGCTCGCCATCAAGTGGCAATCAAGTATCGGGAAGCATTGCGGGATGTCCCTGGGATTACGTTCTTCGATGACATGCCCGGTGTGCGGCACAACTACTCATATTTCCCGATTTTTGTCGATGCGGAAGTATATGGCATGACCCGGGATGAGTTATACTTCAAGATGAAGGAGAATGGTGTTCTCGGACGTCGGTATTTCTATCCATTGATTAGTTCCTTCAGCACTTATCGGGGTTTGCCCAGCGCTGCGCCGGAGAATCTTCCGCAGGCGCATAAGATGGCGGATAGAGTAATTTGTCTGCCGATGCACCACACGTTAAGTGATGAAGATGTCAGTAGGGTTTTGGACTGTATTATAGGATAATGCGACAGAAACGACTGATGCTCCTCGGGGGAATCCGATATTTGTTGCCGGTCATTGAGGCTGCGCATAAGGTGGGGTATTACGTGATAACGGCTGATTATCTTCCTGATAATATCGCTCATAAGTATTCTGATGAATACGTGAATGTAAGCATTGTTGATAAGGACGCAGTTCTCAAGGTTGCCCAGGAGATGCAGATCGATGGCATTATGTCTTTTGGGGTGGACCCAGGCGTGGTTTCAGCGGCTTATGTCCAGGAAAAGTTGGGACTGCCGTCATTTGGCCCTTTTGAATCGGTCTGTATCCTTCAGAATAAGGACAGATTTCGGGCATTTCTTGCTGAAAACGGGTTCAATGTTCCAAAAGCAAAAGGTTTCTCGTCTGTCGCCGATGCGCTGAAGGGTATATCTGGGCTCAAGTATCCTGTGATAGTCAAACCCACAGATTCTGCAGGTTCGAAGGGTGTAACCCGTGTCGATCAGGAGGAACAACTGGAAGCGGCTTTGGAATACGCGATGCAACATTCTATTTCTAGTCATGTTATAGTCGAGGAGTTTATAGAGAAACAGGGTTGTTCTTCCGATACGGATTGTATGTCCATTGATGGAAAGCTTGTTTTCGTGAGTTTCAATGCCCAGCGTTTTGATCAGGATGCGCCTAATCCATTTACACCCTCGGCATATACCTGGCCATCGACTTTTACAAAAGATCAAGAAGACTATTTGTCCAATGAGATTCAGCGTTTGATTACTTTGCTTGGTCTCAAGACAGTCGTATATAATGTAGAAACACGCATTGGACTCGACGGACGGCCGTACATCATGGAATTGACACCTCGTGGGGGAGGAAATCGCTTATGTGAAATGCTCCGCTATGCTACGGGGGTGGATTTGATCGCAGCGATTACTCGCGCCGTTGTAGGAGATCCGATAATACCGATCGACCAGAAACCCTATAAGGGGCACTGGGCAGAGGTTATTCTTCATACTGCTCAAGGTGGCATCTTTGATCGTTTGGAGATTAACAAAGATATCCATGCGGACATTATAGAAGAAGACCTTTGGGTTCAAAAAGGTAGTAAAGTGGAATCGTTTGAGGGGGCTAACAACGCCATTGGTTCGCTCGTCTTAAGATTCAGGACTTCGGAAGATATGGAATACGCCATTACCCATCAGAGAGAATGGCTTAACATTGTTGTGCAGTAGTGCGGGCGATTGGAGGATATTTCGAACTTGAAGTACAAAAGGGTCGGCATTACCATGATCATGCTATCCGATTGAATACAGCACGTAATTGCTTCGAGTATATACTTCGAGTAAGGAATTATCGAAAGGTATATGTTCCTTATTATACGTGTGAAGTAATATTGGAGCCAATTCGTAAGTTAGGTTTGGATTATGAGTTTTACCGCATTGATAAACAGCTGGAGCCAGTAATTCTTCCAGATCTTAAACCTGACGAGGTTTTTTTGTACACGAACTACTTTGGCTTGAAACAGGGATGTGCCAGGAGATTGTCCTCCTGTTATGGACAGCGGTTGATCGTAGATAATGCTCAAGCTTTTTACGATATGCCAATAGGGAATATAGATACGTTCTATTCGGCCAGGAAGTTTTTTGGCGTGGCAGATGGCGCATATCTTTATACAGATAAATCTTTGTCACAGTCATTTGATCGGGACTGCTCCTTCCAGAGAATGTCTCACTTGCTTAAACGTCTTGACCTCGGTGCGGAGAAAGGGTATCAGGATTTTCGTGATAATGACGATAGTCTTGTAGGGCAGGAGATTAAGCAGATGTCCACTGCGACAGATGTTCTTTTATCCGGAATTGATTATGAGGGTGGCAAGAGAAAAAGGAGAGCGAATTATCAGTATCTGGATTGCGTGCTGAATGAATCCAACCGAATGCAATTAGTCCTGGACGACAATGCTGTTCCTATGGTGTATCCATATTTGACAGACGATTCTTCTCTGAAAAAGAAACTGATCGATAATTGTATCTACGTTGCGACTTATTGGCCCAATGTGTTTGAATGGTGTCAGTATGGCGATTGGGAATATGAACTGGCGGATAAAACCGTGTTCCTTCCCATTGATCAGCGATATGGATATAGTGACATGGATAGAATAATAGAAATGATTCACTCGTGATTTTTATGGAGTCGGTAATTCGGAAAATGAGTTGTTTAGAGAGTGCGATAATGAAAAGAAAACTACTTGTTTTAGGAGCGTATTCCACTGAAATCGAGATTGTTGAAGAAGCTCGGAGAATGGGCCTTTATGTGATTGTCACCGATAATCACGAGGATTGGACCGATGCTCCTGCAAAGTATGTGGCGGATGAGGCATGGGATATCAGCTGGTCGGACATTGAGGCACTGAAAACACAGTGCGAGAACTGTGGTGTGACCGGGGTAATGGCAGGATTCAGCGAACGAAGGATTCTCTGTGCACAGAAGCTTTGTGCCGCTTTGGGTAGACCTTTTTATGCGGAAGGGGCACAATTGAACCGTATTCTTGACAAAGTATTGTTCAAGCAAGCCTGCATAGATAGTGGTGTGACGGTCCCCAGAGCATATCGATATGGCGAAAAGATAGAGTTTCCGGTTATTGTCAAACCTGCTGATAATGGCGGTTCAAAAGGTATCACCGTCTGCCATTGTGAGGAAGAATTCGAGCCGGCTTATCAAAAAGCATTGGCGGCTTCGGATAACAAGACTGTCGTAATTGAGCAGTATATAGTCGCAGACGAAACGATGGTTTATTTCACGGTCCACAACGGCATTGCCGATGTGTCTGCCATGTGCGACCGGTACATGCATCATTTTGGAACCGATATCACTCAGTTGCCGATAGGTTATTTCTATCCTTCCAAGCACTTGGATGTTTTCCTGAAGTACAATCTGGATAAGTTCAGGCGACTCATCCAGAATCTGGGTATCAAGAATGGATTGATTGCTTTCCAATCTTTCGTTATCGGCAATGATGTAATACCATTCGATCCAACCTACCGGTTAGACGGAACGATGACGTACCATATTTGTGAGGCGATAACTGAATCGAATGTCTTGAACATGCTGATTGGCTATTCCATGACTGGGACGATGGGGGATGACGGTCTTATCACACGGATCGAGAATCCTCGTTTTAAAAAATTCGGCTTTGAATTACCGGTTCTTCTTAAGAACGGGACCATAAAGACTGTCACTGGCTTGGATAAAATCAGATCTTTTGATCAGGTGATTCATATCCACCAGTTTCACTTTGAGGGTGACACATTGTCGAAAACGGCCGATTTTTCACAGATTCTTTGTCGAATCCACATGACCGCCGATTCCGTGCAGTCAATCAAAGACACCGTGCAAAGAGTATATGAGGTTTTGAGAGTCGTTGACGATTATGGGGAGGACATGATTATTTGCAGAATTGATTTGGATCGAATCAGTTGTTGACCATTCTTAATGGGAAAAACTTATAAATATACAGTTTGCACACAATGCTTCACCTATAATCAGGCATCTTACATTCTGGATACCTTGAATGGTTTTGTCGCGCAGCGAACAGATTTTCCTGTGATCTATACGATTGTTGATGATGCTTCTACTGATAATGAACCTCAGATCCTTCAGGATTATCTCTGTGAGTTTTTTAGTATTGATGACTCTGCGGTTGCCTATCGAGAAGAAACGGACTATGGGATTGTTTTGTATGCCCAGCACAAAGTTAATAAAAACTGTTATTTCGTTGTCACCCTGTTGAAGGAGAATCATTATAGCCAAGGAAAGAGCAAGTATCCTTATATTTCTCGCTGGCGGGATAATGCTAAATATATCGCATTGTGTGAGGGGGATGATTATTGGACTGACCCATCGAAACTTCAAACCCAAGTCGATTTTTTGGATGAACACAAAGACTACAGTTTGTGTTGCCATCGATATCGGATTTATAATCAAGAGTGTGATTCTTGGGAAGATGATTATGTTCATGCCTTGTTCGAGCGCCATCCCAATGGATTCGCATTTTCACGTTCGGATAACTTGAAAACGTGGATTACGAAGACTGTGACATTGATGTATAGGGCGGATTGGGATGTTATGGGAGAACTGCAAAGATATAAGTATAGATGTGATGAACACTTGAACTACTTATTGTTAAGCCACGGTCCAGGGTATTGTTTTCCTTTCATCGGTGCAGTTTATCGTAGGACAGATTCTGGGGTGTTTGCTCCTCTTTCAGCGAAAACTAAAAGGTTGAGAGGGGTCTTGATTAGGAGTGAGTTATTAGCCAACAATCTTGAAGATAATGATTTAAAAGAGGATGTCTATTTCCGGATAAAGGAGTGTTTACATGTAGATCATTCTCTGAATAGATTGATGAGACCAATTGGCATTTGCTTGAAATCGTATTATTTGACGGAAGGTCATAGAGGGGGCTTTCGCATCGCGAAAAAACTACTTGGGTCTTATTTGAAAGGAATAGTAAGATGATGTATTTATTCGGATAATTGAGGCTATACTATAATCTCCTCAAGTAATATGAGTTCTTTTTATTTTTCCGCAATAGTGTATCGCATGACTTCGAATATCTTTATTATCAAGAGTCCAACCGTTGTGCGAAAGCATGGTATCAGTTGGCGAAAAAAGTGTTTGATTACAAATAATGCCTAGTTCTTTCTCTATAATAATACCTCATCGAGACTGTCCTGATTTACTCCGACGTTGTCTGAATTCTATCCCGAAACGAGCAGACACTCAAATAATCGTTGTAGATGATAACAGTAATCCGAAAATTGTTGATTTTGATCATTTCCCGGGGACCGATCGAAATGATGTGACGGTGGTTCTCACTAAAGAAGGGAAAGGGGCAGGTTATGCCAGAAATGTCGGATTGGAGCAAGCTGCGGGGAAATGGTTACTGTTTTTAGACTCTGATGATCTTCTCCTTCCTTCAATTACTGAGGTGTTTGATGAAGTAATCAACGCTTCTGAAGATATCGTTTTTTATCGACCGAAGTTTGTTTTTAGTGAAGACCTTAATAGGACATCTACTCGAGGGGGAAGCATCTATAATCATTATATTGACGAATACTTCGAGACAGGAAACGAAATGGAGCTTCGAACACGGTGGCATTCGCCCTGGAGCAAAATAATAAAAAGATCTCTGGTAGTTGAGAAGAATATACGGTTCGAAGAAACGAGGTATTCCAATGACGTATTGTTTTCAGCTTTAGTTGGATGCGAGGCAGATACAATAGCGGTAAGAGATAACTGTTTTTATGTGGTAACAGAACGAGAGGGATCATTGACATCCTCATTTTGCCAGAAAGAAGGAGAATTAGCAATACGGGCATCTGTTTTTTTTAGGTCACAAAGGATTATACAAAGTCATGGTTACCCAATTGACGAGTCTTTAGCATATCGGTATATGCAACGCCTTCTCGTGACCGATCGTAATCTATTCAAAGAATACTTCTCAACTTTAATGGAATTGACCGGTTATTCACGGAGGAATTTGATAAGGAGATTATTCGAAACAAATAGTAGGATAAGTAAGATTAAGAGAAAAGTGTATGCTTATTATATCACTCTGATTTAATCTTTGAGAGGAGTTTTCGATGAGTACTTTGATTTCCGTCATTATTCCAGTCTATAATACTGAACAATACATTTCATGCTGCATTGATAGTGTATTGAGTCAAAGTTTTACAAATTTTGAACTGATTTTGGTTGACGATGGAAGCAAAGATGGCAGTGGGACGATTTGTGATGAATATGCTAAGAAGGATAATCGAATCAGGGTTTTCCATAAAGGAAATGGAGGAGTTAGTTCGGCTAGAAACTTAGGATTGGATAATGCCCGCGGAGAGTGGATCTATTTTGTCGATTCCGATGACGAACTCCTTCCTGGAGGCCTACAGACTTTAGTTGATGGCATATGTGATGATGTGGATATTGTAGGAGGTGGATACGAACGGTTTGGATCAAAAGGTGAACTGCTTGAGGCTGTAGATGAACGCGTAACGACCACATTGTCTAAAGAGGAAACGTTACTTATCGTGTCTAACGATCGTCCCAAATATTATTCTTATTTGGGGTACATGTGGATGTGGATGTTTCGTTCCAGTGTCATTCGGAGTCATCATCTTAGATTTGATACGTCTATAAAAATAAAGGAAGATACTCTTTTCCTCGTCCAATATGCATGTGCATCAAATGGTCGGACTCACTTCAATACTGCGCCAGTATATAAGTACAAGATGCGGGAAGAAAGCGCCATGGGGAATCTGCAGAAACGGTATTGTCCTGCATATCAGACAAGTTTTGACGCGGTCATCAAAATTCACTCGGCCATTCATTCGCTGCCGACAGTTGGAAAGGAGTTATCTCAGGCATCGAAACAAGATGTTCTCAATCGGGTTTATATGATTTATGCCCACATGATAAGGTTTAATGCGGTTGATCCAGAGGCCCTTTCTGCAATGAAACGTCGAGCCATGAAGGAGGTGGGACTTCCTTATTATCTTCAGTATCAATACCGACGCAATTGCCGAAGGGTAGGAAGATTGATAAAAAGGCTTTTCATAATACAGTAGAAGTCATGTACAATAATAGAGTTGTGGTATATACCTCCGGAACCTTCGACATGTTCCACTCCAATCATCTCAAGATGATTGAGTACGCCCGTGGACTGGGTGACACGCTGATCGTCGGGGTGAGCACCGATGAGTTGGTCGCCAGTTATAAGAATCCGCCCATCATTCCGTTCGAGGAGCGGATTGCCATCATCAAGGCGCTCAAGTATCCGGATATCGTGATCCCGCAGAAGTCATTGGACCATACCGAGATTGTCAAGAAGCTTAATATCGACGTGTTCGTCGTCGGCGATGATTGGGTGGGGAAGTATGACTACCTGAAAGAGATGGGGGTTTCCGTCTTCTACTTCCCTCGTGGGGAAGGAGCATCAACGACCGAGATCAAGAAGACGGTTCTCGAGCGGTATCATGTTACGATGAGTCAGATCGACCATCAGCCTAATCCGGATGTCGTAAAATGAAGAATGCAATTGTGACGGGCGCGACCCGTGGAATTGGTCTTGCAACGGCGGAGATGCTGCTGCAGGAGGGCTACCATGTGACGGTTACTTATGCTTATGACGAGGAGTCCGTCCAGCCTTGCAAAGAACGGTTGAGTAAGGTCAGCGATGCTTTCGAGATTCTGTGGGTGGATCAGACCAGCAAGCAGGAAATGCATGATTTTGCCTTGAAGATGCGGGAGAATGAGCATATTGACTGCATTGTCTGCAATGCCGGCATGACCCTGAGGAAAGGTCTGAAAGAGATTGAGGAAGATGATTGGGAACGGGTGATGCAGATGAACGTCAACAGCAATGTATATCTGATCAGGGACTTGTATGATTATATCCCTTATGGCTCCAGGATTGTGTTCACAGGATCGCTGATGGGAATTCTGCCCCACAGTGTCTCTCTTTCCTATGGTGTGACGAAGGCAGCTGTTCTGGCGTTGGCCAAGAATCTGGTGAAGTTCTTTGAGGATACGGGGACGACCGTCAATGCCATTGCCCCTGGCTTCGTAGAAACGGAATGGCAGAAGAACAAGCCGCAGGAAATCCGGAATAATATTTACAACAAAACGGCCATCAAGCGTTTTGCGGATCCGAAGGAGATTGCGGATGCCGTGCGGTTCTGCATCAATAATGCGTTTGTGAATGGAAGTATTATTGAGGTGAGTGGGGGGTATTGTTTCAAATAGCGTCATTGGTTCGTGTTTTTATTTCATCTGATCATTTGTTTATTGTGCCTTGCTGGGATTAGAATTAACAGGAAGGGGCTCAATCTTGATTATTTGGAAAAAAAACAGACGGATTCGATTAAGGGTATTTTCATCCTTTTGGTGTTTTTGCGCCACAGCATCGATGAAGTGTTGCTTGCAGGTTTTCACCCTGAAGGCCTTTGGGATATCGTTGGCCTTAGGGTCGATATGGAATTAGGACAATTAATCGTTGTTATGTTCTTGTTTTACTCTGGATACGGTGTAATGGAGTCATTCAAGAATAAAGGGGAAACATATACACGGGATTTCCCTCGACGAAGAATTCTGACCACCTTGTTGAATTTTGATGTTGCCGTCTTGTCTTTCATATGTCTGAACCTTATCTTGGGAATTAGAATGAATCCCCGGCAGATTGGCTTATCTTTCATCGGGTGGGACTCCATTGGGAATAGTAACTGGTATATTTTCGTCATTCTATATTGTTATCTCTGCTCATGGATTGGCCGAATAACATTCTCCTCCGATGAGACACTATTTGTTTTGTTCACGACGCTGTTGGTTTTCGTTGGCTATGTTTCGTTAGCCTTTGTCAGACATGAGGAAGGGCACTGGTACACAACTATTATGTGCTACCCTGTCGGCATGTTATATTCCTTCTTCATGAAAAAGAAGCATATTGCTTTAAGTAAAGACAATTATTTTCTTATTCTGGCGCTGCTCCTTGCCCTTGTTCTCTTCCTGCATTTTCAGCGGTGGATACCAGGTTTTCACGGTGCCACATTTAATATCAAGAGTATTTTTTTCTCTCTGTTGGTTGTCCATATTACGCTTAAACTATCCATTGGTAATCAATTCCTCCGATGGGCGGGAAGGTGTTTGTTCCCTATTTATATTTATCAACGTTTGCCGATGATTTCTATTCGGAAATTGGCTGGTGTAGACTGGATTTGCTCGAACCCTTACCTGTTCATTGTCGTTTGTGCCGTAATTACAGGGTGTATTGCATTCTTTTATAAGAAGTGGCAAATCAGTTTGAAATGAATTCTTCTTTCCAGGTCATAAAGTGGTTGGGTTATCATCTTTGGCTGAATGTGAAGATGATTCGTATTCGTAGACGAGAAAAGATTCGTTTTCTATTTGTTTTGCAGGAGATGTCCCAATGGAAGACCGAGATGCTTTACAAGGCGATGTCGAGTCATCCTCGTTTTGAGCCAATTCTGGGTATTGTTCCATGTATGGAGATCCCTGGATCAGAACAAAAGGTGGCTGAGTATTGCAAGGAACACAACTATAGTTTTGTTTTTCTTTCTCCTGAGAAAACCATTACCCAGCAGTTGGATATTGATATAATAGCCCATCAGAAACCATATTCCGACAGTATCTATCCATTGCATCAAATTAATGCTAATATAAAGACACCTACTATATATATCCCGTATTTTTTAAGTACGATTACAGAGGGGTGGCTTGTCAATCCAAGAGTCTGTTTATTGGCATGGCGTCAATTCATTGATACGGAATCTTGTCGAAAGGAGTGGGCAAAAGTGAATCGATTGCACGGAATTAATTATTCGGTGACAGGTTTGCCGTTTATGGATGAACTGATGCTCCCTAAATCGGAATGGAGGGATGCTTGGCCTAATATGGACAACCGAAAGAGGATTATTTACGCTCCTCATCATACAATCGGAGATATTCATATGGAGGGGATTGGTTATTCGACATTCCTGGATTATCACGAATTCATGCTAAGGCTTCGAGATGCGTATAAAGATCGAGTGTATTTTGTCTTCAAGCCCCACCCTCGTCTATATCCGAATTTACTAACTCTTTGGGGAAAACAGAAAACGGAAGAGTATTACCGTGCATGGGATTTGCCGGGTTATAGCCATATCGAAAAGGGCCAGGACTACCTTGCGCTGTTCAAGTATTCCGATGCAATGATTCATGATTGTGGGTCTTTTACCATCGAGTATCTGTATATGGATAAGCCTGTAATGTATGTAACACGCGACAATCACCATGCGGATAATTTGAATGAAGTTGCCAAAAAAGCTTTCGACCTTCATTATAAAGGGAAGTCATGTGCAGATATTGAAGCATTCGTTAAATCCGTTATCGAAGGAATTGATCCATTGGAGAAAGAGAGATTATCGTTCAAGGAGCAATTTCTAACAGCGCCGAATGGGAAAAGTGCATGTGAGAATATAATAGATGTCATTTTGGGCGGAAAACATTGATGTCGGTTATGGATACTTGTGTTTTACCTCCTTTCTTCTCAATCATCGTCCCCGTTTTTAATGCATCACAGACATTGAAGAGATGTTTGGAGTCTGTTTTAAAACAGGATTATCATGATTTTGAAGTGATTTGTGTGGACGACGGCTCAAGTGATTCAAGTTGGACGATACTTGGAGAGTATTCTTCAAGGGATTCACGTATTCGGCGTTTCAGCCAGTTGAATTCAGGCCCTTCCGTCGCTCGGAATAAAGGGTTAGATGAAGCTTCTGGTAGTTATGTACTGTTTGTTGACTCGGACGATTTCTTTTTTGTTGACGATGCGCTCTCGGTTTTGAATGAAAGGATTACTGCTAATGCCAGATGTGAGTTGGTGTATTTCGCGGGAGCAACCGTTTCTTCGGAAGGTGCATTTCCAGATACCTCGAAGCGTTTTCATGTCTATAGACATGGATACCAGTGCATGGAAGCTAATTGTTTGAATCCCGACGGCATTGTATTTGGCTCTGTATATGTTCAATGTGTTAAAAGATCATTAATAGAGGATAATCATATTCGTTTTGACGAACATTTATTATATGGTGAAGACAGATTGTTCGTATGCTCCTTGTTCCATTTTGCGGGAGAGACAGTAGAAATCCCGAATGTTTTGTACTGTTATGTGACGAATAATGATTCGTCTTTAATGAATAGGAGTAAAGAAGCAGAGAATAGGTTCAAATCGGACAATCGCTGGCTTGCGCATCAATTGGATAGAATGTTGTCTGAGAAACGGTATCAACAACCTAACTTGAGAAAATATTTACATGGACTCTATGTTCAAAATATTGATGTATTATCAAGATCGGAAATTGATTGGGCGATTATTTTTAGAAATGCAAGTACTACAAAATTATTAATCAAAGATATTTTATTGTTTTTGGGGTTATTCCACTATTGAGATGCTCGTCTCAAGTTTTGTTGAGTTGAATAGAAATCACTTTATTAATTATGTCAGCAGCAATTGAGTTCAACCACGTCGGTAAACAATATAGGTTAGGGCTTGTTTCCACTAGAACACTCTCACATGATTTAAATCGTTGGTGGCAGACAGCAGTTTTGAAGAAAGAAGATCCTTACCTGAAGATCGGAGAGGTTAACGATCGGTCTTTGCTGGGATCAAGTGAATACGTTTGGGCTTTGAGGGATATCGATTTTAAGGTTGAACAAGGAGATGTTGTCGGCATCATCGGGAAAAACGGGGCAGGGAAGAGTACGCTCCTTAAGCTTTTGTCGAGAGTCACAGGGCCAACGGTGGGAACGATATGTGCCAAAGGAAGGATTGGATCTCTGCTTGAAGTGGGGACAGGTTTTCATCCTGAGATGACAGGTCGGGAAAACATATTCATGAATGGCGCTATTATGGGAATGACGAAGCACGATGTGGCTAACAAGTTAGATGAAATCGTTGCTTTCTCCGGCTGTGAACGTTATATAGATACTCCGGTTAAGCGATACTCGTCAGGTATGACAGTTCGTCTTGGTTTCGCAGTTGCCGCTCATTTGGAACCGGAGATTCTGGTCGTTGACGAAGTCCTGGCCGTGGGTGATGCCGAGTTTCAGAAGAAAGCGATTGGCAAGATGCAGGATGTCAGCCGGGGAGAAGGCCGGACAGTGCTTTTCGTGAGCCATAACATGACGTCGATTAGAAGCCTGTGCAATACGGGAATCTTTCTCGAAAACGGAATGGTCCGTGAGCAGGGCGACATCAACACGATTGTTTCCCATTATTTGGCTGGGGATAACGTTCTATTGAACCACAAGTCCTTTGATAAAGACAAGGAATTGACGGGGAACGGTTTTGAGATGATAGAGATGGGAATCCGCAAGCGGGGTGCATCATATGACGAGGTGATGTCAATGACGGATGAATTAGAACTTGTGATTCGTTATCGCTTGGATAATCCCATTGAGCAATTGCACCTTACGTTGTATTTGAAAAATGAACAAGGGAATAGGGTTTTTTCCTTTAGTGGTGCTGGACGTTGCTATGATTATTATCATGATAAGGGTGAATATGTCCAGACTTGCATAATACCGGCGAATTTTTTGAATTGGGGTAATTATGCGTTGGACATTTTTGTTGTGGAAAATAGGACACGTTCTTTCCTTCGTGCAATGGATGTTCTTACTTTTACATTAAGTAACAAGGCTTATGCGATTGGGTCGTACATGGGTAAAGAGCCAGGAGATATTACGCCCAAGTTTGCTTTCACCGAGGAGAAGATAAGATAATTCCATGCAACAACGCGACGCAACCTTTGACATCATGAAAGGCATCGGCATTTTGCTGGTGATGACTGGGCATTTCTTTGGATGGAATCATCCTTGGTTGTCGCAGTTCATTTTGTCATTTCATATGCCTTTGTTCTTTATAGTCGCGGGTTATTTCTCCAAGGCTTATGTGGACGGGTCGACTTCGTTGAACCACGTTAAGCACTTCTCCAGGCGCTTGATTCCACCTTTCGTCTTTACTCAGTTCGCTATAGTCGCATGGGCCGTGTTGATGGTGTTCGCCAAGCATGAAGGCTGGAATCCTGTAATTCGGGAGTCATTGTCTTTATTCTGGGCGGATGTAGATGGCCCTGTGACTCCCTGGGGGAAATTGACGATAGGCGTGATCTGGTTCCTGTTGGCTTTATTCGTGGCGAAATCTTTGCTGATTCCTTTGTCGCGATTGAACCGATGGGCCATCCCGGTATCATTGATTCTCGCGTTTGGGACCATCATGTTGCATAAGGTTTTCCCTTATTCTATTTGGTGCATTGCCCTGGGCTTGACAGCCTTGCCGTTCGTGACCATTGGCTGGTGGGTCAAGGAGCATCCCTTCCCGTTGTGGCTGAATCTTCTATGCATAGGATGCTGGATTGCTGCCATGTTGATTTCCAGGCTGGAGATGTACACTTTTACCTGGAAGTGCTATCCGCTGGATGTGCTGGGAGCTTATGGCGGTACTTATTGTATCTACTGGATATCCAAGTGGGTGGACAAGTACCTCAGGCCGGTCTCAATAGTGTTTGCATATCTGGGCCTGATTTCACTGGCAATTATGTGCGTCCACTGTTTCGAGATAGCTTCTCACCTCGGCAATCGCGTTATGGTTGCGGTTGGGTTTGACTGGCAGGATTGGGCATTGTCCATCTGGAGATATGTGTTGACAGTCGGCCTTGCCATCGCTGTGGTACATGTTCCTGGAGTGAAACGATTGTTTGTTTGATTATGGGTGGATTATTAGATAGGATTATACGCGGACTCTATACAATTCCGTTTACGAAGAGTAAACTGACTGTGTTTAAACCGTGCATGTATTACATCCATCCTCATGCTCGTGTTTCAATAGGGAAATATTTCCATTTCAATCGATCTTGGGATAAAGACCGAATGGTATTGAACAAACAGGCCGGTTCGTTGTTTGTTGCGGAGAATGCCTCCTTGGAGGTGGGTTCTTTTGATGCATATTCCGGCTGCCGGATCAATGTGAATTCAGGAGCCAAATTGACGCTGGGAAGCGGATATATGAACCATGACAGTGTGATAGATTGTTTTGAATCCATCTCTGTCGGGGAGCATGTGGTTATTTCGGAGAGAGTGGTAATGAGGGATTCTGATAACCATGGGGTTTGTTCATTGAAAGATAATTGCGAGATTACGGGGAAGCCGTCTTTTTCCGCCCCTATTGTTATTGAAGACCATGTTTGGGTTGGCATGAATGTGATTATTCTGAAAGGAGTGACAATCGGTGAGGGCTCGATTATCGCTGCCGGGAGTGTCGTTACTCGCGATGTCCCAGCCCATTGCCTGGCGGCGGGTGTTCCGGCTAAAGTAATTAAAACCGAAGTAGCATGGTATTGAAGAAACTTCTGAACCAGGCAATGAAGTATGGCGCTGTCGCGTGGATGGCTGTCATACTCGTATGGTATCTTATCTTGAGTACACTGCAGAATGGAATCTCCTGTGACGAAGGATACTATTTACTGGGTTATCTTCGTAATCAGAGTATTGAAGGGATTGGGACGGATTTCCATGCCATTGTACGTGCAATTTCCTACCCTTTCCCGGATGATAATATCATGGTGTTTCGTTATATCCGTGTGATATTGAATGTGATCGCCATCGTATTGTTTGCGGTTACATCTTATGAATGGCTTTCCAGAAAGAAGAACTTGTCGGTTTCACGATGGTCATTTTATCCAATGGTCATACTGGCAGGAGCCATGTCCTTTACCTTTGCCACGCCGACTGTTTCTTACGATAGTCTTGAACTGATTATCGCTCTTTCCGCAGCATCGTTCCTATTTGTTTTGTTCGCATCCGGGAAGAAGGCGGTAAAAAGTATCTGTGCTTTCGTCGTGGGATTTCTGTTATGGTTTGCTTGTACGAATTATCCACCCGCCGGTGTATGCATTGTAATCCTCTTCATGATTGCATACTTTCTTGAAGTCGAGGATAAGGAGTGGATGCATTTTCTGGCTGCCATTCTCGGTGGATTGACGGCCATTGTCATCAGCCATCTCTTCATTCATGACATGAAGGTCTGGTTCTCCGAGATAAGCAAAGTGTTTGTCGCTACGATTACTCAAGAATCCATGTCCAATCACGATGCCGGAAGCCTTGTTTCAGTTATACTGATAACTGTAGCCCAAGTATTTCTTGTGCTGGTCCCGGTCGTTGGGTTATTCACTTTGCTTTTTAAAAGAGTCCATGTGTCTGATACGATCCAATGGATCGTTGTGTTGCTTGTTTGTGCTGTCCTGCTCGTTGTCAGAAAAGTCTATGAGCTTCGAGGTTTTTTGTACTTGATACCTGTAGCCATCGTTTTGGCAAAGGTCTTTGCTCAGTCCGGATTCAGCTTGAAGCAGTTTTTTCTTTCAAAGGAAACCTATCTTGTTTTGGTTTTGATCGCCATCCCGTTCGCCGGCGTTTTTGGCACGAACCAACCCATTCTGAATAAGGCTATCATTTTCGTTCCTTTCTGGCTGATGGCTTTTGTCTGTCTGTCTGCGTTGTTAAGTAGTGGGATGGATGAGCGGTTGAACTTGCTGTTTGTTGTACTGCTGATGGCTGGATACGTTTGGCTGGGTAATTTCCAACGTTATCATTATTACTATACTCCTCGTTCTGCAAAATATGGAATTGTGGGCACATCCCGTCCTCAGAAAGTGCTCATCAGCCAGTATCAACAAGAGTATTATCGTGACTTGTTGGATACGTTGAAAGCGTCGGGCTGCAAACCTGGCGACAAGTACATGGCCTTTGGTGAAAATCAGATGGCTGTTTTTCTGGCTGGCGGCTTTATCGACGGCAGGCTTCCTTACCATTGGTGGCAATACCGGGTTTTCGAAAAAGAAGCACCTCAGGCTTTCGTTTTTTTCAAGAACGAAGAGGATGGGGTGATCGGACATTTCCGGAATGCGGGATGGGGATTCCCTGAGGAGTACGGGAGGAAGGAGATGCGGCAGATGTCCCAGAATATGGGAGATGATCTTAGAACCGTGGTGTATGTCAAAAAGAATGATTAGTCTATGCAAATCAATCCTCATATCTCGATAGTTTCTCCGGTTTATCATGGCGAGAAGATGGTCGCCGAGTTGGTTCGCCGGATTGTTGGGAGTGTTTGCCCCATCACGGACAATTACGAAATCATTCTGGTGAATGATGCATCTCCGGACAATTCCTGGGCGGAGATCTTGAAGCAGTGCTCTGCCAATCCCAAGGTAAAAGGGATTGATCTCTCCAGAAACTTCGGTCAGCATTATGCCATTACTGCCGGATTGCATTATGCGACGGGGGAATGGGTGGTTGTAATGGATTGCGATTTGCAGGACCGCCCCGAAGAGATTCCGAATCTTTACAATAAGGCAGCCGAAGGGTTCGACATCGTTTACGCACGGCGTGTGGCTCGTAAAGATGGTTTCTTTAAAAGATTGTCTTCTACTTTGTTCCATTGGGTGTACAATTGGTTGAGTGGTCTGAATGCAGATAAAACCATCGCCAATTTTGGAATATACAAGCGATGTGTCATTGAGGAGTTCAATTCTATGCCTGAGCGTGCGCGCTCATTCCCTTCTTTGGTAAAGTATCTGGGGTTCCGGGATACGGCTATCGATGTCGAACATGCAGAACGTGCCGAAGGGAAGAGTTCATACAACTTATACAAATTGCTCAAACTCAGTTTTGACGTAATCGTGTCCAACAGCAATAAGCCTTTGCGAATGGCTGTCGGTATCGGTTTCGGCATTTCCGCCGTCTCTTTTTTATTGGCGATTTACAATTTGATTGCGAAATGGGCCGGTATCATCAGGGTGCCGGGTTTTACGACGATGGTTTTCTCCATATGGTTTGTAGGAGGATTGCTGCTTTTCGTCATGGGTATCCAGGGGTTGTACATTGGAAAGATTTTCGACCAGGTGAAGGGACGGCAACTTTTTGTCGTCAGAGAAAAGATCAATCTATAGGAAACGGTTTTTCGATTTTAGTCAGTCGAGCGATAAAATGAATAGTTTACAAGGGAAGAAACTGCTTGTATTGGCAGGGAACAGTGTCCATGAAAAGATTGTCCGGGCTGCGAAGGATTTAGGTGTGTATACTATTGTAACCGACTATCTTCCAGTGGAACAATCCCCTGCGAAACTCATCGCGGATGAGTACTGGATGCTGAGTACGGGAGATATTGATGCCGTGGTTGAGAAGTGCCGGCAGGAGAAAGTCGATGGAGTCTTGACGTTCTGCATAGATACTGTGCAGTTCCATTATTTGGAAATATGCACAAAACTAGGCGTCCCTTGTTATGGAACTCGTCGGCAGTTTGAAATCATGACCAACAAGCGATTGTTTAAAGACTATTGCAAGGCGCATGGAGTAGGAACGATTCCTGAGTACACTTTGGATGATATAGACAATATTAGGGCGGATTTCCCTGTCTTGGTCAAACCTTCCGATAGCAGAGGATCCAGAGGACAAACTGTTTGCCATGACAAGGATGAAGTACCTGCAGCCATCGCATTCGCGAAGAGTGAATCGAAAGACGGAGGGTATTTGATTGAGCGTTATATGCAAGGTGCTCAGGATATGTCATTTGCGTACATCGTAATAGGAGGGGTACCTTATTTGATCAAAATCGGAGACAGATATCTTGGGAAACAGGATGACAATCTGGACAAACAGCAAATGGCGACTCTATTGCCTTCCCGTTTTGCTGAAGACTACCGGAAACAAGCCGAGAAGAAGGTCATTGAAATGATCAGGTCTTTAGGGATGTCTTTCGGCCCTGTTTTTATGCAGGGGTTTTATGACAACGGGGAGGTCTATATGTATGATCCCGGATTACGCTTCCCTGGAAGTGACTTCGATATCGTTTTGAAAGCGGCAACGGGTTTTGACAGTATGAAATCCTTCGTGAAATTTGCCTTGACCGGCGCGTCTGACAGTCGCGAGGGGAATCCATCCGGAGTGTATGATTATGGTGGAAAGTATTGTCTGCTCTTGTCTGTCTCTGCCAGACCGGGGAAAATTGGAAAGTTAGAAGGAATGGAAAAGATTAAATCTCTACCGAGTGTTTTTTCCGCCTTTTATTACCATCATGTGGGTGATGTGATTCCGGCTTCGGGAGATATAAGGCAGCGGGTGGCTGAGTTCTGTTGTTTGCTTCCGGACATAGATTCGGTTTCCCACTTTGTTTCGTTGGTGTATGAGACGCTCAGTATCGAGGATGAGCAAGGAAATGACATGATCGTATCCAAGGTCGAAACACTTTGTCAACCAATAAAATAATGGATGGTATGAGAGATCTGGGCTATTTGAAGGATTGCCCCATCGCTGTCCTCGGAGGCGGGGCTGTAGGAAAAACGGTGGCTGCGGATTGTAAGTTGGCCGGTCGTGAGGTCAGGCTTTATTCCCGAAGCGAGAAATCGCTTTCCCATTTGGAAAAGACAGGAATTCTGTTGGATGGGATTCAGCGGAACCTGTACGGATTCGAACGTTCCGGCAGGGCTTTTCTTGACGTGGTCAGCACGGATATGGCAAAAGTTGTCAAGGATGCCAAACTGATTGTTCTGGCAGTCCCGGCATTGTCACACGAATACTACCTCCGTTCTTTAGTCCCACTGTTGGAAGATGGGATGGTCGTTCATACTTTTACTGACAATTACGCCAGTCTTTTACTGCGCAGGTTCATGCGAGAGGCGGATTGTCGGAAGGATGTGATAGTCGGGGGATGGAGTTCGGCTCCATATGGTACGAGGGTCGAAAAAGTGTCCGGCTTCTGGACCAACCATGTCGGTGTGAAATATAGGGCGATTTCATTGAGGGGCGCTTGCCTGCCCATGACAGATATGGACGATTTCATGGAATCTGTGAAGTATCTGCCCTGTATGGATTCGGTCACGCAGGGAGACGGTCCTGTGAAAGGGGATACAATGCTTGACATCGGTTTCTCCAATGTCAATCCTGTCATTCATGTTCCGGCATCCCTGCTGGGGGTGTCCAGCATGGAGAACTGGTCTTTGGTTTACGGTAATGAACCGGATTCTTATTCAATGTACTCCCATGGATTGTGTCCGTCCATCTGCAAAATTCAATACCTGTTCTATCAGGAAGAATGCAATTTGGCGAAGGCGATCGGAATCGATTATCCCAAATATGCGTACGAGATGTTTTTCTCCCGCAGGAGCATTTTGACTCAGGAATATATGGGATTGGATGCTGATGGAAAGGATAATGTCGTATTTCCGCTTGACAAGCCCTGCAATGAGGGGAATGTCGGTCCGAACTCGATCGATCATCGCTATTTTACGGAAGATATTCCCGTCGGATGCAAATTGTATCATGACTTTGGACTGAAATTTGGCGTCGACACACCTGTTATAGATTCCATGATTGTCCTTGGAGGAGGAATGCACGGAAAGAACTACTATGAGGAATCACATTACAGTCTCGACTATCTTGGAATAGGGCATATGACCAGGGAAGAACTGCTCGATTATATGTATAACGGTAATTATGTTTAATTGTCACTGTCGATCGGTCAATCGATGACGAAGATCCCTTTTACATATCTTTCTCTTGTAGGAATCAATTTCATTTACGCCTGCACATCCATTTGTACCAAAATGGCGTCTAAACAGGCGGCAATGTCATGGCCCTATGTCCTTTGGGTCATAGGTGCCATCGCTGTATTGGGTGTTTATGCATTGCTTTGGCAGCAGGTGATAAAAAGGATGCCGATATCTTCTGCATATATGTTCAAGGGAACGAGTCTCGTTTTCATCCTATTAATCTCTGCTCTTTTGTTCGGTGAATCGATTACCTGGGCGAATGTCATCGGCTCGTTCATTATCATTTCGGGAATTGTCTTGTTTGCTAAAGCATGATTTATTATTTGCTGGTTGTCTTTTCTGTCTTTTGTGCCGCAGGAGCGCAGATGCTGCTCAAGCAAGGTGCGAAGAAAGAGTATCCCTCTTTTTGGCGGCAGTATCTCAATCCGTGGGTGGTTGGTGGCTATGGCATCATGGGGGCGTCTCTATTGCTTAATATCTTTTGTTTGAGCAGAGGTGTGCAGGTCAAGGAAGTGAGCATTATCGAGTCCTTGAGTTATTTGTTTGTCCCCTCCTTGGCCTGGTTTTTTTTCAAAGAAAGGATTTCCTGGAAAAAGGCAGGTGCCATCGTTGTAATCATGATAGGCGTTGTTGTGTTTTTTATTTGAGAATCATTTAGTTATGCGTATCCCTTTCAATAAACCGCATCTTACCGGCAAGGAATCCCACTATATGTATCAGGCCGTATATGACGGAAAACTGAGCGGCAATGGCGAGTTTACCAAGCGCTGCCAGCGGTTCTTCGAAGAAAAGTACGGCTTCAAGAAGTGTCTGCTGACGACAAGTTGTACTGATGCACTTGAGATGGCCGCCATCTTGTGCGATATTCAACCGGGAGACGAGGTCATCGTGCCCAGTTATACTTTCGTCTCCTCCGCACTGGCGTTTGTCCGCCAGGGAGCGAAGATCGTCTTTGCCGATAGCATGGAATGCAATCCGAATATCGATGCAGAGAAGATCGAAGATTTGATAACACCTCGGACAAAGGTGATCGTTCCTGTCCATTATGCCGGCGTGGCATGTGATATGGACCGCATCATGGAGATTGCGGAAAGACATAATCTCCTTGTCGTTGAGGATGCTGCACAAGCGATCGACTCCTATTATAAGGGAAGACCTTTGGGGACAATCGGTCATCTCTCCGCTTTCTCGTTCCACGAAACGAAGAATATCATCTCGGGCGAAGGCGGCATGCTGGGTATCAACGACGCCCGTTTCATCCGCCGTGCCGAAATCATCTGGGAGAAAGGTACCAACCGGGCCGAATTCTTCCGTGGCGAAGTGAACAAGTATGGCTGGTGCGACATTGGTTCGTCGTTCCTGCCGAGTGAGGTGATCGCCGCTTTTCTTTGGGCGCAACTGGAGTCTTTGGACGAGATCCAGGCAAAACGCAAGCAGTTGTGGAATAAGTACTATGAACTGTTGAAACCATTGGCAGAGCAAGGGAGATTCCGTCTGCCCGATATCCCGGATTATGCGACCAATAACGCCCATATGTTCTATCTGGTCTGCAATAGCCTGGAGGAGCGTACGGCTTTGATCAAGAAATTGAAAGAGAACGATATCCTTGCCGTATTCCATTATCTGAGTTTACATAGTAGCGATTATTACAAGGACAAGCACGATGGTCGCCAGTTACCCGAATGCGACCGTTATGCGGATTGTCTGGTGAGACTGCCGATGTACTATGATTTGTCGGAGAGTGACGTGGAGAGGATTTGTGGGATTATTTGATGGAACTGAGTAAATCCGATACGACAGGAGTCAAGGGAATAGCCATCCTATTCATGCTTTGGCATCATTTATTCCTGCACTCAACGGAGTATGGGAGCCTTACGCAGTCATTGGCCATTGTTTTCAAGGTGTGCGTGGCGTTGTTCCTTTTTGTCAGTGGCTATGGCTTGACAAAGCAGTATGGAAGTTTGGTGAATCGAAACATACAGACTACGATCCGTTTTTTCCCCATCCTGTATATGATTCTGAGCAACAGATTTACCGCTATTGCTGGCTTAATTGCGATTGTCCTTGTCCAATTATATGCCAAAAGCATTCCGGGGAACGTGTTCTTTATCGTGGAAGGAAGATTGCCGGCTTTTTATGTGGGGATGTTGGCTTCTAGGTTGCGAGTCGGTCAGGAGCCGGAAGTACGGTCGCAAAAGACGGTTTTAGGTGTCGTTGCAGTCCTGGTGGGAATGTGTTTGTCCCTATTGCTGCTCAAAGTAGTTAGGGATCCCTATGTGGCCGTTTTGATCCGAGCCTTTTTAGCATTGAGCATTGTTGTCGTTTATAAGTCTTTTTCGAGAGACGACATGCGCATCCTGAACTTCGTCGGGAAGTATTCTGCCTTCATGTATCTGACCCATGTGCTGCTTATTGTCCTGTTGCCCAAGGTCGTTTATTTCTCTCACGTCTCCGTGCTTGTCTTTGTCTTCTTCTCCCTTTCCAGCCTGCTTGTTGCCATGGTAATTGATTGGTTGCAGAAGATTTCACGTTATGACAAATTACGTATGGCATTGTTATCTATCGTAAATCAATGATGGCGTCCCCGGTTGTTTCCATATTGATGCCTGTCTATAAGACGGCGCCTTATCTTCGGGAAGCTATGGACAGCATCCTGTCCCAAACGTTTTCCGATTTCGAACTGATTGTTTTGAATGATTGCTCTCCTGATAATTCGGAAGAGATTCTGGATACATATGAGGATCCTCGAATTGTTAGGTACAAAGGAGAGAGGAACGTTGGTTTGTCCAACATTCTGAATGTGGGTCTCGGAATGGCGCGCGGGAAGTACATCGCCCGGATGGACAGCGACGATCTTTCCTTGCCGGACAGGCTTCGGGTTCAGGTGGACTATCTGGAAACTCATCCTGAGATTGACCTGGTATCGGTCGGGATGCAGCTGTTTGGTGCGAAAGAGGAAGTGTGGGTTCGGGAGGAGAATCCCGAGAAGGTAAAAATCATTGCTTTATACCATTCTCCCATCCTGCATGCATCCAGCATGTGGCGAAGAGTGCGTTTTGAGGAGTATGGTTTACGTTTTCGGCAGGAGATGGTCCCTTCCGAAGATTATGATTTATGGACGAGGGCTTTGGTAAAAGGGTTGAAACTCGTGAACCTTCGTAAAGTCTTGTACAAATACAGGATCCATCCGGCCCAGGCCACGACCCGAACTGATTTGACGGCAGAGAAAGACCGGATCGTCCAGCTGGATTACATGCGAGCGACCCTCCCTTCTTTGTCCGAGAGGAACAGAGAGGCGTTCCCGAATAAAGTCTGGCCGGTTTTCCTTGCCAATATGAAATCGGGCTTTTTTGACAGTAAACTGCTTGCCCAAAGACTTTATAAGATGCGGAGAGCGAAAAAGTAATACATGCTTATGCTTTTCTCAGTAATCATACCCGTTTATAATGTCGAGAGATATCTCCGGGCATGCTTGGACAGCCTGCTGGTTCAGTCTTTCCCGGATTGGGAAACGATTTGCGTGAATGACGGCTCGACCGATGGCTCACTTGCAGTTTTGGAAGAGTACGCTGCCAGGGATAATCGGATAAAGGTCATTTCCCAATCGAATGCCGGGACGGCAACGGCTCGCAATACCGGGCTTCGTGCCGCTCAGGGTGATTACATCTTTTTCCTGGACAGCGATGACTGGATCGAACCGGATTCTTTACAAATCATTGCAAATCGGTTGCATGGTGAAGACATCCTTTGTTTCAGTGGAAAACGTTATATCGAAACCACCGGAGAATACCTTCCGGCTGATTTTTTGCCGGAGAAAACGTATGCAAGGGGGATGGACTACTATAACGAAAACGCCTTGCTGCCTCGTGATTTCGCTTTTGTCTGTGTCGTGTTGAGAGTGTATAATAGGGCGTTTCTCTTGCAAAACGGACTTTTTTTCGATGATGACATTTCGTACGAAGACAATCTCTGGGTCCCGAAAGTACTCTATTATGCACGGACGGTTTCGGTGATTCCGGATGTGCTCTATTTATATCGGATTCGGGAAGGAAGCAAGATGCAGGAAGTCTCATTGAAGCGCAAGAAGGATATGCTGAATGTGGCCAATCGCTTGGCAGCTTTTTTCATCCCCAAAACAGGATTTGAGAAAACGGTCGTATATCGTGCGATAACACATCATTTTCAAGCAGTTTTCAGACGCAGTTCATCCAAAGACATAAAAGAACTGGCACGGTTGTGTAATTGGAAAGATTATTGGACGGTATGCCGAACCAAACCAAGGCATTTTGTGAGTTTCTTGTTTAACCGAATTAAAACCCTATGAACCATCGGCCGACCATTGTTGTTGTTACCCCCGTCCGTAATGAAGCGTGGGTGCTTGACGCTTATTTGACATGTACAAGTTCTTGGGCGGACTATATCATTTTAGCAGATCAGCATAGTGATGACGGAACGCGGGAGATTGCGTCCAAATATGAAAAGGTAATACTTATTGACAATCCGACAGAAGAATGGTATGAGTATATTTGTCGGACACGTTTGCTGGAAGAAGCGGCTAAAATCCCCGGAGAGAAGATTATCTTTGGACTGGATGCTGATGAGTTTTTGTCCGAGGGGTTTGAGAATACACAAAGCTGGCAGCGAATACTTGCTTCGAGTCAGAATGAGATTTTTTGCTTTAACTGGTTGAATTTATATGATAACTTCTGTACGGCAGAATACACGGATATACATTTTGAATGGGCAGCGCACTTCGATGCCTCTGTCGATATAGTAGAAGAGTATAAGAAAAGAGAGAAGCATGCTGTCCATTGTTCCAGAATTCCTTGTTTGGAGACCGATAGATGCCAGTATATCCCGGTTGATGATTTCTGGGTGGTGCATTTGGCTAAATTGAACCATGAAAGAATCCGCCAGAAGTTTGATTTTTATCAAGTTACGTGGGTGGATAAGAATAAGGAGAGAGCGAATCCCATCAATATGTATCGGGGGTATAACAAGTATTATCCTGATAACCTTGTTCATTTAGATACTCCGATAGAATTATGCCGAAAAGGGGATCATACGGATTATTCGTATTTGGTAAAGACATCCGATTATGGAAGGCATTATGTAAAAGAAATGTTGGATGTTTTTAAGAGGGAAGGAACGGAAAAGTTCTTGAAGCTTTGTATTTGGGATAATCCTTATTTGATCGAATCCGGAGTAAGACCGGAAATCCCTTTAATATACAGGATACTTCATTCCTATCTTCGCAAGTCGCAGTCACGGTCTGGATCGAGAGTCGTAAAGTTAATGGATAAAGCCCTGAAACGGTTGTATCGATTCTAACAAATGCGTTTTTCCGTTATCATACCGCTGTACAACAAGTCGCCCTATGTGGCTAAAGCCATTGAAAGCGTTTTGGCGCAGACATGTACTGACTATGAACTGATTATAATGGATGATGGCAGTACAGACAATTCGTTTGAAATAGCATCCAAGGCTATTGGGGGAAGAGGAAACTGTCAGATTTATCGTCAGCAGAATGCCGGGGTCAGTATGGCACGGAACAATGCTGTGAAAAGATCGCATGGAGAATACATTTGTTTTCTTGATGCGGATGATTGGTGGAATCCAGCATTTCTGATTAATGTTTCGAAATTGATGGATACTTATCCGGATGCCGGTATTTACGGAACTGGTTATACGATTGTGAATGAGACAAAGAAGAAAACTCGAGTGGCGACCATGGGACTTGAACCCGGATTTGATATGGGGTACATCAATTACTGCCGAGTGTATGCAGAAGGTATGTATATGCCCCTATGGACAGGGTCTGTATGTATTCCAAGATGGGTGTATGATGAAATGGGGGGCTTCAAGAGTCATTTAAAATTAGGGGAGGATTTCGATCTGTGGATTAGAATTGCCAGGAAGTACAAAGTCGCTTTTTTGAATAAGCCTTTGTCTTATTACAATCAGGATTCTGATCCTCAGTGGAGGGGAACTGGCCAGTTGCGTGATCCCAAAACCCATATGCTGTGGAACTTGGGGTATTTGGAAGAGGATGAAAAAACAAATCCGGACTATAAGCAGTTAATTGATAATCTTCGGACATATAGTCTATTCCCGTATTATCTGTCAAGACAGTATAGGGACGCTGCTCGACAAGAACTCAATAAAGTGAACTGGTCTAATCAGCCATCTGCAGTAAGACGATTATATAGAAAACCTGTATACTATCTATGTTTTCGCCAATGGCTTCTCGGGATTGCGTCGGCTACCAAGAGATTAATTTATAAGTGTTTATGATACCTAAAATTATACATTATTGTTGGTTTGGGCGAGGCGAGATGCCGGAATTGGCAGTAAAGTGTATTGCTTCATGGCATAAGTTAATGCCAGATTATCAATACAAGTTGTGGAATGAAGATACTTTCGATGTTGAGAGCGTTCCGTATGTGAAAGAAGCCTATGAGTGCAGAAAGTTTGCTTTTGTTACAGACTATGTCCGTTTGTACGCACTCTATACAGAAGGGGGAATCTATATGGATACGGATGTTGAGGCCCTGAAACCCTATGATGACCTCCTTTCCCTGTCTGCTTTTACCGGTTATGAAGGGAGTAAGTATCTCCCGCCTGTGACAGGGACGATGGCTAGTGTGGCAGGAGGAGAATGGGTTAAGGAACAACTTGAGGCATACGACGGACTTCATTTCTTGCTGGAAAATGGAGAGATGGATTTGACAACGAATACGACCCGGATATCCTCCATCATGAGACAGGGGGGCTTTGTGCAGGATGGAAAGATGCAGGTTTATAAGGATATGCATATTTTCCCTGTAGATTATTTCTGCCCCAGACAGACAACGGGGGAAGTCTTGATGACCGGAAACACATACTGTGACCATCATTTCATGGGCTCCTGGAATGATTCAAAGAAGACGAGTATCATTGCCAAGATTGTCGGGCATGATAATTTAGTTCGTTTAATTAAACTCAAGCGTAAAATTTGGGGATAGATGATACCTTTTTTTCCTAAACAAATTGCCCAGAGGGCTATCTTGGTTTATGTCATGGCATTGACGGCGGTGAGTCTTTTTTTTATGACCCACGCCATGGGTATCGGTTATATAGCGTTGGGCTGCTTATGGGTTGTCGGATTCTTTTCTTTGCTGGTATATTGTTGCAAAAAATGGTTAAAACTCTCCGATAAACAGGTCCTGTCAAACGTTTTCTTGGTTGCATTAGCCTTGAGAATCTTGTGGGTTGTCGTCTCTTATTTCTATTACGATTCTGTTACCGGTCAACCTTTTGAGTTTCAGGCAAGAGACTCTTATGGCTATCACGCAGATGCCGAATGGTTGGCAAGTGAGCCTTGGTCTACGACCTGGTCTTTTTTATTTGGAAGTGTTATGTATGCCGATAGCGGATTCCCATTATATTTGACGGTCATATATAAGCTCTTTGGTCCGGTCATTATCATCCCCCGACTCATCAATGCTTTCCTTAGTGCATGGACCTGTGTTCTGGTATATAAGATGGCTTCCCGCACTTTCAGCGAAGAAGTAGGACGGATGGCCGGTATCATGATGGTCTTTATGCCTAACTTGATTATTTACTGTGGTTATCACCTGAAGGAAACGTTGATGTTATTCCTGATGGTGGCTTGCTTGGAGAGAATCGATGCTTTAATTCGTAGCAAACAGATGACATTTTTAGGAATTGTGGTTCCATCTCTTTTGGCTGCGAGCCTATTCTTCTTCCGAACGGCCATGGGGATGGCTGCTTTGTTTGCTTTTGCATCGACCATTTTAGTTTCGTCTGTCCCTAGCATGAAGCGGACGGGGAAACGTGTTGCCTTAATTGGTTGGGGTGTGCTTGCTCTTGTCGTATTCGCCGGGGGATCCATTGCTTCAGAAGTCGAGAGTCTATGGGAAGGTCGAGGTGAGAATCAGGCGGGCAAGCGCATGGAACAAACTTTGCGAGGCAACAAATGGGCTAAATATGCTACCGGAACGGTGATGGCTCCGATGATTGTGGCGCTTCCGTTTGCGACCATGGTGGATGTTGACGAACAATATGGCCAGCAAGCCAAGTCTGGCGGTAACTATATCCGCAATTTTATGGCCTTTTTCGCGATTTTGGCTATATATGAAGCGTTTCGGCGAAAGAAATGGAGAGAATTTGTAACCATAGGAGCATTTGTCATAGCGTATTTAGGCGTTGTCGCATCAAGTGGTTTCAACAACTCGGAGCGATTCCTTCTGCCAGGTCTTCCATGCCTGATCATGATGTGGTCCTATGGTGTGTCCACGTTGCGGGAGAAAACCTATAAGTTGTTGACACCGTGGTGTATCGTTGTATTTGTCATGGAATTCGCGTGGGCGTATTTCAAATTGGGCAGCCGAGGAATCATTTAGTCGATGATTAGTATCAATACCATCAAACTGATTGTCTGGGACCTGGATGAAACGTTCTGGTCCGGTACCTTGTCGGAAGGCGGAGCCTTGATTCCTGAGGAGCATATCCGCTTGATCAAAGACCTGACCGATTGTGGTATCATCAACTCCATCTGCTCGAAAAACGAGTTCGACCCAACGAAGACGGCCCTTCAGGATGCGGGAGTCTGGGACTTGTTTGTCTTCCCGTCCATCAACTGGGATAGCAAAGGTCCTCAGCTCAAAGACAAGTTGGACAAGATGGCCTTACGTCCCGTGAATGTTCTCTTCCTGGATGACAACCTCTCAAATCTGGGTGAAGCAAAGCATTATCTGCCGGAGATCCAAACGGGAGGACCGGAACTGATTCCGGAGCTGATCAGGCAGGTAGGAGCGCTGGAGAAAAAGGACCTTAAACACAAGCGTCTGGCACAGTATAAGATTCTGGAAACCAAGGATCAGGTTTCGAAATCTTTTTCCAGCAGCGATGATTTCCTCTACGACAGCCATATCCAGGTCAAGGTCCATACGGATTGCACGAATCAAATCGGGCGGATCCATGAGTTGCTGCTCAGAAGCAACCAGTTGAATTATACGAAGAAAAGGACCAGCATCGAAGAACTGGAGGCCATTCTTGCGGATCCGACATACAATTGCGGCTATGTAACGGTCAAAGACCGGTATGGTGATTATGGCATTGTCGGTTTTTACGCGGTAAAGGATAACCGTTTGGAGCACTTCCTGTTCTCTTGCCGGACGATGGGCCAGAAGATTGAGCAATGGGTCTATGCCCAGTTGGGCTTTCCGGAACTGAAGGTCGTCGGTGATGTCAGGACCCTGCTGAACCGGACGGAGTGTCCGGGCTGGTTCAATCAGCCGGAGCCGTCGGTTACGGACAGCGCCCAAACGGACGGAAAGGCGCTTTCTTGCCGTATCCTGATGAAGGGTCCATGCGACCTGTCCCATTCCTTGGTCTATATCAAAGGTTCCGATCAGATTGACACCGAGTTTACCTATGTCAGTAATGCCGAAGGGCAGATTATCGATGCCCACAACCACTCTGTCCACATAGAAGGCCTTCATACATACACCGAACAGGACAAAGAAGAAATTGTCCGTGATTGTATGTTTGTCGATCCTAATATGCTGTCCGGTTCTTTCTTTACGAAGAAGTATGACCTGATCGTCCTCAGTACCCTGATTGAATCGACTTATCAGATATATCGGAAAAAAGGGACTGACTTGCGAGTGGTCTTCGGTGGCCTTGATTTGACGGACCCCGAACAGTGGGATGCGTATCTCGAAGGCCGGACCTATACTGGCGGGAACAGGTTCACGAAAGAGTTTCTCCGTTCATTTTCAGAGAAATACGAATGTCTGGGCCTTACGACTCCCGAGATGTACGTATCTTTCCTTCAAAAGTGCTTGGACTGGCTTCCGGAGGAGACGTCCCTTTGCTTGATTCTCGGTGCGACCAGACTGTTCGACGGGCAGGAGGACGTCAAGGAAAGACATCGTCTTCTCAATACGGCTGTCAAGGCATTTGCGCAGGATCATCCGCGGATCAAGTTTGTCGAGATCGATGACTGCATAAGCGACCCTTCCGATTTCGCTGGGGAAATCAATCATTATTCCTCCAAGGTCTATTTCGAGATAGCCCAAAGAATCATCGGGGTAATCCAGTCCGTTACCGGAACGAAACTGGAATCTTATTCCTCGAAGATGGTGGTGGTGGACAACTTGACATTGAAGATCCGGAAGATGCTGAAGAAAATGGTATCCCAAGATTCCGTCATCTATCGGAAACTCAAGGACGTGTATAACAGGATTTACAAGAACCGCGGTTGAACAGATGCGCGTTTTAATTGTCGCCCGTTGCAAGCATGGCCGTTATGCTCCGTTCATCACGGAGCAGGTTGAGGCAATTGAAAAACAGGGCGTCGAATGTCAGTTTTTCGGGGTTGACGGGAAAGGGATAGCCGGTTATCTCCGGCAGCTTCCGAGGCTCCGGAAAGCCATCCGGGAGTTCCGGCCCGACATCATACACGCCCATTATGGCTTGTGCGGGTTACTGGCCAATTATCAGCGGAGGATTCCCGTTGTGACCACATACCACGGCAGCGACATCAATGCCCCCCGGGTGCTCCGGCTTTCAAAACGGAGTATCCGCCGTTCGCGGTTCAACATTTTCGTCTCGCAGAAGAACGTGGACATCGCCCGGCCCCGGAAAGACTATGCCCTGATCCCTTGTGGCATCAGTCTGGAGGATTATCCGGTCATCGACAAAGCGGAAGCCCGTCGGCTGATGGGGCTGGATCCATCCGGGAAATATGTCCTTTTTGCCGGTGCCTTCGACAATCCCGTCAAGAATGCATCGCTGGCAAAAGCGGCCATGGAATGTGTCCCCGAAGCGGAACTGCTGGAATTGAAAGGTTATACGCGCACTCAAGTGGCCACTTTGATGCAGGCAGTCGATGCTTTCCTGATGACGTCTTTCACGGAAGGTTCTCCTCAAGTGATCAAGGAAGCGATGGCTTGTGGATGCCCTATCGTGAGTGTGGATGTAGGGGATGTCAGGGAACGGATCGAAGGAATTGACGGTTGCTTTCTGTCTGAAAGGGAACCTGATGCACTTGCCCGGACCATAAAGAACTCCTTGGCCCATGGTGATAGGACCCAGGGAAGGGCAACCATTGAAAAGAACGGGCTGTCCAACGATATCATCGCCGCCCGCATCATCTCCGTTTACGAGCGTTTATTGTCATGAGAATCCTTGTCTATCTCGGCCATCCGGCCCATTTCCATAATTACAAGAACACCATTGCCGCACTCAAGGCCCATGGCCATGAGGTGGAGGTGCTCATCAAGAAAAAGGATATCCTGGAGGACCTGCTCAAGAATGCCGGGATTCCGTATCATAACATCTTGGAGGAGGGACGGAAGGATTCCAAGGCGAGTATTTTCATGGGAATTGTCAAGCGGGCATGGCGGCTGAACAAGTTTTGCGGCCAGTTCCATCCCGACATCCTGACAGGCTCTAGCGTAGAGAATTCGTGGATCGGTCCGCTCCGACATATCCCTGTCATCAATATCGGAGAGGATGATGCCGATGTCGTGCCGAATTATGCGAAGCTGACTTATCCAGGTGCCAGCGTCATCCTGTGCCCGGAGTCCTGTGATTGTGGTAAATGGGAAGGAAAAGCCGTCAAGTATCCCGGCTATCAGGAGTTGGGCTATCTTCATCCCGAGAACTTTACGCCCGATCGAAGTATCGTTGAAAAGTACTTTGACGCGGAGACACCATATTTCCTGATGCGTTTCTCCGGATTGAATGCCCACCATGACGTAGGAATCCGTGGAATCAACAATAACATTGCGTCCCGACTCATAGAACTCCTTGAACCGCACGGAAGGATTTTCATTACATCCGAGCGTCCTCTTACCCAGCAGTTTGAAAAGTATCGGATTGCCATCAACCCTTTGGACATCCATCATGTGATGGCGTTTGCCGACCTGTATCTGGGAGATAGCCAGACGATGGCGGCAGAGGCCGGAGTACTGGGTGTGCCATTTGTCCGGTTCAATGACTTTGTGGGGAAAATCGGGTATTTGAATGAACTGGAGAACAAGTATCAGCTGGGGTTCGGAATAACGCCGGATTACGAGGATGCATTGTATGAAACCGTGGAGGGACTGCTTGCAATGCCTGATCGGAAAGCTATCTTCCAGCAGCGTCGGCGGCGCATGCTGGATGCATCCATCAACTTTGCACAATTCCTGACCAATTATCTGGAGAACTATCCTGTCAAGAAACGTTCATGAAAGACAATCTTCCACTCGAATGGCAAGACCTGCCCCGTTATGAGGCTGCCTCCCTATGGGATTCGATGCGGCATTCCGCCCGTGAGCACGGGTATAAATCTTTTCTATGGTTCGGCCTCATCCGGCTCAAAGACCACTGGTTCAATAATTGGTCCATGCATGCGCCGTGGGGGGGCGTGCGGAAATGGTTGCAGCGGAAACGAGGGGTGAAGATTGGAAAGAACGTGCATTGGGGAACGCATGTGGTCGTGGATTATCCGTATCCGAATTTCGTCGTTGTCGAGGATGGGGCTTCAATTTCCGGGAACGATTATTTGTTGGCACATTGCAAGCCTCTACCTTATCATGAGGCGTGTTCGGAATCTTATGTCGCTCCGGTTATTGTCCATAAGAATGCCTGGATTGCCGTCAATGTGACCATCCTTCCCGGGGTTGAGATTGGAGAAGGGGCGATCGTTTCGGCGGGAAGTGTCGTGAGCAAGGACATTCCCCCTTTTACCGTTGCGAATGGAAATCCTGCCAAGGTAGTGGCAGACATCGCCGAAATGGTCCGGAAGAATTATACGCCGGATGAATTTGAACGATTATTGCAAGAGAGAAAAAAGAAATATAAGATTTAATCATTATGGAACTGGAAAAATTTGTCAAGGATTTTGCCGCCCAACTGGATGAAACCGATCCGGAAACGATTACGGCGGAGACGGAGTATAAGAATTTGGATGAATGGAGCTCGCTGATTGCCTTTGCGGTCATCGCAATGGTGAAAGTGGAGTATGACAAGACCGTTACGGGTGCAGAAATCCGTCACTGCAATACGGTTGGGGATCTTTTCAATTTGGTGGCAGCCAAATAGATGGGTGCTTTTCTGAAAGCCATATCCTATTATCTTCCCGAGGATACGCTGACCAACGAAATGCTGGCTGTCGAATTCCCCGAGTGGGATGTGGATAAAGTGTATAATAAGGTCGGTGTCCGGAAACGGCATTTGGCTCGTCCTTCCGTGACTGCTGGTGATTTGGCAGAGAAGGCCGCCAGGAAACTCTTCGATGAGAAAGGTGTAGGTCCTAGCGACATTGACTTTATCATTCTTTGCACACAAAGCCCGGACTTTTTTCTCCCTTCTACGGCCTGTGTCCTGCAGGACCGCCTGGGCATTCCCACTTCGGCCGGAGCTTTCGATTACAATCTGGGTTGTTCGGGCTGTATTTATGGAATGGCAATGGCCAAAGGGCTCATTGCTGCGGGTTTGGCTTCCAATGTCCTTTTGCTTACGGCAGAGACTTACACGAAGTACTTGCATCCTTTGGACAAGAGTAACCGTACTATCTTCGGTGATGCTGCCGCTGCTTGCTTGATTTCCGGGGTCGAAGGCTTTGCCGAGATTGGTGATTTTGTCTTGGGGACGGACGGCTCCGGTGCCTCCAACCTGATGGTCCGAAGCGGAGCTGCACGGCAGCCGGAAAAGACTGCCCGGGAGTCTGTGGACGATGACGGCCATGTGAACCGGGAGGATTACCTGTATATGAACGGGAGTGCCATCTTCAACTTTACGCTGGAAACGGTTCCCCCCTTGATGAAATCGCTTCTCGATAAAAGCGGAATTGAGAAGGCTGATGTGGACTATTATGTGTTCCATCAGGCCAATAAGTATATGTTGAACACGATTCGGAAAGTTTGCGGAATCCCTGCCGACCGGTTCTATATGGACCTGGAAGATACCGGGAATACGGTTTCTTCTACCATCCTGATCGGTTTGAAAGAATGTTTAAGGGCCGGAAAGATTCTTCCTGGGATGGAGGTGATGGCCTGTGGTTTCGGTGTCGGACTTTCCTATGGAGCTTGCATGTTGCATTTTTGATGATGGACTTTACGCTGGAAAAATACGCCGATCTTCTGGATGCCCTGAAAGCCTACGATTTCGATTCGTTAGTTCTGCGACATGACGTGGACCTTTTGCCCGGGAACTCCCTCCGGACAGCCCGCATGGAGGCAGAGAAGGGGATGTACGGCATCTTTTTTTTCCGGGCAGTCCCGGAAAGTTGGGACGAGGGGATCATCTGCGAAATCGCTTCCTTGGGCCACGAAGTCGGGTATCACTATGAATCCCTGACAACCTGCGACGGTGATATCGACAAGGCCTATGCGGACTTCTGCAAGAACCTGGAGGCTCTTCGCCAGTTGGTCCCGGTCCGGAGTATCTGCATGCACGGAAGCCCCCGGTCTCCTTATGACAGCAAGGATATCTGGAAGAAGTACGATTACAAGGCTCTCGGAATTGATAATGAGCCGTATCTGGACACGGATTTCTCGAAGGTCTTTTACTTAACCGACACCGGTCGCCGTTGGGATGGTTACAAGGTTAGCGTGCGTGACAAGATCCCTCAGTATCAGGATGAATGGACGGCCAAGGGGTTGACTTTTCATTCGACAGACGATGTCATAGACGGACTCCGGCGTGGTGTAATCCCCAAAAGCCTGATGGTAACGGTCCATCCTCAGCGCTGGAACCCTTTCGGGCTTGTGTGGTGCAAGGAGATGCTGCTGCAAAATGCAAAGAATATAGTTAAAAGAGTAATTGTCAAGAATAAATGATCAACGTTATCGGCCTCGGCTATATCGGCCTTCCTACGGCCCTCATGCTGGCTTCCCATGGGGTGGAAGTCATTGGGACGGATTATAATAAAGAACTTGTCGCCACGCTGAATGCGGGGAAGACGACCTTCAAGGAAGATGGTCTGGACGAACTGTTTGCCGCTGCTGTCAAGGGCGGGATCAAGTTCACGACCGAGTACCAGAAGACGGATATGTACATCGTTTCCGTCCCCACACCGTATGACAAGTTCTCCAAGAAGGTGGATCCTTGCTATGTGGTCGCCGCGGTGACGCAGGTGCTGGCGGCCTGCCCGGACGGGGCTACGGTAGTGATCGAGAGTACCATCTCTCCGGGGACTATTGATAAGTCCGTCCGTCCGGTGATCGCCGAGAGCGGCAAGCAAGTGAATCTGGTCCACGCTCCCGAGCGCATCATCCCGGGCAACATGGTCTATGAGCTTCTGCACAACAACCGCACGATCGGTGCCGATGACAAGGCGGTGGGGGAGAAGGTAAAGGCATGCTATGCCAGCTTCTGCCAGGGTGAAATCGTGGTCACTGATATACGGACGGCCGAAATGACCAAGGTCGTGGAGAACACGTTCCGGGCCGTGAACATCGCCTTTGCCAATGAACTCGCCCGCATCTGCCGGCACGACAATATGGACGTGTACGAGATCATCCGCATCTGTAACATGCACCCGCGGGTGAACATCCTGCAGCCTGGTCCCGGCGTGGGTGGCCACTGCATCAGCGTGGACCCGTGGTTCCTGGTGGGCGACTATCCCAGCCTTGCCAAGGTTATCGACGAGTCCATGAAGACCAACGACGGCCAGCCCGCCTTCGTCCTGAACCGCATCTACGAGATTATGAAGGAGAACGGTATCACGGACACCCGCCGCGTCGGTCTCTATGGCCTGACGTATAAGGAGAATGTAGATGACGTTCGCGAAAGCCCGACCCTGCAGCTGCTTGAGTGCCAGGAAAAGCATCTGGCTGAGCCGTTGAAAGTGTACGATCCTTTGATTGAAAAGGACATCGTAAAGAACCAGTATCACGACCTCGATGTATTCCTTGCCGATCTGGACATGGTCGTTGTGATGGTGAAGCACGACCAGATCAAGGGCTGCTGGGACAAGTTGAAAGACAAAGTTATTCTGGATTGCCATAACATCTGCCCACTGGAAGGTGTGTATCATATTTAGAGTGGAAGCATAAATGCTCTTCAACTCCATAGAATTCGCCATCTTCCTGCCGATAGTGTTTCTGCTCTATTGGTTCGTGTTTAACAAGAACCTGAAGTTGCAGAACCTGTTCGTCGTAGTGGTGTCCTACATCTTTTATGGGTGGTGGGACTGGCGGTTCCTGTTTTTGATCGCATTTACCTCTGCATGCAGTTTTGCTGCGGGCCTCCTGATTGACAGATACCGGGAGACGCCTGGGAAAGCGAGAACGGTCAATCTCCTCAACATTGTCATCAATCTGCTTATTCTGGGCGTTTTCAAGTATTACGATTTCTTCGTCACTTCTTTTGCAGATCTGTTTCTTGGCGGGAATACGGACGGATTACTCCTGAAGGTGATTCTCCCGGTGGGCATCAGTTTCTATACGTTTCAGGCGCTCAGTTATTCCATTGACGTGTATCGCGGTAAGTTGGAACCGACCCGCGATATTGTTCAGTTTTTCGCTTTCGTCAGTTTCTTTCCGCAACTCGTTGCCGGTCCTATCGAACGGGCGACTAACTTGTTACCGCAGTTTGCGACAGCCCGTACGTTCAAGTATGAAGATGGAGTGGACGGTCTTCGGCAGATCCTATGGGGGCTGTTCAAGAAAATGGTGGTGGCTGATAACTGCGCCATCTATGTGGACCAGGTTTTCTCTACCTACCAGAATCACAGCGGGAGTACGCTTCTGCTGGCCGCCGTTTTCTTCGCTTTCCAGATTTACGGGGATTTCTCCGGCTATTCCGACATAGCCATCGGAACGTCCAAACTCTTTGGAATTAAGCTGATGCGGAATTTCAATGTTCCGTATTTCAGTCGGGATATCGCTGAATTCTGGCGTCGTTGGCACATTTCCCTGACCACTTGGTTCCGGGATTATGTCTATATCCCCCTGGGTGGCAGCCGTTGCTCCAAGGCGAAGATTGTCCGCAATACCTTTGTCATATTCCTCCTCAGTGGTTTCTGGCATGGGGCGAACTGGACATTCATCGTATGGGGTGCCTATCATGCTTTGCTTTTCCTGCCGCTGATTCTGCTGGGCAAGAACCGCAAGTATCGGAATACCGTTGCCGAGGGACGCCTCTATCCTTCGTTGAAAGAGACCGGTCAAATGCTATTGACCTTCTTTTTAGTCACCATTGGATGGATTATCTTCCGGGCTGAAAGTATCGAACAATCGTTAGCTATTTTCTCCAGGATAGTTCATGGCCCTTTCTTCACGGTCCCCTGGATTGACAGCCCGACTTTTATGCTGAAATTGGTCATTGCTTTGCCGGTTTTGCTTGTTTTGGAGTGGAGCGGACGCAATAAGGAGTGCCCCATCAAATTCGTGCATACAGGAAAGATATACCGTTGGGTCATTTATTCAGCGTTGTCTGTCGCCATTTTCGCTTTCGGAACTACTTCAGAGAGTTTCATCTATTTTCAGTTTTAATGAGTGCGTTTTTAAAAAGGGTTCTTGCGTTCTTTTTGCTGATGGCATTTCTGGCTGTTTTGGCTGATATTTGTGTCAGCCATGGGTTAAGAAGAACAGAAAGGGGCCATTTTTATACCATGAATGCGTTGATGAATCAGAAAATGGATGCAGATATTGTCGTTTTGGGAAATAGCCGGGCATCTGGTTCCTATCATCCATTGGTTTTGGATACAGTTCTGCATGTCAATTCCAGAAATTTAGGGGTGTCTGGACAACCATTTGGGGTCAGTTGGCTTCGTTGGGAACTGTATAGAAGGAATAACACACCTCCCAGGCTTCTGATTATCAATATTGATTACAATGAATTAGGAATGATATCGAACGGATTCGAAAGGGAACAGTATTATCCTTATATGTCCGATACTTTAGTAGAGCCGTATCTAAATCTGTACGGTTTTTCCTGGGCTGACAGACACGTCCCGATGTACCGTTATCGCGGCGATTATAAGCTTATCAGCATTGGTTTAGGAGAGTTCCTCAGGATTCGGCACGATACAAAAGGGAATTACATTAAGGGCTATTCTAATCCGGATGAAAAATGGAACGGTAAGAATCTTGAAGACAAGTTGAAACAAGGAGATATTAAAGGGAACTGTGATCTCCAAGCTGCCTTCCTTCTGGAAAAGTTGTTGAAACAATCGAAAGAGGATGGATTTCAGGTATTGTTTGTCTATGCGCCATTGTTTGAACGGTTGAAAAAGCATTTGGATGAAGCAGATGCTCTTCAAGTTTATCAAGATTTAGCCAATCGGTATAATGTCCCTATCCTAGATTTGTCTCAAATGTATTTTTGTTCGGATTCAAGTTTTTTTAGGGATGCGAATCATTTAAATAGAGAGGGGGCTCGCCTGTTTACTCTAAACCTTGCCCATGCTATTGATTCTTTGGAACTCTTAAAAGAATAATTATGAAAAGAGTATTGTTGGTTTTCGGAACCCGGCCAGAGGCCATCAAGATGTGCCCGCTTGTCAAGGAGTTCCAGAAATATCCGCAGGATTTTGAAACGGTTGTGTGTGTGACGGGGCAGCATCGGGAGATGCTGGACCAGGTGCTGGACATCTTTGGCGTGAAGCCGGATTACGACCTGAATATCATGAAGCAGGGGCAGGACCTGTATGACGTCACGGCACGGGTGCTGACCGGGATGCGGGATGTCCTGGACGCCGTGAAACCGGATGTGGTGCTGGTCCATGGGGACACGACTACTTCGATGGCAGCAGCGATTGCGGCATTCTATCGGCAGATTCCGGTGGGGCATGTCGAAGCAGGTCTTCGGACGCATAACCTGTACAGTCCCTGGCCGGAGGAGATGAATCGGCAGGTGACGGGACGGATTGCAGAGTATGACTTCGCGCCGACTCCGCTCAGCCGGCAGAATCTATTGGATGAGGGCGTTCCTGAGGAAAGGATAACGGTGACAGGGAATACGGTGATCGATGCGCTGCATTGGGTGGTGGAGAATGTGCTTGCCATGGGTTATGTTCCGAAAGATCCTTCAGTCGCCGCGCTCCTTCAGGATGACAGACGCAAGGTTCTCATTACCGGTCACCGGCGCGAGAATTTCGGCGAAGGGTTCATCAGCATGTGTACGGCAATCCGGGACCTGGCCTGGAAATATCCCGAGGTGGATTTCGTGTATCCGATGCATTTGAATCCGAATGTGCGGAAAGCGGTCAAGGAGGTTTTCGGAGAGATGGCCGATCAGGTCGGCCATGACGGAGATGGGAGCAGCCATGACAGGAACGTCATTCCCGGATCGACCGGGAATCTGCATTTCATCGAGCCATTGGATTATTTGGATTTCGTGTATCTGATGTCGCGAAGTTATATTGTTTTGACTGATTCTGGCGGTATCCAGGAGGAGGCGCCGGGACTGGGAAAGCCGGTGCTGGTGATGCGGGATACGACGGAGCGTCCGGAGGCATTGGAGGCCGGAACGGTGAAACTGGTAGGAACGGATTATGGCCGGATTTTCATGGAGGTGTCCCGGCTTTTGGATGATTCGGACGCTTATGATGCCATGAGTCACGCGGTAAATCCTTATGGGGATGGAAAGGCGTGCCCCAGAATAGTAGAAAAGTTGAAATAATTTGTGTATATTTGCAAGATTGTAAAAACATGATAGTTATGAAGACCCAATTCCGCACGATTATCATCCTTGCCCTGGCGGCCCTTTCCGCTGTTTCCTGCGTGACGAACAGGAAAATCGCCTATCTCCAGGACATGAAGCATGGGAGCCAGATTGAACTGGAAGACAAGTTCGAAGCGGTTATTGCTCCCTATGATGAATTGGATGTCATTATTACTAGCTTTGATTCTGAGCTAGCACGGCCGTTTAATCTCCGGGGAGCAAATAGTGCCAATTATAGTACAAATTCCGGGGTCGCTTATCTCGTGGATCAGTATGGTAATATCGAACTACCCGTCCTCGGAACTGTTCATGCCGAGGGGCTTACCCGCCTAAAGTTACAGGAAAGGGTCAAACAAATGCTCATTGATGGTGGATACATCAGTGATCCGTATGTCCTTGTCCGTTTCCGTAATTTCAAGGTCTTTTTCCTGGGAGCGAATGGTGGCAAGGCCATCACTGTTCAGAACGAGCGGTGTACCTTCCTGGAGGCACTTGCCCTTTCCGGTGATATGAACATCTATACGAACCGGGACAAGATCATGGTCATGCGCGAAGTGGATGGTAAAATGGTCTCCCGGTATCTGGACCCTCGTTCTTCGAAGGTTTTCGATGATCCGTTCTTCATGCTTCAGCAGAATGATTTCATCATTACGCAGAATACGGGCTACCGGAACTTCCAGCAATCCTTTAGTCAATTTGCTACAATTTTTTCTGCTATTTCCACAATTACCGGACTGGTTTCTACTTATTTTATCATTAAGTATTACAATAGTTCTGCCAAGTAAATTAAGTTATGACCAATATTAGCCAGGAGAACAACGACCTCTCCTTCCTCGAAAAAAAAGATGCCAATACCCTTTCGGGGAAAGACATCTTTTTCACCATTCTTCGAAACCTGCATTGGCTGATTCTCTGTGCCCTTGCAGGTGCTGCTATCGCTTATTATAGGAGTGACCGTCAGGATCGCATCTATGAGAGTCATGCGAAGATCCGCTTGAATTCCGTTACTCGAAATCGGCTGGAGAACGGTGCCTCCATGTTGGAAAATATCACCAACCGGCGGGTGGCCATCACGATGAATGCCATCAATGACGAGATTACGGTCCTTCGTTCGGAAACGCCCATGCTGGAGGTAGCAAAACGGCTGAATCTTGGGATGTCCTACTCCTATCAGACCAAGTTGGTCAAGCGGATGCGTGACCTGTACAAGGAGTCTCCGGTGGATGTTAAGATGCTGGATATCAATGAGAATGATAATGCAACGGCGATTATAACGATCAGTAGAGATTCTACCTTCGTCTTTCAGATTGGAGAGTTTGAGCCGGTCAAAGGTCGGTTGGGTGATACGATTTCCACCAGTCTGGGACGAGTCTCCGTCATGCCAACCTGGGCTCTGCGGGAACTCTTTTACGGGAATCCCATTACGGTCCGGCACCAGAGCATTCGAAGCGTAGCTGAAAAGTACCGCAGCAAGGTGGTTGTCAGTCGTAACAGTACATCGGATGGCATTATTAACTTCTCCCTCCACGACACCTCTCCCCAGCGGGCGGCGGATGTCTTGAATGAAGTGATTACTGTCTATAACGAGAATACCATCGAGGAAAAGAAGGAGATTATCCGTCAGACGTCGGAGTATATCAATGGACGTATCTCCCAACTGGATTCTGAACTGGGTGTCCAGGAATCGCAGATTGCCAGCTTTAAGAGACAGAATCAGATTCTGAATCTGAACGATTATGGGAAATCCTATTTGAACCAAAGCATTGAGACACAGGAACAGATGGAACGCATCAATGCCCAGATTTCCCATGCTCAGTACTTGTTGGAGTTGACTGCTTCCAATACGGAAAACAAACTTTTCCCGGTGACGGTGGATATTAACGACGACCATATCAAAAGTACGATCCGCCACTTCAATGAGCTTGTGCTCAAACTGGATAAGTACAAGGAGTCTGGTACGACCAATAATCCCGTTGTACGGGATATGAATCTGGAACTAAGTACTTTGAAAAGTAACTTGACGCAACTCCTTACCGCTTACATCGGATCCATGCAGCAGCGTATTGGTGGGGTCCAGGCTCTCAGTCAGATAGCAGCAGATAAGATCAGTCAGGTCCCTGGTGGTCAAGTGTATATTGATAACATTTCCCGTGTTCAGAGCATCAAGGAACAGCTCTATCTGACGCTCCTGAGCCGTCGCGAGGAAATGCTCATCAGCCAGCCTTCCCTGACTGGTAATGCGAAGATCATTGACAAAGCACGGGTCAATACTGTTCCGATTTCCCCGAATACCAGGAGAAACGTCCTTCTGGGACTTCTTATCGGCCTTCTTATTCCCGTTGCCGTATTCTTTATGCGTCGTCTTCTGGACACCAAGGTCCGTTTCCGCAAGGACGTGGAGGGCTATACGAACATCCCGATCCTGGGTGAGATCCCTTCCCGCGACAAGAAGGACAAGCGCGAGATTGTCGTGACGGACAAGGGACGTGATACCATGACAGAGGCCTTCCGTATCCTCCGAAGCAATATAGAGTTTACGCGCATTCCTGACCAGAAAGCGACCAGTTATCTGTTCCTGTCCTTGATGGAAGGTTCCGGTAAGACGTTCCTCACCACGAATCTGGCGGCCAGTTTGGCCCAGGTGGAGAAGAAAGTTGTTCTGCTGGACCTTGACCTCCGTAAGGGTACCCTCACGCACAATATCGCTTCCCGGAAAAAGCCCGGTATCTCGAATTACCTTTCCGGAAAGACGAACGATATCGACGAGATTATTACGCATGATGTCTTTGCCCCTGGTGTGGATACGCTTCTTTCCGGACCGCTTCCGCCGAATCCGGCTGAGTTGTTGGCCAGCAAGCGGATGGACGACGTGATGAATCAGCTCCGGGAAAGGTATGATATCATCATTATTGATGCCGTTCCTGCCGGTATTGTGGCCGATGCGACTATCCTCCGTCGTTTCGCAGACGTGAGTGTCTTCATCCTTCGTTCTGGCCTCGTGGACAAGCGGATGCTGCCTGACCTGCAGGAACTTAAGGACAAGGATGCTTTCCCGAACATGATGATCGTCCTGAATGACATCCAGTTCAAGAAGCATCGTGGCTATGGTGGCTATGGCTACGGCTATGGCTCCGGTTACGGCTACGGCTATGGTTATGGTTATGGCTATGGTTACGGCTACGGTTATGGCTATGGCTACGGTAACGATGAAGATGGCAAAAAGAAAAAGCACCATCGCCACAGGAAATCCAAGGACGAGGAGTCTGAAGAAAAAGACGAAGCATAGCACTTTATGGCTAATTTTGCATTGATTGGGGCGGCGGGTTACATCGCCCCCCGTCATATTAAGGCGATCAAGGATACCGGCAACAACCTGCTGGCGGCTTATGACAAGTTCGACAGTGTCGGACGGTTGGACAGTTTCTTCCCGGATTGCTCCTTTTTCACGGAGCATGAACTTTTCGACCGCTACTGCTCCAAGCAGAAGCAGACGGATGAGCCGCTGAACTGGATGAGCATCTGCACGCCCAACTACACCCACGACGCGTTCATCCGCTACGGGCTCCGGCTGGGCTGTGATGTCATCTGCGAGAAACCGGTGGTGCTGAATCCCTACAACATCGACGCCCTCCAGAAGGTGGAGGAGGAAACGGGCCATAAGGCCTACAACATCCTCCAGCTCCGTCTGCACGACGCCATCGTCGCCCTCAAGAAGAAGGTGGACGAAGGGCCGGCCGACAAGGTATATGACGTGGACCTGACTTACATCACCTCCCGTGGCAAGTGGTATTACACTTCCTGGAAAGGAGATGTCCACAAGAGTGGCGGTATCGCCACCAACATCGGCGTCCATTTCTACGATATGCTGCAGTGGATTTTCGGCCCGGTACAGGAGAATATCGTCCATGTGATGAGTTTCGACCGCGTGGCCGGTTATCTGGGCCTTAAGAAAGCCCGGGTCCGTTACTTCCTGAGCATCAATGCGGACTGCCTTCCTCCGAATGCAGTGGAGGGGGAGAAACGCACCTATCGGACATTGTCCATCGATGGCAGCGAATTCGAATTCTCGCAAGGCTTCACGGAACTCCATACGGAGAGTTATCGCCAGATCCTCGCGGGCAACGGTTTCCGGATCGGCGAAGCGCGTCCCTGCATCGAAATTGTAAGCCAGATCCGTAACGCTACGCCTGTGGGCCTGGTTGGAGATTATCATCCGCTCGCAAAACTTCCTCTGTCCCACCATCCTTTTGGCTGGGACGACCGACGGTAACATGCATCCTTTCCGCGAACTCCTTTGGATTACCCTTGGACGGGCCGATTCTTTTCAGAAGGATCCGGATCCGAAGGCTTGGCGGATGGTGTATCGCATGGCCCACCAGCAGGCGATGGTCGGCATCCTGAACGGGGGTGTCCACCGGTTGCCTGCTCATCAGTTGCCACCGGAGGATCTCCTGAAGGAATGGGATGAAAAGACAGCGAAGATCGGTCGGATCTATCACACGCATGAGAAGCATGTCACGGAGTTGGAGGCGCTGCTTACGCGTCTGGGTTTGCATGGCTGCATCCTGAAGGGGACGGGACTGGCCCATCTGTATCCTGTGCCGGAACGGCGGATGTGCGGGGATATCGATCTTTGGATCAAAGGAACCCACGACTCTATTCTTAAGGCCTTTGAGGATGCAGAGATCCCGATGTACGACATCATCTACCAAGAGTGCAAGGCGGGGGTATTCCTGGATACGGAGGTGGAAGTCCATTTCCACCCCAGCAAGATGTACAATCCTTTCTCTAATGCCCGCCTGCAGCGCTATTTCGAGAAGAATTCTCCTATCCGGGACGATGTGCCTATCACCTATCCCGACGCCCGTTTCAACGCCGTTTTCTGCATGGCCCACATGTCCCGCCACTATCTGGAAGGCGGCATCGGCATGCGTCAGATGCTGGACTATTACTATATCCTCCGGGCTCTGGATCCGACCGACCGCGTACCTGTCATGGCCGAACTGAAGCGTCTCGGGATGGGCCGCTTTACTGCCAGCGTGATGGCTTCCATGCAGTTCAACTTTGGATTGGAAGACGATTATTTCCTCTGTACTCCCGACAAGGTTCTGGGCAAAAAACTCGTCCAGGATGTCATCACCATGGGTAACTTTGGCGTGATGGATAAGCGGAATTACACCCATGACGGAGAAACCAAGTGGGCCCGTTTCATGCGCAAGAACCGCCGCGTCTTCTCCAACCTCCGCTACTACCCCCGCGAAGTCGTCTGGTCCCCCTTCGCCCGCCTGAGTCAGTACGTCTGGCGCGCGGTCAAGGGGTATCTATGAAGTTGACCAGTTTAACGATTTTATCAACGAAGGCGACGTAAAGGTCTCCTTGCCAGACGAACAAGCTCTCGGACTCGTTCTTGAGCCCGAGTTTTTTGAAATCGATAATCGTTTCGCGTTCTATCTTCTCCAGGTTCAAGGCAACGAATGCACTGACTTCGCCGTTCTGGGGTACGCCTGTGATATAAAGAATCTTCCCTTTGTAATACAATCGATCCTGGTTCTTGGAAGTTGACATCCAGTCCGGTTGTGGCGTGAACTGGAATGTCTCTAAGGCATCTTCGGGGCTGATGACTATGTCCCCATCCTTCAGTTTAGGCATAGCGACTCTATAAATCACTCTTTGAGACGTATAGCACAGATAGGCAAATCCGTTTTCCCCGGGAACGAATTCTGTCCATGAGGACTTGCCAACAGGAAACCTTATGGTCTGGACCAGCGTAATGAAGAAGATTCCGTTATGCTGGGTAATCCGGTAAACGAGGGCTCCTGTATATCCTCCAGAAGCATATCCGGTCGAGACATAAATCAGCGGGAACGTGTCCTCGACATTGTAATATTCGGTTCCGAAGCACACCGTGTTGCAATGGCAGTTGGAAACGAATCCTCTCTGGGAATTGCCGATCGTCACGGTCTGTACCAAGGTTTTGGTGGAGAGGTCGTAAACCCGCACGACGGAATTGTTGTTGACGAACTGAAAAAAATAGTCGCTCCAGCAGTCACCGCCCTGTTGATAGTATCCGTTGACAGGCATGAGTTCCTCATAGGAAGGAATCATCTCCTGCTCCTTTTCCTTTTCCTTCTCTTTCAGCGCCGTCGTATCTTGGGCCCATTGGTCGATGGATACCGTCCATTCCAGTTTCTCCTGGCAGGCACCCAGAATGATGGAGCAGACGGATGCGATCAGCAAGAATGTCAGTCGTTTCATAGGGCGGAAGTCTTGGTTTCTGGTTTATTCTCCACCGCCACCACATCCGCCCTCGTGATGGTGATCCGGGTACAGATGAGCGATTGGATGGCGACAATCAGGGAAACGCCGTTCGGGGTTTCCTCCACTTCTCCTTCGATCCCTTTGAGCGGTCCGCGGACCACTCTGACCTTCGTCCCCTTGCTGATGGGGACGTCGGAGGATATGGGCGTGTCGGGATACTCCGTCAGGACGCGGATGAAGGCGTCCATCTGTTTGTCGGGGACTTCCAGGAGCGTCCTTGTGCCATGGTCCACGATGAACCGGCCACGGATCTCGCCGGCATTGACCAGGTTCAGTGCCCGTTCTTTCTCGGTGCGGAGGAAAAGGAGGGTGTTGTAGGTCTTGGGGATGAAAAACCGGATTTTCAGGGCGCTGAGGCGTTCCGATATCTTTTTCCACTGCCCCCATCTCGTGATGACGACGAACCAGCTGATATGAAGGGCGGCAGCAGGCATGATTCGAACACAAAGATAGGAAAAAAATGTTATCTTTGTAAGTTGTAAGATGAGAGCATTCCGTTCCATAAAGGTCCTTTTTCTTCTCGTGGCGGCCGCCCTGGCCGTCTCCGGTTGCTCCGTGGCCAAGATCAAGGATCTGAAGGTCACCTCGGTCGGGGTGAAGTACCTGGTCCCTACATCGTCCAGGTCCATGGATGCGGTGCTGCTCCTGGGCCTGGACAATCCGTCCATCACCTTTACGGTGGATGACATCCGGGGCGTGGTCAAGTACTACGACCGGGAGATGGTCCAGTTCACCGCCGGGGAGCTTCCGGTCCAGGGCAAGAGCGTGCAGGTGTACGAACTGCCCTGCACGGCCGTGCTGGCCGATAAGGTCTCCCTCCTGGACCTTCTGGCCATCGCGGCGAAGCGCTCCATGGACGGGATGACGGCCGATGTCAAAATGCATGTGAAACTCAGGAACGGAGCGGGGACGACGTTGTCTTTCAACGATTTGGACCTTTCTTCGTTCGGCCAATAGATTTCTCGACAAGCTCGAAATGACAAAGGGTACAAGTTCGAAATGACAAATAGCATGAAAAAGATATTCCTATCGATCCTGCTGGTCCTGCTGTCCGTTGCCATGGGCAGCGCGCAGGAATTCCGGGTGGATACCATGCGGGTTTCCCGGGTGGATTCCACGCTGTTGGGACGCAATGTCCTGTCGGTGCTGGGCTCCGGCGTCTCCGTAAACCAGACGCCCGCGATGCGTTCCGCCCTGGACCGTTATGTGCAGAACAACGCCTCCAAGAAACTCACCGGCTACCGGATCCGTGTCTATTTCGAGAACGGACAGAACGCCCGGGCCCGCTCCGAGGCCATCGCCCGGTCCGTGTCCAACGCCTATCCCGGCATCGGCGTATACCGGACCTTCGAGAGTCCGAATTTCAAGGTGATGGTGGGAGACTTCCGCACGAAGGACGAGGCCCTCAAAGTTTATCAGTCCCTCAAGGCCAGTTATCCTACTGCGCTCCTCCTGAAGGATACGATCAATTATCCGCGGTAATCCTATGGCGCAGATCAAACAGGGACTCGAACAGAAACTGCAGCAGAAACTCTCGCCGCTCCAGATCCAGACCATCAAACTGATCGAGATGCCGGTGCAGGCTCTGGAGCAGCATGTCCGCGAGGTTCTGAATGACAATCCGGTGATTGACGATACGCCTGCCGGAGGTGGTGAATCGGACGAGCCCCGTGACATGTCCATTTCCGAAATGGAAGACCGCGAGAACAGCGGCGGCTCCCTGGAGGACAATTACACCTCCTATACCGACGACGATCCTACCCCGTATTACAACCGTTCCGTCAAGAACTGGGGCCCCGACGAACGTCCCGAATACAATACCTTCTCCGTCAAGCAGAGTTTCACGCAGAGTCTGATGGAACAACTCGGCTACCGGAATCTCACGGATCATGAGCGTTCCGTCGCCACTTTCATCATCGGCAGCCTGGACGACGACGGCTACCTGCGTCGCGACATTGAATCCCTGGTGGACGACCTGGCCTTCCGGGCCGGCATCGAGACTACGGCGGAGGAAGTGGAGCGCATGCTCAAGGTCGTTCAGGAGTTCGAGCCTTCGGGCGTGGGTGCACGGGATCTGCGGGAGTGCCTCCTTCTGCAACTGGAGGACAAGAAGCAGACGGATACCGTCCGGAATGCCATCCGGGTGCTCCGCGACGGCTTCGACGAGTTCAAGGGCCGCCATTTCCAACGGCTGATGACGCGGCTCCACCTGGATGCCGACGAACTCAAAGCCGTGATGGAAGAGATCCGCAAACTCAACCCCGCCCCCGGCGGACAGATCGACGACAGTTATGACGACCAGGCCGCCCAGATCGTACCGGACTTCCGCCTCGATTACGAGAACGGGGAACTGATCCTCACGATGCCGCGTTTCTCCATCCCGGAACTGCGTGTGAACCGCAAGTATGCGGAAATCCTGGAGACGGGCCGATACGCTACGGACCGCTCCCAGAAGGACGCCGCCCTGTTCGTGAAGCAGAAACTGGACTCCGCCAAGTGGTTCGTGGAAGCCCTGCGCCAGCGCCAGAACACGCTGGAGAGCACGATGCGGGCCATCATCGAGTACCAACACGACTATTTCATCGACGGGGACGAATCCTCCTTAAAGCCGATGGTGCTCAAGGACATCGCCGAGCGTACGGGCTTCGACATCTCCACCATCTCCCGCGTGGTGAACAGCAAGTGGATCGAGACGCACTTCGGCATCTTCCCGCTCAAGTACTTCTTCTCCGAAGGTCTGGAAAACAGTGACGGCGAAGAAGTCTCCACCCGCGAAATCAAGAAGGTCCTCCGCGAACTGGTCGATGGCGAGGACAAGCGCAACCCGCTCACCGACGACGAACTCGTCGAGGCGCTTACCGCCAAGGGCTACAAAGTCGCCCGCCGGACCATCGCCAAATACCGCGACCAGTTGGACATTCCCAAGGCCCGGCTGCGTCGCGAACTGTAGGCTATCTTCCCGATTAATTGTGTATAGCCCTCCATTCTGCACAGAATTGGACGTTTTCCGCCGATAATTGTGCATTTTACTTGTTCTGACACATATATTGGGTAAAGTTGCCAATTATTGTGTGTTGAGGTTGTTTTGACACAGTTTTCGGTTCGATGAACCTGTGTTGCGGGCAAGAAAAGCGTAAAGAATCAACGGAAACATAAAAATCGAACTGAAACAACGGCTCCGGCATTTGATGGAATGCGGGTTTTGCGTATGTTTGCCATCGGACAGAAAGACAGGAAGCGATGGAACAGTATGTCAGACAACCGCCGATGACCGAACGGCAGATTGAATGGATGCAGGAGCAGTTGTTCGAGGAGTCAGGCCCCTTTTATCAGCTCAGTACGAAGCCGCTGGAGAGCGGCTTGATTTTCACGGAGGACGAGGAGCGGCGAGTGGCTGTGAACCTGATAGCCATTTCTTCGAAAGAGTTTCGGATAGAAATCCTTGCTTATGCCCTCATGAGTAATCATTTCTATTTTATCGTCCGTGGGGAATTGAAGGAAGGCGTCGCTTTTTTCAACCGACTGAAGAAAAGACTGTCAAACTTCTTCTCGCGACGCGGGCGATCCGGTGTCCTGGACAACGTGGAGGTTGATCCGGATACACCGGCCATCAAGACATTGACACAGTTCCGGAACGAAATCGCCTACGTCATCCGTAACCCCTATGTGGCCCGGAACGATGTCAACCCGTTGGCTTATCCTTGGTGCAGTGGATTCCTGTACTTTAATCCTTTGCTCTCCTACTTATTTGCCGAAGGAGTTAACGGATTGACCTACAAAGAGAAGCGGGAAATAACCCGTTCTCCCTATCCCGTGATGGATCCGTCATTCCGTGTTCGAGACAAGATGATTGCTCCGGAAACATTTGTGAATTACAAATTAGTGGAGCAGTTGTTTCCGAACGCACGCAAATTTACCTGGTGGGTATTCAAGAATGTCGAAGGACAGGTGGAAGTGGCTGACCGGCTCGGAGAGAAGCCGAACTTGAATGACGATGAACTATTCAAGACGGCCCAGCAGGCATGCCGTTTGCGATTCGGGTATGACAGTGTGAATGAACTGCCCCTTCCACAACGCAAGGAGCTGGCTCTCGAACTCAAGAACAAATGGAGCGCCACCAACAAGCAGATTGCCCGGATTGCCCGATTGGACCTGCGAGTTGTTGACTCCCTGTTTCCCCTGGCTGCAAAATAATTGTGCAGGGCCCTCCGATTCTCACAATTAGCGTTTATTTTAGCCAGAATTTGTGTATATGGCAACCTCATACACAATTATTCCTCGAAAAGCGTAATAATTGTGTCGACGCAGGTGTTTTGCACAATTTTCATTAACTTTGTGCAGCATGAAGAAAGCCTATATCGAAACATACGGGTGTCAGATGAATGTCAATGACACCGAGGTCATCTTTTCCATCCTGGCGAAGGAGGGGTATGAGCGGACAGAGAACATGGAGGAAGCGGACCTCATCATGGCCAATACCTGCTCGGTGCGGGACAATGCCGAGCAGCGGATCTGGGGCCGGATCGAGCAGTTCAACCTGCAACGGAAGAAGCGCCCCGGAACTGTTGTGGGCATCGTCGGCTGCATGGCGGAACGCTTGAAAGACAAGTTGTTGGACACGAAGAAGGTGGACCTGGTCGTGGGTCCGGACGCCTATCGGTCGCTGCCACGGCTGCTGCAGGCCATCACGCCCGACAGCCCCCAGATCGACGTTCTGCTCTCCCGCGACGAGACTTATGCCGACATTACGCCCGTGCGGACGGACAAGAACGGTGTTTCCGCCTTCATTTCCATCATGCGCGGCTGCAATAACGTATGTTCCTACTGCGTCGTGCCTTATACCCGCGGCGCCGAGCGCTCGCGTGACCCGCATTCCATCGTGAGGGAGGCTTGCGACGTGTTCCAGAAAGGATACAAGGAAGTGACCCTGCTGGGACAGAACGTGGACAGTTACCTGTGGAAGACGGCGGAAGAGACGGTGAACTTCGCGGAACTCCTGCGCCGCGTCGCTGCCATCGACCCGGCCCTCCGCGTCCGGTTCGCCACGTCGCACCCCAAGGACATCAGCGACGAGGTCATCGAGACGATGGCAGCGTCTGACAATATCTGCAAGCACATCCACCTTCCCGTGCAGTCCGGCAGTTCCCGGATGCTGGAGAAGATGCGGCGGAAATACGACCGGGAATGGTATCTGGACCGGGTCCGCAAGATCCGGAGCGTCATGCCCGAGTGCGGCCTCACGACGGATGTCATCGCCGGATTCTGCTCTGAGACGGAGGAGGACCACCGCGAGACGATAAGCCTCATGGAGGAGGTGGGCTTCGACTGGGCCTTCATGTTCGCCTATTCGGAGCGGCCCGGCACCCTGGCGGCCCGCCACTATCCGGACGACGTACCGCCCGAAGTGAAGACCCGACGCCTGAACGAGATCATCGACCTGCAGAACCGGAAGTCCCTGGAGAGTTACCGCCGGGATATCGGCAAACGCCTGACCGTCCTGGTCGAAGGTCCCTCCAAGCGCAATCCGGACGACCTGTGCGGCCGCGCCTCCAACAGCAAGATGTGCGTCTTCCCCGGCGCAGGCCAGCAGGCCGGCGACTACGTGGACGTGGAGGTCGTGGACTGCACCAGCGCAACATTGATTTGTAAACTAACCACATAGCGAAAATGGACAAGTACATCCTGGCCCTGGATCAGGGGACGAGTTCCTCCCGGGCCATCGTCTTCGACCACGAAGGCAACATCCGCTCCACCGCACAGATGGAGTTCACCCAGTATTTCCCGAAACCGGGCTGGGTGGAGCACAACCCGATGGAAATCTGGTCCTCCGAGGCGGCCGTCATCGCCGAGGCCATCACCAAGATGGGCATCAACGGCAAGGACATCGCCGGCATCGGCATCACCAACCAGCGGGAAACGACCATCGTCTGGGACGCCGAGACCGGTGAACCCGTGTATAACGCCATCGTCTGGCAGGACCGCAGAACCTCCGAGTTCTGCGACACCCTCCGGGACAAGGCCGACTGGATCCGGGAAAAGACGGGCCTCATCATCGACGCCTACTTCTCCGGCACCAAGATCCGCTGGATCCTGGAGAACGTCCCCGGGGCCCGGGAGAAGGCCGAGGCCGGCAAGCTCCGCTTCGGCACCGTGGACAGTTGGCTCGTCTGGCAACTTACCCGCGGCGAGGTCCACGTGACCGACGTTTCCAACGCCTCCCGCACGATGCTTTTCAACATCCATACGCTGGAATGGGACCAGGAACTGCTTGACCTGCTGGGCATTCCCCGGTCCATGATGCCTTCCGTCCGCTCCAGTTCCGAGGTCTATGGGCATACGAAGACCACGATCTTCGCCCATGCCGTACCCATCGGCGGTATCGCCGGCGACCAGCAGGCCGCGCTCTTCGGGCAGATGTGCACCGAGCCCGGCTCCGTGAAGAACACCTACGGCACCGGCTGCTTCCTCCTGATGAACACGGGCGAAAAGCCCATCCTCTCCCGCAACAACCTCCTCACCACCATCGCCTGGAAGATCGGCGACAAGGTCAATTACGCCCTGGAAGGCTCCATCTTCGTGGGCGGATCCGTCGTCCAGTGGCTCCGGGACGGTCTGGGCATCATCCGGAGTTCCTCAGAAATCGAGGCCCTGGCCCGCACGGTCGAGGACAACGGCGGCGTGTATTTCGTCCCTGCCCTCACCGGCATGGGCGCCCCGTACTGGGACCAGTATGCCCACGGCACCATCTGCGGCATCACCCGCGGCACCACGGCTGCCCATATCGCCCGCGCAGCCCTCGAAGGCATCGCCTTCCAGACCATGGACATCGTGGGCGCCATGGAAAAGGACGCCGGCGTCCCGCTCTCCGAACTCAAGGTCGATGGCGGCGCTTCCCGCAACGACCTCATGATGCAGTTCCAGGCCGATATCCTGGGCGCCTCCGTCGTCCGTCCGCAGGTCACCGAAACCACCGCCATGGGCGCCTGCTACCTCGCCGGCCTCGCCGTCGGGTACTGGAGTTCCCTGGACGAGATCAAGGCCCAGTGGCAGGCGGAGCATGTTTTCACGCCCTCCGGCGCCGACACTACCGCCCTCAAGGCCGGCTGGGCCGATGCGATCGAACGTACGCTATCCTGTCATTCTGAGCGATAGCGAAGAATCTAAAAAAACTATCATACAATGGACAAAGCATATATCTTCGAATTCATCGGCACCCTCGTCCTGGTGCTCCTCGGCGACGGCGTGTGCGCCGCCACTTCCCTGAACAAGTCCAAAGCCAAGGGCGGCGGATGGGTCGTCATCGCTCTCGCATGGGGCCTGGCCGTCATGATGGGCGTCCTCATCGCAGGTCCCGTTTCCGGCGCACACCTGAATCCGGCCGTCACGCTGGGCCTTGCCCTTGCGGGCAAGTTCGCCTGGGGCTCCGTACTGGGTTACATCGTGGCCCAGATGCTGGGCGGCTTCGTGGGCGCTGTCCTTGTATATGTCTTTTACAAAGACCATTACGCCGCTACGGCCGACGAACCGGACACCATGCTCGGCACCTTCTGCACGATGCCGGCCATCTGGAATCCCTGGCGGAACTTCCTTTCCGAACTCATCGCGACCTGCCTGCTGGTGTTCGTAATCCTGGCCATCGGCTTCGAGGGCAACGCCTTCCAGATCGGCGGTGCGGCGGCCTCCACCGGTGCCATCGGCGCCTGGCCCGTCACCTGCCTCATCATGGCCCTGGGCATGTCCCTCGGCGGAACCACCGGCTACGCGATGAATCCTGCGCGCGACCTGAGCCCGCGCTGCGCCCACGCCATCCTGCCCATCAAGGGCAAGCGGGACAGCGGCTGGAAATACAGTTGGGTCCCTGTCGCCGGCCCGATGGTAGGCGGCTGCCTGGCGGCAGGAATCTTCCTGCTGGTATTCTAAGAGCCTGGTCACTTACGAAAATCGGAGCGCGGTTATCCGTGCTCCGATTGATAAGATGTAAAACTGTGTGTAAAGGGCTATAAAACACAAATATTGCTCGAAATCTCAGATATTTGTGTAAATCGGTCCGTTATGCACAATTATTAGGTGTTTCCGGGTTTAGTTATACCAATTCCCTTACCGTTTTCCGCCATAAGCAAGGTCGCCGGCGTCACCGAGGCCAGGGACGATGTAACTGCGGCCGGTGATTTCCTCGTCGACGGCCGCGACCCAGAGGGAGACGTTATCCCCGTAGCGCATGGAGAGCTGCTCCACGGCATAGGTGCTGGCGATGGGGGTGATGAGGTGGATGGCGGCCGGGTTGCCGCCTTCCTCGATGAGTTTGTCGATGCATACCTCGATGGAGGCGCCGGTGGCGATCATCGTATCGGCCAGCACGAGCGTCTTTCCCTCCAGCGAAGGAGTCATGCAATAGTCCACGCGCATCTCGAAGTAGTCGCCGGCCCCGTACTTGCGGAAGGTCGCGAGGAAGGCCGCCTCGGCGTGGTCGAAGAAGTTCATGAAGCCCTTCTGCAACGGCAGGCCGGCCCGGAGGATCGTGCCGATTACCAGGGGCGTGTCGCAGGTGTTCACCGTGGCGATGCCCAGCGGGGTCGTCACCTCTTTCGGGGAGTACGCCAGTTCCTTGGACAGTTCGAGGGCGAAGACGGCGCCCACGCGCTCCAGGTTGGTCCGGAAACGCAGGCTGTCTTTCTGGATGCGGGCGTCCCGCATTTCCGCGAGGAAGTTGTTGAGAACGGAGCCGTTCTCGCCGAGATGATGGACCTTCATGGCTTCGAGGATTTGGTTGGTCCTACAAACTTACGCAAAAATCCGCCGAATTACAAGCCCTTCTTCACGACGCGTTCGTCCTGGAAAGAGTAATAGGCCCCGTCCGAGATGATGACGTGGTCCAGCAACAGCACGTCGAATGCCTTCAAGGCAGTTTGCAGTCTCTGCGTTTCCCGGATGTCGGCTTCACCGGGCAACGGACTTCCGGACGGGTGGTTGTGGACCAGGATGACGGCCTTGGCCTGCTGCTCCAGGGCGCTGCGGAGCACTTCCCGACTGTCTATCAAAGTGGACTCGGCCGTCCCCGTAGTCAGTCTTTCCCGCCGGGTGACGACGTTGGCCCGGTTCAGGTACAACGCCCAGCATTCTTCGCGGAGGAGCCCTTTCATCGTGGGCAGCATCATCCGGTATACCTGTTCCGGACCATTGATGCTTTCCGGCGTGACCGCCTCTTCCTTCATGAACCGACGTCCCAGTTCCAGGGCCGCTGTGATGGCGACCGCCCGTGCTTCCCCGATTCCTTTGTGCTCCAACAGTTTCTTCATCGGCTGCTTATATAGCGCCGACAGCGTCCCGCCTGCGGCGGAAAGCAGATTCTGTCCCACATCCACGGCATTCATGCCCGGAACGCCCGATCCGATAAAGATCGCCAGCAGTTCCGCATTGCCCAGGCTCCCGGCGCCCTGGCGGAGCATTTTCTCCCGGGGGCGCGCCTCCTCCGTCCAATCCTTCATCTTCATGGGGCCAAAGATAGGGCACCCGGATAAAAAAACAACACAAGCCGCCCGGGTTTGTGTTGTTTCAGTATGCTTTTTAATGATTCTTATTGTACGAAGGCGACGATTTCGCCCTTGGCGACGTTCTCGCCCTGCTTTCCGAGGACGGCGACCACATGCCCGTCCACGGCGGAGACGATCTCCTCCATGCCGTACCAGGCCTGTACATGGCCGATCACCTGTCCGGCCTTCACGGCCGTTCCCACGATCGGGGCGGCGGAGGCGTCGTCCACATCGACCTGCCACAGCAGCTGTCCCTTGACGGGAACCTGCACCGGCGTGGCCTTCGGGTACTTGGCGACATATTCATCGACGGAGAACTTGGGCATCTCCACGACGGGGCGGGTGACGACGATGGGGGCACCGGCCTTGGCCTTGAAGTCGGCCAGTTCCTTGTTGAAGCGCTCCTTGGCGATACCGCTCTTGTAGTCGCGGTACTGGCGCTCGTGCATGGCCATCTCGAAGAGTTCCTCGTCGTCCTCGCCGTAGTCCCAGCCTTCCTCGTCCATCATCTTGCGGAACTTCGGAAGTTCGTCCGGGTAGTTGTCCTGCGGGTTGCCGGTGGAGAACTCCAGGCCCTTTTCCTTCGCCAGGGCGACGATCTCCGGAGCCAGTTCGCCCGGGAGTTTGCCCATGTTGCCGAGGATCATTCCCCAGGTATCCTTGTCGATGGTGGTCCAGCGGGGCTTGCCGCTGAGCATGTTGAACAGGTTCATCAGGGCCGTGTTCTTCACATACTGGCTGAACGGGGTCACGAGGGGCGGATAGCCGAGTCGCGGCCACACGTATTCGACCTCCTCGAAGAGTTTGACCATGAGCGTGTCCAGGGACATCTCGGGACGTCCGTGGGCCCGCTGGGTGGCGTTGATCGCGCCCTGGAAGCCCTTGAGGTCCGCCATCATGGAACCCATCATGCCGCCCGGAAGGCCGCAACCCACCAGAAGGGAGGTCATCTTGGCGTTGGACGGGTTGATCCAGTAGCCCAGGAAGTCGTCGATGAACTTCTGGGTGAGGCGGCGCACCTCCATGTAGGCGTCCATGTTCAGGTCCTTCACCAGGAAACCGTCGCAGCGGAGCATCTCGCGGATGGTGATGACGTCCGGATGGACCTTGCCCCAGGAGAGGGGCTCCACGGCGACATCCAGGTAGTCGGCGCCGGCGCGGGCCACTTCCAGCATGGAGGCGGTGGAGAAGCCGGGACCGGTATGTCCATGGTACTGGACCTTGATGTGCGGATATTTCTTCTTGATGTCGTGTACGAGTTCGCCGAGAACGTTCGGGCGCCCGATGCCGGCCATGTCCTTGAGGCAGATCTCGTCGGCCCCGTAGCCCACGACCTTGTCCACGATGTCCATGTAATAGGCGACGGTGTGGACGGGGGAGTGGGTGATGGAAAGGGCGACCTGGGAGATCATTCCGCCTTTCTTGGCGCCCAGGACGGAACCCTTAAGGTTGCGGTGGTCGTTGAGGCCGCAGAAGGAACGGGCGATGTCGGTGCCCTGGATCTTCTTGACCTTGAACATGAGCTCGCGGACGTCGTTCGGGACGGGGTTCATGCGCAGGGCGTTGAGGCCGCGCTCGAGCATGTGCGTCTGGATGCCGGCCTTGTGGAAGGGAGCCGTCCAGGCCCGGACCGCCTTGTTCGGGTTCTCGCCGAACAGGAGATTCACCTGTTCGAAGGCGCCGCCGTTGGTTTCCACGCGGTCGAAGCAGCCCATGTCGATGATGGCCGGGGCTACTTCCACGAGTTGGTCCACCCGGGGAACGTACTTCCCGGAACTCTGCCACATATCCCTGTACACCAGGGAGAACTTGATTTCTCGCTTTGCCATAGCTGTGTTTTTGTCAATTCACAAAGTTAGCAATTTATTCCATTTCCTCCGCGAAGAAACGCACCATCGCATCCCGAATTTCGTAGAACCGGGGCGTGTAGGACAGGTCGTCGGCGAGGTGGAGCCGGTGCCGGGCCTCCTCGCAGGGATGGTGTTCGGCCTTCAGGCCGATGGATACGGCCTTCTCATAAATGGCCTGCGTCCCGTACATCTTATCGACAAACAGGGGGGCGACCAGGGACAGCTTCTTGAAAGGGTAACCGGCCCCGTACGGCATGACCGGATCGTTGACGGACTGGAAGGAAAGGATCGGGACGGAGGCGTTTTCCAGGACGGAAAGGTCTGTAACAGAGCCCCAGAGGTTCGCGATGCCCCGGATATGGAACGCCTGGGTGATGCGTGGAGTCACTTCCTTCATGGGCTTTTCCCCATACAGCCGGAAGGCCAGGTTCAGGGCCGTGATGGCCCCGGCGCTCGTTCCGCAGAGGAATATCCGGTCCCGGTCAATGCGGAGGTCTTTCCGTCCCAGCAGGTACTCGAGGGCTGCATCGGTATCCTCCAGCGCCCGGAGTTCCGCCTGCCGGATCTCCTTTTTCGTGGCGTGGAAGCCCAGCCGGTAATCGATGGAAACCGCCACATAGCCCAGGGATGCGAAATACTCGCCCCATCCCTTCTGTCCGGGTTCCGCCTTGTTGCCGATGAAAAAGGACCCGCCGTGCATCAGCAGGAGCAGGGGCCGCTTGGCTTCGGCATCGTCCCCGACCGGCGTGTAGATGTCCATTTCCAGCGTGACAGGTTTCGGAATGCCGCTGTGGAACAGGAGTTTGAAGGTGGATTTCTTGTCGCCGATGGGAGCGTGGGTATAATACCCCATGGCGGTCCCGTAGGGGACGTCCGTGTCCACCTTCACTTCATAAGCGGGTGTCGTAAAAGGAAGTGCCATGGCGAGGAAAACCGTCAGCAAACTCATGATCAGAAGTTTTCGGCCAGCCGGAGGCCGAAGCGCGTCGCCGCCTCGATCTTTTCCTCCAGTTCATCCGGCGTGCTGTAGTCCAGGTTCCAGGCCGCGACCGTGAGTACCGTTCCCAGGTCCCAGAGCCGGGACAGGGCCTGCAGGTAGGAGGACCCCTGTTCCCGTGCATCACCGGTCGGGATGTTCATGCCGCGCGTGGTGATGTACATCACTTTCTCGCACTTGCAAAGCCCCACGCAGGACCTTCCGTTGTCCGTGAAGGTGATGTCGAACAGGGAAGTATGCTCGAAGAACACCTTTACCACCGCCGGGAAACTCATGTCCCAGAACGGGGCGGCGACCACGATCCGGTCCGCCTCCGCGATGGCCTTGGCGGCCTCCACGGCCCATGCCGGTACGTTCCCGGCTTCCCGCTGGGCATAAGTCTCCGGCGTCAGTGGTTCCATCGGCATCTGCGTCAGGTCGTACCGAGTAATGTCATACCGTTTTGTGAGCGCCTCGATGATGGGTACCGCCAACCTTCGCGTCCGGGATACCTCCCCCCGGAGGCACGCATCGATGAAAACGAGTTTCTTCATGTCCAGTGCTTTTTGCAAAGATACAACAAAAAAGCCGCCCGTAAAAGGCAGCTTTTGAAGGAGGGTGGATGATGGGGCTCGAACCCACGACACTCGGAACCACAATCCGATGCTCTACCAGCTGAACTACATCCACCGTATGTTGGACTGCAAAGGTACGAAAAATTTCGTTCCCTGCAAGGCATTGGCCCAAAAATCCGAAAAAAATCAGGATTCGGGGGCGTAGGAACCCTTCCTTTCGTATAGCATGAGGGGCCCGCTGTCCAGGGCATACCAACTCCACTGGAGCAGGACGGCGACCGGGAAGGTCGCCAGCGTCTTCTGGCTTTCGCTGTAGGCGTTGACGGGGGCTTCCATCGGGATGCACAGGAAGACGTCTTCCTGTTTGTCTCCGAGGGAGCCTTCGTGCTGGAGCCGGAGTTTGATCCCGTCCTTGCCGACCGTATAGGAGGCGGTGGTCTCATGCTTGGCAGGATCGTCGCAGGGGAAGGAAGCCAGGAGGTTCAGATAGCCGGCGCTGAACCAGGCGTCGGTGACCTGGACCGGGCTGCCCGAAGGATCCTGCGGAAGTCCTTCGACCGGGGAGGGAACGATGATGCCGGCATCCCAGATGCCGTTCACGTCGATCTCCACGGCGTTTTCCCCGGTGAGGGGGTGCGTCTTGTAGGAAACCAGGGCCCGGCGGGATGTGTTCACGTCCAGTTTGCCTTCATTGCCGACGACGGTCATCCGGACACCGCCGTCCGTCGTGAAAACGCCGGAGGCGATATGTCCGGCTTCGATGCCGGAGTAGATGACGGAATCACTTTTGTGGCAGCCGCTCAGCAGAAGGATGCCGCTGAGGAGGGCGAGTATCATTTTTTTCATGCGTTCTTGCTTTTACGGGTGGGACGGGCGATGAGTTGGATGTCGATGTCTTCCACGGTGAAGCCCCTGAACTTACGCCGTTTCAGGTGGGTCTGTACGAGGTCCATCAGTTCCTCGTCGAAGACGTCGCGATAGTGATGGTTCTCCCGGTCGTAGAGGTGGATATGACGGAAGTTATTGACGTCGAAATACATCTTGTTGTTCCCGCTGAGGCGGCGGTTGTAGATCCTCAGGTCCGCCAGTTGGGAAAGGATGTTATACACCGACGCGACCGTCACCTTGACGTTGCCCCGGCGTCCGATTTCCTCGGAAACCATGTCTGCGGAGGCGTGGCCGAGGGTGCGCATCGCCTCATGGACCTCCAGCCGCTGCCGGGTCGCCTTGAGGCCATGCCGCTTCAGACGCGTCCGGAACTCGTCTGTCGTAGGCATGTTGGGAGTAGTATTCTGCGTGGCCATAGCAAACAAAGTTACAATTAATTTGGAATGATTCCAAATCAGAACAGGGATACGCCCAGCAGGGACTCCGCGTTAGCGACCGCCGCTTCGGTGATGACGGATCCGGAGAGCAGACGGGCGATTTCCTGCACCCTTTCGGCAGGGGAGAGCGGGCGGATGGAGGTGACGTCGTTTTCCTTGCTCACCAGATAATGGGCCTTTCCCTTGGCCGCCACCTGCGGGAGGTGGGTGATGGCGAGGACCTGCATGTCGTCGCCCATCCGGCCGATCATCTGGCCCATCCGGTCCGCGGCGCTGCCGGACACGCCCGTGTCGATTTCGTCGAAAATGAGCGTGGGCATGGCCGTGTAACGGGCCATCATTGCCTTGAGACTGAGCATGATGCGTGACATTTCACCGCCCGATGCCACCTTTGCAAGGTCCTGAGGGGCCTTTCCGGTGGATGAGAACAGGAACCGGACGGCATCCTTGCCGGAAGGCCCTTCGGCCGCGTCGGCGAGTTCCACCTTGAACACGGCACGGTCCAGTTCCAGGAATACCAGGGACTCTGCGATGGCGTCCGCGAAACCTTCCGCCGCCTTCTGCCGGCTTGCGTGCAGGGCTTCCGCCGCTTTTCCATACGCGCGGGCGGCCTCGTCGGCCTCTTTCCGGAGTTCGGCCACCCGTTCTTCCAGGGCGCCGGTATCGGTCAGGTCGCGTCCGAGCCGGTCCCGGACGGCGATCAGTTCGCCTTCCGTAGCGACTCCGTGCTTCTTCATCAGTTCATACAGGAGCGACATCCGGTCCTCCACCTGCTCCAGTCTTTCGGGCGAAACTTCCAGCCGGTTGTTGGCTCCTTCCACCTCTTCCGCGATATCCTCCAGTTCCAGCCGGACGGATTCCAACCGTTTTTCCAGCGGTTCCAGGGAGGGGATGAACCGGCCTGCCCGGGCCATCTGCTTCTCCGCTTCCTTCAACTGGGCGGTCAGGGGCGCCCGGTCGTCCGACGGGGTCAGGATCTCTTCCGCGGCGCTCAGGTACTCTTTCAGTTCCTCCGCGTGGGCAAGTTGCTTCTGCTCGGCTTCCAGTTCCTCCAGTTCTCCTTCCCGCAGCCGGGCTTCGTCCAGTTTGCGGAACAGGGCCTCATTGTAACCTTTTTCCGTCTGAAGGGCTGCCAGGCGGGCGGTCGTGTCGGCAAGCGCCTTCCGGGCCTCCTGCCAGGCCGACCAGGCCACGCGGCAGGCGGCGAGCCGGCTTCCGTTCCCGGCATAGTGATCCAGCATCGACATCCGGAACGCCGGGTCCGCGAGTCGGAGCGTCTGGTGCTGGGAATGGATGTCGATGAGCCTTTCCGACAGTTCCTGCAGGACAGGCAGGGACACCGGTTCGTCACTCACGAAACTGCGGGACCGGCCGGACCGGTTCACCACCCGGCGGATGGTCAGGGTGTCGGTCTCCTCCAGGTCGTTCCGCTCCAGGATGGCCTGCAGCGCGCTGTCTCCGGCTACCTGGAATTCCGCTTCCACCACGCACGTCTCCCCGTGCGCTCCCACCAGGGAGGCATCGGCCTTTCCTCCGAGTACGAGTTCCAGGGCACCGATGAGGATGGACTTGCCGGCGCCGGTCTGCCCGGTTATAATAACGAGACCCTCCGGAAAATCAATTTCCAGAGAGTCGATGAGTACGTAGTTGGAGACGTGGAGGGAGCGGAGCATTACTCGCCGTTGATATCGATCGGGTTCTCGCTCTGCGCCCGGCGGTAGTACAGCTCGCCGTTCTCGAACTCGGCGATGGCCACAAGGTCCGGCTTGGGCTGGCGCTCATAGTACTTGGAGATTTCGATCTGCTCCTTGTTCTCGAACACCTCTTCCATCGTGTCGCGGTCGTTGCGGAAATCCTCGAGCTTCTTGGTGAGCTCCTTCTTCTCGGCGGCTGCGATCTGGTTCGCCCGCTTGTACAGGATGACGACGGACTCGTAGATGTTGCCGGTCGGGGCTGCGAGGTTCTTGATGTCGCGGGTGATGGTGTTCTGGGGAACTTTCTTCTTGCTGTTAGCGTCCATATCTGTCAATTCTTTTTTGTATCCATTAATAATTACCGCCCTTTTCTCTCGCGGGTTTCAATTATTTTCCATTTGCTTTCTCCATGGCCTCGCGCTCCCGTTCGAAGTCCTTGGCCTTGAGTTCGAGTTCCTCGTCGGCCCCCTCGTACTTGCCCAGGGCGCGCTGCGAACGGCGGTACATCACGTCCAGTTCGCGGCGGTATTTGGATTCGGGATACTCGCCGATGAAGTTCAGGTAGTCGTCGGCAAAGGTGAGGTAGCGTTCCTGCTGCTTGGCCGGTACGCTGAGGCGGGCATAGTGGTAGGAAGCCATCGCGGTATAGTAGAGGATGTTTTCCCGATAGCGGTTGTCGGCATTGTCCTTCAGGACGTTACGCAGGGCGACGCGGGCGGCGAGATAGTCCTCCATCTTGTAGTAGAGGCGGGCGTTCTCATAGGCCTTGCGGTCCAGCCGGTCATACAGGTCGTCCATCATCTTCTGGCAGGCCTCCAGGTGCCCCTTGTCCGACGGGTATTCCTGGACATACTGGGCGATGGCGGCCAGGCAGGTCCGCGTGGGCGTCTGGTCCAACTCCCAGCGGTAGGTGGCCCGGTACAGGCAGTCCAGGCGCAGGAAGATGGCCTCGCCCGTGAACGGGCTGCGCGGATAGTTCGAGATGAACTTCGCGAAATTGGACTCGGCGGTATAATAATCCTTGTAGCGGTAGTTGGACAGGCCCCAGTAGAACTGGACCGTGTCGTCCCGCGGGGTGCCGCTGGTGAGGACGGCCATGGACTCGAACAACTGGGCCGCCTTGAGGTACTTCTTCTGGTTGAAAAAATCCATCGCCGCCTGGTACTTGGCGTCCACGTCGTTGGACGAAAGCAGCGTCTCGTACTGCGACTTGCAGGAAACCGCAGCCAGGAGGCCGGCGAGCGCAAGGATAAGGGTTCTTCTAAACTTCATAGTCATACCTAAACGATAGTCAAATCTCGAGGAGGAACTTCTCCGCATCCCGGGCGGCCATGCACCCCGAGGCGGCGGCCGTCACGGCCTGCCGGTACTGGGGATCCTGGACATCACCGGCCGCAAAGACGCCCTCCACGCGGGTGCGGGAGGATTTCCCTTCGGTCACGATGTACCCGTTCGCATCCGTCTCCACCCAGGGAGCGAACAGTTCCGAGTTGGGGTGGTGCCCGATGGCGAGGAAGAAACCGTCGATATCGATATCAAAGACAGTGCCATCCTTGCGCAGAAGACGGGCACCGGTGACGCCGAAGCCGTCTCCGAGGACCTCCTGCGTGTTGCAGTTCCAAAGGACCTCGATGTTTTCCGTGGCGAAGACCTTCTTCTGCATCGCCTGGGAGGCGCGGAACACGTCCCGGCGGACAATCATATAGACTTTCTTGGCGAGGGATGCAAGGTACAGGGCCTCTTCGCAGGCCGTATCCCCGCCGCCGACCACCGCGACCGTACGCTTCCGGTAGAAGAAGCCGTCGCAGGTGGCGCAGGCGGAAACGCCCGAGCCCTTGTATTTCTCTTCCGAAGGCAGGCCCAGGTAGCGGGCCGTCGCTCCGGTGGCGATGATGAGTGCCTCCGCCTCCAGTTCCTTCTCTCCGTCGATGACGACCTTGAAGGGCCGCCCGGACAGGTCCACGGATGTAGCGACGCCGCTGCGGACATCGGCCCCGAAACTCCGGGCCTGCTCACGCATGCTGTCCATCAGGGTATTGGCGTCCACGCCGCCGGGAAAACCGGGGAAGTTTTCCACGATGGTGGTCGTCGTGAGTTGGCCGCCCGGCTGGATACCCTCGTACAGGACGGGGGAGAGGTTGGCGCGGGAGGCGTAGATGGCGGCGGTGAATCCGGCGGGACCTCCGCCGAGGATGAGGCAACGGATGTGTTCCATCTTCTTATCTGTCAAGTTCTGTCGTATAATCGGTGTTGTAGACGATCCGGCGCACGGCTGTGTTGCGGAAGGCCCCGCCTGGGACGGCTTCGAACCGGAAATCGGTATGAAGCCCCTTGCCGGTCTCGCGGGAAATCGCCTTGGTCCAATGGGGACCGTACTTGCTCACCAGCGAAACGAAGTAGCGGGCAGTGTCATAGCCCTGGAATGCGAACTGGCTGGGCTCGGTCTTGAACAGCGCCCGGTAGGTGCGGACGAAGGATTTCACGCGTGTGTCGGCGTAGTCCACAAAGTAGGAGGAACTGATGTGGAGGGAACACTGGTGATATGCGTTGGGTTCCACGGAATCGAAAGTGCGGACACGCGACGGGGCGTACATGACGATGTCGTAACCCCTTCCCCGGAGGATGCCGAGGTTGCGGACCATGTCCGCGACGAAGGTTTCTTTTTCCGAGGCGACGATGATCCGGTTCTCCCCGCCTTTGGTCAGTTGTGAGGTGAGGCTGGACGGGAGGGAGCGGGTCTCTCCCTGACCCAGACTGACTCCCTGGAAGGAGATGCCGGCGTTCAGGAGGGCTTCCCGGACACCGGAAGCCGGTGCCGTGGAGCCGGTGACCTTTTCGGTGACCAGGATGATCCGGTCCGCCTTGCCCAGGTCCTGTGCCGCCCACGCGGCCAGGTCCTCATACTGGTTCCGGGCGGAGGAAGGTGCCTGGATGAAATTCGCATGGTCCTGCGTGTGGGATGCCGCACGCTGGTCCAGCGGCGAGATGACGGTCGTCCGTCCCTCGGTGCGTTCCAGGACGGTCGAGAGGTCTGCAGCCGTGATCGGTCCCAGGACGAAGTCATTCTTCTCCAGTTCGAAGGAAGCGGGGAGTCCGGCCTGCAAGTCGTACACGTTCAACTTGGTCTTGACGCCTTCCGTTTCCAGGTCCCGGAGGGCCAGAAGGACACCGGAGTAGAAGTCCATGTTCGTTTCGCTGACTTTGCCGGCGGCGTTGAACGGAAGGATCAGGGCCATTTCCACGTTTCCTTTGCCGGCAAGCCAGTCCAGGATGCCTTCCTCCTTCTTCTCTTCGGCTGCAACCGTTTCTTCCACCGGCTTGTCCTTGTCCAGTTTTTCCATCTGGGCAACTTTGGGCTGTTCCACCCGGATCGGATCGAAAGTCTGCGTCTCCCCGATTCCCTGGTCGGCGATGACCGGGTCTTCAATGACCGGAATCGTGGGCGGCTTGACGGCCGCGGCGGCCCGCCGGGCTTTCTCTTCGTCGCTCAGGATCGGGACATACAGGACCTGGCGTTTGGAAATGCGGCTGGATTTGAGTCCGTTGGCATCCATGATGTCCTGTGGCGTGACGCCGTATTGCTTCGCCACGTCGTAAATGTCTTCGAACCACTTGACGGTGTGCTTGACGAATCCTTCCTTGTCCGGGAATGCCTCTTTCACGTCCCGGGGACCGGACTTCGCCACGACGGCCTCCTTTTCCGTTTCGGCCTTGTCTTTCGGTTTCGTCACCACGGTCTGGGGCCTGGCCGTTTCCTGGACGGCTTTCTTGTCCACGGGAATGTAGATGACGGTGCCCGACTTGAGTCCGTTCTCTTTCAGCAGGGGATTGGCGGAATAAAGGACCTCCTCCGTAACGTCATAGGCCTTGGTGATGCCGTAGATGGTCTGCCGTTCCAGGACGATGTGGGCATAATAACTCTTCCCGTCGATACTGACGGTGGAGCGGGAAACCGTAACCGGTACGGGGGCGTAATCCTGTGCGCGGAGGTCAGGCGTTCCTGCCAGCGTAAGGCAGAGGATTGCCATGAACAGGGCCGTATTTCGGGTTTTCTTCATCTCAAGTCTGTTAAAGTTGCTCGGCAAAGGCGGTCAGCCCGGCTGCGAACCGGTCCCAGGAGAGACGTTCCTTCTCCCGGCGGATGGCGTCGATGCAGCCGTTCCGGAGGACGGGATCCGCAAAATAGCGGAGGATTTCCTTCCGGATCGCCTCCGGTGTGGCGACAGGGGCGACAATTCCCGTGCCGCGGTCGCCGATGGTGCCCTTCAGGCCGCCGACGTCGGTGACGATCATCGGCACTTCGAAGTGGTAGGAAATGGAACTGATGCCGCTCTGGGTGGCGCTTCGGTAAGGGAGGACGGTTACGTCGGCCGCGCTGAAATAGCGTTTGACCTCCGAGTCCTTCACATAGTCCGGGAACACGTGGACCCGGTCCTTCCCGGGCAGGGAATCGATGATCGCCCGATACTTGTCGAAGGAACCGTAGGGTTCGCCCGCCACGACGAGTTGATAGTCTTCCGGCAGGTCCCGGAAGGCCTCCAGCAGGATGTCCAGCCCCTTGTAGTCACGGATGAGGCCGAAGAACAGCAGCGTCTTCAGGGTAGGGTCGATGCCCAGCGCCCGTGCCGCTTCCTCCCGGGGCAGTTTCTCTCCGAAGTGGGAATACAGCGGGTGGGGGAGGAGTACGTAGCGGGCGTCCGGCTTGAGGGAAAGCAGGTCGTCCGTCACGCTCTGGGACATGGTGATGTAACCGTCACATCCGGCGAGGAACCACTTCGTCAGGGGCTTGTCGAACCAGTGGGGCTCATGGGGAATGACGTTGTCCAGCACGGGAACCACCTTGCAGCGGGGACCGACATGCCGCTCCACCCATCCCAGGGACGGGGCGAACCACGACATCCAGTACTTCATCACGAGGAGGTCCGGCTCCCATGCACGGATGGCGCGTGCCGTGCGCGCGTACGAAAGAGGATTGGCCGTGTCCAGCAAGGCTTCCGCCTCGACCGGAACGGCCTCGTCGTCCGGAGTCACATACTGCGTTTTCCCGGGGAAAAGGATTTCGGGGTACTGCCGCTTGAAACTGAAGGCCTTGACATCGTGCAGTTTTCCCAGTCCCGCGAGCAGGCTCGCGTTGAACTGGGAAATGCCTCCCCGAAGGGGATAGAAACTGGACAGTATGGCGATCTTCATCGACTATTTGTTCCCGGTCTCGGCCGCTTTGGTCTTGACGTAGGCCGCATTCAGGCCGGCAAGGATCTCGTCGGTGATGTCCAGGGCGGGAGCGCCGGTCACCACGGGGGCCGGGAGGATGTCACCGGAGGTGGTGAGGATGAGGGCGTACTGCTTCTCGGCGTTGTACTCCTGCACATACTCGGCGATGGCGTTCATGATCTGGTTCAGCATCACCTGCTGCTCCTCGTTCATCTCCTGCTGCTTGCGGACCACGTACTGCTGGTACTCGTTCTGCTGCTGCTGGAGTTTCTGGTACTGGGCGTTCGCGACGGACGTGGTCAGCAGGCCCTTGTCCATCTTGTTCTGAAAGTCGTTGGCATCTTTCTGGAGTTTGTTGCCGCGGCGGTCGATTTCGGACTGGATGCCGCCGACCTTGGTCTCCACGGCGCTGCGCAAGTCGTTCGCCATGTCATAACTCTCGACGACCTTGTCGATGTTGAAGAATACGATGCTGCCGGCGACGGCGGTGGTGTCGGACTTGGCTTCAGCGGCGGGGGTCGTAGTGGCGTTGTTGCAGCTGGTGAGGGCGAGGCCGGCCACCAGGACGGCGCTCAGGATGGATGCAGTCTTTTTCATTATTGTGCAATTAATATTTTCCGTAGTACAAGAATGCAAAGATAACTATTTTTTGCGGATTTGTGCAAGATATGCCGCAATGGTCGCCTCCAGGCCCATGTACAGGGCATCGCAGACGAGGGCGTGGCCGATGGAAACCTCGTCCGTCCAGGGAATGGTCCGGATGAAGAAGGCGAGATTCTCCAGGGAGAGGTCGTGCCCGGCGTTGAGACCAAGCCCGCAGTTGCGGGCGGCCTTCGCCGTCTCCAGGTAGCGGGCGATGGCGGCGTCCGGGCCCTGGGGATACTCGGCGGCGTAGTCGGCCGTGTACAGTTCCACGCGGTCGGCCCCGCAGGCGGCGGCCCCTTCGGCCTGCGCCGGATCCGGGTCGATGAAGATGGACGTCCGGATGCCGCGGGACTTGAATTCCCGGCACACGTCGGTCAGGAAGTCCTTGTTTTTCAGGGTGTCCCACCCGGCGTTGGAGGTGATGGCATCAAGCGCGTCGGGGACCAGGGTGACCTGGTCCGGAACCACTTCGCACACCAGGTCGATGAACGAGGGAATCGGGTTTCCTTCGATGTTGAATTCGGTTTTCAGGAGCGGACGGATGGTCCGCACGTCGGCGTAACGGATGTGGCGTTCGTCCGGGCGGGGATGGACGGTGATGCCCTCCGCGCCGAAACGTTCGCAGTCCAGGGCCGCCTTCGTCACGTCGGGCAGGTTGCCGCCGCGGGCGTTGCGGAGGGTGGCGAACTTATTGATGTTGACACTGAGCCGGGTCATGTTCTCGGGTATTGATGGTTTGTTTTCGCGACAAAAATAGTGATTTTTATAATTTAAAGTGTTATTTTTGGCGGCTGAAATGAAAGTGCCCGAATGAAAATAGGTTATTTCGTCCTGAAAGACGAGTTGCGGGAAGAGCCGCGCATGCGCGCCCTGCTGAGTGAACTGGAATCCGCTTCTTACGAAGTATATGAGATCAAGACCAAGTCCGACATCCGTCCGGAGACCGACCTGGTCCTTTCCATGGGTGGCGACGGGACCTTCCTGTCGGCTGCGCACATCGTCTCGGACATCGGCCTGCCCATCCTGGGCGTGAACTTCGGCCGGATCGGCTTCCTGTGCGAGAACCGGCCGGAAGCGGTCCTGAAGGCCCTCATGGAAGGGGACTTCAGCATCGAGTACCGGACCGTCCTCAATGCCACCCTCAAGGGTCCCGGGGCCCGCAAGAGCATCGGCATGCTGCCTTATTCGGTGAATGAGGTGGCGATCCACCGCAAAGGCCCTTCCGTGCTGGGCATCCGCGCCAGTGTGAACGGCGAGGCGCTCCCGACCTACTGGGCGGACGGGCTGATCGTCTCCACTTCCTCCGGTTCCACGGCCTATTCCCTGAGCGTGGGCGGCCCTATCTGCATGCCGGATACCAAGGTCCTCATCATCGCCCCGATCTCCCCGCACAACCTGAACGTGCGTCCGATCGTGCTCCCGGAAACGGCGAAGGTGGACATCTCCTTCGAGAGCCGCGACGGGGTGGCCATCATGAGTACGGACAACCGTACGATGGAAATCACCCAGGAATGGAGCATCCATGTCGAGATGGCACAGTTTTCGCTTAAGCGTATCCGGCTCGCCGAGTCCGGTTTCGTCCGGGCCCTTACGTCCAGGCTTTTCTGGGGCGAGGACATGCGTAACAATGGTTAACTGGTGAATATGGAAGTTCCCGTACATGTGTCCATCATCATGGACGGTAACGGCCGCTGGGCGAAAGCCCGGGGCCGTGAACGCGTATATGGCCACGTGGAAGGGGTGGAGAGTGTCCGCGCCTGCACCGAGGCGGCCGTGGAGGCGGGAGTGAAGTACCTCTCGCTCTATGCTTTTTCCGAAGAGAACTGGAACCGTCCCGAGGCGGAGGTGAACCGGCTGATGGAACTCATGATGGAGGCCATCCGCAATGAGGTGAAGACACTCATGGACAACGGCGTCCGTTTCGTCGTGCTGGGGAACCGGGGCCGCCTGTCGGACAAGTTGAATGCCGCCATCGACAACCTGATGGAGATGACCGCTGGCTGCACCCGGATGACGCTCGTCGTTTTCCTGAGTTACAGTGGGAAGTGGGATATCCTCCAGGCGATGAAGCGGGCGGCGGCCGAAAAGGGCTCCGACGGTGTCCAGGACCTGGAAATCGGGGATTTCGACCGGTACCTCGTGACCGCCGGCATCCCGGATCCGGACCTGTTGATCCGTACCTCCGGCGAGCAGCGCATCTCCAACTATCTCCTCTGGCAGTGCGCCTACACGGAGTTCTATTTCACGGACGTGCTTTGGCCCGATTTCCGGAAGCCCGAGTTCCGGGCCGCCCTTGAGGCGTATGCCTCCCGGGACCGCAGATATGGAAAAGTCAAATAAAAGAATTATCTTTGCAGGATAATGACTGATTTAAAGATGAAGATACGGAAGACCGCCTGCCTGCTGCTTCTCGCTCTCACGGGACCGATCCTGTGGGCGCAGAACGGCCGAGACGCGATCGAGATAGATTATTCGAATCCTCAGAAATACATCGTCGGCGGGGTGGGCGTCGAAGGCAACCAGTACTTCGGCGAGAACCAGATCCTCCAGTTGACCGGACTTCAGAAAGGCATGTCCATCACCGTTCCGGGCGAGGACGTGACGGGCGTGGTGAAGCGCCTGGTCGCCCAGCGTTATTTCGAGGACGTGGCCGTCCGGGTGGATTCCCTGAACGCCACCCGCGACACCGCCTGGCTCAAGGTGGTGATCAAGGAGCGCCCGAGAGTCTCCCGCTGGACCTATTCCGGCGTCAAGTCCGGCGAGCGGAAGGACCTCCAGGAGCGTCTGAACCTCCGTCCGGGCCGCGAATTCTCCGATTACGTGAAGAGTACTTCCGAAGACATCATCAAGCGTTATTACAAGGAAAAGGGATACCTCCTCTGCGAGGTGGACACGCAGGTCCAGAAGGACACGATGATCCGCAGCGCCATCCGGGTGAACTTCGACGTCAAGAAAGGCAACAAGGTCCGTATCAAGGACATCAATTTCATCGGCAACACCGATGTCTCGGAATACAAACTCTCCAAGAACATGAAGGAGACCCACTCCAACAAGTGGTATAACTTCTTCAAATCCAAGAAGTTCAAGGAGAAGGAGTACCAGACGGACCGGAAGACTGTCCTCGACGCCTTCAACGAGGCCGGCTATCGCGACGCCCGCCTGGTTCGGGACTCCGTCTATTATGTGGACCCGAAGCACATCTCGATCGACATGGTGTTCGACGAGGGTCCGAAATACTATTTCCGCAACGTGACCTGGACCGGCAACTCGGTCTATCCTTCCGAGGTCCTGGACGAGGTCCTGCAGATCAAGAAAGGCGACATCTATGACATGGTCACGATGGACAAGCGCCTCCACGGCGGTGGCAAGCAGACGGACTACGACATCACCAAACTGTATCGGGACAACGGTTACCTGTTCTTCAACATCACGCCGGTGGAGGTGAATATCCAGAACGACTCCGTGGATGTGGAAATGCGCATTTCCGAAGGTAAACCGGCCACCCTGAACAACATCGTCATCAACGGCAACGACCTGACCAACGAGAAAGTGGTCCGCCGCCAGATCATGACCCGTCCGGGCTATCTGTTCAGCCAGTCGGATTTCGAGCGTTCCATCCGTGAAATCGCCTCCCTGGGCCAGTTCGACGCGGAAGCCATCATGGGACCGGGCGGATATTCCGTCCTCCCCAACCAACTCAACAATACCGTGGACCTGGTGTACAACGTGACGGAGAAACCTTCCTCCACGCTGGAACTTTCCGGCGGCTGGGGCGGCAATACCTTCGTCGCCACGGCGGGCGTGAGTTTCAACAACTTCTCCACGCACCGGATGTTCGAGAAGAATGCCTGGCGGCCGGTTCCGCTGGGTGACGCGCAGACGCTCTCCTTCCGTTTCCAGACGAACGGCCGGTACTACACCACCCTGAGCGCCAGTTTCATGGAACCCTGGCTCTTCGGCAAGAAACCGACTTCCCTGAGCCTGTCCGGCTATTATTCCAGGATGACGGACTCCTATCTGTACATCGGTATCCTCTCCACGGACCGCATGTTCGAAGTCTTCGGTTTCAACGCCGGTCTGGGCAACCGCCTCAAGTGGCCGGACAACTACTTCGTCCTGTACAACAGCCTGAGTTGGCAGACTTATAAACTTACCAACTGGTACAACAGTTATTTCGCCTTCAACGACGGTATCTCCCACAACCTGAGTTACACGCTCTCCCTGAGCCGCAACTCCACGGACCAGCAGATCTATCCCCGCGTGGGATCCGATTTCTCCGCCTCCGTGCAGTTGACCCCGCCGTATTCCCTCTTCCGCAAGTACACGTACAAGAACGGAGAGAAGGTGAAGGTGGACAGTTGGAAAGACATCAATTACGACGCTACGTATCTGGACAATACGGGTACCGTCCAGAATGAGTGGAGTTCCGCGAACCGCTACAAGTGGATCGAGTACCACAAGTGGAAGTTCAACGGTGCCATCTATACGAAACTGGTGGGCGACCTCGTGCTGATGAGCCGGGCGCAGTTCGGTTTCCTCGGATACTACAACCGCAACTGGGGCTATTCCCCGTTCGAAGGTTTCCAGGTGGGCGGCGACGGTATGTCGGGCTACATGACCTACGGCGCGGAAATCGTTTCCCTGCGCGGTTACGAGGACTATTCCCTCACGCCGATGCGCGTCACGCCGTACAGTTCCACCGGTACCTATGCGGGTAATATCTACGACAAGTTCACGGTGGAACTCCGTTATCCGGTGATCCTCCAGCCGCAGTCCACCATCTATGTCCTCGGTTTCCTCGAGGGCGGTAACTGCTGGGCGGACATCCGCGAGTTCAACCCGTTCCAGATCAAGCGTTCCGCCGGTGTGGGCGTCCGCGTCTTCCTCCCGATGATCGGTCTCCTGGGCGTCGACTGGGGCTACGGCTTCGACGACTCCAAGAACGGCGGCAGCCAGTTCCACTTCGTCATCGGACAGCAGTTCTAGAAGATTGGTACAACATTTGCGATTAACCCTTCCCGAAACGAAATCTAAAAACTACAACGTAATATGAAAAAGATTCTTGTTATCGCCGCCATGGCGCTTTTGACCCTCTCCGCTTCCGCCCAGAAGCTCGGTCGTGTCAACTTCACCGAACTCTATCAGCTTGCCCCCGAGGCCGACGCCGCCCGCGAGCAGATCAATGCGATGCAGAACGAAGCCCAGGAGACTTTCTCCTCGATGGTGGAAGAGTATCAGACCAAGGCCAATCAGTACCAGCAGAAGTCCGCTTCCTGGACCGCCGCCATCAAGGAGGCCAAGGAGAAGGAACTGGTTGACATCCAGAACCGGATCCAGGAGTTCCAGCAGACCATCTCCCAGGAACTTCAGCAGCAGCAGGCCCAACTGATGAGCCCGATCATGGAGAAGGCCCAGAAGGCCGTCCAGGACCTCGCGAAGGCCCAGGGCCTCGTTGCCGTCTTCGATTCCTCCAGCGCCCTGTACTTCGATGAGGCCGCCGTCGTGGACCTCACTCCGGCCGCCCGCAAGGCCCTCGGCATCAAGGAAGGCCGTACCCTCGAGCAGCTCCAGCAGGAACTCCAGGCTGCCGCCCAGGCCGCTGCCCCCACCGCTCCCGCCGCCGGTGCCACGAAGTAATCTGCATTCCGCTGATAAAAAAACTCCGACCCGTCCTGGGCCGGAGTTTTTTTGTGCTCCTTGCATGGAAAGAAAACAAAAACAGGTCGGCGTTGGCCGGCCTGTTTGAAGTGGAAGGGTTCGGATCTTAGATCGTTCCCTGCTCGAGCATGGCCTGGGCGACCTTCATGAAGCCGGCGATGTTGGCGCCCTTCACGTAATCCACGGTGCCGTCCGGCTGGGTGCCGAACTTCACGCACTGCTCGTGGATGGACTTCATGATGAAGTGGAGTTTGTCGTCGACCTCCTTGGCGTCCCAGGAAATGTGCTCCGCGTTCTGGGTCATTTCGAGACCGGAAGTGGCGACACCGCCCGCGTTCACGGCCTTGCCCGGCGCGAAGAGGATTCCGTTGTGCTGGAAATAGTGGATGGCACCCGGCTGGCAGCCCATGTTGGAGACTTCGCAGCAGCACCAGCAGCCGTTGGCGGCCAGTTCCTTCGCATCGTCCTCGGAAAGTTCATTCTGGAAGGCGCAGGGGAGGGCGATGTCCACAGGGATGGACCAGGCCTTCTTGCCTGCCGTGAAGAACGCCTTGTCCGGGAACTTGGTGGCCATGTCTTCCACCAGGTTGCGGTTGGAGGCGCGCATGACGAGCATGTAGTCAATCATTTCCTTGGTGATGCCGTCCGGGATGTGGCAGACACCGTCCGGGCCGGAGATGGCGACGACCTTGGCGCCGAGTTCCGTGGCCTTGGTGGCGGCGCCCCAGGCGACGTTGCCGAAGCCGGAGAGGGCGACCTTCTTGCCCTTGATGTCCTTGCCCGCCTTCTGGAGGAGGTGCTGGGTGAAATAGAGGGCGCCGAAGCCGGTGGCTTCCGGACGGAGGATGGAACCGCCCCAGGTGCCGCCCTTGCCGGTGAGGACACCGGTATTGTACTGGCGGGCCAGTTTCTTGTACATGCCATAGAGGTAGCCGATCTCACGGCCGCCCACACCCACGTCGCCGGCAGGGATGTCCTGGTCCGGACCGATGCAGTTCCAGAGTTCCAGCATGAAGGCCTGGCAGAAACGCATGATCTCGTCGTTGGACTTGCCCACGGGGTCGAAGTCGGAGCCGCCCTTGGCACCGCCCATCGGAAGGGTGGTCAGGGCGTTCTTGAAGGTCTGCTCGAAGCCGAGGAACTTGAGCATGGAAGGGGTGACCGCCCGGTGGAAGCGGAGGCCGCCCTTATAGGGACCGATGGCGCTGTTGAACTGGATGCGGTAGCCGAGGTTGGTCTGGACCTCGCCCTTGTCGTCCACCCAGGTGACGCGGAACGTGAAGATGCGGTCGGGTTCGACCATTCTCTCCACGATCTTCGCCTTCTCAAACTCCGGATGCTGGTTGTAGACCTCTTCGATGGATTCGAGGACTTCCTGCACGGCCTGAAGGTACTCTTTCTCGAGCGGGTACTTGGCCTGGAGCTTTGCCATGATGTCTTGTGTCTTCATGATAAATGCTTTGTTTGGTGTTTTAGTTATGTGTTTAAAGTAGGCTATCCTAAATAGCGTACAAATTTAACCAATAAAACGCAATTGGCAAATATTTTTGAAGCGAATGGAAAATGGACCGGGAACCGGACATTTCCGGGAAATATCGTATATTTGCGTCCTCAACGGAAAAACGCATGAAAAAGGATTTCAAGGACAGGCTCGCCGCCTGTGTCAAGGACATCACCGGCGCCGAAGTGAAAGGCATCACCGTGAACGAGGAAGGAGGAAGCGTGAGCATCGTCCTCATCCCCGGCCGTGGCCACGCCCGGGTCTCTCTCTCCCAACTTCCCGACGTACTCAAGGTGGCCGACGTGGACGTCGCCGCCGGGGACATCACCATCTTCGGGGCGTATGACGCCGTCCGGGATTTCGTGGAATCCTGGAACCTGGAGCCCGACGACCCCCGGATCGGTCGTTTCGTGGACATCCTCCGCCGGGAGACCCGCGGGGAGGTCGCAAACGTGGAGTTCCGCTCCGGCGAACTGCTCTACGAGCTTACGGTCAAGACGCTGGATTTCACGGCGCCCGAGTACGTGTATATCGAAGGTGTGGACTTCCGGAACCGGATCCTCTACTGCTACACCTTCGTGGAGGACATGAACGACATCGTGGAGACGGATTCCTTCTCCATCCTGGGATTCCCGTTCACGGGATCGGTCAAGAGTTAGGAGAGAATCGGGCAAAACGGTATCTCTTTGCCCGAAAATATGTGAATACAAGGGAAATTCGGGCGGGAACGGGTGTTTCCGCCCGAATTCGCAACTGCCTTTTTTGTGCTTTATTTTCAAGGTAATTCCGAATAGAAATGTTACCTTTGTCGGATAAATTGGAATCAAAGACAAAAGATATGAAAAAACTGACAGTCGCAGGGGTTCTCCTCGCCCTCGTCGCCGTCTCCTGCGGTCCGCACCGGACCAAGGCGGCGCGCCTCATGGAGAACTATGCCGTGGTGACGATCCCCGCTCCGGACCTTTCGGACATCACCGACAACGGAAAGGAGGTCCTGAACCTGTACCGCTTCGCCGCGGACGAGGTGGACAACATCTATTGGAAACAGAATTACGGCGACAAGGCCGCCCTGCTGGGCTCCCTCACCGATCCTGCCGCCCGGCAGTATGCCGAGATCAACTACGGTCCCTGGGACCGGATCGATGGGAAACCCTTCGTGGACGGGGTCGGCCCCAAGCCCGCCGGTGCCTGCTTCTATCCGGCGGACATGACCGCGGAGGAGTTCGCCGCCTTCGACGATTCCACCAAGATGAGCCCCTACACGCTCGTCGTCCGGGACGGCGACGCCCTCAAGACCGTCTGGTACCATGAGGCCTACAAGGAGTCCATCGACAAGATCGCCGACTACCTGAAGGCCGCGGCCGACATCACCATCAAGCCCAGCGTCCGCGATTATCTCCTCAAGAAGATCGATGGTCTCCGCACGGACGATTACTACGAGAGCGAGAAGGCCTGGCTGGACATGACCGACAGCAAGATGGACCTGGTCCTGGGCCCGAACGAGGCCGTGGACGACGCCCTGTACGGGGTCAAGAACTCCTACGGCGCCTATGTACTCCTGAAGAACCTCAAGCGCACGGAAGAACTCAATGCCCTCTCCGCCCGCCTGCCCGAGTTCCAGCAGATGCTCCCCGGCGATCCGGCCTACCACCAGTTCGTCCCGGGCCGCGAGTCCGACATCTTCTCCTGCAACGTCATCTACTACGGCGGCTATACCAATGCCGGTTTCAAGGTGATCGCCATCAACTTCCCCTATGACGCGAAGGTCCAGGAAGAACTGGGCACCCGCACCATCCTGTTCGACAACATCATCCGCGAGAAGTTCAACCGCACCGTCTTCCCGGTGGGCATGACCCTCTTCGAGGGCGCCTACCAGGCCCATCTGGACGCCAGCGCCTTCTACTGGAACATCGTCTTCCGCGAGATCGCGAAGGGCCTGGGCGTGAAGGAGACGGTCAATGGCAAGGGTACGGTCGCCGAAGCCCTCGGGAACGAGGCCCTCGTCTTCGAGAAGGCCAAGTCCAACGTCCTGGGCACCTGGCTCTGTGCCAATGAGGTCTCCGCGCACCACATCTCCGCCCTCATCCAGCGGGACGATGTCCTCGCGACCTTCATTGCCAATATCATCCGTTCCGCCCGTTTCGGCACGGCCGATCCGACGGGCGAGGCGAACATCGCCGTCTATAACTACCTGATGGAAAACGGCGCCATGACCCGTAAGGCCTCCGGCAAGTATTCCATCGACTATGAGAAGACGATGAAGGCCATCGAGACCCTGGGTGCCGAGATCCTCCGGATCCAGGCCCTCGGCGACGCCGATGCCGCCCGCGCCTTCGTGAAGAAATACAGCGTGGTGGGTCCCACCATCGAAGCCGACGTGGTTTCCCTCGGCCTGGAGGGCATCCCCGTGGACATCCGGTTCAAATACGAGAAATAAAACGAATCTATAATGGCTAGCAAGTTCAATTTCAAGTACTGCGTCGCCCTGCCGCTCGTACTGCTCATCACCATTTTCATCTGGGCCGTCCCGGTGTCCTTCTTCGGCATCGAAGCCCTGACCGTCGTCCAGCAGCGTGTGATCGCCCTGTTCGTATTCGCCGCCCTGATGTGGATCTTCGAGATCATCCCGAACTGGAGCACCTCGCTCCTGGTGATCGTCATCTCCCTCCTCACGGTTTCCAACAAGGGTATCGGCCTGTTCTGCGACCCGCAGTACGGCACCCTGGTCCCGTACGCCCGCATCATGTCTTCCATGGCGGATCCGGTGGTCATGCTGTTCCTGGGCGGTTTCGTCCTCGCCATCATGGCCGAACGCTACGGCCTGGACGTCACCCTGGCCCGTGCCCTCCTGAAACTCTTCGGCACCAAGCCGGAAGTGGTCCTGCTGGGCTTCCTGCTCATGATTTCCGTGTTCTCGATGTTCATGTCCAATACGGCTACCGCCGCGATGATGCTCGCCCTTCTCACCCCGGTCCTTTCCAAACTTCCGGCCGATGACAGGGGTAAGGTGGGCCTCGCCCTCTCCATTCCGGTGGCCGCGAACCTCGGTGGTATCGGCACGCCGATCGGCACCCCACCGAATGCTACGGCGAAGGGCGCCCTGGAGCAGGCCGGCATCGACGTCTCCTTCGGCGAGTGGTGCGTACACATGATTCCCTACGTGCTCATCATGATCCTCATCGCGTGGGTCCTCCTGCGTGTCTTCTTCCCCTTCAAGACCAAGAAACTCGTCCTGGAGATCCCCGAGAGCAAGCAGAAGAAGGACTGGAGACTGTATGTGGTCTGGATCACTTTCGTCGGCACGATCCTGCTCTGGGCCACGGAGCAGATCACCCATATCAACTCCAACATCGTCGCCCTCATCCCGCTGGGCGTGTTCACCGCCACGGGCCTGTTCGGCAAGGAGGAAATCAAGGAAATCAACTGGAACGTCCTCTGGCTGGTCGCCGGTGGATTCTGCCTCGGATACTGCCTGCAGGACACCGGTCTTGCGAAGGTGCTGATCCAGGCGATCCCGTTCGGCAGCATGAAGGTGTGGGTGGTCCTGGTGGTCGCCGGCCTGGTGTGCTACCTCCTCTCGAACTTCATCTCCAACTCCGCCACCGCCGCGCTGCTCATCCCGATCCTCATCGTGGTTGCGAACGGCATGGCCGACCCCGAGGCCGCCAACAACGCGCAGTTCCTCGCCATGGGCGGTACCAGCGCCATGATCATCTTCATCGCGGTCTGTGCCTCCATCGCCATGCTGTTCCCGATTTCGACGCCGCCGAACGCCATCGCCTCCGCGACCGGCATGGTGGAGACCAAGGATATGACCAAGGTCGGCCTCATTATCGGCTTCATCGGTTTCGTCCTCGGCTACTTCTGGCTGACCAAGATCTTCCCGTTTGCTTAATCCCCAGATAACCTATATGAAAAAGTCTATCGTTCTGTCCGCAGCCCTGATGCTCGTGCTCGGTTCCACCGCCTTCGCGCAGGAGAACCAGAAGCCGGTCTATGGCTATAAAGTGTCCGACTTCGTGAGCAAGCCCAAGGTGGGCGGCTACATCATCGGCGGTTACAAATACAGCGACCAGGAAGGCGCCCACGGCGGTCCTGGCTTCAACTGCCGGCTGATCCGTCTGTATGTGGACGGCAGCATCTTCAACGATTTCAAGTACCGCATCCAGTTCCAGGCCAACGGTACCAGCCCGCATGTGAAGGATTTCTACGTGGAATGGGCGAAGTACAAGGAGTTCTCCGTGAAACTGGGCCAGTTCAAGCGCGCTTTCACCTTCGAGAATCCGATGAACCCCTGGGATGTAGGCGTGGGCGACTTCTCTTTCCTGGTCCAGAAGATGGCCGGTATGGGTGACCGCCTCGGCGAAGCCAACATGGGCGGCCGTGACCAGGGTATCCAGGTCCAGGGCGACCTGATCCCGATGGCAAATGACTCGTACCGGCTGCTCCATTACCAGTTGGGCCTGTATAACGGTCAGGGCATCAATCTGGCCGACGCCAACAAGTCGAAGGACATCATCGGCACCATCCAGTTCCAGCCCGTCAAGGGCCTGTATCTCGGTGCTTTCGGCTGGAAGGGAAACTGGGTCAATTCCTCCGGTACCACCCTCAAGCGTGAGCGTATCAGCGCCGGCCTCAAGTACGACGTCGACAACTGGACGCTCCGTGCCGAGTACGCGACGGCCATCGCCGGTGAACAGGAGCAGAGCGGCGCCGCCGATGCCTTCTATGTCACCGCCGGCATCCCCGCGACGGACTGGCTCAAGGTCTATCTCAAGTGGGACGAGTTCCGTGCCAAGGGCAATGCCGACAGCAGCCATGACATGTATTCCGCCTGCCTGAACTTCCGGCTTCACAAGAACCTGAATTTCCAGTTGGAGTACCGTCACCACAACAACCGGTTGCTGGGCGTTCCCCAGTTCAACGAACTCTGGTTCATGTCCTATATCCGCTTCTAGCGGTGTGAAACCGGGTCCATCGGTATGAAAAAGATCCTCTTCTCCCTGCTTCTCGCAGCCCTTTCTTCGATGGGCCCGGCCTTGGTTTGCTCCGGCCAGGACGAAACGCCCTCCAAGGTCCGCCTCTATGGCTTCATCCGCAACTACCTGGTGTATGACTCCCATGAGGTCAATGCCGGTACCCAGGACCTGTACTTCTACATGCCCAAGGACAGAAAGATGGAGTACGGTGTGGACTTGAATGCGGTTCCTTCGTTCCGGATGCTGGCGTTGACCTCCCGGTTGGGACTGGACATTTCCGGTTACCGGATCGGGAACACCCGGGTGCGCGGCATCATCGAGGGCGACTTCTACTGCATGAGCGGTTCCACGGCGGCTTTCCGCCTGCGCCAGGCTTATGCCGGTATCTTGTGGGACAATCTCGTGTTGGGCGACCTCCTTCTCAATGTGGGACAGACCTGGCACCCGATGGCCGTGGACATGCCGCATGTCACCAACCTGGAGACGGGCGCTCCTTTCAATCCGTTCAACCGGAGTCCCCAGATCATGGCCCATTGGACCGTCGGGAATTTCACCTGGACGGGCGGTATCCTGTATCCGATGCAGTACTTGCCCGTGGGACCGTCCTCGACGACGGGACCGGCCTGGAATGGCTTGCAGGAGAAGTATGAACCCACGACCACTTACGCGACGGTCAAGAGCGCCGATTTCGCCAAATACGGCCTGATTCCGGAAGTCTATCTCGGCATGTCCTATCAGCGGGGCGGATTCATGGGCAAGGCGGGGGTGAACCTGTTCTCCATCAAACCCGGCTGGGAAGCGCCGGACGTCCGGGTGCTGGACGAGTCGACTCGGGAACTTTCCTTCGATTACGGGAACCGTTCCGTCCTTCGGCGGGGGCGTCTTTTCGCTGTCTCGCCCTTCGTATTCCTTCAGTTTACGAGCGGCTCCTTCCAGGTAAGGGCCAAGAGTATCCTGGCCCAGGCGGGTGAGCACATGAACCTTCTCTCCGGTTATGGGGCTACTTTCAACTGGAAACGGCAGGCATTGACATATACGCCCATGCAGGACTGGGCCTCTTTCCTCTCCTTCCAAGTGGGTCGGAAGTTCCAGTTCATGACGATGCTGGGCTACATGCAGCAACTGGGTACCACCAAGTCCCTGTTCAATTACGAGATGAGTGACTACCGGAACTCGATCTGGCTCAATACCGCGGCCGACAGCCACATCCAGCGGGCTTTCCGCGCCACGCCTACCATCGCCTACAACTTGGGAAAACTCACCTTTGCCATCGAGTACAATTGCACGGGCGCCTGGTTCGGCGAAGGGCTCCGCAACATCGGCGGTCTCTACACCACCGGCCACTGGGTCCTCAACCACCGCGTCGAACAGATGGTGAAATTCTCCTTCTAAAAGAATGAATCAACGATAAGGAGGCTGACTTTCGAGTCAGCCTCTTTTTATGGGTCCGGGTATGGGGTGTCCGGGGGACTCCGTTCCGCTACGCTCCACTCCGGCCCCTCCCAACGTCTCCTGCGTCCCGCTGCGCGGAACTTGTATCCGTCGGGCCCCTCCCCCTATATTTGTCCGGGGGTGGACAAACCCCCGGACACCCCATACCCAGACCTGAATCTATAAGACAACATTTGTTGTTTTTATTTAAACAGATAGTTTATTGTAATACAGTCGATTAGAGGAGTCCGGGGACACCATCCCGGAGGCGTGTCCACCCCCGGACACGGTCAGGGGGAGGGGCCCGCCAGCTACAAGTTATTTGCGCAGCAAATGACGCAGGAGATGGTGGGAGGGGCCGGAGCGGAGCGCGTCAGCGCGGAGCGGAGTCCTCCGGGATGGTGTTCCCGGACTCCTCGAACTCATCATTATTCAATGAAACAGGATGACCTTGAGTCGATGGACTGTCCGGTCATCCTGTCGTTCTGTCCGGGTATGGGAGCCTACCGTACGCGGAGGCGGCGGCCGATCTGGAGGGTGGTGGTCTCCTTGATGCCGTTCAGGCGGCAGAGGGCGCGGACGCTGGTGCCGTTCTTCCGGGCGATCTTGCCAAGGGTGTCGCCGGAGCGGACGGTGTAGTACTTGCGGGCCTTCGCTTCGGCGGCGGCGCGGGCGGCGGCTTCCTTCTTGGCCTGTTCTTCGGCCAGCAGGCGCTCTTCTTCATCGGTCCGGAAGATTTCGTCCTCGTCGTCGATGCTCTGGACATAGCGGCTGTTGGGGTTGAAATACCAACTGCGGAAACGGAGGAGGCGGTGCCGCAGGGTACCGGTCTCGAAGTCGATGAGCCAGTTCGGGTCGAAAGCATATCCCTTGTAGCGGGTCTCGAAATGCAGGTGCGGGCCGGAGGAACGGCCGGTGGAGCCGCCGAGGCCGATCACGTCGCCCGCGTTCACCCAGGTCCCGGGCTCCACGTCGCGGCGGGACATGTGGCCGTAGTAGGTCTCGAGCCCGTTGGCGTGGCGGATGATGACGAGGTTCCCGTAGCCGCCCACATAGTCCGAGACGCGGACCTTGCCGTCAAAGGCGGCATAGACCGGCGTACCGGTGGGATAGGGGAGGTCGATGCCCTGGTGGCGGCGTCCGTGCCGGTAGCCGAATTTGGAGGACGGCGTGGTCTTGTTGGGGCAGCAGTAGGAGTCCAGCGTGTCCACGATCCACAGGGAGAAACGGTCCGGAAGGGGTTTCTCGTCGTGATAGGGATTCACGCTGCGGGTGTCCCAGTTCTCGGTGAAGACCTTGTCGTCGACGAGAGCCTTGGGGTCCTTGACGTACCGATATGTTCCGTTGCTGTAAAGGACGACCTTGACGCCGTTATTCTCGGTGTCGAGCGTATCGGCATACGGGGTGCTGGTGCTGCGGGCGGAAGGGACGCTCATGCGGCCGAAATCGTGCCGGAGCGAATCCGCGTCCCGTTCTTCCTGGGCCAGGGCAGGCAGGACGGGAACCAGCAGGAGGGATATGAGGAGTGCTTTCTGAATTTTCATGGGGATTACCGGGTTGCGCCGAATCGGGTTTTCAGCAGGTCGTCCACTTCGGCGACCTTGCGCCGGAGCAGTTCGTCGGAAGTGGCTTCGCACAGGAAGCGGAGATAGGGTTCGGTGTTGGAAGGACGGATGTTCAGCCACCAGTCGGGGAACTCGATCCGATAGCCGTCGAAGTCCATGAAGGCCGTCGCCTTTTCGGCGTTCATGAAGTGTTCCTTCACGGCGTCCATCGCTCCCTGCTTGTCCTCCAGGCGGTAGTTGATTTCGCCGGAGTTCTTGTACCGGACGATCCGGCCGATGGCCTCGCTCACGCTGACGCCCTCCTTCTTGAGCCGGGCGATGACGCGGAGGATGAGGATGGAGGCAAGAAGGCCGCTGTCGGAGTAGAAGAAGTCGCGGAAGTAATAGTGGCCGGCCAGTTCTCCGCCCCAGAGCCCGTCGATCTCGCGGAGTTTGAGGGCGGCATTGGCCCGGCCCACCTTCCAGGTGTACATTTCACAGCCCATGGGTTCGAGGTACTCGCCCACGGCCTTGGAGGAGCGGATGTCCTGGATGACGATGCCCTTTTCGCCCCGCTCGTCCACGAAATAATGGCCCAGGAGGGCGATCATCAGGTCGGGGGAAATGAAGGCGCCGTGTTCGTCCACGAACATCACACGGTCCGCGTCGCCGTCGTAGATGACGCCGATGTCGGCCTTCGTCTTGACGACGAGTTCCTGCAGGGCGACGATGTTCTTCGCCACCAGCGGGTTGGGCTCGTGGTTGGGGAAGCGGCCGTCGATGGTGTCGAAGATATAGGCCGGGGCCGTTCCGAAGATTTCCTTCGCAAAGAGGTTCGCCATGCCGTTGGACAGGTCGAAAGCGATCCGCAGGCCGCTCAGGTCGGTCTTGTAGCCCATCAGGAAGTCCAGGTAGTCCTGGTGGATGTCCTTCGCATACACCTGTCCGGGCTTATCGGCCTTCGGGGTGGGCTTCCCCGACTCGATCCACTCCTTGATGGTGCCGAGGCCGGTGGAGAGGCCCACGGGAAGCGCATTCTCCCGGGAGACTTTCATGCCGTTGTACTGGGCCGGATTGTGCGAGGCCGTGATCTGGACGGAAGCCTTGAATCCGTACCGGGCCGTCCCGAAGTACACCATCGGCGTGGTGGACAGGCCGATGTCATAGACATCCGCGCCGGCATCGGTGATGCCCTTCAGCAGGTATTCGTGGATCTCGTCCGAGGAGACGCGGCAGTCGCGTCCCACCAGGACCTTGTCGGCCTCAAGCAACTCGGGCAGGAAAAAACCGACCTTGTAGGCGACGTCCTTGTCGAAATCGACGCCATAGACGCCCCGGATATCATAAGCGTGGAATGCTCCCATAGTGTATGCGTATGTGGTTATTTGAGTTTGCTGTTGTAGTGGGGATGGACCTTTCCCTTGGCGATGTTCTGGAGTTTGCCCGAGATCATCTTCTTGCGGATGGGCGGGACGTTGTCCGTGAACAGGTTGCCGTCCAGGTGCGAGAGTTCGTGCTGGACCATGCGGGCGGCGAATTTGTCCAGGGTCTCGGTGACCTCCTGGAAATCCTCGTTGTAGTAGCGCAGGGTGATCTTCGCGGGCCGGACCACGTCGCAGTACAGGTTCGGGATGCTCAGGCAGCCCTCCGAATAGGTGGTTTTCTCCTCGCTTTCCTCCAGGATTTCGGGGTTGATGATCACGCGTTTGAAGCCCTTCAGGTAGTCATAGACGTCGGAGACCACGTCTCCGTCCACGATGACCACGCGCTGGCTCACGCCGATCTGCGGGGCGGCGAGGCCGCATCCGTCGGCCCGTTCCAAGGTGTCCTTGAGGTCCTGGATGAGGTTTTTCAACTGGTCTTTCTCTCTGAGGTCGGCCGGTTCCGCCTTCTTGCGGAGGACCTCCGATCCGTACAGGTAAATAGGTTGTATCACGTCACAAAGGTTTCAATTCACTTTTTCCGTCGTCCCGAGGTTTTCCGGGAACGGTTTTCCGGGACGGAATCAGGATTTACTGCAAAAGTCGCGCCCGAAGTGCGGTCCATGTAGCCCTGCAGGATGATGGCCGCGCTGATGCGGTCCACGGACTTCTTGTCGCGGCGGTCCTTCGCTTTCATCCCGCCGTCGATCATGACCTGATGGGCGAGGACGGAAGTGAACCGCTCGTCCTCCAGGGAGACGGGGACATCCGGAAAGGCCTTCTGCAGGTGTTTCAGGAAGGCGTCCACGTCGGCCTGCGCCTCGGACGGGGCACCGTCCATGTTCACGGGATATCCCACCACGAAGCGTTCGATTGTCTCGTTTTGCGCATAATTTTTGAGATAATCTATTAACTTTGCAGAATCGACCGTTTCCAGGGCAGAGGCGAAGATGCGGAGCGGGTCGCTCACGGCAAGGCCGGTGCGTCTGCGTCCGTAATCGATCCCGATGAGTCTGTCCATAGGATGCAAAGATAACAAATTTTATGGCTAATGACAATACGCCCCGGAAGGCGCGCAAATACAGGGTGGCGGTGACGGACGCTCTCTCCCACGAAAGGCTTTGGACCACCGTCCTGACACGGCCTGCTTTCCTGACCGCCCTCGTGTCGGCCGCCGTCGTCCTGCTGCTGCTGTTCTTCCTGCTGGTCGCTTTTACACCGCTCAAGACTTTCATCCCTGGATATCCGGACGCCCGGGCCCGCCGGCAGGCCGTCCAGAATGCGATGCGCATCGACTCGCTGGAAACCCGGATCCTCCAGTGGGAACTCTACACGGAGAATCTCAAACGCGTAGTCAGCGGCGAGGATCCGCTCCTGCTGGACAGTCTGATCCTTCTCCAGTCCTCCTCCCGGGATGCCGTGGATGCGGCCTATCTGCAGCGGCGCGATTCGCTGCTGCGTGTCCGGGTGACGGAAGCGGAGCAGTTCGAAGTGGCCGGTCCCCGGCGCGAACTGCCCATCGAAGCCCGTGCCTTCTACACGCCGGTCAAGGGTGTCGTCTCGGAAGGATTCGACCGGTCGCTGCATCCATACCTGGACATCACCGCCCCGAGCGGGACGCCCGTGATGGCGGTCCTGGACGGGACCGTGGTCTTCGCCGGCTGGGACGAGGTGGACGGCTACACCCTGGCCGTCCAGCACCGCGGGGACATCCTGTCGGTGTACAAACACAACGAAAAACTCCTCAGGAAGGCCGGTGACGCGGTGAAGGCGGGTACCCCCGTCGCCCTGACCGGCTCCTCGGCATCCCTGACCAAGGGAGACCACCTCCGCTTCGAACTCTGGTACGAGGGAGAGGCGGTGGATCCCGCATCCTTTATCAGTTTCTGATTGCATGGAAAAGAGAAGAATCGCCATCCTCGGGTCCACGGGATCCATCGGCACGCAGACCCTGGACGTGGTCCGGCAGCATCCGGACCGTTTCGAAGTGGAGATGCTTACGGCGGGCAGCAACGCCGCCCTCCTGGTGGAGCAGGCCCGGGAATTCGGCGTGAAACATGCCGTCATCTGCAACGGGGAGAAATACCCCGAAGTGAAGGAAGCCCTGGCCGGAACGGAGGTCCAGGTGCATTGTGGCGTCGACGCCGCCTGCGATCTGGTGACGGACGGGGCCGTGGACATCGTCGTCGCGTCGATGGTCGGCTTCAGCGGTCTCCGTCCCACGCTGGCCGCCATCCGGGCCGGGAAGACCATCGCCCTGGCGAACAAGGAGACCCTCGTGGCCGCCGGCTTCGTGGTCATGAGCGAGGCGGCGCGCTGCAAGGCCCCGATCCTCCCCGTGGATTCCGAGCATTCCGCCATTTTCCAGTGCCTGCAGGCCGCGGCGGGGAACCCGGTGGAACGCATCCATCTGACGGCTTCCGGCGGTCCTTTCCGCACCTGGCCCCGGGAGCGGATCGAGAAGGCCGGGAAGGATCTCGCGCTGCAGCATCCCAACTGGAACATGGGCGCGAAGATCACCATCGATTCCGCTACGATGATGAACAAGGGCTTCGAGGTCATCGAGGCCAAGTGGCTGTTCGACGTGGAACCGGAACGGATCCACGTAGTGGTCCATCCCGAGTCCGTCATCCATTCGATGGTGGAGTTCGCCGACGGGGCCGTCCTCGCGCAGCTGGGGTGTCCCGACATGCGGGAACCCATCCAACTCGCGATGGCTTTCCCGGAACGCTTGTCGTTGAATAACAAGAAGTTGGACTTCAGCGCCCTCGGCGGCCTGACTTTCTTCGAACCCGATATGGACAAGTTCCCCTGCCTGAAACTGGCCTTCGATGCCATCGGCAAGGGCGGAAACCTTCCCTGTGCGCTCAATGCGGCCAACGAGGCCGCCGTCGCCGGCTACCTCAAGGACCGGATCGGTTTCTACGACATCCCCGCCATTGCGTCCGAGGTGCTTGCTCGCACGGAATTTGTAGCGGAACCCACGCTGGACGACGTCTTCGCGACGAACGATGCCGCCTATGTCCATGCCCTCCGCCTGATATGGTAGTCCTTGTCAAGACACTCCAGGTCATCCTGGCCCTTTCCCTGCTCATCGTCATCCATGAGTTGGGGCATTTCACGTTCGCGAAACTCTTCCATATCCGCGTGGAGAAGTTCTTCCTGTTCTTCGACGCGGGCGGGGTGAAACTGTTCTCCACCCGCCGGGGCTGGTTCGCGAAACTGTTCCCGAAAGCGAAGGAGTGGGAGACCGAGTACGGGATCGGCTGGCTGCCGCTCGGCGGCTACTGCAAGATCGCCGGCATGATCGACGAGTCGCTGGACACGGAGTCCATGAAGCAGGAACCCCAGCCCTGGGAGTTCCGCACGCACAATCCCTGGCAGCGTCTGCTCGTGATGGCGGGCGGAGTCCTGTACAACTTCATCTTCGCCATCCTGGCCTACATCCTCGTCCTGGACATCTGGGGAAGTGCCTATCTGCAGAATGATGGCAATGCCGTCTATGTCAATGAATTGGCCTATGAGATGGGCTTCCGCAGCGGCGACCGGATCCTCCGGCTGGACGACTACGTGCCCGAGGACTTCTCGATGCTCCAGGTGGACCTGGCACGCCGGGACGTCCGCAAAGCGACGGTCCTCCGCGGGACCGACACCCTGGACATCTATATCGACCAGTCCCGTCTCGGAGACGTCCTGAACACCCCGGGGATGTTCGACCTGGCGGTCCCTTTCGTCGTGGACACCATCCTTGCCGATACGCCCAACGCCGGCCGGCTCCTGCATGGGGACCGGATCGTGGAAGTGGACGGCGAGCAGGTGGAGTACCTGCAGGATGCAAGGCCGCTTTTCGCCCGGCATACCGGGGGAGTGGTGCCCGTTTCCGTGCTCCGCGGAGCCGATACGCTCCAGGTCCCGCTCCAGGTGGACAGTACCGGAAGGGTGGGCGTCTATACCGTTTTCCCGGGATATGAAAGGAAGGAATACTCGTTCCTGGAGGCCATCCCTGCCGGGGTGAAACTCACTTTCTCTACGATCGGAGGTTATCTCCAGGACCTGAAACTCGTCGCGACGCCCCGCACGGAGGCGTACAAGTCCGTGGGCAGTTTCATTGCCATCGGCCAGGTGTTCCCGGCCGAGTGGGACTGGTACCGTTTCGTGACGCTCCTGGCGCTGCTTTCCATCATGCTGGGCGTGATGAACCTCCTGCCCGTTCCTGCGCTGGACGGCGGGCATATCGTCATCTGCCTATATGAGATCGTCACGGGTCGTAAACCCAGCGACAAGTTCATCCTGGCAGCCCAGATGGTGGGGATGGTGCTGTTGCTCATGCTCATGTTCCTGGCATTCGGGAACGATATCGGAAGACTGTTAAGATAATTACATACGCGCTATGAGACATTTCGGAAAGATATTCGCCCTCGTGGCGGTGGTGCTCGCCCTCGCCGGCTGCAAGGGAAAGAACCGGGGAGCCCTGCTCCCGAACGTCAGCGGCAAGGCCGGCGAGATCGTCGTGGTCATCGACAAGGACAACTGGGAAGGGGAGATCGGCAACGCCCTCCGCGGAATCCTGGCGGACGATACCCCGTACCTGGCCCAGCGGGAACCGCTCTTCACCCTTGCGAACGTTCCTCCGGGAAGTTTCAACAACATGTTCAAGATGCACAGGAACATCCTGATCCTGAACATCAATCCCCAGAATGAAAAGACGGGGATGATGTACAAGCGGGACCAGTGGGCCCGGCCCCAGAGCGTGGCACAGGTCAATGCTTACGATGAGGCGGGGGCTCTGGAAATCCTTGCGGAGGCGAAGGCCCAGCTTCCCGAGTTCTTCGAGGCGGCCGAGCGCGACCGCATCATCGCGAACTCCATCCTCTATGAGGAACTGACCCTCCGTGATCCCGTGGAGAAACTCACCGGCGGCATCATGCATTTCCCTTCCGGCTACAAACTCCGCAAGGTGACGGACGACTTTGTCTGGATTGCCGACGAGAAGCAATACACCAACCAGACGGTCCTCGTGTACCGCTATCCGGTGCCCGCGGGGGATCCTTTCAGCGTGGAGAGCATCATTTCCAAGCGGAACGAAGTGATGCAGGCCAATGTCCCCGGCATGTTCGACGGAACCTACATGACGACCGCCACCGCCGTTACGCCCACGACCCTCTCCCTGAAGTACCACGGCATCGACTTCGTCCAGACCCGCGGTTTCTGGGAGGTCGAGGGAGACTTCATGGGCGGTCCCTTCGTCTCGCATACCTTCTACAGCCAGGACGGGAAGGACCTCATCGTCCTGGAGGCCTTCGTCCATGCGCCCAGGTTCGACAAACGGCAGTATTTGCGCCAGGTGGAGTCCATCCTTTACTCTTTCGAGTGGAAAAATGAAAAATAATTTTGCGCAGTCGGAAATTATTCTTACCTTTGCACTCCCTTAAAGCGCGAAACTTCGCGTGAAAAGGAGCAAAGGACACTTTGGTGGGTTCGTATAACGGTTAGTACTCGGGATTTTCATTCCCGCAATAGGAGTTCGATTCTCCTACCCACTACCAGAAATAAAAAAAATAAAGCAATGGCAAACACGAAATCCGCTCAGCGGGCATCCCGCCAGAACGAGCGTCACAGATTGCATAACAAGTATTATGCAAAGTCAACGCGGAACGCGATCCGCGACCTCCGTAACACCACTGACAAGAAAGCTGCCGAGGAGTGCGCCCCCAAGGTCTATGCGATGATCGACAAACTCGCGAAGATCGGCGTCATCCACAAGAACAAGGCCTCCAACCTCAAGAGCGGTCTCCAGGTCTTCATCAACAAGCTTTCGTAAGTTGATCCTTAAGCCGGCCCGGCTTCCATACAGGGCAATCGGGATGTAGCGCAGTTGGCTAGCGCACTACGTTCGGGACGTAGGGGTCGTCCGTTCGAGTCGGATCATCCCGACTACAGGTCAGGAAATTTTCCCGGCCTGTTTTCGTTTTTAGGGGGAAACCGTTGTAATTCCCGAAAAAATAAGTACCTTTGTGGGCTGCCTTTTCCGTAATGGCAGTTGGTTACTGATGTAAAATCCATCCGGTACGACTGGCCCGGATCAAAACACGCTGGAGTGATATGATGAATATCTTCTACAGGGAAAACGGAAAGATCTTTGTCTCCCAGTCGGAGAAAGATTTCGCGAATCTGGAACTCGAGAACACCGTATGGATCGACCTGGTGGATCCCACCGGTGAAGAGAAGCGTGCCGTCGAGGCCTTCCTCGGGACGGAGATCCAGAGCCGCGCGCAGGCGGAGGAAATCGAAAGTTCCTCCCGTTATTTCGAGACGGACGACGCCATCTTCGCGAACACCAACTTCCTCACCCCGGGGGCGGAGGAATACAACATGCAGGCGGTCTCCTTCACCCTGGTGGACCGTACGCTCACGACGCTCCGCGAGGTGCCGCTCCGCAGTTTCACCGAACTGCAGCGGCGCCTGCAGGTGAATCCCAGGCAGTATCCTTCCGGTTTTACGGTTTTCGCCACGATCCTGGACCAGCGTGTGGACCTGGATGCGGATATGATCGAGCTTCTCTCGAAGGAGATCTCCCAGTATGCCAAGCGTATCAACGAGGAGGAGGATATCGACCAGGAACTCCTGATCGACATCTCCCAACTCCAGGAGAACACGATGATGATCCGCGAGAACGTCGTGGATAAGCAGCGCCTGATCTCCAACCTCATGCGGAGCACCAAGGTCCCGTCCTCGCTGGAGCCGCGCCTGAACGTGCTCCTGCAGGATATCTCTTCCCTGCTGAACCACACGAACTTCTGCTTCGAGCGTCTGGAATACCTGCAGGACACGGTCCTGGGTCTGATCAACCTGGAGCAGAACAAGATCATGAAGATTTTCACGGTCGTGTCCGTCTTCCTGATGCCGCCCACCCTCATCGCCGGCTTCTACGGAATGAACGTCCGCCTGCCCATGATCGCTGCCGACGAACCCAACGCCTCGTTCTGGAACTGGATCATCATCCTCGGGGTGATGGCCCTTTCCTGCCTGGCCATCTGGTATGCCTTCAAAAAGAAGAAATTGCTCTAGGAAACCGTTTGAAAACCAGAAATTTTTCGTATCTTTGCACGCTTTTCCGGAAGGCGTGTTTTTTTGTCCGCCCGGAAGGCACAAGAAATAATGTTAAACAACTAGTATCCAAACAAAAGTACTATGTCTGAAGAAATCAAGAACGTGGTCGAGGAGCCCCAGGTGAACGAGGCCCCCGTCCAGAAAGAAGAACCCAAGAAGGCCCGCCTGAACGCCTCCGTCGCTCCCGAGGAGTTCGACTGGGATGCGTTCGAGAACGACACCGTCGCCGGTGAGAACCGCGAGGAAGTCGCCGCCCTGTACAACCAGACCCTCCAGAAGGTCACCGAGAACGAGGTGGTCGAGGGTGTCGTCACCGCGATCAACAAGCGCGAGGTCGTCGTGAACATCGGCGCCAAGAGCGAAGGTGTCATCTCCGCCCCCGAGTTCCGCTACAACCCGGACCTCAAGGTCGGTGACAAGGTGGACGTGCTCGTCGAGTCCGCCGAGGACCGCAAGGGCCAGCTGGTCATCTCCCACAAGAAGGCCCGCCAGCTCAAGTCTTGGGATATGGTCAACGCCGCCTACGAGAACAACGAGGTGGTCAAGGGTTATGTCAAGACCCGCACGAAGGGTGGCATGATCGTCGACGTGTTCGGCATCGAGGCCTTCCTCCCGGGTTCCCAGATCGACATCAAGCCCATCCGTGACTACGATGTCTATGTGGATACCAACATGGACTTCAAGATCGTCAAGATCAACCAGGAATTCCGCAACGTGGTCGTCTCCCACAAGGCCCTTCTCGAGGCCGAGCAGGAGGCCAAGCGCGCCGAACTCATCTCCAAGCTGGAGAAGGGCCAGGTGCTCGAGGGAACGGTCAAGAACATCACCAACTACGGCGTGTTCGTGGACCTCGGCGGCGTGGACGGTCTCATCCACATCACCGACCTCAGTTGGGGCCGCATCTCCCATCCCGAGGAGGTCGTCGCCCTGGACCAGAAGATCAATGTCGTCGTCCTGGACTTCAACGAGCAGCAGAAGCGTATCGCCCTCGGTCTGAAGCAACTCACCCCGCACCCGTGGGAGAGCCTCTCCGCCGACCTCAAGGTCGGTGACACCGTGAAGGGTAAGGTCGTCGCCATCGCCGACTACGGCGCTTTCGTCGAGGTCGAGCCCGGTGTCGAGGGTCTCGTCCATGTGAGCGAGATGTCCTGGAGCCCGCGCCTGCACAGCGCCCAGGAGTTCCTCAAACTCGGCGACGAGGTCGAGGCCGTCATCCTGACCCTGGACCGCGAGGCCCGCAAGATGTCCCTCGGTCTGAAGCAGCTCACCCAGAACCCTTGGGAGTCCATCCGCGAGAAGTATCCCGTCGGCTCCACCCACAAGGCGACCGTCCGCAACATCACCAACTTCGGTGTCTTCGCCGAACTGGAGGACGGTGTCGAGGGTCTGATCCACATCAGCGACCTCTCCTGGAACAAACTCAAGCACCCGAGCGAACTCGTCGCCAGCGGTGACGTCATCGACGTCGTCATCCTCGAGTTCGACGAGAACAACCACAAACTCAGCCTGGGCCACAAGCAACTCACCCCGAATCCTTGGGATGAACTCGAGGCCAAGTACCCGGTGGGCACCGTCGTGGACGCCACCGTCGTCTCCACCGGCGACAAGGGCGTGACCGTGAAGTTCGAGGATGGCACCGAGGCCTCCGCCTTCAACCGCGAGATGGTGAAGGAAGACGGCAAGCAGGCCGTCGTCGGCGAGACTCTCCCCGTGAAGGTCGTCGAACTCCGCCGCAGCACCCGCACCGTGCGTGTGTCCCACCTCCGCACCTATCAGGAGGCCCGCACCGCCCGTGAGACCGCCGAGGCCGACAACACCAAGAAGGCCATCAAGAAGGTGAACAGCACCGTCGAGAAGACCACCCTCGGTGACATCTCCGCCCTCGCCGCCCTCAAGGACAAGCTTGAGAAGGGTGAGTAATCCACAGAACTCATTTACGGTCACCATGTTAGGCACCGCTTCGGCGATGCCCGTGGCAACCCGGAACCAAAGCGCCCAGGCACTGCAAGTGCATGGGCGCTTGTTCCTTATGGATGCCGGAGAGGGCGTCCAGACGCAGATGGTCCGCTACCGCGTTCCCATGGCGAAACTTGAGGCCGTGTTCATTTCCCATGTCCATGGGGACCACGTCTACGGCCTTTTCGGCCTGCTTTCCACGTTCGGGATGGGCGGCCGGATGGTTCCGCTCCATGTCTATGGACCGGCCAACCTGCGCCCCTTCATCAATTTCTTCCTCTCCTATAACGACTGGCTTCCGTACGAGATCGTCTTCCATCCTGTGAACACCCGTTTCCCGGAGGTCATTTTCGAAACGAAGTCCGTGACGGTGACGGCGTTCCCGCTCCTGCACGGAATCGAGACCTACGGCTATATCTTCCGCGAAAAGGAACCTCAGTGGAACGTCCGGAAAGAATGCATCGCGGAGTACGGGCTCACCCTGACGGAGATCGGAACGCTCAAGCGCGGCGAGGATGTCGTCCGGGAGGACGGAACCGTCATCCCCCTGGCGGAGGCCGCCTACAAACCTTTCGTGCCCAGGAGTTATGCCTATGTGTCCGATACGGCCGTTTTCCCCGGTGAGGCCGAAGTACTGAAAGACGTCACGGTCCTTTATCACGAAGCGACCTTCCTGCAGGAACACGAAGACAAGGCGGCAGCCCGGTTCCATTCCACGACGCTCCAGGCCGCCCGCGTGGCCCTGGACGCCGGCGTTTCCCGGCTTCTCATCGGCCATTATTCCTCCCGCAACCTGGACCAGCGGCTCTATGAGGCCGAGTGCCGTACCATCTTCCCCGAAACTTACGCCGCCTCGGACGGGGACGAGTTCGAAATCTGAAAATTATGCGTATCTTTGACTAGTTGAAGTCAGAGATATGAAGAAGGTTATCCTTGCCATCGCCCTTTTCCTGGGGCTTGCGGCTGCTGCCCAGCGGGACGGCGGAACGCCCCAGGAACGTTATATTTCCCGTTATGCCACCATCGCGGTCAACGAGATGTACCGCACCGGCGTCCCTGCCAGCATCACCCTGGCCCAGGGAATCATCGAATCGGCTTCCGGAGCATCCAAACTGGTGACCGAAGGGAACAACCATTTCGGAATCAAGTGCCACAACAGTTGGAACGGACGGACCATGCGGGCCGACGACGATCGCCGGAACGAGTGTTTCCGGGTCTATGACTCGGCGGAAGAGAGTTTCCGCGACCATTCCGACTTCCTCCGGTACCGGGACCGCTACAAGTTCCTGTTCGACTTCCAGACGACGGATTACAAGTCCTGGGCCTACGGACTCAAGCAGGCCGGCTATGCTACCGACCCTTCCTATGCGGCGAAACTCATCAAATGCGTGGAGGATTACGGCCTCTCCCGCTTTGACCGGATGACCGTAGAGGAGGCGATGGCCGAGGGTGGTTCCGAAGCGGAGCGTCCGGTGGCGGCCGTTGCGGAGGAACAGATCCCCGACTCCCCGCTCAAGATCGAGGCGGGCGAACTCTACACCGGGTCGGCCGGCGAGGAATACCGCTTCTCCCTGACCCGTACGCTTTATTCCCGGAACGGCGTTCCTTTCGTATATGCCGTGGAAGGGGAGACCTATGCCTCGCTGGCGAAGCGTTACCATCTCCTGGAGAGGGAGATCCTCAAGTTCAACGATGTCGCCAAGGGAGCGGAGATCCATGCCGGAGACATCGTCTATATCGAACCCAAGAAGACGAAGGCGGCTCCCGGACTGGAGAAATACATCGTCGGGGAGGAGACGGAATCCTTCCATACGATCTGCCAGCGGTTCGCCGTGAAGGAGAAATCCATCCGCAAACTGAACGGCCTGGCGGCCGGTTACCAGCCCCGCGAAGGGGATGAACTCATCCTGCGTCCGGAATCCAAACTGAGCAAGTTATGGAAAAAGCGGTAGGGAAGCGGAAAGGCCTGTTGTGGGCCCTCGTCGGCATCGGCCTGGCGGTAGCGGTTGTGGCCGGTATCCGTCTGTATAACGTCTTTTATGACCGGAAAGCGCCCAATTTCTCCGGTACCTATGAATTTTTCGTCCGTCCCGGGATGGAGCCGTCGGCGGTCGTGGACACCCTCCTTCGGAGTGGCGTCGTCCTGAACGGGCGCAGCCTGCACCGGACCCTGGATCCGCTCACCTCGATGAAGGTGGGCCACTATACCGTGGACCGGAAATCCTCCAGCATGTACGTGGCCCGGATGCTCTCCAAGGGATGGCAGACGCCGGTGAACCTTACCCTCTCCGGCACCATCCGCACCCCGCAGGTCCTGGCCCGGAAGATCGGGAACCAGATGCTCGCCGACAGCGCCGCCGTCGCGGATTTCGCCCTTTCGGCCGATTCCCTGGCCCGATACGGCATACCGCCGTCGCTGCTTTTCACCATCGTCATCCCGGATACCTACCAGATGATGTGGACATCCTCCGTCCGGGACATCTTCGACCGTTTCAAGAAGGAAGCGGACGCCTTCTGGACCGACGAACGGGTGAAACTGGCCCGCGTGCGCGGACTCGACCCCGTCGGCGTATCCACCCTGGCCTCCATCGTGGACGGAGAGACCCAATACGGGCCCGAACAGCCCACGGTGGCGGGGGTGTATCTGAACCGGCTCCGTCTCGGAATGCCCCTCCAGGCCGATCCCACCGTCGCCTTCTGCTTCGATTACAGTCTGAGCCGCATCTTGACCCGTCATCTGGACGTGGACTCTCCCTATAACACCTACCGGTATGCCGGGCTTCCTCCGGGACCCATCTCCTGCCCTCCGAAGAGTTGCCTGGAGGCCGTTCTCCATGCGCAGGACCACAGTTACCTGTACTTCTGCGCCGATCCTTCCTTCAACGGAACCCACCGCTTTGCGGCGACTTACAGCGAACATCTGCAGAATGCCCGCGCCTTCCAGCGTGCCCTGGATGCGCGCACCAAACGCTAGTTTATGGACGACGGACTTTTCACCAATTATTCCGGAGAAGGCCGTGAACTGATCCGGAAGGCGTATGACTTTGCACAGGTCGCCCTTCGGGACAAGACACGCAGTGACGGAAAGCCCTTTCTCGGCCATCCCCTGGCCGTTGCGAAGATCGTTTCCGACGAGATCGGCCTTCCGCCGGAATGCGTGGCGGCGGTCTTCCTGCATGAGGCCTGCACGATGGGCGACCCCGAGTCGGACATCCGCTCCCTGAAACTGGACGAGAGCGTCTACACGATGGTGGACGGACTGAACAAGATCTCCACCATCAAGCCCAAGGACACCCGTCTGGAAGCGGAGAACTACAAGAAACTGATCATCCAGTATTCCACCGACCCCCGCGTGACCGTCCTCAAACTGGCCGACCGGCTGGAGGTCATGCGCTCGCTGTCCATCTTCCCGAAATCCTCCCGGGAGCGGAAGGTCCTGGAAACCCTGATGCTGTACATCCCGCTGGCGCATCAACTGGGCCTGTACAACATGAAACGGGAAATGGAGGACATCTACCTGAGTTACGCCGAGCCGGAACAGTACCGCCTCATCACCAACAAACTCAAGGCGACGGAAAAGGACCGGGAGAAACTGATGGCGGAGTTCATCGAGCCGCTCAAGGTCAAACTCTCCGACGCCGGCATCCGTTATAAACTGAAGATCAGGACCAAGGCCGCCTACTCCATCTGGTGCAAGATGGTCAAGCAGAAGGTGCCCTTCGAGGGCGTCTTCGACGTGTTCGCCATCCGTTTCATCATCGACTGCCCGGAAGACATCAAACTGGAGAAGGAACTGTGCTGGAAAGTGTTCGGCTTCGTGACGGAGGAGTATGAGCAGGATACCAAGCGCCTTCGGGACTGGGTGACGAATCCCAAGACCAACGGCTATGAGTCCCTCCATATCACCGTCAAGAACAAGGAAGGCGCTTACGTCGAGGTCCAGATCCGGACCCGGCGGATGGACGACATCGCGGAGAACGGCTTCGCCTCCCACTGGTCCTACAAGGGCATCAAGCGGGAGGAAACGCTGGACAAATGGCTGACGGCCGTGCGCTATGCCCTGGAACATCCGGATACGGACAGCCCCGAAGAGTTGCCGCAGCCGCCTTCCAAGGACATCCTCGTATTCACGCCCACCGGTGAACTCCGGATCCTGCCCACAGGCGCGACCGTGCTGGATTTCGCCTTCGGCATCCATACCAACATCGGCCAGCACTGCGTGGGCGGAAAGGTCAACGGAAAGCCGGTTCCCATCAAGGAAGCGCTGCACACCGGCGACGTCGTGGAAATCCTGACGGCGAAGAACCAGCATCCGGCTCCCGACTGGATCGGGTGGGTGGTGACGACCAAAGCGCGCCAGAAGATCAAGCAAGCCCTCGGCGAAGGAGAGCAGAAACGGGCCTCCGCCGGCCGGGAACTGCTGGAGCGCCGTCTGAAGAACTGGCGGCTCGCCTTCCCGGACGAGATGCTCACGGAGATGATGAAAAAGCGCCGGATGACCTCGGTCAACGCCTTTTTCGCCGCCGTCGGGGACGGGACCATCGACGTCAACGAGATCAAGGAATACATCCTGTCCGAGGAGCAGCGCCACAAAGAGGCCCAGGAGGCCGCCCAGGCCCAGGAACTGGCCAAATCCCATCGCCTGGACACGTCCTCCAAGGACGATATCCTGGTGCTTAACGCCAAGGATCTCAAGGGATTGGCCTACAAGATGGCTCGCTGCTGCAATCCCGTCTTCGGTGACGATGTCTTCGGCTTCGTGACCCGGGAGAAGGGCATCACCATCCACCGCATCACCTGTCCCAATGCGGCCCGCCTCATCGAAACCTATCCTTATCGCATCCAGAAGGTCCGGTGGGCCGATTCGCCTTCCAGCGGATCCTTCCAGGTTACCCTGAAAATCACGGCGGACCAGGAGAGCGAGGCCCTGAACAAGATCATGGAAGTCGTCGGCACGTTCAAGGCCTCCATCCGCACCTTCAACGTGCAGGAGAACCAGCGCCAGGGTACCTACGACATCCTCATGAAGATCCTCGTCCCGTCCAACCTGGAACTGGACAAGATCCTCTCCCAGATCCGGGCGCAGCGGCACGTGCTGAAGGTGAATCGGGTATAATCAGTCCTTCCAGACCTTCAAATACTCCTGCAACGCCCACATCTCGTCGCGGTAGCGGGCGGCGGCGGTGAAGTCGAGGTCGGCCGCGGCTTTCTGCATCTTGCGTTTGGCTTCCTCGGCGGCCTTTTCCACCTGGGGACGGGACATGGACCGGATGACCGGGTCCTGGAGGACGGCGGCGAGGTCGGCCTGGATGTAGCCGTCGACATAGGCGGACGTTCCCTCCCGCTTGGCGTCGTGGCCAAGTCCCACGGAGACGGTTCCCCGGCCCAGGTCGGACGGATTGGGAACGTAGGTAGGGTCGGAGACGGAATCCTCGGCACTGACGTGGCCGGTGACCGTGTTGCGGAGGCGGGGATTGAGGGGCTTTCCGGTTGTCGATCCGGACAGTCCGCCGCCTTCGTTCAGGAAGCCGCTTACGTGGGTCGTATCCTCCTTCGAGGTGACGAGTTCCGACATCAGGATATTGGAGCGGACCTGGACCTGTTGAGGTGTAATCCCGTGTAACTGATTGTACTCCTGTTGTTTGACGCGACGGCGGTTGGTCTCCCGGATGGTCTCGTCCATGGATTGCGTGATGGTGTCGGCGTACATGATCACGAGACCGTTCACGTTGCGGGCGGCACGGCCGGCCGTCTGGGTGAGGGCGCGTCCGCTCCGGAGGAATCCTTCCTTGTCGGCATCCAGGATCGCGACCAGCGAGACGGTGGGGATATCCAGCCCCTCGCGCAGGAGGTTCACGCCGATCAGCACGTCGAACATGCCGTTCTTGAAGTCTTCGATGATTTCCACCCGCTCGGCGGTGTCCACGTCGGAGTGGATGTACCGGCAGCGGATGCCCATCCGGCCGAAGTAACTGTCCAGTTCTTCCGCCATGCGCTTGGTGAGGGTGGTGACGAGGACGCGCTCGTCCACCTCCGCCCGCTTGCGGATTTCCTCCATGAGGTCATCGACCTGGTTCTGGGTAGGCCGGACTTCGATGGGCGGGTCCAGCAGGCCGGTGGGCCGGACGATCTGTTCCACGACCAGGCCTTCGGAGCGTTCCAGTTCGTAGTCCGAAGGAGTGGCGCTCACATACACCGTCTGCCCGGTGACACCCTCGAACTCGTCGAAGGTCAGGGGGCGGTTGTCCGCCGCTGCCGGGAGCCGGAAACCGTATTCCACGAGCGTGGCCTTGCGGGAGTGGTCTCCACCGAACATGGCCCGGATCTGCGGGAGGGTAACATGGCTCTCGTCGATGAAGCAGATGAAATCGTCCGGGAAATAATCGATGAGGGTGAAGGGGCGCTGTCCCGGCTTGCGGCCATCGAAATAACGGGAGTAGTTTTCCACGCCCGGGCAGTAGCCCATCTCCTTGATCATCTCGATGTCGTACTCCACCCGCTGCTTGAGGCGCTTGGCTTCCAGGAACTTGCCGATGCTTTCGAAATATTCGATCTGGGCGACGAGGTCATCCTGGATCTGGCTTACGGCCTTCGCACCCTTCTCCTTGGAGGTGACGAAGTTCTTCGCCGGATACAGGTCGATCTTGTCCAACTCCTCGAATCGGGCGCCGGTGACGGGGTCCACGAGGGAGATGCGGTCCACTTCGTCGCCGAAGAACTCGATCCGGGCGGCATAGTCGGCTCCTCCCAGGAAGATATCGACCGTATCTCCGCGCACGCGGAACGAGCCGCGTTTGAAATCCGTTTCCGTCCGGTAATAGAGCGCATCCACAATTCGGTACAGGAGGCGGGTCATCGACATCTTCTCACCTTTCCGGACCGTGACCGTCTGGTCGTGGAAGTCGTCCGGATTGCCGATGCCGTACAGGCAGGAGACGGACGAGACCACGATGACGTCCCGCCGGCCTGACATCAGGGCCGAGGCGGCGCTGACGCGCAGTTCGTCGATCTTGTCATTGATGCTCAGGTCTTTCTCTATGTATGTATCGGTTGTGGGAATGTACGCCTCCGGCTGATAGTAATCGTAGTAGGAGACGAAATACTCGACTGCATTGTGGGGGAAGAAAGCCTTGAACTCACCATAGAGTTGGGCGGCCAGTGTCTTGTTGTGACTCAGGATGAGCGCCGGACGCTGGAGGCGCTGGATGACATTGGCCATCGTGAAGGTCTTTCCGGACCCCGTTACGCCGAGGAGGGTTACGGCATCCACCCCTTCCTGGAGGGCCTTGCACAGGCCGTCGATCGCCTCGGGCTGGTCCCCGGAGGGCTGGTAACTGGACTGGAGATCGAATTTCATGGAACAAAGATAACCATATTTCCCTTTAAAGAAACGACCGTTTTTTTGCTGAATGAAAAAAAATAATTAATTTTGTATGTTATTGGTGCGATAGCGCCTGTACATTGAGTGTGAGAACAATTTAATTCATTTATTATGAAAGGTATCAAATTATTTGGAATCCTTGCTGTTGCAGGACTTCTTTCCTCCTTCGGCGCTTTTGCCCAGGAGGACAACAACCGGAATGCCGACGGTACTGTCGCCCGTGGTCCGTATCTGACCAACGGCGCTTTCGACAACACGTTCATCGGCCTCGGCGCCGGTGTCAACTCCGTCATCGAGAAGGAGTATGGTCTTGGCAAGATGGGTCTTGCCACGGATGTCAACTTCGGCAAATGGTTCACCCCGGCCATCGGTGCCCGCATCGGCTGGCACGGCCTGAAGAACACGGCCAAGAGCGGTGCCTTGGACAAGTCTGCTTTCAATTATATCCACGGTGACCTCCTTTGGAATCTCTCCAACAGCATCGACGGATATAAGGAGACCCGTTTCTGGAGTTTCATCCCCTATGTCAACGGCGGACTTCTGCTTGTCAAGCATCATGACCTCAAGAATTTCGACCAGGAACTCGCTGCCGGTGTCGGCCTCCTCAACCAGCTCCGTCTGGGCGAGCGCGTGAACCTGAACATCGACCTCGGTCTCATCGCCGGCCGCGCTGAGGCTTTCGAGGCCAACGGTTTCATCGGCCGCTATATCGGTTTCCCGACCGCTACCCTCGGTCTCTCCTTCAATCTCGGCCGCACCGGTTTCGACCGTTACGCTTCCGTGATTCCCGTGGTCGTTCCGCTTCCTTTCACTGAGGCCGACTACAATGGCCTGAAGGACAAGGTGGCCGCCCTCGAGCGCGAGAACGCCCAACTCAAGAACAAGATCGCCGACCTGGAGAACCAGCTCGCTCCGTTCAAGAACCTCGTCGATGGCCAGACCTATCTCTTCCAGAACGGTCGCTTTACCGCCGTCGAGGCCAAGGTCTCTTCCCCGGCTACCGTTTACTTCGACCTCGGCTCCTCCAAACTCTCCCAGCGTGAGAAGGCCCACCTCGAGTACTTCGCCGGCAACGTGGTCAACGGTGACACCAAGCTCCTCCTCACCGGCTCCGCCGACAAGCAGACCGGTACCGCCCGTGGCAACCAGAAGCTTTCCGAGCAGCGTGTCGAGACCGTGAAGAATCTCCTCACCAAGCTTGGCGCCGTCGCTGAAAACATCGAGACCGTCGCCAACGGTGACACCAAGAACATCTTCGACACCCCGGCCAAGAACCGCTGCGTCGTCGTTGAGGTGAAATAATCCTTTCCATCAGACATCTTGATCCGGAGACCGAAGACCTCGGTCTCCGTTTTTTTTATTCTGCCGGCTTCCGGCCACCGGCAGAATAAAAAACCGGCCCGGGAACGGGTCGGTTTTCATTCGGTAAGCGAGAGGCCGCTCTGTTTATTTCCGGGCCCTGCGGCTCTTCTTGCGGCGGTTCTTGGCGGCGTTCGCGAAGAAGGCGAAGGCGGCGATGGCCACGGCGACGAGGCCGATGAAGATGTAGGTGAAGGCGTTGGCGTTGTCACCCTTGACGCGGGACCACATCTCGATGAGTTTGCCGGTGTTCTCGCCCCAGTCGTGCTCCTGGGTGGAACGGTCGATGTCGGCCTTGTCCGGATAGAGGACCGGGTTGGCGCAGACGGCGGTGTCGGCCGGAGAGAAGAAGTAGGAGAGGTCGAGCGGCTCGTATTCCTCGTCGGTGAAGGCGTCACGCACCTCGGGAGCACCGCTCACGGACACGTAACCGGTCACTTCCACGTTGCGGATGACGATGTCGGGGCGGCTCATGAAGTTGATCCAGTACTTCGCGGCCTTGGTGTTCTGCGCGTACTTCGGGATCACCCAGCCGTCAAACCAGACGGTGAATCCTTCCTTCGGGAGGGCATAGCGGAGGTCTACGCCGAGTTCGGCGGCCTCGTCGATGGCCCATACGCCGTCACCACTCCAGGTGAGGTTCACGTATCCCAGTTCCTGGACCATCTGGTCCTTGCCGAAATCGGCTTCCCAGCCGGCCACGAGGGGCTTCACTTCCTTCATGTAGTTCTCCACGGCGGTGATGTCCGCGTCGGAGGTGTAGTTCATGAGTTCATCCATCGTGACAGTTCCGTCGGCAAGGTCTTTCTCACGGACCTTGAGGATGACCTGAGAGTAAACGTCGCGGGCGGAGTCCTTGATGAAGATGCGGTCGGCGAACTTGGGATTCTTGATGATGTCCCAGGTGGAGGCCTCTTCGTCCGTCACGTACTTGGCGTTGTAAAGGATGCCGGTCGTGCCCCACATGTAGCCCACGGAGTAGTCATTGGCGTTCTTGCCCTTGCCGTCCATCTTGTCGAAGCAGGCGCGGATGTACGGGGAAAGGTTCCCGTCGATGTAGTTGGGGGTGGAGCCGAAGTCGCGGTCCAGCGGGAGCAGGAGGTCATTCTGGAGCATGCGCTCGATGATGTAGTCGGACGGGCAAACGACGTCGTAGTCCTCGTGTCCCTTCTCGATCTTGGAGAGCATGGTCTCGTTGATGTCGAAGGTCTGGTAGATGACCTTGACCTTTTCCCCGGTCTGTTCCTCATACCACTGTTCGAATTCGGGGATGACGGTCTCGTCGATGTAGTCGGACCAGTTGTACACCTTGAGGACTTGCGTGCGGTCCTCGGAGCAGCCGGCGAGGAGAAGGATGGCTGCAAACGCGGTCAGGATTCTTTTCATCTGTTTTCGTTTTGTTTCTGGAGACGGTCCTGGCGGAGGTTGATGATCACCAGGAGGATAAGGATGACCAGGAAGATGAGCGTCATCAGCGGACGAAGTTCGGGGGTGAGGCCGCCCTTCCGGGCATCCGTATAAATATAGGTGGAGAGGGTGTCCAGGCCGATGGTGCCGCGGGTGAAGAACGTCACGGCGAAGTCGTCCAGGGACATCGTGAAAGCGAGGATGAAGCCCGAGACCATGCCCGGCCTCAGTTCCGGTACGAGGACCTTCCACAGGGCCTGCGACGGCGTGGCGCCGAGGTCCAGGGCGGCCTCGTAGATGTTCGGGTTCATCTGCTGCAGTTTCGGGAGCACGCTCAGCACCACGTACGGGGTGCAGAAGGTGATATGGGCCAGGATGACGGTCACATATCCCTGGCTGATGTGCAGGAAGACGAACAGCAGGAACAGCGAGACACCGGTGATGATGTCCGGGTTGATCATCGGAATGTTGTTCAGGAAACTCACGGCCTTCTTCTTCCGTCCCTTGAGGTTGTGGATGCCGATGGCGGCGACAGTCCCCAGCAGGGTGGAGAAGGCGGCGGCAACGAGGGCGATCAGGACCGTGTTCTCCACGGCGGCGAGCAGCGAGGCGTTGCCCTGCATCTGCCCGGTCAGGAGGTTCCGGTACAGGTGGGTGGAGAATCCCTCCCAACTGCCGAGCACCTTGCTTTCCGTGAAGGAGAAGACGGCGATGAACACCAGCGGAGCGTACAGGAGGATCAGGAGGACCCACAGATAGAGTCTGGCGAAGAATTTACCCATGTCAGATCAGCGCTCCTTCCGCTTGCTCCTTGTCCTTGTCGAACAGGGTGGTGATACCGATGATAATGAGCATGATGAACGCGAGGGCCGCACCGTAGTTCCACATGGAGGAGTTGATGTTCTCCTGGATGATGGTACCGAACAATTTGATCTTGTTGTTGGTGAGGAACTCGGAGATGGCGAAGGTGGACACCGTAGGCATGAATACCATCAGGATGCCGGAGGTTACGCCGGGCATCGAGAGGGGGACGGTGACCTTCCAGAAGGCCTTCCAGGGCGTGGCGCCGAGGTCCACGGCCGCCTCCGCGTAGGACTTGTCCATCTTGGCGAGCACGTTGTAGATCGGGTAGATCATGAACGGCAGGTAGTCATAGACCATACCGAACAGGAGCGTGCCCTTGCCCAGGGTGATGCCCAGCATCGTGAAGAGCTGGGCCGTGGCGAGAGTGCGCATGAGGGCGTTGATCCACATCGGCATGATGAAGAGGACGATCGTGACCGCGCTCTTGTTGTACTGCTTGTTCGCGAGGATCCAGGCGGCGGGATAGCCCAGCAGGATGCAAAGGGCCGTGTTCTCGAGCGCCACCTCGATGGAGACGGCGAAAGTCGAGAGTGCGTCCTTGTCCGTGAAGAACTTCGCGAGATTCCCGAAGGTGAAGTGGCCCTGGCTGTCCTGGAAGGCATACACCATGACCAGCACCAGCGGGAGTACGACAAAGAAGACGAGGAAGACGACGTACGGAATGCTCCAGTTGCTTCTCTTACCCATCTTTCCTGGAGATCTTGATACCCTTGTCTGCGATCAGCCGGATGCCCACGAGGTCGCCCTTGTCCCAGATGTCGTTCGTATCGACCCAGAGGAAGTCGCCCGCGTCGGTCTTGATGGTCAGATGGTAGTGGTCGCCCTTGTACAGGATGAAGTGGACTTCGCCGTCCAGGACGCCGTCGTCCAGGTTGTCCAGCAGGTCCACGGCCTCGAAGGGAACCTCGACCTTGACCTCGGTCCCGGCCTCGAAACCGCTCTTGAGCGGGAAGTCGGCGCCCAGCAGGGTGACGGTCTCTTCGTCCTTCACCGTGCCGTACAGGGTGTTGCAGGTGCGTTCCTTCTTCATGACCTGGATGTCGTCCGGGTCGATGTACAGGCGCACGGTGCTGTCCACGGGATAGGCGTCGTAGTCCTGGATCATCAGTTCGTTGCCGGTGTCCGTGTCCACGAACATCTCGTAGTGCACACCCTTGAAGGTGCAGGACTTGACCTTTGCGGTGAACTGCGTCTTGCTCTCCTCGGTGGTGAAGTAGATGTCCTCCGGGCGGACGACCACGTCCACGGGGACGTCCTCGCCGAAGCCCTCGTCCACGCAGTCGAACTCGTGGCCCATGAAAGCGACGCGGCGGTCGCGGATCATGGTGCCGTTGAGAATGTTGGACTCGCCGATGAAGTCCGCGACGAAGGAGTTCACGGGCTCGTTGTAGATGTCCACGGGGGTGCCGATCTGCTGGATGCGGCCCTCGTTCAGGACGACGATCGTGTCGGAGAGGGTGAGGGCCTCCTCCTGGTCATGCGTGACGTAGATGAAGGTGATGCCCAGTTTCTTGTGCATTTCCTTCAGTTCCGTCTGCATGTCCTTGCGCATCTTGAGGTCCAGCGCGGCAAGGGGTTCGTCCAGAAGGAGAACCTTGGGCTGGTTCACGATGGCGCGGGCGATGGCGATGCGCTGCTGCTGGCCGCCGGAGAGGGTGTCCACGTCGCGGTCCTCGTAATCGGACATCGCCACGAGTTTGAGCACCCGGCGGACGCGCTTCTCGATCTCGTCCTCGGGCACTTTCTTGAGTTTGAGGCCGAAGGCGATGTTGTCATACACGTCCAGGTGCGGGAACAGGGCGTAGCGCTGGAACACGGTGTTCAGCGGACGCTCATGCGGGGGAATGCCCGCGAGTTCCTTGCCTTCCATGAGGATGGACCCTTCGTCCGGCTGCAGGAAGCCCGCGATCATCCGCAGGAGCGTGGTCTTGCCGCAGCCCGAGGGACCCAGCAGGGTGAGGAACTCACCGCGGCGGATATACAGGTTGATGTCCTCCAGGACTTTCTTGTCGCCGAAGGACTTGGAAAGATTCTTGATCTCGATGATTTTGTCCATGCGCCTAGAGGATGCCGATGTTGTACAGGACACCGAGGGTCAGAGAGACGGGCATGAAAAGCTCGTTGCCAGGCCGATACACTGCGACAGCGTGGACGCGGAGGTCTTGGCTATCCTTGAGCGGATACCAGTGGAGTGCGAGGCCGGCCCACCAGTGCTGGACAGGATCGTCTTTCAGCACAGTTTCGAGGGAATAGTTCTCGTAACCTCCCTTTGCAAGGATATCGAAACTGTCGCTGGGACTGTACAGGACGCTAGGCATCAAGGTGATTCCTTTGCGGAGGAGGGTGTTCTCCTCTTCGTCTTCATCACCGACTATGCTGAAAGCGTCCAATCCGACGGTAATGCTGTCAAAATTCAGGCGCTGTCCGAGAGCAAATACTGGTTGGTACTTGCCAGGCGCGGTGCCGAAGGCCGTGGCGCTCCAGATGGTCTCCAGCGGGCCGTGCTCGCCCCGCCATTCGAGGGAGTAGTTGAAGAGGCCGCTGGCGAATGGACGGTCTCCGAAAGGGGAGGTGGAGAATTGGAAGCTGAAGGTATCGCCTTCGGAAGGGGTGGTGAAGGCAAATTTGCCACCCCACTGATAGCAGGCAAGTTCGTGCCAGTATGTGGAAACGAGGGCAGGATGAACTTCGAAGTCATAGTCATCGAATTCGAGACCGCCGGTGGTAATCATGTCTTTGCCGAGAGAAACGGCAAACTGCCCGAACGAATAGGTCAGGTATGCCCAGTCGAGCCAGTTCGTGTCATACGAATACAGGGTGTTCTGGTACAGGGTTTTGGTGGAACCAAAAAAGTCATGGACGGAATCGAAAGCCGCCCAGTGGTTCGCGACGCTGAAGGAAAGGTTCTCGGTGATGTTACCTTCGAACAGGGAATAAAGAGATGTATTGCCGAGTGTGAATTCGCTTCCACCGCCTTTCTCCGTGGAGAAAGTAGGATTGAGGTCAAGTCTCGGAATAACGGACAACTCGACACTACGGCCGGAGTTGTCAGCCTCTTGTGCGGACACAAGGAAGCAGGGCAGCAAGGATGCTGCGCAAACAACCAGGAGTCTCTTCATTTTTGAATGACATAAAAAAGTATTTGGTGAAACATACGGAATTTCCCCAAGGGATTCCGGCTGCAAAAGTAATTATTTTTCTTTGAAAACTATTTATATCGGGACAAAAGTTTCAACTCATTGTCCGCTTTGACTTTGTCGATGATCGCGCACACGAGCCGGAACGTCCTGGAATCCCGCGTGTAACTGGCCGGCGTGATGAAGTTCACGCGGCCCTGGCGGAGGAGTTTCTGCGCGACGGAACGCTTGTGCGGGACGGCCGGATTGAAGACCGCGATGGCGTTTCCGCCGAACATGTTCACGATTTTCATGGAAGGGACGTCGGTATCTCCGTCCCCGAAGTAGATCATGTTCGTGAAGGGGATGCGCTTCTGGTCGTCGGCCCAGCTTTCGTTGACCTTCTTTGCGTCGCGGGAGGAGAAGATGCCCTTCTGGATCTTGAACAGGAACTGGGTCTTGGCGGTGAAATCCACGGCGATGCCGGGCCATTCGGCCTCGCCCGAGGCGTCGTAGATGAAACTGCCGGCGAAGATGTGCTTGAACTCCCGGGCGATGGGGGAGCCTTCGATGATCTCCTTCAGGCCGGAGGAATTGATGTAATGCTCGATCTTCACCCCGTGGGCCTCGCCGTACTCGTTGACGTTCCGGAACCATTCGCGGACGCCGTCGAACAGTTTGATGTCCGCCCCGTAGCGCTTGAAATCCTCGCGGGTGAGACGGATCCCGTTCTTGTGGGCCTCGTCGAACATCAACTTCATGTAAGCCAGAATATTGGACGCGTCCTGTCCCTGGGCGATGCCGTCGCTCTTGGCCCAGAATTCCTCGGGCGTCTGCCCGATGGCCTGGATGAATCCGAACTCCTGCATGTTGCCGGGGGAGAGGGTTCCGTCGAAATCGTAGATGAGGGCGATGATGGGTTTGCGGCGCATAGACAATCCTTTTATACATGCAAAGATACGGCTTTTCAGGATTTTTTGCTACATTTGCCTCAATGTACTAAAATTTAATTGAGAAATGTCTGATTATCCGCACTACCTGCAGAGGCTTCAGGATGCCACCCGGAAGTACTGGGACAAACCTGCCCTGAACACCATCGGCGGCGAGAGCCTGACCTACGCGCAGATGGCTACGTCTATCGCGCGTTTCCACATCATCTTCGAGAAAGCCGGCTTCAAGAAAGGGGATAAGATCGCCCTCAACGCCCGTAACGGCGCCCGCTGGGGTTTCGCCTACATGGCCGTCAATACATATGAAACCGTGATCGTCCCGATCCTCGCGGACTTCACCCCCGACAGCGTGATGGGCTTGGTGAACCATTCGGACAGCATCGCCCTGTTCACGAACAAGGACAAGTGGGCGAAGATGGATCCGGAAAGGATGCCCGCCCTGAAGGTGGTCTTCGACGTGGACACCTGGGACATGCTCCTGTGCCGCGACGAGAAGATCTCCGACGCCGTCGCGCACTGGGACGAACTCTTCGCCGAGAAATATCCGAACGGTTTCGGCCCGGACGACGTCCACTTCCCGACCGACAACTGGGACGACCTTTCCACGATCAACTATACCTCCGGTTCCACGGGCGATCCGAAGGGTGTCATGCTTACCTACCGGAACTTCTGCGCCATCGTGGACTACAGCCAGCGCCATGTCCCCGCCGGTGACAAGATGGTCTCCATGCTTCCGATGGCCCACATGTACGGCCTCGTGATCGAGTTCATCTATCCGCTGTGCAACGGCACGTCCATTTACTGGCTGGGCAAGGCGCCGACCCCGGCGACCCTCATGAAGGCCTTCGCCGAGGTGAAGCCGTACCTGCTGGTCACGGTCCCGCTGGTGATGGAGAAGATCTACAAGTCCAAGATCAAGCCGATGCTGGATAAGCCCGTCATCAAGTTCGCCTTGAAGATTCCGGGCCTGAACAGCATCATCTACAAGAAGATCCGCGAAGGGCTTCTCGCCGCTTTCGGCGGCAATGTGCAGGAGTTCATCATGGGCGGCGCCGCCCTGAACCCCGAGGTGGAGCGCGTGTTCAAGAAGATCAAGTTCCCGTACCTTGTGGGCTACGGCATGACCGAGGCCTGCCCGCTGCTCGCCTATGAGCACTGGACCAAGTATGTGGCCGGTTCCTGCGGCAAGGCCGTGGACTGCGCCGAGGTCCGCATCGACTCCGACGACCCGCAGCACGTGGTGGGCGAGATCCAGACCCGCGGCGAGAACATCATGATCGGCTATTACAAGAACCCGGAGGCCACGGCCAACGCCTTCACCGAGGACGGCTGGCTCCGTACCGGTGACCTGGGCATCATGGATGCCGAAGGCAACATCTTCATCCGCGGCCGTTCCAAGAACATGATCCTGGGCCCTTCCGGCCAGAACATCTATCCGGAGGAACTCGAGGCGGTGGTGAACAACCAGCCGTTCGTGCTGGAGTCCGTCGTCGTGGACCGTGGCGGCAAACTCGTCGCCCTCGTCTTCCTGGATGAGCAGGCCATCGCGACCTCCCTCCTGGACCACGAGGCCAAGGCCGAGATTCCGGAGAAGATCCGCCTGGGATCCAACCGCCAACTTCCGGCCTACAGCCAGATCGCGAAGGTGGAACTCATGGACAAGCCCTTCGAGAAGACCCCGAAGATGAGTATCCGCCGTTTCCTGTACAAGTAATTTTCCTGGGGACCGGATGCAAGAATCCGGTCCTTTCCGTATTTCAGTTGTAAAGTTGACAACCATGAAGAGATTCCTTTTGATCCTTTCCCTGCTCCTTTGCGTCCAGGTGACATTCGCCCAGCGGGGCCGTCGCGACTGGAAACCCCAGACGGAGATTTCCCTTTCCTATTCGGCATATCCGCGCATGGCGGCGGAAGAGTTCCGGAGCGGACATTACGAGGAGATTTTCGGCAGCAGTTTCGATTCCCAGCAAAGACACGTGGACCAGATCCACAGCACCGGCCTCATTACCGGCGAAGTGGCTTTCAGGCTGAAAAAGTGGTTCACCGTGGGCGTGCAGGTCGCCGGTGCCTCTTTCTGGGCCGATGCCAGTAATACCGGGGACCGGATTTCCGGGACGGCGGTCTATCTGCTTCCGAACGTGCGTTTCACCTACATCCGTTCCGACATTTTCGACATGTACTCCGGTATCGGCGCCGGGCTCGTGATGCAGAGCGGTTTTTCCGATCGGAAGAGTGACTTTGCCGGCCTGGGCGGTGTGGACATGGACGGAGCCATCCAGGTCGTCCCCGTTGGCTTCCATCTGGGCCGGGACCTGTACGCGCTCGGCGAAGTCTCCCTGGGGACGATGAACCTGGGTCTCCGCCTGGGCCTGGGGTACCGCTTCTAGTGACATTTTGTCAGTCCTCCCCGGACTGGCTTGCAATTTGAGTATTTGAGACCGGTTGCCCGAAAGGCAGTCGGTTTTTTCGCTTGTCATTTCGAGCATCCTGCCTGTCATTTCGAGCGAAGTCGAGAAATCTAAAAAACGTTATATATGGCAAACAAAGGACAGATCGGTGTAACCACCGAGAACATTTTTCCGGTAATCAAGCAGTTCCTGTATTCCGACCATGAGATTTTCCTCCGCGAACTCGTTGCGAACGCGGTCGATGCGACCCAGAAACTCAAGGCCCTGGCCGCTTCCGGCGACCTGAAGGAGGAGCTCGGCGACCTGAAGGTCCGCATCGAGCTGAATGAGAAGGAGAAGACCCTGAAGGTCATCGACAATGGCATCGGCATGACGGAAGAGGAGGTCGATAAGTACATCAACCAGATTGCATTCTCCTCCGCGGGCGAGTTCCTGGAGAAGTACAAGGACCAGATCGGCAGCATCATCGGCCACTTCGGCCTGGGCTTCTACAGCGCGTTTATGGTCTCGAAGAAGGTCACCATCGAGACCCTCTCCTGGAAGGAAGGCGCCAAGGCCGTGAAATGGACTTGCGATGGCTCCCCGGCCTATGAGATGGAGGAAATCGACAAGAAGGAGCGCGGCACCGTCATCACCCTGTACCTGGACGACGATTCCACGGAGTATGCGGAGAAAGCCCGCATCGAAGGCCTCCTGAACAAGTATTGCAAGTTCATGCCGGTTCCGATCGTCTTCGGCAAGGAGCAGGAGTGGAAGGACGGCAAGTATGTCGATACCGATAAGGACAAGGTCATCAACGGCGTGGAGCCCCTCTGGGCCAAGTCCCCGTCCGACCTCAAGGAAGAGGACTACCTCTCCTTCTACCGTACGCTGTATCCGATGAATGAGGAGCCGCTGTTCTACATCCACCTGAATGTCGATTATCCCTTCAACCTCACCGGTATCCTTTATTTCCCGAAACTGAAGGATCGCATGGCCGTGGAGCGGAACAAGATCTCCCTCTACTGCAACCAGATGTTCGTCACGGACCATGTGGACAACATCGTCCCGGACTTCATGACCCTGCTGCACGGTGTCATCGACTCCCCGGACATCCCGCTGAACGTCTCCCGGAGTTACCTCCAGAGCGACGCCAATGTGAAGAAGATCTCCACCTACATCACCAAGAAGGTCGCCGACCGGCTGGACGACATCTTCAAGAACCAGCGGACGGACCTCGAGAAGAAGTGGGACAACCTCAAACTCTTCATCGAGTACGGCATGCTGTCCGACGATAAGTTCTGCGACCGGGCCCTCAAGTTCGCCCTCCTCAAGAACACCGACGGCAAGTTCTTCTCCTTCGACGAGTACAAGGCGGCCGTGGAAGGCGCCCAGACGGACAAGGACAAGAAGCGCGTGTACCTCTATGCGACCGACGTGGAAGGGCAGTACGCCTACATCGAGGCCGCGAAGGCGAAGGGCTATGACGTCCTCCTGATGGACTGCGAACTGGATTCCCACTACGTGAACCTGCTGGAGCGCAAACTCGAGGACACCCGCTTCGCCCGTGTGGACTCCGACGCCGTGGAGAACCTGATCCCGAAGGAGGATAAGGTGAAGCTGGAAATGAAGGAGGACGAGCGCTACGACCTGGAGAACCTCTTCAAGGCCGTCCTTCCCGCCGGCAAGGACTACTACGTGACGGGGGACAACCTCGGTGCCGATGCCGCCCCGATCCTCATCACCCAGAGCGAGTTCATGCGCCGGTACCGCGAGATGAGCGCCCTCGGCGGCGGCATGAATTTCTACGGTGAAATGCCGGAGAGCTACAATATCACCGTGAACATGGAGAACCCGCTGGTGGCGAAGATCTGGGCTGCGAAGCAGACCGACGTCGCCCCGCAGGGCGAACTCCCCGCCGAAGCTCCTTCCGATGCCTCCGACGCGGAGAAAGACGCCGCCCGCAAGGCCCGCGAAGAGGTCCGCAAGGCCCACAAGGCCGATGTCGAGGCCTTTGCCGCCGGCAACGAGATCCTGCACCAGATCACCGATCTCGCCCTCCTCGCGAACGGCATGCTCAAGGGCAAGGCCCTGAGCGACTTCATTGCCCGCAGCCAGAAGGTCGTCACGGACGCCTATCTGAAATAGGAATTCAGATTCCTTCGCTACGCTCGGAATGACAGGCCTGTCGTTCCGAGTTTTTTTGTCAAACAGGGAGACCGGTTTTTTTTGTCATTCCGAGGAGGCCGGAGGCCGACGAAGGAATCTTTTTCCTATCTTTGTGAAGATGAAACGGATATTCTTTCTTTTTGCGCTCCTGACCCTTCTCGCCGCCTGCGGAAAGCGGGCGCCGCTGGTGGGCATCTCCAGCGGCCGGTCGGCCACGGGGCTTTCCACCCTGTCTCCCAATTATCCCAATGCCATCCTCCGTGCCGGGGGCGTGCCGGTGATTTTCCCGACCATCGACACGGAAGAGGCGGCCGAGGCCCTGGTCGCTTCGGTGGATGCGGTCGTTTTCTCGGGGGGACCGGACATCGACCCGTCCTATTACGGAGAAACCCACTGGAACGAGACGGTGAAGGTGGATACGGTCCGGGATGTCAGCGATCTGCTGCTGATGAAGGCGGCGCTGGCTTCGGGAAAGCCCATCCTGGGCATCTGCCGCGGCGAACAGCTGCTGAACGTGGTCCTCGGCGGCTCCCTCATCCAGGATATCCCGACGCAGGTGGATACGGTCGTGAAGCACAGCGGCGGTGCGCTGCACCGGATCGGCGTGGAGAAGGGGAGCGTCCTGTATAAACTCTTCGGCGTAGATTCATTGACCGTCAATTCCTTCCACCATCAGGCGGTGAACCGGGTCGCGCCGGGCGTGCGGGTGACGGCCCATGCCCCGGACGGGGTCGTGGAGGCCTATGAATACGGGGATCGGCTCATCGCTGTGCAGTTCCATCCCGAGGGCATGGTCCGGACGGACGAGTCCTGGCTCGCCCTCTTCCGTCATTTCCTGTCGATGGTCCGTTGAGGCGGGTTATTTCCCGATCAGGTGCATGAATTCGTTCCGGGTGCGTTCGTCCTTGAGGAAGGCGCCCGAGAAGGCCGATGTCACGGTGACGGCGTTGGATTTCTGGACGCCGCGCATGGACATGCAGGTGTGCATGGCCTCGATGACCACGGCGACACCCCAGGGGTGCAGGGAATCCTGGATGCAGTCGCGGATCTGTTCCGTGAGGCGCTCCTGGACCTGGAGGCGGCGGGCGTAGGTCTCCACGACGCGGGCGATCTTGGACAGTCCCGTGATCTTTCCGTTGGGAATGTAGGCGACATGGGCCTTGCCGATGAAGGGCAGCATGTGGTGCTCGCACAGGGAGAAGAGTTCGATGTCTTTGACGACGACCATCTGGTTGTACGGCTCGTTAAAGATGGCAGACTGCACGATGGCGGCGCCGTCCTGCTCGTACCCCTGTGTCAGGAACTGCCAGGCCTTCGCCACCCGTTCCGGCGTCTTGATGAGTCCCTCCCGCTCCGGATCCTCTCCGAGCAGCTTCAGGATGGCCTTTACATGCGCTGCGAGTTCATTTGTCGTCTTTTCGTCGTATTCTTCTATCTTTCTGTACGCCATGGTATTGTATTTGTTGCAAACGGCCTCTGTAAAAGAGGACTGCAAAATTAACGAAAAAAAACCATACTGTCATTTTTTTGTCTATCTTTGCAGCCCCAAAATGGACTAATAACAATTTAAACCTGTAATCGATATGTTTTGGACCCTTGAACTTGCCAGCAGCCTGGACGATGCGCCGTGGCCGGCTACCAGAGAAGAACTCATCGACTATGCCACCCGCACCTGCGCTCCCGACGAGGTTGTCGAGAACCTGGAAGAACTTGACGAAGACGGAGAAATCTACGAATCCATCGAAGATATCTGGCCGGACTACCCGACCAAGGACGACTTCTTCTGGAACGAGGAAGAATATTGATTTGATTATCAGATAGTTAGCGTGATAAGAGCCCGTTTTTAACGGGCTTTTATCGTTTCGGTCTCCTCCAGCAAGTACCTGACAGTAATCCCCAAAAGGCCTGCGGGCTGAACGATAGGAAGTGTGTGTGTTACAGCGACTTATGAACCAAGGGCCCGCAGGCCGTCCGTTTTTCCGATAGGGCTGCGGGGAGAAATTATACAACCGATTAATTATCAACCTGTTAGGAATGAGTTGCCCGCAGGCCTGAGAGAAGTATAGACAAGCTGTGAAATGGTGCCGCAGTTTCCCTTGCGGGGTGGTATTTCAATCATTGGAATGATGCTGCGATCGCGCGGTCTGCCGAAAGACCAGGAATCTGACCTGCTTGATACAGAGTGCGATACACCTTTTTATGAAAAATCGGAGAACCTGACTTCCCTCATAGCCGACTACGCGAGAAGAAACAGGGATTCACTCCTTGCCTGATCTTCATTCAGATCAGTGTCAGCGAATGCCCGGAGGCGGGGAGGTAGCGGTCCAGGAGGTCCCGGGTGCGGAACTTGACGAAGCAGGTGGCGGTGCCGTCGGTGCAGGCGAACCAGTCGCTTTCGGCGACGGCGCGGTCCATGACGAGTTGCACGGGGGCCGATTCCGGGAGGATGGCGCTGAGGACCGTGGTGGCGCCCACCGTGACGCCCGTCAGTTCCTGGAGTTTGTCTGCCGGGGCAAAGGAGACGCGGGGAATGCCCAGCGCGCCGCAGAACTCCCGGGTGACGAAGGGTTTGTCGTCTGTGGTCACATACAGGTAGAAAGCCGTCTGCTGCCGGTTGCACAGGAATACGGTCTTGACGATGCGTACGCCGATCTTCGCGTCGATATGGGCACAGTCCTCCATCGTGAGGCCGGGATCGGTGTCCACCCGTTCGAAGGGGATGCCCAGGGCGGCAAAGGTTTCATAGACCTTTTGCTGGAGAGGCGTGGCAAAGGCCGGCGGGGGCGTGGTGAGTGGGTCGCTTACATGGAACATGCGGTAAATGTACGAAAAATTCCGTTATCTTTGTAAGAACGAACACTGATCGACATGAACAAACTAATCCACTCCCTCATGGCCCTTTCCCTCCTGAGCCTTTTCTCCTGCAAGGGCTACACCGACCTCTCGGTGGCCGATTTCGACAAGATGCTTTCCCAGGATGCGACCGTCCAGCTCGTGGACGTCCGTACGCCCGACGAATTTGCCGGGAACCATCTTCCCGGCGCCCAGAACATCGACTGGCAGGGTGACGGCTTCATCGACCTGGCAAAGGCGGCGCTGGATCCCGCCCGTCCGGTGCTGGCATACTGTCGGAGCGGCAAGCGGAGTGCGGCGGCCTCTTCCGCCCTCCAGAAAGCGGGATTCACCGTGTATAACCTCCTGGGCGGCTTCCTGGGCTGGACCGAGGCCGGAAAGCGCGTCACGAAATATGAGGTGGAAACCTTCTGGACCGACGGCGGCAAACCGGTGAGGATCACCCTCATCAAGCATGGCTCGCTGGAAGTTGCATACGATGGCTTGTCCATCCAGATCGACCCGGTGGGCGAGTACGGCAAGCATACGGACTACGCGGTGGAGTTCCCCAAGGCCGATGTCATCCTGGTGACGCATGAGCACAAGGACCATTTCGAGCCCGCCACCATCGATATCCTCTCCGCGGAGGGTACCCGGCTGATCCTCAATGAGACCAGCCGTGCCCAGATCGGCAAGGGCGAGGCCATTGCGAACGGGCAGCGGACCGAACTTCCGGGCGGTATCGTCATGGACGCGGTCCCGGCCTACAACACCACGCCCGGCCGTGAAATGTTCCATCCCAAGGGCAACGGCAACGGCTATGTCCTCACCATCGACGGCCTCCGCATCTACGTGGCCGGCGACACCGAGGATGTTCCCGAGATGGCTGACCTGAAAGACATTGACGTTGCCTTCCTCCCTGTAAACCAACCCTTTACGATGACCGTGGACCAGTGCGTCGCCGCTGCCAAGGCCATCGCCCCCAAGGTCCTCATCCCTTACCACTACAGCAAGACCGACCTCTCCGCCCTCCCATCCCTCCTTCCCGGCCAGGACGTCCGTATCCGGCAGCTGCAGTAATTCTTCGAGGCGTTCGCGCGCTGCCATTGTTCGATTCCATCGATAAGTGATTCTTGCGTCCCATAATCCAGGACGCAAGAATCATTTTTGGCCTATTTTGATTTCTTCGTCCCATTTCTCGGGACGAAAGAATCACTTTGTCGGTTTTCCGTGCCGTGAAGCAACGTCTCCGGTGCATCCAACAGAGTCACTACTCGTTTATAGGGGATACCCATGACCCTCGCAAGCTGGCCAGCATGGGAAGAAAACCGGAATCGCAACTGTTTGAGCAATTCGGAGAGTTGGGCCTCCGAGAGTTCCTGTACTTCGTTTCTTTTGAATAGGGTATGACAAAGGTCCTCCGCGGCTGCCGTCAGGATTTGGTCGCGGAAAGCGGGGACCTCCTGATCGGCTTCCAGCCTGAGTTTGGCTTTGGATGAATTGCGTAGGAAATACTCCATCCTTTTGGGCGTGCGGAACAGAAACTCGACATAGCGGACGTCAACGTATGATTCCGGCAGGACATATCCTTCTTCCCCGACCAGATAGTCATCGGGGAGTTGTATGTTGCTGTGCAAGAGCCGCTTTACAGCACGGCCGGATAAGGTGCAAATCCGTTTGCCTGCGGTCGCGCTTCCTTTGAAGTAAGCCGCGCCAGATCCCCACGGATATGCCGTGGCATGAAGGCAGATATTAGCGGCGACCGCATTCATTAACACGTAAGCGATGACTTTCTCAGCACCTTCATCTGCCCGCACAATCCGCTGGATATCAACCTTGTTTCCGCGCAGTGCTTCCTTGATCCCGTATTTGAGACGCAAGTATCTCGCATGATGCTTCTTGTATCCGTCAATGAATCGCTGCGCCTCATCACGGGAACAGTACAATACGAAGTGAACATGGTTGGACATCAGGATAAATGACACGATTACGATTCCCAACGCCACGGCCACGACCGGGACTGCATTCATCCCGGCCTTGAAATCCTCCTCATCCCTGAACCAGATCCGTTGCTCCAGATGGTCCGTCGTCACAAAGAAGAGATCCTTCTCCGATTTCCTCATACTCCTTGTCATCGTACAGTTTCAGCTCCTCCTGCCACTCTCTCCATTCATCGAACCAGTCCAACATGCTTTGGGAGTACCTCCTTCGCGTAACTTCCATGAAGGTATACTTACTCTGGGTCCCGTCATCGGCATTTATGAGCAGTTCTATGGCTCGGTGGTATTTTTCGATCAGGTTCTCCCGTTCTTCTTCTGACAATGGGAGCAGAAGGAGCGGGACCTCTTCGGTAACTTTTGAATAGTCGTTGTCTTCATCCCATTTTCCCCTTCGAATGTCAGCTGGACTGCATCTTTCCCAAGGGAGGACGAACCGGTGCGGTCCAAGATCCTCATATCTTTCAGGTTCGGACAGGATGTCAAGTCGATCTTCCAGACTGTGAATCATTACGTTCCGGGTAATCTGGTTTTTCGACATCCTTATCAGACGCTGCCTGAAAGTGGAAGACCATTTTGTCTTTTTCAGACGCCAGGCCCTGACACGATCTTCGCTCATGATTTCGGGCAGTTTGTCCTGGCGCCAAACAAAGAGGTCCAAGGCCTCGGCCCATGCTTTGACGCCCTCCACATCACATTGGTACAGTGCCCGGGTATATGACGATGTCGCATACAGGGCATGCATGAGCCCCACGATAACTTCATCAAAACTTGTAGCTTTCGCTGCCACACGGCAGGAATGCCCCACGATAGCGTAGCGATCACTGTTTCCCCAGTCCAGGGATGTCAGGTTGATGATTTCCAAACATTGATTCAACGCAACCATCTCTCATCACTTTAAAATTATACATAATTCAGCCGCGGCCACGGTTTCTACAAATATAAATCATGCGTTGATATTCTCCAAATTTTTTCTACAAAACTATATGATTCGTTGATTTTTGCTATCTTTGCCATTGATACACCATGCTAAAGCACAACCGTACTATCATCCACGTGGAGGTCAAGGACACCCACGAGCATTTTTACTTTGGATCCGCTGCCGCCATGTTTGAGGATTCCAGAGTGAAGAACTTGTTGAAAATCAAGTATCAGACCTTCCGGACCAAGCATGTTTCGGCCGAAAATCCTTTTGAGAATGAGTATGTTATCGTCCGGAAAGGGAATCTAAACACGATCGATCATGCTGCCCTGGAAGAATTGTTATGAAGGGTTAAGTGATTCCATCGTCCCTAAACGTGAGACGGAAGAAGCACTTTGCCACTAGTATGAAAATCATTGTCGCACCGGATTCGTTCAAGGAGTGCCTGGGCGCCCGCGAGGTGGCCAGGGCGATGGCTGCGGGCCTGCGGGAAGCCGTGTCGATGGCTGCGGGCTTGCAAGGGGCCGGCGGGGGTGAAGAGCCCTTGGAAGTGGTGGAACTGCCGCTGGCCGATGGGGGAGAGGGCACTGTCAAGGTGCTCGCTGGCGCGCTGGGGGCACGGACCGTCCGGGCGACGGTCACCGGGCCGCTGGGGGTGCCGGTCGAGGCGGAGTATGCCATCGTCGAGGATGCATCCGGCCCGACGGCCATCCTTGAGGTGGCGTCGGCCTGCGGTCTGCCGCTGGTGCCGCCGGAGAAACGAAATCCGATGCATACGACCTCCCGGGGCGTCGGGGAACTCATCCTGGACGCGTTGGAGAAAGGATGCAAACGCATCCTCATCGGCCTCGGCGGGACATCGACCTGCGATGGGGGAGCGGGGATGCTTTCCGTTCCCGGACTTCGGGAAAAAGCCGCAGGAACATCGATCCAAGCCCTTTATGACGTGGATTGCCCCTTTTACGGGCCCATGGGCGCAGCCCGCATCTTCGGCCCCCAGAAGGGAGCGTCTCCGCAGGAGGTGGAAATCCTTGACCGGAGGATGCAGGCGATGGCCGAAGAGACCCTCCGGGAAACCGGTCTGGACCTGCAAGCCCTTCCCGGCGCGGGAGCGGCCGGCGGCCTGGGCGGCGCGATGGCGGCGTACCTGGGCGCCCGGATGCGCTCCGGCGTGGACGGGGTCCTGGACCTCATCGGCTTTGACAAAGCCGTAAAGGATGCCGACCTCATCCTGACCGGCGAAGGAAAATCCGATGCCCAAACCTTGCAAGGAAAGGCCCCGCTTGGCGTATTACGCCGCTCGAAAGGCATCCCGGTCGCCCTCGTTTCCGGCGCCATCAACGATCGGGAAGAATTAAGGAAAGCCGGTTTCCGGCACCTGCTTCCGGTCACCCCGGAGGGAATGCCCCGGGAGAAAGCCATCGACCCGGTAACGGCCATCGATAACATTAGAAAGGCGGTCGCCGCCCTCATCCAACGATATGCGTAAATCCATCCTCCTTCTCCTTCTGGCCGTCGCCTGCGCCCCCCGCGTGCAGGAAGAGCCGGCGAAAACGACCATCCAGACCTCCCAGGGCTGGCGTCCCACCATCGACACCCGGTCCGATGCCGTCATGGTGTACGGCGTGGGCGGCCGGGTCCCTTTGGAGGAACGCCTGGCCTCCTGGCGGGAGCGCGGCTACACGACGCACTTCATGACCGGCATCGCCTGGGGCGGCTATGGCGACTATTTCACCGGCAAGTGGGACGGCCGGGCCCATTGGGACGAAGGGCAGGTGAACGTTGCCGGCGACACCCTCTGGCATGGGAAGAACATGCCCTATATCGTTCCCACGGAGAACTACCTGGACTATTTCAAGGAGCGTCATATCAAGCGCGTCATCGACGCGGGGGTGGATGCCATCTTCCTGGAAGAGCCCGAATTCTGGGCGGCCGGCGGCTATAGCGATTCCTTCAAACGCGAGTGGGAGGCCTATTACGGCACTCCCTGGCGTCCGCAGGACGAATCCCCGGAAGCGACCTACCTCTCCTCCAAACTGAAGTATCATCTTTACTATCGTGCGCTGGAAGAGGCGTTTACCTATGCCAAGGAGTACGGCCGTTCCCTCGGCCGCGACATCAAGTGTTACGTTCCTACGCACTCCCTCCTGAACTATTCCCAGTGGGAGATCGTGAGCCCCGAGGCCTCCCTGGCCTCGTTGGACTGCGTGGACGGTTATATCGCGCAGGTTTGGACCGGAACCTCCCGCGTCCCGGCCTGGTACCGGGGCGAGTGCAAGGAGCGCGTCTTCGAGACCGCCTTCCTGGAATACGGCTGCATGGCATCGATGGTGGCCCCGACCGGCCGCCGCGTCTGGTTCCTGACGGACCCTATCGAAGACGCGACCCGGGACTGGGAGGACTTCCGCCGGAACTACCAGGCCACCTATACCGCCCAACTCCTGTATCCGCAGATCGCCGATTACGAAATCATGCCCTGGCCGGACCGGATCTACGAACACCTCTATCCGAAAGCCCCTGGTTCGGACGAGCGGATCCGCGTTCCCCAGGACTTCTCTTCCATGATGCAAGTCATGACGAACGCCCTCCAGCACATGCCGGTGACCGATACGCGGCCGGACGGGTCGGCGGGCATCTCCGTCCTCATGGGCAATTCCCTGATGTTCCAGCGTTTCCCGGTCCATGACAGTTACGACGATCCCCGGATGTCCAACTTCTACGGCCTCGCCCTGCCGCTTATCCGGAAAGGCGTTCCCGTGGGCATTATCCATATCGAGAACCTCGGCTGGCCGGAGGCCCTGAAGGAGGTAAAACTCCTCCTGATGACCTACGCCAATATGAAACCGCTGGACCCGGTCGCCCACGAGCAGTTGGCGGAATGGGTCCGGGGCGGCGGAAAACTGCTTTATTCCGCCACAGACACGGATCCCTTCCAGGACGTGCAGGAGTGGTGGAATACGGGCGGAAATGCGTACAAAGCCCCTTCGGACCATCTTTTCGAGCAGATGGGCATTGCCCCGGGCGCTCCGGAAGGAACGTATCGGTACGGGAAAGGCACGGTCCGGATTCTCCGTCACGACCCGAAGACGTATGTCATGGAGTCGGAAGAGGTTCTGCTGGATGCCGTCCGGGACCTTTACGGGCCCATGGAAGAGAAGACTTCCTTCACCCTGGACCGCGGCCCCTACAAGGTCGTCGCCGTCCTGGAGGGCGGGGAGCCGTTGACCCTGGACGGCTGCTACATCGACCTGTATGACCCCAACCTTCCGGTCTATGCCCATAAGGTCGTCGCCCCTGGCACCCAGGCCCTTCTCTACGACGTCCGGAAGGCCCCCAAGGCCCCCTGCATCCTTGCGGCGGCCAGCCGGGCCTATGAGGAAAAGGCCTCCCGTCACGGCTATTCCTACCTGTGCAAAGGCCCGGTCGAGACGGTCAATGTCACGCAGATCCGGCTTCCCCGCCGTCCCGTCTCCGTCCTTGTAAACGGCGTGGAAACGCCCCATACCTGGGACGAAACCGCCCATTCCTGCTTCCTCCGCTTCCCGAACAATCCCGACGTTGTCCGAGTGGAGATTAACTGGTAAAGAGTCAACGATATGACACTGAAGGAATTCCTGAATACCGGCGACCGTTTCGCCGCCGCTTCCGGCGCCCGGCTCGTCGAGATCACTTCCGGGGCTGCCGTCGCCGTCCTGGACGTGTCTTCCGCCCATCTCAACGCCGGCGGCGTCTGCCAGGGCGGGGCGATCTTTACGCTCGCGGACCTGGTGTTCGCCGCACTGGTGAACCAGGGCGAGAACCTCACCTTCGCCATCAATTCGACCATCTACTACCACGTCTCCGCCCGGGAAGGCGACACGCTCCGGGCCGAAGGACACGTCTCCTGTGCCCACCATCGCATCCCGTCTGCGGAGGTCGTCGTCACCGACCAGGACGGTGTCCGTATCGCCACCTTCACCGGGCAGGCCTATGTCGGCCGGAATCCGGTCTCGTTCGATGCTTTGCAATAATCAGTTTACCGATCATGACCTACCAGAAGTTTTTCCATCCGGAGGAGTCGTACTCCCGTTCCGAGATCGAGGCCTTGCAACTCGAGCGGCTGCAGGCCACGGTCAGGCATTGCATGGATTCGCCTTTCTACCGGGAGCGTTTCCGTCAGGCCGGTCTGACGCCGTCGGACATCCGGACGCTCGATGACCTGAAGAAGATTCCCTTCACCACCAAGCAGGATCTCCGTGATACGTATCCCTTCGGGATGGCCGCCGTTCCGCTGGACCGATGTGTTCGCCTGCACTCCTCCAGCGGCACTACCGGCAATCCCACGGTCATCCTGCACACGCAGAAAGACTTGGAGGCGTGGGCCGAAGCCGTCGCCCGTTGCCTGTGGATGGTGGGCTGCCGCCCGGAGGACGTGTTTCAGAACACGTCCGGCTACGGGATGTTTACCGGCGGTCTCGGCTTCCAGTACGGGGCCGAGCGGGTGGGGATGCTCACGGTCCCTGCCGCCGCCGGCAATACCCTGCGCCAACTCAAGTTCTTCACGGACTTCGGCACTACCGTCGTGCACGCCATCCCTTCTTATGCCGCGCGGCTTTATGAGGTGATGTGCGAGAAGGGCATCGACCCCCGCCGGGACACGAAACTCCGCACGCTCGTAATCGGCGCCGAACCGCATTCGGAGGATACGCGCCGGCGCATCGAGGACATGCTCGGGGTCAAGGCGTACAACTCCTTCGGCATGTCGGAAATGTGCGGTCCTGGCGTCGCCTTCGAGTGCCCGGAACAAAACGGCATGCACATCTGGGAGGACTACTACATCGTCGAAATCGTCAATCCCGACACCCTGGAACCCGTTCCGGACGGGGAGGTCGGCGAACTCGTCCTTACGACGCTCAAGCGCGAGGCGATGCCGCTGCTCCGCTACCGGACGCGCGACCTCACCCGCATCCTGCCGGGCGAGTGTCCCTGCGGGCGCCATCACATCCGCCTCGACCGGATGAAGGGCCGCAGCGACGACATGATCATCCTCAAGGGCGTCAACATCTTCCCGATCCAGATCGAGACCATCCTGATGCAGTTCCAGGAGCTTGCCTCCGACTACCTCATCACGCTGGAGACCGTGGACGGCAACGATGCCATGATCGTCGATGTGGAGATGAAGGACCTCTTCATCGACGATTACGCTAAACTCCAGTCCCTGACGCGGGAAATCACCCGCCAGCTCCGCGACGAAATCCTGATTACCCCGAGGGTCCGCCTCGTGCCCAAGAACACCCTTCCCAAGAGTGAAGGCAAGGCCGTGCGGGTCGTCGATACCAGAAAGAAATACTGAATACCCGAACCGTTATGACTGTCCAGCAACTCTCCGTCTTCATCGAAAACAAGTCCGGCTCCCTGGTGAGGGTCCTCCGGCTCCTCAAGCAGGAGAATATCCAGCTCATCGCCACCACCATTGCCGATACCGTCGATTACGGCATCTTCCGCATCATCTGCTCCCAGCCCGACAAGGCCTACCGGGTCCTCCGGGAAGCCGGCGTCGCCGTTTCGCTCTGCGAAGTGTTTGCCATCGAACTCGACGACCGTCCCGGCCAGGCCGCCGATGCCATCGAACTTTTCGCCGGCGAAGGCATCAGCATCGCCTACCTGTACTCCTTCCTGCTGAAGGGGAAAGGCGTCCTCATCTTCCGCACCGACCACGCCGAAAAGGCCGCCGGACTCATCAGTTCCCATGGGCTGCATGCCATCGAAGAGAAGGACCTGTCCCTGCTCCTGTAGCCCGGTATCTTTGCCGGCACTTGAACATGGCAGGCCTGCAGTAAAAGATCAGTATCATGATGGGATTATCCGGTTTGCTCGGGAAAAAGGATCTGTCATACAGAACGTTTGAGAAATGGGTGGACGCTACCTTGTCGGCGGATCTGCCGGAAGGTATTGAAGCCTTCTGTTTCAATCTGTATGATGATGGAAAGGGACAATGGTCGGCCGAGATTATCGGCGCAGCATCCTTTGACCCCGGGAATAGCGATTGGGCTTGTGATGAAGTGTTTGATAACCGGGAGCATCCGTTAAAGTGGTCAAGTTGCCAGTCTTGGGAAAAGGTACTGGCCCGGATGGAGTCTCATCTGAGGAAGTACCTGAAGAAGGGGAAGTACGCCTCCTTGCTCCGCAGCAAGCAGGACCTTGGCTTGGGCTTTGTCGATGGTGATCTCATCCTTTTATAGCGTTTTCATCCTCAATTTAGGCCGAAATTGAGGATGAAACGGGCAAAATGCACCTCTCGTCCTCATGAAAAGGCTTTTTTGAGGACGAGCATACATAAAAACGAAAAAGCCAGCCCCGAAAGGCTGGCTTGCTGAGTAGACTACACAGGTAAAATCTCGAACCTTTTGGAAGATATCAAGAAGGTGGAAAGATTCTTGCAAAATATTGATAATCAAGGAAGTGTGAATTGAGCAGAAAATGAGGGCTCAGAGGAAGATTCTTCAATAATGTGAAAAAAGGATGTTCGAAAAGGTCGTTATTCCGTTCGAAACCGTTTTTCGTATTTCTTTGATAATAAGTGATTTATCGATTCGGCCGAAATTGAAGGGTTTAGGCCTTCTCGAACAGGGAAGCTGGGCGTGAGGCAGGATATTTGCAGGCTGGTAACTCAGCGGTTTTTTCCAAGAAAAGAATTCCTGTGATGAAGTCTAAATCTTTAGTTGTCAAAACGGCAGTTTTATTTGTACTATCCTTGGGCGGTTGCTGCTCCAAGCCGGTTGTCGAGCCGCTTTTTAAGGATGCTGCTATCCAAGATTCGCTTCAGTGTTTTCTGGAAAGGATAGACAGTGTTCCCAATCATTATAACGCTCCGTCTTTGTATGCTGTCCGTTTCAATCTGAAGGGTCAGGATTCTTTAATTCGATTTGGGGCTTATACGGGGTTATGGATGTACGAAGTGGACACGATTGGTTTTGATACTCGAACGCCCAACTGGATAGGGCTTTATCGATATGGGAATAAGTTTGTTTTGGTGGAATCGGATTGGGATTCAAAAGAAGTTATCTACCGGTCTTCCCTGGGACCTTGGGAAGAATTCGAGAGCCAGTACCATGATACTACCCCTTGGGATGATGACTCCTTTTATTACGAGAATTGCGAAAAAACGTATCTTTACAAGAGTCCCGATAGCTTACGCCTTCTCAGCAGACGCATCGGAAGGCCCGATCCGGATTGTAAGGATTGGCCCCAAACGATAGATTATTGATAGCTACCTTCCTCAAACGAAAATACTAACCGATTTATGGCCAATCAGTTAGCATTTTAAGTAGTAGACTACACAGGTAAAGTCTCGAACTTTTTGGAGGACCTTGAGAAGCTGGATAGATTTGCTGAAAGTGTTGAAGGCGAATTACTTAAGTTGATACATGGGGTGGGGGAGAGTTGAGAGATTCTTGGGAAACGTCGCGAAAAACCTTTCAATCTGAAGCGTTTTTCCGTTCTATGACAGAAATCGCTATATTGTTGACTTTAAGGCATTTACGATTTTTATGAGAATGTCGTCTGATGCCAATTCTCGAACCAGGAAACAGCTCGAATGCGTGCATGTTCGGTTTCCCCTTGTGGGTATTGAAAATAATTCCTATCTTTGCCGTAGTAATTGATTAAATAGACATTATGCCAGAAATATTCAGATTCTTCGGATTCTCATTCTTCTTCTACAGTCGGGAGCATGACCCTTTGCATGTCCATGTGGAGGGGAATGGAGGAATGGCCAAGTTCGAATGGAACGGGACGGAGTTTGTCGTTGTGGAGCGGATGGGCATCAAGGCCGGTGACTTCAAGAAGATCAAGGCTGTCATTGATGAGAATGCGGACATCATCATCGCCCAGTGGAACAAGCACTTTAACCAGTAAAAGGGAAAAGGATATGATTAAGATCAAAGAAATATGGTTCAGTGACGACCAGATATTCGGTCGCGGCGAAGACGGGCGTATCTACAGCCAGTCTCTCCTTTGGTATCCCCGGCTTCGGGCTGCCAGTGCCGAGGAGCGGGAGAAGTATACCTTTGGTTTCGACGGCATCCATTGGCGTAATATCGACGAAGACATCAGTTTCGAGAGCTTCGTCTATGAAGACGCCCAGCCGACGCCGATGCAGAAGTTCTTCTTGACCCACAAAGAGATCAACATTGCCGAGTTCGCCCGATCCATCGGCATGAATGCCACGCTCCTGCGGAACTATATCAATGGATTCAAAAAACCATCCGTCGAACGAGAAAAAGCCATCCTTGCCCATATTCACCAGTTGGGGCAGGAGTTGATGGCGGCTAACTTCTAATAAAACAGCGTCGTTCCAATGAAGAAAACCATTCTCCTACTCATTTGTTTTCTTTCTGCCTTTGGCGCCCATGGACAGGAACCGGCACCGCCTACTCAAGAATGGTGTGAATGGGCTTTCAGGCAACTTCCGGATCACCGTGACATTGCCGAGGTGGATGCAAAAGCCTTCTCTGTCGATTTCTATACGCTTCTCAAGATTGCCTTTGCTATCAATGATTGGGAAATAGAAAAGGATCCCGGATATATAGGCTCTGGGGAATTCCTGGCCTATTGGTATGCTGGAAATGGTGATTCTCCTTTAAGTCTTCTAGGGCATACCATCCGTTATAAAGTTGGGATTGTGCAGGATGGGAAGACCAATGTGGACATTACCATACGCATCCCTGAGCGATCGCCATATGAGCCTGTTAACCTTCGATTCACGATGTATCTGGTCTATGAAAACGAGTCGTGGCGAATCGATGATTGGTTCGACTGGAATGATGGGATGAATGGGTCTATGTGGAAAGCTCTGAGAGGATACATTCGCTGGTATGCAAATCAAATCCCGGAGAAACAATAGCATGGACCTTACCGTCCCAAAAGGTCTGCAGATGATGTTTCCGTAAGTTGTTGGGTATCAACCTCATTTCTCCATCGCTCCAGCAGACTCCTTGTAATTTAGAGGGGGCTGCGGATGCTATTGTCGGGGCATTCTGATAATCAATGACATACGGATGCTTCTTCAGCAGACCTCCGTCTCGTCCTGATATAAGTTCACCGTTAGGGTTGGCACCTGGCGGATTGTAAGTTGCTTATATGTAGATAGTTATAAAATGACCGGTTCCAACCCTTCAACTCTTATGGAAGGTTTGGAACAGACGCATTATTAACTACTTGATTATTAGGCGATTGGAAAATCACCGGGTTCCGACCTCCACGGGGGCTGCAATATAGACACAAAAAAAGGGAAAACCATTCGATTCTTCCTTCATTTAGTAGACCAAACACCTAAATTCTCGAACCTTCTGGAGGACATCAAGAAGGTTGAAAGATTTGCGCAATATGTTGAAAATCAGGCAAGTGAGAATATGGCAGAAATGGAGGGCTCAGAAATAAAGCAATAGGAATAGTTGAATTTCTATATGTTCTGTAATCCTTCCACTCCGAAAGGAATAAGCCTATTCAGATAGAAATCCTTTGCAGACGCTTCGGTGAATACTGCATACCAACCCTCCTTTGTTTCAACGACGTTTGCAAAAGGACTATACCATCGAAAATCTTTCTCCAAAGGTTTGTTCTTTCCGAGGAAATGACGGTTCTCTTTCAACAGTGGATACAGGGTGATAAGATAAACGCCACTCCCTTTGATCCATTCAACGATAGAATCCCTTTTCTTGTTGTGTTTCCTTAGCCAGATATGGGTTACAATATCCGAATTGGGCAAGTTGGAGAGCGCCGTTTTGATTTCATCCGGAGAAACTGGAAAGTAGTAATCCCGTGAAGTGTTGTCGATCATCAGGATAGGAACCTCATCAAGTTCAGTGGGGGCGTGAAAGGAGTGCTCACGAGCAAAGATGTTATCATCCAGTTTGAGTCTCCCTCTGCCGCCCATTTTATCTCCGAATTCCCGGTTTTTCTTCCAGGCTGTTTGTTTATGTGCTTTGTTCTGAGTACCCATGTAATTGGCGAATGTGTATTCTTTCCCGTCTAACACAAAGATAGTGATTAAAAATGAAAGAACCGTTATTTGATTCCAATGTACAAGGGGTGATTTTGATTGACATACCTTGACCAGGGAAACTCGACAGGATAGCCTTCTAATGGCGATACCGCGTACAAGGTCTGCGGCTTAAAAACACATCTTGTACAATCAGCTACGATAATATAGTTTTTGGGTAAAAGAAAAACGCTAACCGATTGATAATAAATCAGTTAGCGTTTTTAAGTAGTAGACTACACAGGTAAAATCTCGAACTTTTTGGAGGACCTGAAAAAGGTCGTTAGATTCTCACAAAGTATTGAAAGTCAGGGGAGTGAGTATTTGATTGGGACCGAAAGCTCAGAGAAATAAGCTTCGAAAAATGTGAAAAATGGAGGCCAGAAAAGGTCATTATCTCATTCGTGGCGTTTCCCTGTATTTCTCTGATAATAAGGATGTTAGTTCTTTGGCCATAACTGGTGTTTTTTGGCCTTGTCGAACCTGATCATCTGGGTATCATGAAGGGAAAAGTGATTGAGCAGTATTCAGTTATTGGGATATAATCGCTATATTTAGGCCGATTAATCCATTTTGCCATGAGACTGTTTTCTTTGTTCTTGAGTATGTCTCTTTTTGGCGGAGCGTTGATGCCCGGGCCTTTGGATGGGGTATACCATTCCGAATATCTCACAATGAACATCTGTGACAGTCTTGCGACAATCTCTTTCTATGAGGGGCATGGTATCACTTATACGATTGCTGTTTGTACGTTAACGCAGGAAACTGACGACTTCATCCGTCTGGACAGTCCGTCACCTTCTGACAGGGTAATGAATTGTATTCAATTCGAAGAATCCTTTTCGGCCGATTGTGACCCGGACAGTGTTTATGTGACATTCGATTTTCCTGTCCGTAACGAAGAGTATTTGATTACTGTATGTGATAACGATACCACGTCATTCAATACATACAAAGAGATTAAATATCCTAAGCAGAAAACAGTAGTCATTCCTCGTTTTATTCCCAGCCAGAATCATTTCTCCTGGGGAATAAGTACTGAAGGATCCTTTTATTATGAGGATATGCTTCATATATACTTGCCCAAATGGCTATGGCCTGTGTTTCCTCTTCGTTACCGGAATCATAAGACAAACGTCCTTCATGTCACCGTTTCCTGTATCGATGACCAGTTTTTTGGTCAGACCTGGATACAAGGGGAATATATGAAGGTCTGTGACGAAGGTTTGCTTTGGCGAGGCCAGCTGTTTAAACGGGAAGAGAAGAAAGAGGAGGACCGTCTGCCACAGCCTTTGGTCACCATTCCTGAAACGCGAAACCATCTTTAACAGTTGAGAACAGGTTATTCCTTTATGTAAAGAATAAGAACATAGTTGAGGCCTCAATAAAGTTAAACGCTAACCGATTGATAATTGATCAGTTATCATTTTAAGTAGTAGACTACACAGGTAGAATTTCGAACCTTTTGGAGGATCTGAAGAAGGTTGAGAGATTTGCACAAAATATTGAAAAACAGATTAGAATTCCTACCTGATGTGATAGCAATACTCCTTCGAATCACATGATTCGCGTTGATGGGTGCGATTATTGCAGCGTTTTTTCCGCGTATTTAACATTACCGTTATGCGATCCGTCTCCATTTGCATCCTATGCCTTTGTTTGCTGGTCTCCTGCGGCAGGTCATCGGATAATACGCCCTCTCTTGCCTTCGAGAAGATACGAGCGTTCCAAGAATCGGAAGATGTAAGGTTCCTTTCCGAGGCCCATGACTTATTCCGGCAATGTGAAGATGGGAAGAACGGGGAAAAGATGGTTCCATACCGCATGGTACTATATGAGATTTTTGCGGATTATGATGGTGCCCGTAATTATATCTCTAAAATTGAAGGGTCCCATCGTGTCGAACAGTTTGATCCTGTCGCCTTGCGGACCGAACTCGAATTGTACGAAAGCGCCGACAATTACGAGTTGAATCAAGTAGACAGTCTGCTTCATCAGTTGATCAAGCGATATGCCCAGCTGTATAAAGAAACAAACGACGATTATTGGTTGCAAGAGATGGTCGGGTTGTACGAAGCATGCCGTGGCGATTCTCAGGACTTGAAGAGTGAATTCATTCCGGATTCCATTACCCATCCTGAATCCTTCGACATGAATCGTTTTCTCCAACTTGTCGACCAATCAGAGTTGTCATTTGAAGAGACGTATCAGGAAGTTTTAAGGGTTAGAAACGAGCTGAACGGTTTCCCGGTTGATTGTATGAATCCCCGTCTTTCGCAAGCAATCCTGGAATCGATTGGCGAAGGGAAGAAGGTGGGTAGTTATCATTACCCCGACTCTGTCCTTTGCGCCGGGGTCTGGTTTGACTTTCGCGGCGAGGCAGACTCCCTTTATGTATTAAATGGGCCGATGCCTTTGTATGATGATGATTCTGATAATCAATTCCTGGGATATATTGAGGGGAAGAACTGCCTGGTCAGCTTTGCCGCCATGGGAAAGACCAATCCGCAGACGATAAATCAGATACTCGATACTACCGCCTTGCAAACGAATCAGGTGCAATACAAGGCATCGGTAGATGCATTTACGTCTCATCTTTCCGGAATGAATGTCTGTGCCTGGCTGGTTTCTTCGTTCTCGTTTGACGAATTCGGAGGGCTGAACCTCCAGAATCGTCGCATGCGACGTTAGGCCTGCGGAAGAGGTCCGCGTAATCTGCTGATTTTCAATGTGTCCATTCTGCCGTTCCTGCAGGCCCCTAGCAAATTCAGGAGGCCTGCGGATTGTCTTTTATGAAGACCTTGATAATCAATGGAATGCAAAGATCTTTTCCGCAGGCCCAGTGTAACTCTGGGTCTATAGTCCTGCTGAATGGGTAAGGGCGTAGCCTCCGTTGCTAAACGAAAATAGCCAGCCTCGAAAAGGCTGGCTTGCTGTGTAGCGGAGGCAGGACTCGAACCTACGACCTCCGGGTTATGAGCCCGACGAGCTACCGACTGCTCTACTCCGCGATGTGGATTGCAAAGGTAAGGACTTTTTTCGGAAATCCAAAATTTTTCTGCGGAAAAGAGATTCTTTCGCTTCGCTCAGAATGACAAAAAAAGTCGCTCAGAATGACGAAACAGCTCGCTCAGAATGACAAAAACGTTCGCTCAGAACGACAAAAATCCCAGAATTTTGTCCATTTCAGTGGCCTGGAAGGCCTGCTGGTCGCCGGTTTCGAGGTTCTTGAGGTTCACGGTGCCGGCTTCGATCTCGGAGGAGCCGTTGATGGAGATGAAGGGGATGGCCTTCTTCGCGGCGTAGTCGAACTGCTTCTTGAGTTTGCCGGCGTCGGGATAGACTTCGACGGAGACGCCGGCGTCGCGGAGGGTCTTCGCGAGGGGGAGGACATACCGGAGTTCGTCCGGGCCCATGACCGCGAAAAGGAGCCGCGTGCTGCTGGAGAGGGCGGCCGGGAACTTGTCGAGGCCCTTGAGGACGTCGTAGATGCGGTCGGCACCGAAGGAGATGCCCACGCCGGAGACGTTCGGGAGGCCGAAGATGCCGGTGAGGTTGTCGTAGCGGCCGCCGCCGCAGATGCTGCCGATGGGGAAGTCCAGCGCCTTCACCTCGAAGATGGCGCCGGTGTAGTAGTTGAGGCCGCGGGCGAGGGAAAGGTCGATCTCCACGGGGCAGGAGACGCCCGCCGCGTCGATCAGGCCGAAGAGTTCCTCGAGCTCATCGACACCGGCGAGGCCGGCTTCCGACACGATGCCGGAGGCGGAACCGCCGTTGAAGAGTCCCCGCATGGTCGCGATCTTCTCCTCCTTGGTGCCGGAGAGTTGCAGGACGGGACGAAGGACGGCGATGGCCTCGGCCGTGAGGCCCTTTTCCATCATCTCCTCCTCCACCTTCTCCAGGCCGATCTTGTCCAGCTTGTCGATGGCGACGGTGATGTCCACCACCCGCTCGGGGAAGCCGCAGATCTCCGCGAGGCCGGTGAGGACCTTGCGGTTGTTGATCTTCAGGAGCACACGCACATCCAACTTGGCGAACACCCGGTCCACGATCTGGACGAGTTCCAGTTCATTGACCTGGGATGTGGAGCCGATGACATCCACGTCGCACTGGTAGAACTCGCGGTAGCGGCCCTTCTGGGGACGGTCGGCCCGCCAGACCGGCTGGATCTGGAAACGCTTGAACGGGAAGGAGATCTCGTTCTGGTGCTGGACCACGAACCGGGCGAAGGGAACCGTGAGGTCATACCGCAGGCCCTTCTCGGGCGGCAGGGCCGCCTTCTCGCCGGAGTTCTGGATGCGGAACAGGAGTTTGTCCCCCTCGTCGCCGTACTTCCCGAGCAGGGTGGAGAGGTTCTCCATCGCCGGCGTGTCGATCTGCTGGTAACCGAAGGTGCGGAAAACGCTCCGCACGGTGTCGAAGATATAGTTGCGCTCGGCCATCTCGCGCTGGCCGAAGTCACGGGTCCCCTTGGGGATGGACGGTTTCTGTGCCATGGTCTTTAGACGAATAAGACTGCAAATATACCGATTTTTCCTTATATTTGTGAGTTATATCGTTATTCACTGAAAGATGAAAGAATTTGTCAAAATGATGCTGGCCGTCATCTGCGCGTTCATCGTGATGCAGTTGGTCGGCTTCTTCCTGTTCTTCGTGATGATCGGCAGCATGGCCGCCCTGGGCAGCGGCAAGACCGTCCTGCCCCGTGAAGGCGTGCTGGACCTGGACATGGCGCAGATCGCCATCGCCGAGCAGACGACCGATGACCGGTTGGGCGGTTTCTCCCTCGGCGGTTATGCCAATGTCTCCACCGTGGGCCTCTGGGATGCCATCCAGGCCATTGACGCGGCGGCGGCCGATCCCGGCATCAAGTATATCCTCCTCCGTCCGGACGGCGCCACCGCCGGCACGTCCGACCTGGAAGAACTCCGCAACGCCCTCACCGAGTTCCGCAAGAGCGGCAAGGCCGTCGTGGCCTATACGGAGAACCCCTCCAACGGCTCCTATTACCTCGCCTCCGCCTGCGACAAGATCTACATGACCTCCTACCACGGCGGCATGGTCCAGATGACCGGCCTCGCCGGAAGGATGATCTTCCTCAAGGACGTCCTGGACAAGGTGGGCGTGAACTACCAACTCATCCGCCACGGCAAATACAAGTCCGCCGGCGAAATGTACATCAAGAACGCTCCCTCCGATGAGAACCGTGAGCAGAATCAGGTAATGGTCAATTCCCTCTGGAATACCGTTTCCTGCCAGATCGCCGAGTCCCGCGGCATCCCCGTGGACCGGCTGAACGGGCTCATCGACAGCCTGAAACTCAACTTCCCGGAGGATATGCTCCGCGAAGGGCTGGTGGACGAACTGCTTGACCACGAGGGACTTGTGAACAAACTCTGTGGCCTTGCCATGGTGGAGGACGTGAAGGACCTGCACCTCGTTCGCTTCGCCGACTATGTATCCGCCAAGGTCCTGAACCTCGGTGGCAAGGAGAATGTCGCCATCCTCTTCGCCGACGGCGAGATCGCTGACGGCTCCGGCTACGATGGCATCACCTCCGACCGTTTCGTCAAGGAAATCGACAAACTCCGCAAGGACAACACCGTGAAGGCCGTCGTCCTCCGCGTGAACTCCCCGGGCGGCAGTGTCGTGGCTTCCGAGAAGATCCGGACGGCCCTCGGCCTCCTGAAGGCGGAGAAGCCCGTCGTCGCCTCCTACGGCAATTATGCGGCCTCCGGCGGCTACTGGATCTCCGCCGGCGCGCAGAAGATCTATTCCGACGCCACCTGCCTCACCGGCTCCATCGGCGTGTTCTCCCTGATCCCTGAATTCTCCGGGGCCACGAAGAAACTGGGCGTGAACGTCGTCACCGTGGGCTCCAACAAGCACAGCGACATGTTCTCCCTCATGCGTCCCTTCGACGCGGAGGAAACCGCCTACCTCCAGTCCTATGTGGAGGATATCTACGGCCAGTTCGTGGGCCTCGTCGCCGAGGGACGTTCCCTGGATCCGGCGAAGGTCGATGAAATGGCGCAGGGCCGCGTCTGGGTAGGCACCGACGCCCTGGGCCTCGGTCTGGTCGATGAGATCGGCGGCCTCCGCGAAGCCGTCGCCTATGCCGCCTCCCTGGCCGGTTACGTGAACAAGTCCGATTACAAGGTGACCTGCTATCCGGCCCCGCTCACCATGGCCGAGCAGTTCATGATGATGCTCAGCGGCCAGCAGGAAGAGCCTTCCATCCTCTCCGGTACGCCGTTCGAGTTCTTCGGCAAGACCCTGTCCACCCTGAAGGATAACGAGCCCACGCAGGTGTACGCCCGCCTTCCCTACGATATCGAAATCCGCTAAGGCATGGAGGAAAAGAGACTGACACCCATGCGTTTCCAGCCTGAGCAGGTGGAACGCAAATGGGGCATGGTGGAATACCGGATCGCGGACCTCGGATACATCGATTCCGTGGCCCTGGACGGCTGGCTGGGAGGCAACTCCATCAGTGATATCATGCAGACCTACCTGGAGCGCTTCACCGGCGAGGTCCCCTTCGAGAACTACGGTACGCAGTTCCCGGTCATGGTCAAGTGGCTGGACATCAAGGGCCGCACCTCCCTGCACGTGAATCCGGACGACGAGGCGGCCGAGCAGCGCTACGACGCCTTCGGCAAGACCGCCCTCTGGTATGTGGCCGCGACCGGCCCCGACGCGAAACTCTACCTGGGCTTCAAGCGGGACGTGACCGCCACGGAGTTCTACGAGAAGTGTCTGGACGGAACGGTGGAGGAACTCCTGAACGTCATCAAGCCCAAGGTAGGGGAACACTACCTGGTCACCCCGGGCATGGTCCATGCCGCCCAGGACGTGCGCCTGCTGGAAGTGGCCGAGTCCTCCGAACTGTGGTTCCGCCTGCACGCCTGGGGCGATACGGAGAGCGAACTGCACCTGGAAGAGGCCTTCGACCTGATCGACTTCAAGGCCTACCGGATGCCGCGACCGTCGAAGGGAAACCCCGAGGCCGTGATGGAGAAACTCGCTGTCACGCCGCAGTTTACGGTCAATGAGATCCGTCTCCGCGACGCGGTCCGCGTGACCGACCAGGGCGGCAGCTTCCGCCTGTACGCTTGTGTCAAGGGCGCCGGCGCGGTGGAAGTGGACGGGATGGACCGCCTCCGTTTCAAGGAGGGCGACGCCGTCCTCGTTCCCGCCGAACTCAAGGACTTCGTCCTCGTCCCGACGGATCGGGACACCCTGGTGCTGGAAGCCCTCCTGGAGCCCCGGCATGAGCCCGATGCCTACATCGACCCGTCCGCCGAGCCCTTCCTGAAAGGGGAGGAGTACGACGGCCTTTCCGGGGACGAACTGCCGGACCCTGAACTGTCGTAACATGGCCGATACACGCATCGACAAATTCCTCTGGGCGATCCGGGCCTTCAAGACCCGGACCGATGCCACCGACGCCTGCAAGGGCGGTAAAGTGAAGATCGGCGGGGTCAATGCCAAGCCCTCCAAAGAGGTCAAGCCCGGCGATATCCTCCAGGTCCGGAAAGGGACCTTGACCTTCACCTACAAGGTGTTGCAGCCGCTGGAGCGCCGCGTAGGGGCGAAACTGGTCCCGCAGTACGCGGAAAACCTCACCCCGGCTTCCGAACTCGAGAAACTCCGCGCCCCGGTGGAGACGTTCTTCGTCACCCGCGACCGCGGCGCTGGCCGTCCCACCAAGAAGGACCGTCGGGAGATCGAGGAGGCCTGGGATGCCATCGACTTCAACGACATTCCCGACGACGTGGCCGCCCGGTTCGGCCTCACCGACGAAGACCTCGAATCGCTGTAAGATATGCCTTTGCCTGCAGGCAGGGGCGCAGACTTCCCGCGAGGAACTCCTTTCCCATCTGGAACTCACGGCCGGGAACTATGCCAATTATCCGGTTCCGACCACCCTTCCCACCCCTGCACCGGAAGGGTATGAGGCCTTCTATATCAGCCATTACGGCCGGCATGGGGCGCGCTACCAGACCAGCGACCGGCTCATCCCCATGGCGGCGAACATCCAGCTGGTCTTCTACCGGAAGGACGGCTCCGACGACATCCTCGTCAAGTTCCTCCTCCAGGAGAACGAAACCACCCTCCCGATCCCAACCGACTGCGCTCCCTACTACCACTGGCAGGACGTCAAGCGTTTCTGGGCGGAGCATCCGTAGGATTGATCCCTGGCTTGCTCCTGATTCTACCGTCAGTTCCGTTCGCCTGTTTTGAGCGTGAAATGGAAGTGACTGACTATGAGTGATTTATATGAAAGTACCCGGGAAATTTTCGAGGCCACTGAAAAAGGATTCTCATCTGTAGCCCTCTGAGAATCGCGTATATGAATACCCCCTCGAGTTTTCGAGTCCAATCCTGGATTTTCGATTCTC
>CACZKE010000005.1 GCA_902781705.1 uncultured Bacteroidia bacterium
TCTCACTTTTTATATAGTTGATTGTCAGTGATTTGTGAATTCAGTCCGCGAACTCGCAACGCCTTTCTGTCATTGATTCCGTGCTTTTCCCGGGTTAACTTTGCACCAAGTCAAACCCTTAATACACAGTGCCATGGAAATCAAGAAAACTGAAAAGGCCAGCCTCGAGAACAAGCGGCTGATCTTTGCCGAGGTGGGACTCATCGCAGCCCTTCTCGTGGTCCTCGCGGGTTTTGAAAGTTCTACCCGCGCAAAAGAAGTTGCCCTTCTGCAGGGTAATACGCAGATCGACAATGAGGACGATATCCTGGCCATCCCGCTGGATACGCCCCCGCCCGCACCCCAGGCGCCGGCTCTGCCAATGCTGTCGGACGAGTTGGAGATTGTCGAAGATGACGTCACCGTCGACCTGGACTTCCAGAGCCTGGACGACACGGATATCCCCGTGGACATCCAGGAATATGTCCGGCAGGAGGTGGTCGAGGAAGACGTGGAAGAGGAAACCCTTCCTTTCGTCACGGTCGAGCAGAAGCCGACCTTCAACGGGGGTGATGCGAACGATTTCGCGAAATGGGTGAACATCCGCCTGGTTTATCCGGAGATTGCCAAGGACAACGGCGTCGAAGGGCGCGTGGTGCTCCAGTTCACGATCGGAAAAGATGGCCGGCTCCAGGACGTAAAGGTGCTGAATTCCCCCGACGAGTCCCTCGCCCGGGAAGCCATCCGGGTCGTTTCCTCCTCCCCGAAGTGGGAGCCGGGCCGCCAGCGGGACCGCGCCGTCAAGGTCTCCTACACCTTCCCGGTCATCTATCGGCTGCGTTAGCGAACGACCGGATTTCGGTGGTCAACGGCATGTTTTCGGGCGGTTGCGAGAAATCCTCAAAGCGGGATCCTCGTAATTGCCTGATTATTAATACGTATTTAAAATGCGTTTGCGAGATGGTTTTTCAGGGATTATTTGCACCGTCGCGAGGGAATGCCGACCTTTGCATCAGAGAAAAACCATAAAACACAACGAATATGGAAATCAAGAAATCCGAAAAAGCCAGCTTGGAGAACAAGAAACTCCTGTTCACCGAGATCGGTCTCGTGACCGCCCTCCTGGTGACCTGGGGTGCTTTCGAGTATTCCTCCAAGGAGCAGCAGGTGGCTGTCCTCGAGGACACCACCCAGGTCCTCGTGGAAGAGGAGATGGTCGCCATCCAGAACGAGACCCCTCCGCCGCCGCCCGAGGCCCCGAACATCCCCGTCCTTTCCGACCAGATCGACATCGTGGACGATGACATCAAGCTCGATGACGACATGTTCATGAACCTCGAAGACGACAACACCGGTGTCGAGATCATGGACTATAAGGAAGCCGAGGTCGTGGAAGAGGAAGTCGAGGAAGAGGCCATCCCGTTCCAGCTCGTGGAGCAGAAGCCGTCCTTCAACGGCGGCGATGCGAACGAGTTCTCGAAGTGGGTGAACTCCAAGCTCGTCTATCCTGAAATCGCGAAGGAGAACGGTGTGCAGGGTCGTGTCACCCTCCAGTTCACCGTGGAAGCCGACGGCCGCGTGACCAACGTGAAGGTCCTCCGTGGCGTGGACGAGTCCCTGGACAAGGAGGCCGTCCGTGTCGTTTCCTCCTCCCCGAAATGGAAGCCGGGCAAGCAGCGTGACCGCGCCGTCAAGGTGACCTACACCTTCCCGGTGATCTTCCAACTCCGCTAAGCAGTATGGCCGAAAGCTTTTCGGACATCGGAAAAGTAGAGGCGATAGACCAGCTCTATCGCCTCTCTGCTTATCATCCCGTCCCCGGTCTCACGTACAGTGCCGAAAAGGGCGGGAAAGTGCATACGGCCGCGCGGATGTATCTGGAAGGCATTGACTTCAACCTCATTTACTTCCCGCTGAAACACCTGGGATACAAATGCGTCGTCGGGGTCGTGGGCGAACTGTATGCCACCCTCGCACACCCGAAACTGCTGAATGTCATCCTGGGCATTTCTTCCAAACTGGACCTGGAGCAGATCAAGGAGCTCTGGACAGGCATCACGGTGGCGGCGAAGGAGCATGGCTTCGAGGCCGTGAACCTGGACCTGCAGCCGTCCAATAACGGCCTGTTCATCAGCTTGGCGGCCACCGGCGAGACCTCGCTCCTGACCGACAAGCGCCGGATGGCGGCTAAATCGAAGGACCTCCTGTGCGTTTCCGGCAGCCTGGGCGCCGCCTATCTGGGCATGCAGGTCCTCGAGAAAGGTCGCCGCGATTTCGAGAAGACCGGGCAGCAACCGGACATGACCCCCTGGCGGATGCTGGTGGGCGACTATCTGCGTCCCGAACTGGACAGCGGTGTCGTTGCCAAACTCGAGGACGCGGAGATCTATCCCTCTTACGGATACTTTGTTACGCGCGGACTCGGCGACGCCCTGAAGCGCCTGCAGCGTGACAGCGGCCTCGGCGCCAAGGTCTATGCGGACCGTCTTCCTTTCGAGGGCAACACGTTCCAACTCGGGAAGCAACTGGACATCGACCCGGTTTCTGCGGCCTTCAACGGTGGCGATGACATGCGCTTGCTCTTTACGGTTCCGATCCTGCAGATGGAGAAATTCAGAAGGGACTTCCAGACCTTCGACATCATCGGCCACCTGGCCCAGCCCGAAGCGGGCACGGTCCTCGTGACTCCGGAAGGAGTGGAACTGCCGGTCAAGGCGCAGGGTTGGCGGGAGGCGGAGAGTCTCTAGCCGGCCTGAAACCCGCGAAAGATTACTTCCTCACCGCCTCGTAGTGGTCCACACCGATGCGGTGGAGGTCCGTAATGAGGTCGGAGGAGACGGAGACCTGGAACTTGTTCGACTTGAACTGGATACGGTAACGGGTCTTGGGATCGAAAAGGAACATCTCCAGGGGCGTGCCGCCCCGGTGCTTCTTCACCACCCGGAGGAGGTCCTCCCGGAATCGAGGGGTCAGCATGGGCGTGTCGATATTGATCGAGAAACTCTTCAGGTACTCGCTGGTGACGTTGCCCAGCATCATGACCTTGCGCACCTTGAACACGTAGGGCGAGGTCTTTCCCTGTGCCCGTTCTTCCGGCTTGAGGAAGAATTTCTCCTCCACCACGCCTTCCAGATACAGGGCCTCGTGCGGTTGCATGTACTGGAAATAGTTCTCGTGGTCCCGCCCGAAGAGCGCCAGTTCGTAACTGCCGGAATAGTCTTCCAGTACCGTCCGGGAATAAGGCGTTCCCTTCTTGGTAAGTTGCTGCTTGTAACTGGTGACCAGGCCGGCCACGCTTACCTTCGCGGTCTTTTTCTCGTTCTCACACTCAGTGATAAGGTCCTGGAGGCCCGCCATTCCACAGTTGGTAAAGGTTTTGAGTTCGAAGTTGAAACGTTCCAGCGGGTGTGAAGAAAGATACATGCCCACCAGGTCCTTCTCCTTCTGCAGCAGCGGAAGCACTTCGAAATCCGGGTTCAGTTCCGGAATGGCCGGACGTTCGGGCTTCATCTCCTCGATGTCGCCGAAGAGCGAGGCCGCCGCATCCACCGTATCGTTCCGATACAGTTCCCCGTAACGGACAATCTCGTCGATGAAAAGTTGGCCGCTCCGGCCGGGCTGCTCGAACTGCGGCCGCTGGATGCCCAGGCTGTCGAAGGCGCCGGCATAGAGAAGCGCCTCGAAGGCCTTCCGGTTCACCGTGCCCGACATCCGTTCGACAAAATCGTAAATATCGGAATACCAGCCGTTTTCTTCGCGGTCCTTGAGGATGGCATCAACGATGTTCCCGCCGAATCCCTTGATGCCGCTCAGGGCGAAACGGACATTCCCCTCCTTGTTGACGGAGAAATGGGCACCGCTCTCGTTCACGTCCGGATTCAGGATCTTGATGCCGTGGCCACGGCAGTCGTCCATGATTTTCTTGATTTCATCCATGCTCTTCGCACTGGTGAGGCAGGAGGCGAAGAATTCGGACGGATAGTGGGTCTTGAGCCAGCCGGTCTGGTAACTCACCCAGGCATAGCAGGTCGCATGGGACTTGTTGAAGGCGTACTGGGCGAACTTCTCCCAGTCTTTCCAGATCTTGTCCAGGACCTTTTCCGGATGTCCCTTGGCAATACCTCCGGTCATGAACTTGTCCTTCAGGGAGTTCAGGATGTCGATCTGCTTCTTGCCCATCGCCTTGCGGAGTTTGTCCGCCTCGCCCTTGGTGAAACCGGCGAGTTTCTGGGAAAGCAGCATCACCTGCTCCTGATACACCGTAACGCCGTACGTATCAGCCAGATACTCTTCCATTTCGGGAAGGTCGTACTCGATGGCCTCCACGCCCAGTTTTCGGTTCACGAAGTTCGGGATGTAATCCAGCGGGCCCGGGCGGTACAGGGCGTTCATGGCGATGAGGTCCTCAAAACGGTCCGGGTGCAGTTTCTGCAGCCAGGACTGCATGCCCTCGGATTCGAACTGGAACACGGACACGGTGTCGCCGCGGCCGTAGAGTTCATACGTGGGTTTATCGTCGATGGGAATGGCCTCGATGTCGATGTCCTCGCCGAGGCGTTCCTTGATGAGGTCCAGGCAGTTATGGATGATCTGGAGCGTAATCAGGCCCAGAAAGTCCATCTTGAGCATGCCCACGTCCTCGATGTAATGGCCGTCGTACTGGGACGTCCGCACCTTCTCGCCGGTTTCCTTATCGGTGGACAGGCACATGGGCAGGAAGTTGGTCAGGTCGCCCCGGCCGATGATGGTGGCGCAGGCGTGCACGCCCACCTGGCGGACACTGCCCTCCAGGGCCTGGGCGTACTTGAGGACCTCCTTGTTGATATCGGGACCGTTCTTGAGTTCCTCGATGAACTCCGGCACCAGCCGGTAGCAGTTCTTGAGGTTGATCTTCACGTCCACGTCCTCCATGCCCCGCTGGAAGGTCTTCTTTACCAGCACTTTCTCTCCGTCATGCTCTTCCTCGACCTCTTTCTCGACCACCTTGAAACCGGGCTTGAGTTCGTCCAGTTTGGGATTGAAGGGATACTCCTTCTCTTTCTTTTCGGACAGGCGGTCGGGGACCATCTTCGTGAGCCGGTTGGACTCGTCGATGGACAGGTGGCTGATGCGGGCGACGTCCTTGATGGCGCTCTTCGCGGCCATCGTGCCGAAGGTGATGACGCGGGACACGTGGTCCGCGCCGTACTTCTCCTCCACATAGGTATGGGCCTTGGTAAGGTCCTCGAAGTCTACGTCGATATCCGGCATGGAGATACGGTCCGGATTCAGGAAACGCTCGAACAGGAGTTGGTACCGGATCGGATCCAGATTGGTGATCTTCAAGCAGTAAGCCACGACGGAACCGGCCGCGGAGCCACGTCCCGGCCCTACCATGGACCCCATGGCGCGGGAGGCGGCGATATAGTCCTGGACGATGAGGAAGTAGTCCGGGAAGCCCATGCGGGAGATGGTCTTGAGTTCGAAGTCGATACGCTCCGCCTGCTCGTCCGTGAGCGTCTCCCCGTAGCGCATGTGTGCGCCCTCGTAGGTCAGGTGGCACAGGTAGGCCACCGAATGGCAGAATCCGTCCCCGCGGTAGTTCCCCTTCTTATCGCACCGGCCCGCGTCGATGACATCCTTGTACTTCTCCATCTGCGCGTCGATGTCGGCCATGAAGGCCGGATCGATCTCGAACACCGGAAGGATCGGGTCACTGTCGATGGAATAACTCTCCACCTTATTCAGCACTTCCAGCGTGTTGGAGAGGGCCTCCGGATGGTCCGGGAACAGGGCCAGCATCTCCTCCTCGCTCTTGAGGAACTCCTGCTGGGTGTAGCGCATCCGGTCCGGATCGTCCACGAACGAATTGGTGGTGAGGCAGATCAGCCGGTCATGGACCGGGCCGTCCTCCTTCCGGACAAAGTGCACGTCATTGGTGGCGAGGACCTTCACGTGGTGCTTCTCTGCCATCTCGAAGATGACCTTGTTGTAGATCATCTGGTTGTCATAGACCTCCTGGGAGAGCCCCGGAACCTCCGTCTTGTGGAGCATCACTTCCAGGTAATAGTCCTCCCCGAAGACCTTCTTGTGCCACTCGATGATTTCGTCCACCTTGACCATGTCCCCGGCCAGGATGGCCCGCGGCACCTCGCCCGCCATGCAGGCGGAACTGCAGATCAGGTCCTCATGGTACTGCTCGATCACCTCGTGGCTCACGCGGGGCCGGTTGTAGAAACCCTCGATATGGCCCGTGGAAACGATCTTGACCAGGTTCTTGTAGCCGTTGTAGTTCTTCGCCAGCAGGATCAGGTGGTAGTACCCCTTCTCCTTCACCCGATGGTCGCCCTTGGACACGTAGATCTCGCAACCGATGATGGGCTTCACGTTCGGATGCTTCTTCGCATACTTGAAGAACTCCTTCACCCCGTACATGTTGCCGTGGTCCGTGATGGCGAGACCAGGCATCCCGAGCTCCTCGGCCCGGTTGAACAGGTTATCGATGGACGACTGTCCGTCGAGGATGGAATACTGGGTATGGACGTGAAGGTGTACGAACGACATAGGTGTGCTATCTTGGATAACAAAGATAGCACACCTTCGCGGAATCTCCGAAAAAAGTTATCAACAACCGGGGATCAGCCCCCGCACCAGGAACCAGACGATGGGCACCAGCAGGGCGGGGATGTAGTTGAGGGTCTTGCAGTCCTTGATGTTCAGGATGGAAAGGCCGGAGGCGATGATGAGGACGCCGCCCACGATGGCGAGTTCATTTACCAGCGTACCCTGGAAAATGGGGCTGGAGGAAGCCAGGGTGGCCGCCAGGTAAATCGCGCCCTGCCAGCAAAAAAGGATCGGGGCCGCGAGGATCATGCCGATGCCGTAAGTCGTCGCGAATACGGTCGAAGTCACCAAGTCCAGCGTGGAGTTCGTATAAAGGAACGTATTGTCCCCTTGCAGCGCGCTCAGGACCGGTCCCACGATGGAAAATGTGCCGATACAATAGAGCAGGCAGGCCGAAATGAGGCCCTTTGCAAAACTGTCGCCGCCCCTTTTCGCCAGGGCCCGTTTCACCCGACCGTCCAGATCCAGGGCCGTGCCGATGAGTCCGCCGATGGCCAGCGAAAGGATGAACAGGACCGGGAACTCGCTCTTGGGCATGTTGGCCACGAAGGAGTTCGCCCCCAGGGCGAGGGATGCAAGGCCCATCGCATTGAACAGCGCCCCGGTGTACTTTTCCCCGAGGCCCTTCTTGAACAGGGTCCCGACCAGGGTGCCGACGATGATGCAACCCGTATTGACAATAGTCCCAAGCATTTCCGCTTGCAAAGATAGCAAGATTTCCCGTTTTAAAGCGTCATGGCATAATGGCATTGGAGCACCTCTCCGGTGTCTCCATGCCAGTTGTGCATGCCGCCGCCCAGGCAGTTCTTCCATTCCTTGCAGCCGGCGCAGCGGCCGGTACGGGCCCAACTGCGGTCCCGGAAAAGCTGGAAGCGCGTTTCCCACACCTCATAGAAGTTGTCCTCATAGATATTGCCCTGGGAAAACCGGTCGCGGTCGATGTTGGGACAGGCGCAGATGCGGCCGTCGATGAGGACGGAAGCGATATTGACGCCGGCGTGACAGAAAGCGCGCACGGGACGGACCTTTTCCTCGTATCGACCCAGGTAGCCCTCGCAACTGAAGGTGACCTGCATGGGGCCTCCCTCTTCCCGCTTGCCCTTGATGAACTCCATCAGTTCCACGAACTCCGTGTCCGTGAGATGCATGTCCGGATCCGCCGCAGCCCGGCCGATAGGGATGATTGTGAACAGCCGCCACTGCTTCAGGCCCATTCCCTCGAGCAGGTCGTACATCTGCGGCAATTCGCTGATATTCCGTTTGTTCACACAGGTGACGACATCAGCGTTCAGACGCGGTTCCCGGGCGAAAAGGTCGATAGCCCGGAGAACCCGCCGATAGCTGCCCGGCATTCCCCGCATCCAGTCGTGGGAGGCCTCAAGCCCGTCCAGGCTCACCGTCAGGACGCCCATGCCGGCCTCGAGCAGCCGCTGCTGCATGGGCTCGTCGTAAAACCAGCCGTTGGAAACCATGCCCCAGCCGAAGCCCCGGCGGCGGATCTCCCGTCCAGCCTCCACGATGTCCGGGCGGAGGAGCGGTTCCCCGCCTGTAAGCACCACGGTGAAATCCTGAGGCCGATGCGCCGGCGGAATCGTATCCAGCGCCCTCAGGAAATCCTCCAGCGGCATGTCCTTCTCCCGGCTCTGCACCGAGCAGTCGCTCCCGCAGTGGCGGCAATGGAAATGGCAGCGCGTCGTACACTCCCAGAACAGATAGTTCAGTTCATGCACGCGGGCCTCGTTGTCACGGAAAAGGCGGAAGAGAAACGGGTTCATACTGCAAATATAATCCTCTTTGCCTCGCAATCTTGCAGTTTTTTCCGTATTTTGTGCAAGAAATCCGTCCCGGCCGGATTTACCGGCAGAGAATGAAACCTTCACGCCCATGAAATGGCTGCATAACCTGCTCAAAGGAGCATCGCTCACCGGAGCGCTTTTCGTGTTCCAGGCCTGTTACGGCACCCCCAAAAATCCATTATATGAAGATGGCGGCCTGGCTCCCATGGATTTCCTCCTCGTGTCGCATACGACCGGTGAGCCCCTCGAAGGCATCGAAGTGACTGCCGCCAGTCTTAATGGCCGCGAATGGAAATTGCTGGGGACCACCGACGCAGACGGCCGCTGCCATGTGGACATTCCCTATGCCCGAAACATGTACGGTCCTTCCCTGTTTTTCGATGATCCCCAGAGTCATTACTGCCCAAAAGACACCACTCTCGCAGACCTGCGGGAACGGGAGATTGTCATCAAACTGAAAGAAGTCCAATGAAACGGATTCTCCTTGCGGCACTGACCCTTTGGGGTATCGCCGCCTTCGGGCAGGATAAGCCCGAATACCGGAAATCCTTCTCCCTGGAGATCGGCGCGGCTCCGGGACCGCTCCATATGTCGAACCAATTCGTCTCCCCGTCCTGGCAAGTCCGGAAGGAACTGGCCGACCAGGGTCAGCAGGCCGACACGAACGACGGAGTCTATCCGGCCATCTCCCTTTCCGCCGTCTGGCGCACCGGCTACCGCTGGGAGACCGTCGTGACGGGCGGCATTTCCTGGATCCATGCCCGGATTACGCAGTACGAAGCCTTCGGCGTCGATCCGGAAGGAAAGACCCGGTATGACCTGAGGAAAGGGACGCCGGCGGGGTGGAAAGACCTTTTCCCGACCGGCTCGCTGACCGTTCAGTGGCGCGTGTTCTGGAATCCGCAGTGGAAAGTCCAGCCGTATTCCGGCTTTGGCGCAGGTCTCTCCACGGCGACGGAATGGATTCCCCTCCCGTCGCTGGTCCCCGTAGGCGTCCGGTTTGGGCGCGGACACCTGTACGGTTTTCTCGAAACCGGCTTCACCCCCTTCGCCACCATCGGCCACGGCGGCCTGGGATGGCGGTTCTGATGACGGCTCCTACGTCGCCCGTCATTCCGTCAGGAAAGCCACGATGGGATCGCAGGGATCCAGGGAATGCGGATGATGGGCGCAGCCTGTCTTGCCGATGAGCGCGAGCCGCCGGCAGCCGGAGAGGTCGAAGGTCCCGAACTGCTGCTCAAAGGGAACGATCGGGTCGGCAGCGCCGTAAACGACCATGATCGGGATCTTCTTGATGCGGTCGAAATGGTCCCGGGCGAAGGTGTAGAATGCCTCCGGCGCAACGCCGGCGGCTTCCCAGGCGGCAGCGGCCTTCCGGACGTGGGGATTGTTCGTAAACTTCGTGAGGTCGCACAGCGGGGCGTCCAGATAGAGCGCAGCCACCCGGCCGGGGTGACGCTCGGCATAGAGCAGGGAGAACCAACCGCCCCGGCTCAGGCCTTCCAGAACCACCTTCTTCGAGAGCCCGTACTTTTTCCGCGCATAGTCCGCAAACTCCGTGAAAGCTTCCTGCGCATCCGGAGAGGCATATTCGTCCATCAGGTCCAGCAGGCCGAAGGACCAGCCCCGCGCGAGAAGGGCGTCATCGACCTGGGCGAAGGCGCCGATGAAGGCCGGGCGGGCGATCCAGCGCCCGTTCGCTCCCGGTGGAACGATGATCACCGCGCGGCGGCCCCGGATGGTGGTTTCTTCCACGGTGAAGCCCTTGTCGGCATAGATCTGCTCCCAGGACTGGGCGGCCGCGACCAAAGACAGCGTCAGGGCCAGGAAAAAGGATAAGACAAATCGAATGGGTTTCATGTCCTTAAAAACCGGTTAAATCGGACTTATTACCGGACCCGGTGCTTCCCGTCCTCGAAGGAGATTTCGTCCAGGGTCAGGATGCGCGGGGAGTCATAGATACTGCGGACAAGGTCCAGATGGCCTTCGTCGCCGCGGTGGCCGTTGATGAAATAGCCCCACACCATGAACCAGGTCCAGGCGGGCTGCTCCCCGAAGACGGCCAGGTCCTTGGGCAACTGGCCGATTTCGCCCATGGCGATGGGTTTTCCGCCGCCCAGCTCCACCAGCTCGTCATGATGGGACTGCTTGTAATCCCAGCCGTAGATGTCAGCGGCGAGGACATCGACATAGTCGTTCCCGGGATAGAAGTCGGCGTAAGGGAAGGCGTCGTCGTTCTCCTTCACGCGCGGGGCGTTCGGGTCCCAGACCCAGATGAGGTTATCCAATCCCTTGTCCGTGAAATACTTGTATGTCATGATCCATAGGCGCTTGAACCCGTTCTCGCCCGGATGGTTGCCCCACCAGAACCAGGCGCCGTTCATCTCGTGGTAAGGGCGCCAGAGGACGGGGACATGAGCTTCCTGCAGTTGGCGCAGATACGGGATCACGGTATCCATTTCGCGTTCCCACGCCTCGTGGAGCGGCGTTCCGTCCGTGCAGAGTTCGTCCCATTCCGCCTGCGTATAGGCGTTCTCCATCGTCCAGACCTTGTCGCCGCCGCACTCGTTCCCATCGGTCACGCGCGGATCGCAGCAGTGCCACATCAGGGTGATGATCCGCCCCTCGGCGGCTTTCCGGATGGCCGTATCCACGATGTCCTGCCGGGCTTCGGCCACCGTCCGCCCCGTCTGGATGCAGGGTTTCTCGAAAGGGACCGTCAGGTTCAGCGGGCCAGCGTGCTGGTAGCGGGCGAAATCGTCCCCCGTCGCGCCGAAACTGAAATCGCTTCCCCAGACGACCGGATACTTCCCCGTCATCTCATGGACCACGGCGTCGTACCGCTCCAGGTCGCTGGAAAAGTTGTGCTCGCCCGCAAGCGTGTACCGTCCGCTGATGGAATACAGGAACGAAAGCAACTCTTTGGCCTCGGCAGTCGCGTTCGGGTTCACGGGCGCCGGAGTGATCTCGGAGGGGTCTTTCCCTTGCAGATAGGCCTTGAAGAACCGCCCCTGGGTGGTCGGGGTGAAGTTCCAGTCGCGGATGAGCATGGGCCCCCAGTTGGGGTCGAAGCACCAGACCGTGAAGGAGATTCCCTTCTTTTCGAAGTACTTGGTGATGTGCTCGCCATACACGTCGGTGGAGATGACCGGGATATGGGCGCCCGGCTCATCCTCCAGGCAATAGCCGATCTCCGTGCAGATGACGGGATACGTATCGGCCACATAGCCGAAATCCTTTTCCCACTGCTCCTCCCACGGCTCGGACCGCTTCATCGGATAGGGATGGGAAACGTATGCAACATTCGGACGGTCAATCGGTTCCGTCGCCACCGGCGTCAGGTCGTACGCCCAGTTGAAACCGGCGCACAAGCACACAGCGTGCGGATTATACGTCCGGACCGTGTCGATGATCCGTTCCTGGATTTCCTTCCATTCGGTCCAGGTGCAGTCGCCCACGCCCGGTGCCGTCACGGTAGGTTCGTTATACAGTTCATACAGCGCTACCGTGGGCTCGTCCTTGTACCGCTGCGCCACCGTACGCCAGAACTTGAACGTCTCTTCCAGGGTCGTGACATACATCGGCGACGTGTACTTTTCTTCTTTCAGGTTGCCGATGGAATGCCAGTCCATGATGACGTACATGCCATGCTTTTTGGCCCATGCAACCCCTTGATCCATCGCCTGGAAGGTCTCCTCCCAGCCAAGCGAGTCCAGGTTCGTCGGATGAACGGCGAACCTAACTACGTTCGCACCCCAATCAGCCGCCTCGGCGAAATAGCGTTCGTTCCACTGCCCGTCCCGCACCAGTTTCACCGGGTCCGAAAAACAAAGTCCGCGAAATACCAGTTCCTTCCCCTTCGGGTCGATGAACTTGTTCCCCTTCACGCGCACCCAGCCGTCCCCGGCCGAGCAGGACAGCGCCAGAAACAGCGTAGCGGCGATACCGATCAGTAAGTTCTTGGATTTCTTTTCCATAGGCGTAATTATGTAGTCTTGAACACAAATTTACGGTTTTTCGCCAATTCTCAAAGCATCCCGTCCCCTCCCTGCGGACGCATTTGCAGCGTCCGTCACGGTTTTCGTGAATAGTTCTTGCCCGGAAAGAATTTTCTTCGTAACTTGCGCCGAAGAAAAGCGAAAAGGATGATACAGTTCCGTGGTTTCCAGCAGCAGCGCGTCCAGGGCCAGCAGGTCCTGCGGGTTTCTGCATGCCGATAGACCGGAGAGGCACGGGAACAGTATCGAACCTATAGGGGACCGGTCCTTCGGGAATCGGTCCCTCTTTTTTATACAACGACAACCTTTATAAAACGAACGGATATGGACAGATTCAATCTCGTACGGGAATCCTTCATGAAGAAGGCCAAGCCCGTGGACACCCCCAAGGGGCTGCCGTCGGAGTATTTCGGGGAACTCGTCTTTGACCGGAACAAGATGCAGAAGTACCTGGACTCCAAGACGTTCTATGCCCTGCTGGAGTGCATCGAGGGCGGCAAGCCGCTGGACCGGAAGACGGCTGACGGCGTGGCCGTGGGCATGAAGACATGGGCCCTGGAGCACCATGTGACGCATGTCACCCACTGGTTCCAGCCCCTGACCGAAGGGACGGCGGAAAAGCACGATTCCCTTATCGACTACGATGGTAGGGGCGGGGTGATTGAATCCTTTGACGGGAAGGCCCTTGCGCAGCAGGAACCGGATGCGTCGTCGTTCCCCAGCGGCGGTCTCCGGGCGACCTTCGAGGCACGCGGCTATACGGCCTGGGACCCGACGTCCCCGGTTTTCATCCAGGACGATACGCTTTGCATCCCCACGGTGTTCATTTCCTACACCGGTGAAGCGCTGGACTACAAGACGCCCTTGAAGAAGGCCTTGAAGGCGGTTTCCGACGCGGCCGTTCCTATCTGCCGCCTGTTCGATCCGTCCGTAAACAAAGTCTTCTCGTACCTGGGCTGGGAACAGGAGTATTTCCTCGTGGACGAGGAACTCTTCGCCGCCCGGACGGACCTCATGATCACCGGCCGTACGCTCTTCGGCCACAATTCCTCCAAGGACCAGCAGCTGGACGACCACTATTTCGGCGCCATTCCCTCCCGCGTTGCCGCCTTCATGCGCGACCTGGAAATCGCCGGACATCGGCTGGGAATTCCCATCAAGACACGGCATAACGAGGTGGCTCCCAATCAGTTCGAGCTTGCGCCCATCTACGGGGAAACGAACCTCGCGAACGACCAGAATCAACTGCTGATGAACATCATGCATGTGATCGGCCGGAAGCACGGATTCGTGGTGCTCCTGCACGAGAAACCCTTCGACGGCGTGAACGGCTCCGGCAAGCACAACAACTGGTCGCTGGGAACCGATACCGGCACGCCCCTCATGGCTCCGGGCAAGGACGCCCTCGGCAACCTGCAGTTCATCACGTTCTTTGTCAATGTACTCGCGGCCGTCCAGAAGCACAACGGCCTGCTCAAGGCCACGATTGCCAGTGCCACCAATGCGCACCGCCTGGGTGCGCACGAGGCCCCGCCGGCCATCGTTTCCGCCTTCCTGGGCCGCACGATGACGTCCGTCCTTCGGAAACTGCTGGAGGTCCCGTCCGATACGCCCATCGAAATCGCCGGCAAGAAGGGCTCCCGCATGGGCCTGGTGGAAATCCCGGAAATCTTCCTGGACAACACCGACCGCAACCGCACCTCGCCCTTCGCCTTCACCGGCAACCGCTTCGAGTTCCGTGCCGTGGGCTCCAGCGCCAACTGCGCCGGCGCGATGACCACCCTGAACGCCGCCGTTGCCGAGCAACTCCTTGATTTCAAGGCCGCTGTCGATGTCGAACTGGCCGCCGGGAAGACCCTGCAGGTCGCCGTCATGGACACGCTCAAGCCCATCATCGCCTCCATCATCGACACCGTCTGCTTCGACGGAAACGGCTATACGGACGAGTGGAAGGCCGAGGCCGCCCGCCGCGGACTGGACACCGAGACCAACGTCCCCACAATGTACTGCGAGTTCCTGAAGCCCTCCGCCGTGGAGATGTTCACCCGCACCGGGGTTTATACGCAGAAGGAATTGGAGGCCCGCAACGAGGTCAAATGGGAGATCTACGCCAAGAAGGTCCAGATCGAAGCCCGCGTGATGGTGCGCATGTCCATCAACCACATCATCCCCGCCGCCGTTGCCTACAAGGCCTCACTCCTGAAGGAAGTTTCTCTGTATGAGAAGGTTTATGGTGATACCGAGGGCTGCGCCTCAGAATTGGCCATCCTGGACGACATCACCCGCTACGTGGAGGAAGTCCGCCAGCGCGCCCGCCAGGTCGAGGACGCCCGCGTGGAAGCCGACGCCATCGAGGACGCCTACTCCCGCGCCAAGGCCTTCTCCGAGATCGCCAACATGCTCTTCGCCCTCCGCAAGCCCATCGACGCGCTCGAGGAAGTCGTGGACGACAAACTTTGGCCGCTCCCGAAGTACCGTGAATTGCTGTTCATTTCGTAATTTGACGAAAGTTTGCTAATTTTGCACTGCAAAACGGGCTTCATGCCCGCAGGCCGGCCCCATAGCTCAGTTGGTTAGAGCAGCGGACTCATAATCCGTGGGTCGCGGGTTCAAGTCCCTCTGGGGCCACGAGAAAGACAGCCGAACTGGCTGTCTTTCTCGTTTGAGGGGGCTCTGCCGGGGCGTTCTATGGAGAAGAAAATCCCCCGCCATACCTTGTATGACAGGGGATTCGGTTTCAGGGTCGGTTCAATGACCTCAGACCTTGATCTCAACCTCGACACCGGAGGGAAGTTCGAGCTTCATGAGCGCATCGACGGTCTTCGCATTGGATTCGTCGATGTCCAGAAGACGGACATAGGAGTCGAGTTCGAACTGCTCGCGGGACTTCTTGTTCACGAAGGTCGAGCGGTTCACGGTGAAGATCTTCTTGTGCGTAGGAAGGGGAATGGGACCATTGACCTTTGCACCCGTAGCCTTCACAGTATCGACGATCTTGCTGGCGGACTTGTCCACGAGCATGTGGTCGTACGACTTGAGTTTGATTCTGATTTTCTGGCTCATTTCTATAACTTTTTGTTTTTGTCTAAACTTTACTCGTCGTCAAAGGACATCCGGCTGTAACCGCTCTTCTCGACGATATCCTTGGCCAGGTTGGCCGGGACCTCGGCGTAGTGGTCGAAGGTCATCGTGCTCGTGGCGCGGCCCGAAGAAAGGGTGCGCAGCACGGTGACGTATCCGAACTGCTCGGCGAGCGGAACGTATGCCTTGACGATGCGTGCTCCGTTGGCGGTAGAGTCCATCGCCACGATCTGGCCGCGGCGGCGGTTCAGGTCACCCACGATGTCACCCATGTAGTCTTCCGGCGTGACGACCTCGAGGGACATGATCGGCTCGAGGAGGACCGGATGGCACTTGGGATAGGCGTGACGGAAGGCCATCCGGGCCGCCATCTCGAAGGAGAGCTGGTCGGAGTCCACCGGGTGGAAGCTGCCGTCGATAACCTCCACCTTCAGGGAAGGCACCTCGTAACCGGCGAGACAGCCGTTGGCCATCGCGGAGGTGAAACCCTTCTCGATGCACGGGATGAATTCCTTGGGAATGTTACCGCCCTTGACAGAATTGATGAACTGGAGTCCCTGTACGCCTTCGTCGGCGGGGGAGAGCTTGACGATGATGTCTGCGAACTTGCCGCGTCCGCCGGTCTGCTTCTTGAAGACTTCGCGGAGCTGGAACTCGGAGGTGATGGTTTCCTTGTAGTTCACCTGCGGTGCACCCTGGTTGATGTCCACGCCGAACTCGCGGCGCAGACGGTCCACGATGATGTCCAGATGGAGCTCGCCCATACCGCTGATGACGGTCTGGCCGGTCTCGACGTCGGACTTCACGGTGAAGGTCGGATCCTCTTCCGAAAGCTTGGAAAGGGCGATGCCGAGCTTGTCCAAGTCCTTCTGGGTCTTGGGCTCCACGGCGATGCCGATCACGGGATCCGGGAATTCCATGGACTCGAGGGTGATCGGACGCTCTTCCAGGCACACGGTGTCGCCGGTGCGGAGGTCCTTGAAGCCCACGGCCGCGCAGATGTCTCCGGCCTCCACGAACTCGATGGGGTTCTGGTGGTTGGCGTGCATCTGGTACAGGCGGGCCACACGCTCCTTCTTGCCGGTGCGGGTGTTGTACACGTAGGAACCTGCATCCAGGTGGCCGGAATAGGCTCTCAGGAAGGCCAGACGGCCCACATAGGGATCCGTCGCGATCTTGAAGACCAGGGCCGAGAAGGGCTCATCCGCGGAGGGCTTGCGGACGATTTCGTCACCGGTCCGGGGATCGGTCCCCTTGACGGCGCCCTTGTCCAGCGGAGACGGCAGGTAACGCATCACATTGTCCAGGAGGAACTGGACGCCCTTGTTCTTGAACGAGGAGCCGCAGCACGCCGGAACGATCTGCATGGAGATGGTTCCCTTGCGGAGGGCAGCGATGATCTCGTCGCGGGTGAGGGAGTCGGGATCCTCGAAGTACTTCTCCATCAGGGTCTCATCGCACTCGGCGGCGGCCTCCAGGAGGATGTCCCTCCAGCGGGCGGCCTCGCCCTTCAGGTCGGCGGGAATCTCGCCTTCCTTGTAGTTCACCAGCTCCTCCGAGGAATCGTAGAAGATGGCCTTCATGTCGATGAGGTCCACGATGCCTTCGAACTTGTCCTCGGCACCGATCGGGAGACAGACGGGAACGGCGGTGGCACCGAGCTTCTGCTTGATTTCCTCGACGCAGGCGAGGAAGTCGGCACCGACCCGGTCCATCTTGTTCACATACGCGATCTTAGGCACGCCGTACTTGTCGGCCTGACGCCAGACGGTCTCGCTCTGGGGCTGGACGCGTCCGACAGCGCAGAAAGTGGCCACCGTGCCGTCCAGGACACGGAGGGAACGTTCCACTTCCACCGTGAAGTCCACGTGGCCGGGAGTGTCGATCAGGTTGATCTGATAGGTATCCCCGTTGTAATGCCAGAATGCCGTGGTCGCAGCCGAAGTGATGGTGATGCCCCGCTCCTGTTCCTGGACCATCCAGTCCATGGTAGCCGCACCTTCGTGGACCTCACCGATCTTGTGGGTCTTTCCGGTGTAGTACAGGATACGTTCGGACGTGGTGGTCTTTCCGGCATCGATATGGGCCATGATGCCGATGTTACGGGTGTATGTAAGATCTCTTTTCGCCACAGATTACGCAGTTTTAGAAACGGAAGTGTGCAAAGGCCTTGTTGGCCTCAGCCATTCTGTGCATATCCTCTTTACGCTTGAAGGCGCCACCCTCGTTGTTGAACGCGGCGACGATCTCGGCGCAAAGCTTTTCAGCCATCGAGTGTCCGGAACGCTTGCGGGCGAAGGAAATCATGTTCTTCATGGCGACGGAGACTTTCCGTTCCGGGCGCAACTCGGTCGGCACCTGGAAGTTCGCACCACCGATACGACGGGACTTGACCTCGATCTGAGGGGTCACGTTTTCGAGGGCCTTCTTCCAAATATCGAGAGGAGCCTTGTCAGAATCTTTCATCTTCTCGCCCACCATGTCGATGGCATCATAAAAGATAGAATACGCGATACTCTTCTTCCCCTGCAGCATAAGATTGTTCACGAAACGGGTGACTTCCACATCGTGAAACTTAGGATCAGGAAGTAGAATCCTCTTTTTAGGCTTCGCTTTTCTCATTTTGAAAAAGAATTAAAGGTGATAAAAGTTAGGTGGTTACTTCTTAGATTTCTTCGGACGCTTGGCACCATAGAGGGAACGGGACTGAGTCCGTCCGTCGACGCCAGCGGTATCCAAAGCTCCTCTAAGGATGTGGTAACGGACACCCGGGAGATCCTTGACACGGCCGCCACGCACCAGCACGATGCTGTGCTCCTGGAGGTTGTGTCCTTCGCCCGGAATGTAGGCATTGACCTCTTTCGCGTTGGAAAGACGGACACGCGCGACCTTACGCATCGCGGAGTTCGGCTTTTTAGGGGTCGTCGTGTAAACACGAAGACAAACGCCACGCTTCTGAGGGCAAGCATCCAGCGCACGAGACTTGCTCTTCACTTCGAGCTGCTCGCGTCCTTTGCGGACCAACTGTTGAATAGTAGGCATAAATGTTTGTTAATAAAATAAATAAGTGTTGTTTCCCAGCCGGCGGGAGTCTCCGTCCCGCTTTTTGGGGCTGCAAAGATACGCAAAAAAATTTAATTAACAAAGTTTTCAACAGGCCGCAGAATATGCTATATTTGCAAGTATGAGACGATTGACCCTGCTTCTGGCCGCCTTGGCGGCCCTTTCCTGCACCGGCTCCCCCCGGCAGGAAACCATGGCGGACCTGCGCGCGCGCGTGATTGAGCGTGCACGGGTGCAGACAGTATATATGGACAGCCTCCTGACGGACGGTCGCTGCCCCCGGACGTTCCAGGGGGACTCGCTGGTGACCACCGACATCGGCTGGTGGTGCAGCGGGTTCTACCCCGGCGTGCTGTGGCAGGTGTACGAGGCGACGGAGGACACGCTCTTCCGGGACCTGGCCGTGAAGCATACCCTTCCGCTGGCAGGGCTCCTTGAGCGCAACACCGACCACGACATCGGCTTCCAGCTGATGTCCTCCTTCGGCAAGATGGCCCGTCACCTTCCTTCCGACGACCCTTCCTGTCATTCCGAGCGAAGCGAAGGAATCTCTCCCAAAACCGTCCTTACCCGCGGTGCCGGAATCCTCGCCGCCCGCCTCGACCCGGCGGTCGGCGTCATCCGCAGCTGGAACGGGAACCAGTGGAACTACCCCGTCATCATCGACAACATGATGAACCTGGAACTGCTGATGGAATATGGGGACCGGGCGGTCGCGGAAAGGCACGCCCTCACCACCGCGGCGAACCACTTCCGGGAGGATGGAACCACCTGGCACCTCGTGGATTATGCCGACGACGGCTCAGTCCTCGGCAAGCAGACGGTTCAGGGCTATGCCGACGATTCGGCCTGGGCGCGCGGCCAGGCATGGGCCCTGTACGGCTATGCGATGATGGCCCGGGAGGAGCGAAAGATCGGCAACGAAGACCTGGCGAAAACCTTTTACGAGGTCTCGGCGAAGCTGGAAGGCTGGATCCTCCCCCGCCTCCCGGAAGACGGCGTCCCGTACTGGGATTTCTCGCAGACGGACTGCCGGGACGCATCGGCCGGCGCCATCATCGCCTGCGGACTCCTCCAGCTCTGGGAATTCCGCGGCCGGACCCCGGACGATCCCGCCCTCGCCATGGCCGAACGCATCCTCCGCACCCTCGCCTCGCCGGAGTACCTCGTGGAACCCCGCACCCACGGCGGCTTCCTCCTGAAGCACTCCGTGGGCAGCCTCCCCGGACACTCCGAGGTGGATGTCCCGTTGACCTATGCCGATTACTATTTCCTGGAGGCGCTGTCGCTGTTTCCCGTCTCGGTTACACCCTTGAAGGTCAATTGATTACGCATAGTTCCCTGGTACATTTGCACCGGGGAATTTCCCGTAACACACTAATAACCAAGCAGATAAATGAGACGACTATTCGTACTTTCCGGAGTGCTGCTCGGAATGATGGTTTTCGCCCAGGCGCAGGAGCCCGGGCCGCATCCGCGGCTGCTGGTCTCCAACCAAGAGCGGGGACAGGACGAGGGGTACTCCACTCATTACGAGTATTCCCTGAAGGACCTGCAGCGGTGCGTGGGCGGGAATCCGGTGGCCCGGCAGGCGGACAGCGTGATCGTCGCGTTCTGCGACGCCGTGCTGGACGAGCCGCCGGCGACGCGGAAGATGATCGGCAGGAGGCTCCTCCATACTTCCCGGGCGGCCCTCAAGCGCATCTTCTGGCTCGGATATACCTACCGGGTCCATGGCGGAGAGGCGTACGCACGGAAGGCCATCGACGAGATGCTGGCCGTGAGCGCATTCTCCGACTGGAATCCCGCGCACTTCCTGGACGTCGGGGAAATGACGATGGCCGTCGCGATCGGCTATGACTGGCTGTATGACAAGATGACGCCCCGTGAGCGGAAGACCGTGGCCCGGGCGATCATCGACAAGGGCCTCAAACCGGCGCTGAACCCGAATGACGCCTGGTTCTATACCAGCGAAATCAACTGGAACTCCGTCTGCAACGCCGGGATGGTGTACGGCGCCCTCGCGGTATGGGAAGAGGACCCGGACTTCTGCCGGTCGATGCTGCTGAAATCCCTGGAATCCAACAAATTGGCCTATAAGGCCTATGAAGGCGGCGGTTACCCGGAAGGTTATAACTATTGGGGCTACGGCACCTCGTTCCAACTGATGCTGGCGGCCGCCGTCAATTATGCGTTCCCCGGAAAAGACGGCCTTTATGTAGACAACAGGTCCCTCTCTTTCGATTTTGTCCGTTTCACCTCCACCCCGGCCGGAAACTGTTTCAGTTTCTCGGATGCCTACCGGAAGGCAACGGGGCATTATATGCAGGTCTGGGGGAACCGATGGGGACTCTATCCCGAAATCCGGATCATGGAGGAAACCGGCTTCGAGCGGCTGTGTGAAGAGCGCCTGTTCCCGATGTTCCTCATCGGCCTGGCCGGGCACGGGATGAGCGCCGACGTTCCCGTGGACCATTATTTCCAATGCGGCGGAACGACTCCCGTCTTCATCTACCGCAGCGGCTGGCGCTCCCGGGACGATGACTACCTGGGCATCAAAGGCGGGCTCACGATGTCCAGCCACTCGCACTGCGACCAAGGCTCCTTCTACTTCGAGTCCGACGGTGTCACCTGGGCGACGGACCTCGGAATGCAGAACTACAACTCGCTGGAAACTGCCGGCGTGGATCTCTGGGACATGACGCAGGACAGCGAGCGCTGGAGCGTCTTCCGCATCGGCCCGTTCTCGCATAACATCCTGACGGTCAATGGACACACGCCCAAGGTCAATCACCCCGCATCTTTTTCCCGCACCTGGATGCCGGAAGAGGGCGCCCGTCAGAACCGTATCGGTGCGGAGATGGACCTGACCGGACTCTACACCGAAGACCTGGATTCCTGCAGGCGGGCCGTCTATCTTTGGGACGGAGACCTGCACGTGATGGACCTTGTCCAGGCCGGCGATTCGGTTTGCACCGTCCGCTGGGCCATGTGTACCGAGGCGCCGGACGTGTCCCTGTGCCCGAACCCCCGGTTCGCGGAACCAAAGTGCCCTGAAGCCGACCAGGATTTCATCCTCCGCAGCGGCTGGCACCAGCGATACCTGTCCGCCGAACTGCTGGACGAACGGCTCGGCGACTTTCCGGGACCGGGATGGGGACCCTTGGAGGTCGAATACCACGAGGGTGATTTCGAGGACATCCTCCCCGACGGACTTCCTGCCCTTCACGCGCGCATCTGGCCCACCACCTACGACCCGGCCGCTTCGGAAATCGATGGCATGCAGTATCTGCACGAGACCGACGTGGCGAATCCCGAAACCTCGCTCGTCGGCTATACGTTCACGCTGCAGCCTCACCAGAAGGTGGTGCTGCACGTATGTTTGTCGAGGGTTTTATAGGTCACGTCATTCGCTTAACCCTGCATGGCTTAGCTATCAAGCGCGCGTCCCCTGCTTGATTTTGGACCGGGACCTGCAAAAAAGGTCATAAACGCACTTCCCCTGCCTAAAACTGGACCGGGACGTGCGTTTTCCCTAGCGCTCGTAGGCGAGGCGTTCCGTGCCGTCCTGGAGCCAGATGATGCCGCAGTAGGTGAAGCCGTGCTTGCCGATGAGGTGCTGCATGATGCGGTTGTCGCGGTGGGTGTCGATGCGGAGATGAGCGTAGCGGACTGCGGCGTAATCGATTATCGTTGAAAATATTCCGTGAACCTCCGGGTAACTCGCCATCCGATGGATGACGCCGTACGGCTCATCGGTGAGCCAGGCGCCGTCGATGACGTCGTAAGTGGGTTCGGGAGATGGAAGGAGGGCGAAGTAGGCGACGATAGATTTCTCGACTCCGCCTTCGGCTCCGCTCGAAATGACAGAAGAACCGTTGCTCCGATTGACAGCGTACCCGTCGCCCGGAGTGATGACCTTGTCATCTCGACCAAGCGAAGCGCGTGGAGAGATCTCATCACGCAAAATGACGTACCCTCCGCCGCGGTCGATGTCGCGGAGGAGGAGGGAGTCGTCGGGAAAGCCGGGGGCGGACCACTGCTCGAGGTTGCCGTCGGCGCGCATGATGGCCTTGGCGGCCTCGAAGACGGGCCGCAGGGCGGGAAGGTCGAAGGGAGTGGCCGGGCGGATTACCACTTATCGTAGTGGATGTTTTCGGGCTTCCACTTGTCCTTGGGCTGGTCGTCGCCGCCGGGGTAGCCGCAAGGGACGATGCAGTAAGGAGTTACGTTTTCGGGAAGTCCCAGGACTTCACGGGCCGGGTTCATCCGGTCGTCATACGGATAGCAGGCGGTCCAGACGGCACCGAGGCCGAGCGCTTCGGCGGCGAGGAGAAGGTTCTCCGTCGCGGCGGCGCAGTCGGCCGTCCAGTTGTGGTTCTCGACGAGGACGGGCTCGGCATCGGCCTCGCCGCGGGGACGGCGGAGGACGGTGGTCTCACCGCATACGACGAACACGACGGGGGCCTTCGCGATCATCTTGTTGAAGCCGCCGGCCAGGACGTCCTTCACGGCCTGGTCACGGACGACGACAAAGCGCCACGGCTGGACGTTCATGCCGGTCGGAGCCGCCATCGCGGCGCGGAGCATCGTCTCCACCTGCGCATCGGTGACATTCTGGTCCGTATAGGTGCGGACGCTCTTGCGGGACATGATCGTCTCCAGGGCAGAAGGGGCGGTCTCCTGCTGCTTGGGAGCGCAGGCCGCGGCGGTCAGAAGGGTAGCCATCAGAATAAACTTCGCTATTTTCATTTCATAAACCTTTATCTACGGCAAAGATACGTTTTTTCCGGAATTCCCGGTTGCCGATATGCCGAAGTTTCACTATCTTCGCGTATTATGAAGAAACTGTCCCTTTGTCTCGCGATAGCGGCGCTCGCCGCGTCGGCCGCCGCCCAGCCCGCCGGCCGCCAGCCGTTCAACGAAGGATGGACCTTCGAGAAGGACGGTGTACGGAAAACCCTGGACCTGCCCCATGACTGGGGCGTGGAAGGCACCTTCAAACAGGAGTACCCCGGCGAAAGCGGGAAGCTCGCCTGGTGGGGAAAGGCCTCCTACACCAAGACCCTGGAACTCACTGCGGAAGACCTTCAGAAGGACATCGACCTGGAGATTGACGGCGCCATGTCGCACGCCACGGTGACGGTCAACGGCATGGATCTCGGCGGCTGGCCCTACGGCTATGCCTCCTTCGCCATCCGGCTGAACCCGGCACTGCAGGAAGGAGCCAATGAGATCCGGGTGGACATCGACAATCCCGAGGAATCCTCCCGCTGGTATCCTGGCGGCGGCATCTACCGCAACGTCTGGCTCACCAAAACGGAAAAGACCTCCGTCGCGCACTGGGGCACCTATGTCACCACGGACATCAAGAATGTCCGGAAACTGGAGAAATCCACCTTCTGGTTCGCGGAGAACAGCCCCTCCAAGAAATTCACGGCCGATGCCGAGGTCCGGCTGGACGTCACCCTCAAGCACGCCGGAGAGCCGGTGGTGGGCGTGATCTCCACCCGCATCATCCGGCGGGAAAAGCAGCGGACGGGCGGATCCGTCGACCGCATCCTGGCCGAGACCCGGAGCGTCGAGCGCCTGGAAGACGGAAGGACCTACACCCAGACTTTCGAGGTGGAGCAAGTCTCGCTCTGGGACCCGGAATATCCCCAGATGTACATCGCCCGGACCGTCGTGGAGCCCATGGACGGGCCGAAGGACGTGTATGAGACCCCCTTCGCCTTCCGCCAGGCCGAATGGAAAGCCGACGGCTTCTACCTCAACGGCGAAAAGACCTTCCTCAAAGGCGTGTGCCTCCACCACGACGCAGGCGCCCTCGGGGCCGTCTGGAATGACGACGCCTGGGTCCGCCGGTTCAAGAAGCTCCGGGAGATGGGCTGCAACGCCATCCGCACCTCGCACAATCCCCCGGCCCCGGAACTGCTGGACCTGTGCGACCGGATGGGTTTCCTGGTGATGGACGAGTTCACGGACACCTGGACCGTGCCCAAGAAGAAGCACGGCTACGCCGAACTCTTTGACGAGTGGGCGGAGAAGGACCTCGTGGCGATGATCCACCGCGACCGCAACCACCCGTCCGTCATCATCTGGTCCATCGGCAACGAGTGCGGCGAGCAGGGGGACAGCACGAAATGGTGGATCCCTGAGAAACTTACGGACATCTGCCACCGCGAGGACCCCACCCGCCCCACCACGGCCGGCAACGACAACCCGTGGGCGGCGTCCCAGGGTTATGCGGAGACCATCGACGTCTATGGATTCAATTACAAACCGCACCTGTATGCGGAGTTCGTGAAGGACCATCCCGGCCAGCCGGTGTACGGTTCCGAGACGGCCTCCTGCATCTCCACCCGCGGCTACTATCTCTTCCCCGTCGCGGAGGAAAAAGGAAAAGGCTGGACGCTGGATGCGCCTTTCCAGGTGAGTTCCTACGACCTGTACGCCCCCGGATGGGCATCCAAACCCGATTACGAGTGGGAATTCGAGGACATGGTTCCCGAGTGCGCCGGCGAGTTCGTCTGGACCGGCTACGACTACCTGGGCGAGCCCACGCCCTTCAACATGGACCCGTCCGTGCTGACCAACTTCCACACCGAGGAGGAAAAGGAAGCCTTCAAGAAGATGGTCGCCGGCTGGGGACAGACCATCGCCGACGTCCCGCTTCCGTCCCGGAGTTCGTACTTCGGGATCATGGACCTCGCCGGGTTCCCGAAGGACCGCTTCTGGCTGTACCAGGCCCGCTGGCGTCCGGAAAAACCCCTGGTCCACATCCTTCCGCACTGGACCTGGCCCGGCCGCGAAGGCCAGGTGACCCCGGTCCATGTCTATACCACCGGCGACAGCGCCGAACTGCTGATCAACGGCAAGTCGCAGGGAATCAAGAAGAAAGAAGGCTACCGCATCCGCTGGGACGAGGTCGTCTATGAACCCGGAACCCTGAAAGTGGTTGCCTACAAGGACGGGCAGCCCTGGGCCGAGGCCGAAACAAAGACGGCCGGAAAGCCCGCCACCGCCTCCTTGGAGGTCGATTACGCCGGCGAGGACCTGACCTTCGTCACCGCCCGCATCCTGGACGGCGCCGAAGTGGAAGTCCTGCAGGCCCATAACCACCTGTCGTTCAGCATCTCCGGTCCCGGCGAGATTCTCGCGACCGATGCCGGCGACCCCACGTCCCACGCCCCGTTCCACAGCCCCGAAACCGACGCCTTCAACGGGCTCGCCTCCGCCATCGTCCGGCGCACCGGCCCCGGCGAAATCATCCTTTCCGTCTCATCCCCCGGTCTCAAAGGCCGGAAAATCACTCTCCCATAAATGAAACGATTCCTTCCGCTTCTCGCCCTGACACTGAGCCTCACGGCAGTGGCCCAGCCCCAGCGGGAACCTTCCCGCAAAGTCACGACGGCCAACTACGAACTCGCCGAACGCTTCTCCCAGAAGAAGGTGGGCCAGATGGTCTATTCCACCCGGATCACCCCGAACTGGTTCGCCGGCAGCGACCGCTTCTGGTACAGTTACAAGACCTCCCAGGGCACGAAGTACTACCTCGTGGACCCGGTGGCCGGGAAGAAGAGCGAAATCTTCGACATGGACAAACTGGCCATGCAGGTCACCGAGATCACCCGCGACCCGTATGACGCCCAGCACCTTCCGCTCCGGCTGGAACTCAAGGAGGACAAGTATTTCCAGTTCGACATCAAGTCCAAGACCGAGAAGCGGGATTCCACGGGCAAGGGGACCGGCAAGTTCGTCACCTACCGGTTCTACTGGGACATCGCCTCGAAGAAACTCACCTGGGACACCGACGAGCACGACCGGAAGTACCCCACCTGGGCCAATGTCTCCCCGGACGGCACCAAGGGCATCTACGTGAAGAACCACGACCTGTACCTGATGGATTCCACGTCCCTCCGCAAGGCGGCGAAGGACGAAAAGGACTCCACCCTCGTGGAGGTGCGCCTTACCACGGACGGCACGGCAGAATTCTCCTGGAACGGGGACAACTACGCCGGCGACAACGAGACGGATTCCACCAAACGGCATTTCGCCCCGGTGGAATGGGCCCCGGACAGCCGAAAGTTCGCGACCTTCCGCTGGGATATGTCCAAGGTGAAGCCCTTCTGGGTGATCAATTCCGTCACCGAGCCGCGCCCGACGCTGGAAACCTACCACTACCAGATGCCGGGTGAACCGGGCCCGAAGCCGTTCCTGTACGTCATGGACACGGAAGGAAAGGCGCAGCCGGTGAAGGTCATCGCCTTCAAGGACCAGGAATGCGGCATTCTGAGCGCCCCCGCGACCGCCAGGGACCGCTACAAGGAGTTCCGCGGCGGCCAGTGGATGGGAGACAACGACCATTTCTGGCTCGTGCGCCAGAGCCGCGACCTCAAGCGGTTGGACCTCTGCCGCGTGGACGTGGGAAGCGACTCCACCAAAACCGTCGTCTCCGAACGGATGAACACCTATATCGAGTACCGCAGCCCGCGGTTCCTTCCGGACGGAAGTTTCGTCTGGTGGTCCGAGCGCAACGGCTGGGCCAACCTGTACCTCTACGGGGCCGACGGCACCCTCAAGCGCAACCTCACCGAAGGTGCCTTCCACGTGGACGACGTGCTGGCCGTGGGTGACGGCTACCTGCTCGCCGCCGCCTGCGGAGTGAACAAAAAAGAGAATCCCTACCAGATGCACACCTTCCGCGTCCCGCTCGCGGGCGGCCCGATGCAGCAGTTGGACATGGACGACATGAATGTCGCCGCCGTGGCCTCCGATGACGCCAAGTTCTTCGTTGCCAACTACTCCCGCGTGGACTGCAAGCCCGCATCGGCCCTCGTCTCCGCCGCCGGCAAGCGGACGGAACTGGAAGAAGCGGACTTCAGCGAACTCCTCGCCGCCGGGTACAAGTTCCCGGAGCGCTTCGTCGTGAAGGCGGCCGACGGCGTCACGGACCTCCACGGGGCCATCTACAAGCCCTTCGACTTCGATTCCACGAAGGTCTATGCCCTGGCGGATTACGTCTATCCCGGCCCGCAGGTGGAGGCCAATACGGTCTATTGGTCCAGCGGCATGACCCGCACCGACCGTCTCGCCCAACTGGGGATGATCGTCATCACCGTGGGCAACCGCGGCGGCCATCCGAACCGGTCCAAGTGGTACCACAACTACGGTTACGGGAACCTCCGCGACTATGGCCTGGAGGACCAGAAATACGCCATCCAGCAACTGGCGGCGCGGCATCCCTACATCGATATCAACCGCGTGGGCATCCACGGCCATTCCGGCGGCGGATTCATGTCCACGGCGGCCCTCCTCCAGTACAACGACTTCTTCAAGGCGGCCGTCTCCTGCGCCGGCAACCATGACAACCGCATCTACAACCGCTGGTGGAGCGAGCAGCACCACGGCGTCGCCGAGAAAGTGGAAAAGGGCGACACGACCTTCGTCTATAAGATCGAGACCAACCCGCAGATCGCCGCCCGCCTGAAAGGGCACCTGATGCTGGTCCACGGGGACATCGACAACAACGTGAATCCGGCGAACTCCATCCGCGTGGCGAACGCCCTCATCCGGGCGAACAAGCGCTTCGAGTATGTCCTCCTGCCCGGCCAGCGCCACGGCTTCGGGGACATGAACGACTGGTTCTTCTGGAAGATGGCGGACCACTACGCCCGCTACCTGATCGGAGACAAACGGGAACATCCCGTCGATATCGAAGAAATGAACAATGACTGATCCTGTTATGAAAAAAGTATTCCTGGCGGCGGCCGCCGTCCTTCTCGCCGTCGGCTGCCAATCGCTCCGGACGGCCAACTACAGCGACGAACAGGCCATCCCCCTGGAGGAAGGCCGGACTGATTCCCTCCTTCTCTCCGTCTCCCTGGACTATCCCGTAAAGGGTGCCTCCCAGGAGGTCCTGGACAAGATTACGACCGGAATCCTGAGTGCCGCCTTCGACCTGGAAGACGGACCCTCCGCGACGGTGGAGGAAACGGCTACCCGGTATGAGGACAACATCAAGGACGAGTATTTCAACGAATTCGAGCAGACCGAAGGGAAAGGGGACATCCTTTCCTGGGAGGACCGGATCAACGGCTACTTCTCCGGGAAATGGAGCCGCTACACTTCCTACATGATCGAGTATTACGGTTATCGTGGCGGAGCCCATGGCATGAACACGATGACCCCGATCGTCTTCGACGTCAAGACCGGCGAGACCGTCCCCGAGGAGGCCTTCTTCGCCGACGGCTTCCGCAAGCCGGTCGCCGCCCTCATCCAGGCCCGTCTGCCGGAGGCCCTGGACAACGACCAGGAAGCCATCGGCGCAATCTTCGAGCCCAGTCTCGTGGGCCCGAACGGATTCTATGAAGTCTCCAAGGACGGCGTCACCTGGTATTGGCAACCCTACGACATCGCCCCTTACTATCTGGGCGTGATTTCCGTCACCGTTCCCTGGGCAGAGTTGAAGCCATACCTGCGGGAAAATTGATTTTCTTTTGATTAATTCTCCTTTTTCGTTAAATTTGTATCCCGGTTAAAACTAATCGGGATTTTTTATGTCTTCTCGTATCCAGGATGCCGGACTGCACCTCGTCAGCCGGCATGAAGATACAAGCCTGTATGAGTTGCAGGCCCCTTCCTTTGTCAACCGTTACCATGTGATCAGCAGCCCGGGAACCCGTCGCCTGATGGCTTTTCCGGAAGTCGTCGGCTTCGATTCCTACCTGTCCATGCTGCCCGCCACCACCGCCGCCCTCCGTCATTTGTTGCCGCAGGGCGGCGATGTCGATATCCTCACCATCCTCCGCGGCGGACTGAACTACCCGGTGGAGGAGGCCTGTTTCCAATGCGGAATCCGCGTGCGGGACATCCACTTCGTCTCCTGCGAAAGAATCATTGAGAACCAGGTCATTACGGGACTGGACATCAAATACGAGAAACTGCGTGTCACCCATGGACGGACGCTCGTCATCGGCGATATCATCGCGACGGGCGATACCCTCCGGCTGTGCCTGGACCAGGTCGTGGACCGTTTCCGCCGACGGGGCGGGAGCATCCGGAAGATCGTGTTCTTCACTGTCGGCGGCACCCGCGCCATCGACCTGATGGAGGAGAAGACACTGGAAATCAGGAAGGTCTTCCCCGACTTCGAGGGTTTCGAATGCTTCTTCTATGAGGGTGTCTTCACGGTCTATGAGGACCGCGGGGCTTCGGGAATCAACGTCCCGGACATCGACTTCGGCTGGAAGGGAGGTGCAGTATCGCCGGATTTCCGTCGCTATGTGCTGGAGCATCCTTACTCGCTGCTGGAGAAATGCATCATCTACGACGGCGGCGCGCGGCGCTACGAGATTCCGGTCCATTTCCACGAGGCGCTGGAGTACTGGGAGGGCCTCTGGGGCCGGGCCGACCGGATCGACACCGTGGCCCTGGTGGAGGAAAAGTTAGGGTATCCCCGCGGAACTTCGTATGAGGAGTGGCTCTCTGTCAATCACTTCCAAGGAATTCCCGGCCTGGAATCCCTCTGGGAAATGGAGGCAACGCTGCTCGCGCAGGCCGACGCCCTGTCGCTCGAGACCATCGCCCTGCAACGCATCAACGCAATCAACACAATCCTGAAGCAATATGAGTAACAAGCCGAAGATCGATGTCGACTACACGACGTCACCGGTGGATGCCGCCGGACGCAAGAGCAACCTGAGCATGTTCATGGTAATGCTGGGCTTCACCTTCTTCTCCGCCAGCATGTGGGTGGGCCAGAAGCTCGCCGCCGGGCTGGACTGGTGGGGCTTCGTATGGGCCCTCCTCCTGGGCGGCCTCATCCTCGCCGCCTATACGGGCGCCCTGGGCTGGATCGGTGCGGAAAGCGGCCTGTCGCTGGACATGCTGGCCCGCCGGAGTTTCGGCACCAAAGGCAGTTGGCTTCCCAGCGCGATGATCTCCTTCACGCAGATCGGCTGGTTCGGCGTGGGCCTCGCGATGTTCGCCATTCCGGTAGCCAAGGAACTGATGGGGCTGGACGTGACGCCGGACCACATGCCCTGGCAGGGTTACCTGCTCGTCGTCATCGCCGGCATCCTGATGACCGCCAGCGCCTATTTCGGCATCAAGAGTCTCACGATCATCAGTTACATCGCCGTCCCGGCGGTGGCCATCCTGGGCACCGTGGCCATGATCATGGCCATCCAGCGCGGGGATGCGGGGCTTGTGGAGCAGTTTGCCAAAGGAACGAAGGACCTGGGCATTATCGCGGGCGCTGGCCTCGTCGTGGGCAGTTTCGTCTCCGGCGGTACGGCAACCCCGAACTTCACCCGGTTCGCCAAGAACGCGCGCGTGGGCCTCTGGACCACGATCGTCGCCTTCTTCATCGGCAACAGCCTGATGTTCCTGTTCGGTGCGGTTTCCAGCATCTACGTGGGCGGTAACGACATCTTCGAGGTCATGCTCAACCTGAACCTCTTCTATCTCGCCGTCCTGGTGCTGGGCCTCAATATCTGGACCACCAACGACAACGCCCTGTACTCTGCCGGCCTGGGTCTCTCCAACATCTTCGGCCTCTCGAAAAAGACGATGGTCCTTATCTCCGGCGTGATCGGCACGGTCGCTGCCGTGTGGCTGTACTGGAACTTCTGCGACTGGCTGAACGTGCTGAACTGCACCCTCCCGCCCGTGGGCATCATCCTCATCCTCCACTACTTCACCCACCGTGGGAAGGAGGTGAAGGAGGCGGCCGTGGACTGGAGCGCCGTCATCGGAGTCATCGCCGGCGCCGTGGTCGCCAACCTCGTCCATTGGGGCTTCGCCTCCCTGAACGGCATGGCCGTCGCCGCCCTCTGCTGGGGCATCGGGCAACTTCTGGCGAAACGCAAGTAACGTCTGTCGTTGATTTTCTTATCTTTGTAGAAAACAACGTTTATGGTTACCGAATGGATTGTCACGGAGGTGGACGGACAGATCGCGTCGGTGTCCGCCGATTACGGCCATTTCGCGCAGATCGCCGCGAAAATCGCCCAGATGCCCCCCAGGAACGTGGGGGCGGTCTCAACCCGTAAAATCACGACGGAGGAACTGGTTGACATGGCAGGCCAGGTCCATTGGGAGGACTTCCGCCTGTTCGGTACGAAGTTCCAGGTTTCCGTGTGGAAAAAACTGTTTGAACTGGAGCCGCGGCTGTACAGTTACACGGACCTGGCCACCCTGTGCGAGAATCCGTTAGGCGTGCGTTCCGTCGCCCATGCGGTGGCCATCAATCCGGTCGCTTACCTGATCCCCTGCCACCTGATCGTCCCGAAGGAATCCATGGACAAGGTCCGGGAAATCCGCACGACGGCCGAGGAATCCACCCTCTTCAAGGGCAGCGACCTGTACCTCCTGGACACGATCGACGTGGGCGAGTACGCCTACGGCTCCGAGACCAAGCGGGAACTCATCAAAATCCACCTGAAGCACTGAGATGGCCCTCCTGGAAGTTTGCTGCGGCAACCTGGAAAGTGTCGATGCGGCCGTGGCCGGCGGCGCGCGACGGATCGAACTTTGCTCGGCCCTGGAAATGGACGGACTTACGCCGCCCGTGGAATGGATCCGGGAAGTCCGGAAGCGTTATCCTTCCTTGATCATACACGTACTCGTGCGCTCGCGCGCGGGAGATTTCGTATACACGGAAGAGGAGGTGGAAACGATGGCTGCGCAGGTGGAAGAGGCCCTGGAGGCCGGTGTGGACGGGATTGTCATCGGATGCCTGACGGCGGGAGGGGACGTGGACGTTCCGGCCATGGAGCGACTGGTCCAAACGGTCGAATCGTATAACCTGGCCGCAGAACTCATGCGCTCCGACCTCTGCCACGCGGCCAATGATTCGCACTTTTTCCCTGGGCCTTCCAAACGTGTCTCCATCACCTTCCACCGGGCTTTTGACGTATGCAAACGACCCTTCGACGCGCTGGAACAGATCATTGCCCTGGGGTGCGACCGGATCCTGACATCCGGCCAGGGAGCCACGGTCGTGGAGGGCTCCGACATGCTCCGGGAGCTTCGGAAGCGGGCGGCGGGACGGATCATCATCCTCCCCGGCGGGGGCGTCACGCCCCGGAATGCCGGGCGGATCCTTGCCATGACCGGCTGCACGGAAATCCACGCCTCGGCCTCGGAAACCCTTGACGGAAAGAAAGTAACATCGGCTGCCAAAGTGGCGGCCATCCTAAACTCCATAGAATGAAACCTATCAGCACAGCGGCCGCCCCGGCGGCCATCGGACCCTACAGCCAGGCCATAGACAGCGGCTGCGGCCTCGTTTTCGTCTCCGGACAACTTCCCATCGACCCGGCTACGGGCGCGTTCCCGGAAGGGGGCGTGGAAGCCCAGACCCGGCAGTCCCTCCTCAACGCCCGCGCCATCCTGGAAGAGGCCGGCCTTTCCCTCGCGAACGTGGTGAAAACCACCGTCTTCCTCGCCGACATGGGCGATTTCGCCGCCATGAACGGCGTCTATGCGCAGTTCTTCTCCGAGCCCTTCCCCGCCCGCTCCGCCGTGGCGGTCAAGACGCTCCCGAAGGGCGCCCTCGTAGAGATCGAGTGCATCGCGTCGCGGGGATAAAGACCCTCGACAAGCAGCAAAAAAACGGCCCGGCAAAACCGGACCGTTTTCTTTTTGTCACCGCGAGGGATTATTTCTCTTCCTTCTTGACGGACTTCATGGTGGCGTCGTACATGATCGGGGTACCGATCATGATGGAAGCGTAGGTACCGATGATGACACCCAGGCAGAGGGCCACGGCCAGACCGCGGATGGACTCACCGCCGAAGATCGCGATGGCGAGCATCGGGAGGAGGGTGGACACGGACGTGTTGACCGTACGGGTGAGGGTGGCGTTGAGAGCCGTATTCACGGTCTCGCGGAAGTCGTCCTTCGGGTGCAGGCCGCGCTGCTCACGGATACGGTCGAAGATAACCACGTTATCGTTGATGGCGTAACCGATGATGGTCAGGATGGCCGCGATGAAGGTCTGGTCCACATCCAGGTTGAACGGCAGGATTCCGTTGAACAGGGAGAAGAAGCCGATGACGATGAGGGCCGTGTGGGCGAGGGAGACCACGCCGCCGAGACCCCAGGTCCAGCCCTTGAAGCGGATCGCGATGTAGGCGAAGATCACGAGGAGGGCCAGGAACACGGCGAAGAACGCGCTGCGGGTGATGTCACGGGCGATGGTCGGACCCACCTTGTCGGAGGACACGATACCGTTCGGATTCTCGAGGGTGGAGGTGAACTCGTCCAGGGAAGTCGGAGCGGCGTAGAAATTCTTGAGGGCTTCGTAGAGCAGGCCTTCGATCTCGGCGTCCACGGCGCTGTCCTCGGACTTGTTCTTGTACTGGGTGGTGATCTTCATCTGGGCGTCGCCACCGAACTGCTTGACCTCGACGGAGTACTGGTCCTCGCCGGCGGCCTCGGCGGCCACCTGGAAGGTGTTCTCCACGGCGGCGCGGACATCCTCGGCCTTGACGCTCTGGTCGAAGCGGACGACGTAGGTACGGCCACCGGTGAAGTCGACACCGTAGCTGAAGCCCTTGAAGGCGATGGATGCGATGCTGATGAGGATCAGGGCGCCGGAGATGATGTAGGAGTACTTCTTGAGGCCGATGAAATCGACATGGGTGTTCTTCAGGAAGTTCTTGCTCCATTCGGTGGACAGGCTCACGGTCTTGCCCTTGGCGATGCGGTCGTCGAAGATCAGGCGCGTGATGAAGATGGAGGTCAGCACGGAGGTGACGATACCGATGATGAGGGTCGTGGCGAAGCCCTGGACCGGACCGGAACCGAACACGTAGAGGATGATACCGGTGAGGAGGGTGGTCACCTGACCGTCGATGATGGCGGAGTAGGCGTTCTTGTAACCGTCGGCGACGGCCTTGGAGAAGCCCTTGCCGGCGGCCAGCTCTTCCTTGATACGCTCATAGATGATCACGTTCGCATCCACGGCCATACCCAGGGTCAGGATGAGACCGGCGATACCCGGCAGGGTGAGGACGGCGCCGAAGGAGACGAGGGTACCGAAGAGCAGGAGGACGTTGCACAGCAGGGCGACGTCGGCGATGAGGCCGGCACCCTTGTAGAAGAGCACCATGTACAGGAGCACCACGAGGAAGGCGATCAGGAAGGAGATCAGACCGGCACGGATGGAAGCGGAACCCAGGGACGGGCCGACGACCTGCTCCTGAATGATGGTGGCAGGGGCCGGAAGTTTACCGGACTTGAGGACGTTCGCGAGGTCTTCGGCCTCCTGGACGTCGAAGTTGCCGGTGATCTGGGAGTTGCCGCCAGTGATTTCGCCCTGGACGTTCGGGTAGGAATACACGAGGCCGTCGAGGACGATGGCGATCTGCTTGCCGATGTTGTCCTTGGTGAGGCGGGCCCAGGTGGAGGCGCCCTCGGCGTTCATCGTCATGGAGACGGACGGGTTGCCGGCGTTGCCGCCGCGGGAGGCGCCGTTGAATTCCACACGGGCGTCGGTCACGGAACCGCCGTCGAGCGGGGCCTTGCCGTCGCGGGAGGTGGACTTGATGGCGACGAGTTCATAGACGTTGGCACCGCCGTTCTCACCGCCCTGGAAGAACTCGGACGGCTTGACGGTCCAGAGGCCGCGGAAGCCCTGCGGGAGGACGTCTTCGGCCATGGCCAGGTAACGGTTCACGGTCGTGGTGTCCACGCCGGCGGCGAAACCGATGCAGGCGTTGTTCCAGCCGCTGGGCTGGAGGATGGACAGCAGCGGGTTCGCGACCACGGTGCTGTCACCGAGGTTCGTGAGGATCTCGCGGACGCGGGCGTCGGCGGCGTAGAGGTTCACCTCATTGCCCTGGAAGGTGGGCCAGAACTCGAGGGAGGCCGTACCCTGCAGGAGTTTGCGGACACGCTCCGGGTCCTTGACGCCCGGGAGTTCGATGAGGATCTTGCCGCTGTTCTCGATGCGCTGGATGTTCGGCTGGGTGACGCCGAAACGGTCGATACGGTTGCGCAGGACGTTGAAGGAGTTGTCGATGGCGCTCTTGGCCTCGCCGCGGATGACCTCGATGACCTCGCGGTCCGTGGACTCGGGCTTCACCTTGTCACGGAGTTCGTAGGTACCGAAGATCTCGGCGAGACGGCGGCCGTTCGCGTTCTCGGCCCAGGCGGCCTCGAACAGGCCGATGAAGTCCTGGCTGGAGTTCACGTTGTTCTTCTTCGCGATGTCGAGGGCCTTCACGAAATCGGGGTCCGCGCTGTTCTCGGCGAGGGCCTTCACCAGGTCCTGGAGCTGCACCTGCAGCATGACGTTCATACCACCCTTGAGGTCAAGGCCGAGGTTGATCTCCTTCTCCTTGGCATCCTGGTAGGTATATCCGAGATAGACCTTTTCGTTGCTGATGGAATCGACATAGGCGCGGTTGCGGATGTTGGCGACGGAGTCGAGGACGAACTCGCGGACGTCGGCGGCAACCGGGTTGGCTTCGACATACTGCTGGGCCTTGGCGGCGGCATATTCGGCAGCCTTCTTCTCCTGGATGCGGGTCACCGCGGTGAAGGAAAGCTGCCAGATGCTGGCGATGGCGAGCAGGATGGCGAAAAGTCTGATTAAACCTTTGCTTTGCATTTTTTTAGTTATTATAATTTATTGTTTCTCCACATCAAGCCGTGCCTGCAAGGACCGAACCTCGCAGACCTCGGCAAAATAAGGGTACAAAAGTACGAATTTTTTCTGATAAACGAAGATTCTGCAAACTATTTCTTAATTTTGCACCTGTCAAACGCACATTTTCGAGGTGAGAAGAAGGTTATTTTCCATCCTGCTGCTCCTCCTGGCGGCCTCCGGCCTCCGGGCCCAGCCGGATTCCCTCCTGCGGGAAGGGACCCGGTTGCACCGGTCGTACCGGTTCGAGGAAGCGATGGAACTCTACGCCCGCGCCGCCGCCCGGACCGCCGATGCGGATACGCTCCGCCTCCTTCGAGAAAACGCCGGGGACAGCCAGAACGCCCTGAACATGACGGACTTCTGCGCCGATCCCGTGGTCGTCGCCCGCGAGCGTTTCTCCCGGAAAGACTTTTTCCTGTTCTATCCTCTGAAGAACCAGGGCTGGCGCCTCGGTCCCAACGCCCTGGACCTCACCGAATCCGCGTTTCCCACCTACGCCCCGAAAGGGGACCGGACCGTGTATTTCTCGACGGTCGATGCGGCCGGCGTCCGGAACCTGTATGTCTCCCGGGACCAGGACACCCTGTGGTCGGCCCCCGCGCTGATGGGCGAGAACCTGCTGTCCGTGGGCAACGAGGTGTTCCCGATGCTCTCGGCCGACGGAAAGACGCTCACCTTCTCCTCGGACGGCTTCCATGGGATGGGCGGGTATGACCTGTACCGGTCCACGTGGGACGACGAAGCCGGGACCTGGGGCGAACCGGTGAACCTCGGGTTCCCTTTCTCCTCCCCCGGAGACGATTTCCTGATGGCCGATTCGGCCGACGGACGCTACACGCTCTTTGCCTCCAACCGCGACTGCGCTGCGGACAGCGTCTATATCTATGTAATTGAAAGGATGGACAATCCCGTCCGCACGCCGGTCCGGGACCCCGAGGCGCTCGCCCACCTGTGCGCCCTGCATCCGCTCAGCGATCCCGCCCGCATGGACAACGGCTCCGCCGTTTCCGAGGCGGCCCCGTCCAACGACGACACGCGCCTGTACATGCTCAAGATGGGGGAGGCCCGTGCCCTCCGGGACAGCATCTATGCCTACGAACGCGTGCTGGACAAACTCCGGACCGCCCTCTCGGAAGACCCCGGGGACGGCCGGACGGCCCTCACCGCAAGCATCCTGGAGAAAGAGACGGCCCTCGCCCCGCTCCGGAAAGAACTGGAGGAAACCAACCGGACCATACGCCGCATCGAACAGTCGTTCCTGCAACGCGGGGTCGTGGAAACCTCCGAGCGCGCCGACCGCGAAGTCGTGGGCGCCCGCTCCAGTTACACCTTCACCAAGAACGCCCTCGGCGCCAAACTCCGGATGAAAGTCGCGGCCGTCCCGCAGAGAAGCGGGGAAACGTTCAAGGTCGCCCCGGTCGGACGCTTCGCCCAAAGCACGGCGCTTCCGGAGGGAATCGTCTATCAGATAGAACTTTTCACATCGGCCCGGCATGCAACGCTGGACGAGATCCGGGGACTGAGTCCGGTCTATGAACGGCTGACCTCCTCGCTCCGGTACACCTATGCAGTCGGACAGTTCCGCACGTTCTCCGAGGCGCTCGGCCACCTGAACGAAGTCCGGATCCTGGGGTTCCCCGACGCCCGGATCGTCGCCTATTTCGACGGAAAACCGGTCCCTGTCTCCGATGCCCGCCGCGTCCAATAGTCCTGTCATGCCCCTGAAAAAGAACCTGAATGCTTCCGCGGAAACCTGGGTGGACCTGCTGGTGTGCCTGGGCATCCTGCCGTGCCTGATGTCGGTGTTCCCGCTGGAGGAGTGGGTGGCCTGGAAGGCGGCGGACGTGGTCGTCTATCTGCTCTGGGTGTACCTGTGCTGGTACCTGGGCAGGCAAATCCTCCCGAAACTGTTCACCGCCGGGAAAGGCCGGCTCTGGAGCGGCGTGGCCCTCCTTTTCCTCACGGCGGTGCTCACTTTCCTCATGAGCATCCGGAAAGTCCCCTTTCCGCAGGAGATCGACCTGGACCACCCGCCGCGCCTGTATCTGTACCAGCAGGCGGTCTGGGTCCTGTACATCGCGGCGATGGGCACCGGACTCGCGACCGGCATCCTCGCCGCCAAGATCCGCTCCCTGGAATCCGCCCGGAAGGAAGAGAAGGAGAAGGAGGCGGTCCGCAACGACGTGGAAGTCCGGGCGGCCCAGGCCGTCGCGGGGGAGACCGTGACCGTCAAGGCCGGCTATGAGGACATCACGCTGCCCCTGGCCGCCATCCAGTATATCGAAGCCCGGAACAACTACGCCTGCATCCACCTGGACAACCGGGAGGACGTCGTCCCGCAGATGACGCTGAAATCCCTGCTGGAACTCCTTCCGGAAGGGAAATTCGTCCGGATCCACCGCTCCTATGTCATCCCGGTGCACCGGATCGAGAGCAAGAAGGCGACGTCCGTGAAACTCGTCGGCGTGGAGACGCCGCTGCCCGTCGGACGGGCCCATAAGGAGAATCTCAAATGACCCCCTACGCCGTTCTCATCACCATCCTGGCGTATTTCGCCGCGATGGCCATCGTCTCCTGGCTGTCCGGCCGCAAGAAGGACGGACAGGATGTATTCTATACCGGCGGCCGCAAGACGCACTGGACCGTCGTCGCCGTCGCCATGATCGGCTCCTGCATGTCGGGGGTCACCTACGTGTCCGTGCCCGGCATGGTGGGGACGAGCGGATTCGGCTACCTGCAGATGTGCATCGGCTTTTTCCTGGGCTACCTGGTCATCGCCTTCGTGCTCACGCCGCTGTATTTCCGCCTGGACGTCGTGTCCATCTACCAGTACCTGGAGAAGCGGTTCGGGATGGGTGCCTACAGGACGGGGGCATGGTTCTTCTTCCTGTCCAAGATGCTGGGGGCGTCCGTTCGTCTGTTCCTCGTGTGCCTGACGCTGCAACTGCTGCTGTTCGACCCGCTAGGGCTGCCCTTCTGGCTGAACGTCCTGTGCAACGTGGGCGTCTGTCTCGTCTATACCTACCGGAGCGGGGTGAAATCGGTCATCTGGACCGATGTCCTCAAAACCGTGTGCATGGTCGTCGCCGTGACCCTGTGCGTCATCCTCATCGGCAAGGACCTCGGCGGAATCCGGATCCATGAGAAAGTTTTCTTCTTCGACGACGTGAACCATCCGCAGTATTTCTGGAAACAACTGCTGGGCGGACTGTTCACGGTCGTCGCCATGACGGGGCTGGACCAGGATATGATGCAGCGTACGCTGTCCTGCAAGGACACCCGGGATTCGCAGAAGAACCTCGTCGTGAGCAGTCTCCTGCAGACGGTCGTCATCGCCCTGTTCCTGTGCCTGGGAGCCCTGCTCTACCAGTTTGCGGCGGCCCACGGCATCGCGGAGACGGGGGACCGGCTCTTCCCGGCGGTCGCGACGAGCAGCCTGCTGCCGGGGATCGTGGGCGTCCTGTTCGTCCTGGGGCTCGTTTGCAGCGCCTACGGGGCGGGCGGATCGGCCCTGACCTCCCTCACAACCTCTTTCACGGTGGACATCCTGGGGAAGGGCGGCGACGTGAAGGTCCGCAAGGCCGTGCACATCGGAATGGCCGTCCTGATGGCGGTCACCGTCATCGTGTTCAACGCCCTGAACAGCACCAGCGCCATCGACGCGGTGTACAAACTGGCCAGTTATACCTACGGGCCCATCCTGGGGCTCTTCGCCTTCGGCATCCTCACCAAAAAGGCGGTGAAGGACAAGTACGTGCCCATCGTCGCCCTGGTCGCACCGGCCATCTGCCTGGTCCTCCAACTCAACTCGGAACGGTGGTTCGGGGGATACCGGTTCAGTTACGAACTCCTGCTGGTGAATGCGGCCCTTACTTTCCTGGGCCTGTGCCTGTTGCGGAAGAAATAAGCCCGTCATCGCTACACATGGGGATTGCAGCATGCCGGAAAATACCCTATCTTTGCGTTTGAATGAAACGGTTGCTCTCCATATTCCTTTTCCTCCTTCTGGGCGTTACCTCCCTCGCGGCCGGATACCGGGTGCGGGGACGCGTGACGGGGCCTTCCGGAGACCCGGTGGCCGGTGCGGTCGTGCGCCTGGACGAGAACTATCTCTGGGCCGTGACCGACGGGGAGGGCCGATTCGTCTTTGACGCCGTGGAGCCCGGCTCCTACCGGATGGAGACGGAATGCCTGGGCTATGCGCCCGATGTACGGACCCTGAAGGTGGAAAGGGCCCTGGATGGGCTTACGGTCGTCCTTCAGGAGCAGACCCTGGCCTTGGACGAGGTTGTCGTTACGGCCGAGCAGTCCCGGGAGAACCTCAACACCACCCGCAAGATCGAACGGACGGCCCTGGACCATCTCCAGGCGTCGGGCCTTTCCAATATCGCCGCCCTGATGCCGGGCGGCAAGACCGTGAATCCGGACTTGACGGCCGCTTCGGAACTGACGGTGCGCGGCGGCGGATCCACCGCCGGCAACGCGGCTTTCGGTACAGCCGTGGAGGTCAACGGCGTCCGCATGGGCGACAACGCGGCCTTCGGCGGCCTCGCCGGCGTGGACACGCGCAGTCTCCAGGTAGAGAACATCGAGTCCGTGGAGGTCATTTCCGGGGTCCCCTCGGCCGAATATGGAGACTTGGGAAGCGGCATGGTGCGGGTAACGACGAAAAAAGGCCGTACACCCGTGCAGGTGGTCTTTTCCGTCAATCCGCGCACGTACAACACGTCCGTGTCCAAGGGTTTCGGTCTGGGCGACGGTGTGCTGAACATCAGCGGGGAATGGACCCGGGCGACGCAGAAACTCACCTCTCCCTATACGTCTTACACCCGCCGCGGCTTCACGGCGGAGTATTCCCGGACCTTCGCCCGCGTGCTGCGGCTGGAGGCGGGAATCTCCGGCAACGTGGGCGGGATGGACAGCAAGGACGACCCGGACGCTTTCTCGAATGAGTTCACGAAGGCCCGGGACAACCTCCTGACGCCGCATGCCAAACTGGTGTGGATGCTGGGTCGTTCCTGGGTCACGAACCTGAGCCTGGAAGGATCCGTCTATTACCACGACAACCGGACGCACGACCACCTGTACAACTCCTTCGGATCGTCCCAACCCGCCGTTCACGCGGAAGAACAAGGGTATTTCCTGGCGACCGCGCTGCCCCTCACCTTCTACGCCGACCGCATCACGGACTCCAGGGAACTCGATTACGCCGCCTCCCTCAAGTACGACTGGCTGCACCACTTCGGCGCCGTGAAGAGCGTCCTCAAGGCCGGTGTGCAGTGGAAGGCCGACGGCAACATCGGCCTGGGAGAGTACTATGAGGACCCCGCCCTGGCGGCGAACGGATACCGGCCAAGACCCTATACGGACTACCCGTACATGCACAACCTCGCCGTCTATGCCGAGGAGAAACTCTCCTGGAAGGGGCTGGAGGTCAGCGCCGGCCTGCGGGGAGAACGTACCTTCATCGAAGGAACGCAGTACAAGAACCTGCAGACGCTGTCCCCACGGCTGAACGCCCGGTGGAACGTCACGCCACAGCTGGCCCTCCGCGGCGGCTGGGGCATCGCCTACAAACTGCCGGGCTTCTACATCCTGTTCCCCCGGCAGGAGTACCGGGACATCCAGACCTTCGGCTTCTCGCACGGAGACAGCGCCTCCTACCTGTACTACACGATTCCGTACACGATGACCTACAACCCCGACCTCCGCTGGCAGTCCAACCGCAATGCCGAGGTGGGTTTCGACTATGAAAACCGGGGCTGGAAGGTCGGGCTCGCCGCCTTCCGCAACGTCACGAAGGACCCGTACGAGCTGACGAACCTCTACACGCCGTTCTCCTATGTCTCGCTGCGCGTCCCGGCGGGCTTCGAGATGCCAACGACGCCCGAAATGGTCGTTGACCACCAAACTGGCGCCGTTTACCTGCGCGGAAATGTCGATGACTACTTCACACCGATGGACGTCCGCGTGGAGGACCGGACCTTCGCCGGCAACCGGATGCAGCGTGGCGGAGCCGATATCGTGCGCACCGGCGCGGAACTGACCGTGGACTTCCCGGAGATTCGTCCCGTCCGGACGCGCCTCCGCCTGGACGCCGCATACACGCACACGGAGACGATGGACGAGAACCCCGCGGCCAACTACCAGGCCGGCTGGTCGCATTCCTCCCTCCCGGACCGCTCCTACGAATACGTGGGTCTCTACGCCGGCGGAACCTCCCTGGCCAACGGGCGGAAGACCGACTGGCTGGACGCGAACCTGACCGCCATCACCCACATCCCCGAGGCCCGGCTCGTCATTACCTGCCGCGTGGAGGCAACGCTGCTCCGGAACGCCCAAAACCTCTCTTCCCATGCCTTTACCGTCTCGGCGGACAGTTTCACTCCTACAGGCGGAAACATTTATGACGGAAACAGTTACACCGCCGTCTATCCCATCGCCTACCTGGACCTGGACGGCCAGGAGCACGCCTGGACGGCCACATCGGCGGAGGACCCGGCCCTGCAGCGGCTCATCCTCCGCTCGGGAAACATCTATACCTTCGCCCAGGACGGCTATGATCCGTACCTGTCGGCCAACCTGAGCATTACGAAGGAGATCGGGAAACACGTTTCCTTCTCCTTCTTCGCCAACAATTTCACCAACGCCCGTCCGTACCGGAAAAGCCGGGCCACCGGTGTGAGCGCCATCTTCACCCCGGCCTTCTACTACGGACTTACCTGCCGGATCAAACTATGAAACGACTGATTCTCATAGGTTTGCTTGCCCTGCTGGCAGGAAGTTGCTCGCAGGATTTCTCCGGGGATTACAAGAGCCCCTGGCCAGACGCCTTGCAACTTCTGTCGGTGAATGCCGTATATCCGGAAGGCTACGCGGACGCCGTCCACGAAGGAGCCGTCATCCGCATCGAGGAAGTTTCTTCCGGTGCGGTCTATACGGCCCGCACGGACCGACGAGGCCTCGCTGAAATCTCCGTTCCGCCAGGCATTTACCGCATTTCCTGCAGCGACCGGACCGGGCGCGACATCTTCAACGGCACGGCCGACAAGGTCATCGTCACCGGACGCCGCATCGTGGACCTGCCCCTGTCCCATTCCCGGGCCGGCACCCTCGTCATCAAGGAAATCTACACCGGCGGGTGCAGCAAAGCCCCGCAGGAAGGCACCTACCAGAGCGACCAGTACTTCATCATCCACAACAACGACTCCGAGACGGCCTATCTGGACAGTCTGTGCTTCGGCACCCTGTCGCCCTACAACAGCACGGCCACGAACGCCTGGGTAACCCGCGACGAAGTGACCGGGGAAAGCGTCTTCCCGGATTTCGCCCCGGTCGTGACCGTGGTCTGGCAACTTCCGGGCAGCGGGCGGGATTTCCCGCTGGGCCCCGGCGAGGACGCCGTCGTCGCCCTCCGCGGCGCCATCGACCATACCCTTCAGTACCCGCTGTCGGTAAATCTGAACCGAAGCGACGTATTTACCTGTTACAACCCGACTTACTTCCCGAATCCCACCTACCATCCGGCCCCGGGGGACCTGGTCAGGCCGGAACGATATGCGCAGGTGGTCATCAAGACGGGCCAGTCCAACGCCAATACCATCTCCCTGTCGTCGCCCACTCTGGTCCTGTTCCGGACACCGGTGCCCGCCGGCGACTATGTCCTGCAGCCCGATGTGGTGCAGGTGACGCCCGGAAACGCCGCGGACCGGATCGTGAAAGTGCCCTACGAATGGATTGTGGATGCGGTGGAGGTGTTCGACGGACGCTCTTCCTCCAACGGGAAACGGCTGGCGCCGGCGGCCGATGCCGGGTTCGTCCTCCTGAGCGACATTTTCAAAGGCCACACGCTGCGGCGGCGCGTGGACGAGGCCGCCTCGGCCGGGAACGGCTACGAGGTCCTCGCCGATACCAACAATTCCAGCAACGACTTCTATGAAAGCGAGATCCAGAGCCTTCATCCTTAGCCTCCTCGTCCCGCTGGCCCTCCAGGGCCAGGAGATCGGGCTTGTGCGCCTGGGCGCGAACCGTCCCGTACAGGGGTCGGCGCAGCTCTATGGCGGCTACGAGGCCGGCGGCTTCCATCCCGCTTTCGCCCCTTCCTCGCAGTGGAAGGCCGGCGCCTCCGCCCAGGGCGTCCGTCACGGGGAACGCACCAGTTTTACCGGCGCCTTCTCCTTCGAGCAGGTGGAAGGGAAAGACATGTTCACGTCCATGTTCCTGGAACCGGGCTATTTCCCGGTGGACGTGCTGGAATTCACCCCGGGAGACAAGGCGAGGCAGACTTACCGCCTGAACGGGGGATTCCTGACGGAAATCGCAGACGGGTTCGGCGCAGGCGTCAAAACGACCTATACGGCAGCCAATTACGCCAAGCGCAAGGATATCCGGCATACGACCTACGGCATGTCGCTCCGCGTGGAGCCCACCTTCTCTTTCTTTGACGAATCCGGAGGCGGCGCGATTGCCTATGTTTTCCAGAAAAGGACGGAAAGCATTGATGCCGAACAGGTTGGCAGTGCAACGGACCAGTCTTATTACGCCTTTCTGGACAAAGGTATGCGTTACGGGACCTACCAGGTCTGGGACGGTGACGGCATCCACCTGGACGAAGCCGGCGTCGGCATCTTCCCGGTCCGGGAATATGCCCATGGCTTCGCAACTACCTTCAACGCCCTGGGTGCACTGTCCGGCGGAGTGGAATTCCTCTGGAAACACGGCACCGTAGGAGAGAAAGGATATGACTGGTTCCGGTATCCGGGCTTCCTGGCAAAGGGACACCTGGAAAGAACCTGGCGGCGGGAAAGTGTCGATCACGTCCTCCGGTTCGGGATTGAAATCCAGTCCGACCAGCTGAAGGAAGCCGTCCTGGACAAGAAAACGGAGGGCGGCGTGACGACGCCTGTCGTATATGCCTACAATGCCGTTTCCGACCGATCCTGGGGATTTGCGGACCTTTCCTACCGGATCCGCTTCCACGAGGGCGCGCTCCGGATGCTGCAGGCCACCCTGCGCGGCGGTGCCTGGACGGAGAAATCGTACCTGATGTACCCTTATGAGGACAAAACGGACCGGTACAACGGCACCGCCACCCTGTCCGCCGCCTTTGCCTTTGGGCCCATCGGCTTGAATGTCAGGGTATTGAGCGGGACCGGAACCTGGAAGGAACAAGGGCTTTCCGGCGGAACCGATACGGTAGAGAGCAAACCGTTCCGCCTCCAGGCCGATTGGGACCGGAAGATGGAATACTTCTCCACCACGCGTCTCGGCGGCGGGCTGACGCTCACATATCACCTGAAGGCAGTCAAGGGCCTCTACCTCCAGGCGGAGGGCTCCTGGCTCCACGGCATCGGCATCGTCCTCCTGCCGGGAGCAGAACGCGGAAATACGACAATCAAAATAGGATATGACTTTTAACTATTTCTTCATGAAGAACTTATTCAAAACCGGCTTGTTCGCCTTGCTTTTCTTTCCGCTCCTGGCCCAGGGCCAGGAAATCGGACTGATCCGCCTGGATCCGGACCGTCCGGACTCCCAGGGTGAAGCCGCCCTTTGGGGCGGGGTGGAACAGGGCCGGTTCCGGTCGGTGGACATGCCGCTGTTCCAATGGTCGGCCGGCGCCCGCGCCGCCGGCGTCCGCCACGGCAAGAACACATCCTGGAAGGGCAGTCTGTCCATCGAGCAAAAGACGGGAATGGAAATGGCTTCGTCGATGTTCCTGGAGCCGGGCTATTTCCCGGTGGACCTCCTGGAATTCACCCCGGGAACGAAGTCCCGCGAAACCGGACGGCTGGAAGCCGGTTTCCTCACGGACCTCGGTTACGAGTGGGCGGCCGGTATCAAAGGCTCCGTCCAAGCGGCCTATTCGGGAAAACGGACCGATCTCCGGCACTCGGCATTCGGCCTGAACATTCGCCTGGAGCCCACCGTCACCTATGTGATGGATGACAACATGGGCCTGGCATCTTCCTATGTCTTCCGCCTCCGGACGGAGCAGGTCCATGCGAAGAAGACAGGCGAAGATACCCCCTCCCTCTTCCTGGACAAGGGCATGCGCTATGGCGGATTCGTGGACGCCGCCGGGGCGTTCCCCGTCATGGAACTCTCCCACGGTTTTTCCGAACTCTTTTACAGTGAAGAGTTTACCGCAGGATTGGAGTGGCTCTGGAAACGCGGACAGGCCGGCGCTGCCGGCTTCGGGGAATTCAAGTTCCCGGGAAGCACCGTCTCGGTATTCGTCGAGCAGTCCTTCCTGGCCGACAACACCGACCACCGCTACCGCATCTCCTACGGACGCGAGCGCGACCAGCTGAGGGCCATCGACGCAGACGGATCCACTGCCCTGTCGGACCGGTTGAGCCGGCGTTTCGGTCTCCGATACGAAGCCCGCTTCCTGCACGGCGCCGTCAAGGGGGTCGGAATCGACCTGGACGGCCGCCGATGGGTCGAACGGTCCGCCCTCTCCGGCGGGGACCAGACCAAGCGGAACCTTGGGACGGCCACCTTGTTCTCTTCCTTCTCTTTCGGACCGGTGGACCTGGTGGTCGAAGCCCTCGCCGGCGGCGGCCTGTGGCGGGACCGCGGACGCAGCCGGGACGAGGAGGAGGACACGGGTTCCCGGCAAACGGTCAACTGGCTCAAACAGATGGACTATCAGATGGTCCCCCGCTATGGCGTGGCCGGAGCCATCCTCTGGCGCATCACTGCCGTCAAGGGTTTGTACCTCCAGTTGGACGGCCAGTGGAACCGGTCCCTCCGTCTGACGAAAATGGGCGGATATAACCGGGAAATCGGCAACCTCACCGTCGGATACAAGTTTTAAAGCATCAAACATACTGTCCCCATGAAAAGAAGCATTCTCCTCGCAGGCCTGGCGCTCCTCACCCTTGCCGCCTGCCAAAAGACCCCGAAGACCGACCCCCAGCCGGTCGATTTCTCCCGGTATGCCGTGCGCCTGGAGCCGGTCGTGACCCGGGCCACCGAAACCAATTTCGAGAAGGGAGACGCCATCGGCCTCACCATCACCCGGACGGCCGGCGCCTATGCCACCAACGAAAAACTCACCTATGACGGATCCGCCTTCTCCGGCAGTCTCAACTGGTACAGCGAGGGCACGGACGAGGCCACCCTCAAGGCCTATTATCCGTACATTGACACCGAGGACCTCCCCACCCGGTTCTCCGTCCAGGCGGACCAGTCCAAGGGAACCGCTTCTTCCGACTTTATTTCCGCGGTCAAAGAGGGCGTTCTGCCTTCCGCCAATGCCGTTTCCGTGGTGTTCAAGCACCAGTTGAGCCGGCTGGTCGTCACGGTCAAGAACAACTCCGGCGCCGACATCGAAAAGGTCTCCTTCAAAGAGATCATCCCTGTCGCCCTGATTGACGAAAACCTGGCGGCGAAAGTCGACATGAATGCCAAGTGGCAGGAAATCACGGCCTTCGGGAAGGACGACAAGTATTACGCCATCGTTCCCGGCCAGACGGTCACCCCGACTGTCGTCGTCACTGCCGGCGGCAAGGAACTCTCCCAGCAACTCGCCGAAGCCACCCTCGAGCCCGGCAAGCAGTACTCCGTATCCATCATCGTGAACAAGGAAGAGATCAAGGTCGTCCTTGCCGGCGAGATCGAAAACTGGACCGATGGCGGCGAGATCACCGGCGGCGGCCCTGCGCTTGAAGAGCATCTGACGGACGGTTACATCCTGTATGACGGAACCCGTTACGGCGTCGCCCAGATGAAAGACGGCAAGTGGTGGATGACCCAGAACCTCGCCTATCTGCCCGAGGGCTATACCCCTGCGACGGAACTCACGGCCGTCACCGCCGGCGTTTTCGCCCCCGTCCAGGTCAAGGCCGACAACTCCGGCGCCGAGTTCTCCACCGATCCGGCCGTCGTCGCCGCCCGTGGCTATCTGTACCAGGCCGAAGTCGCCCTGGGCCTGAAAGTCGGCGAACTGACCAGCGTCGCGCAGGCGGAGGCGCTCGAAGGCGCCCAGGGCATCTGCCCGAAGGGCTGGCACGTGCCGACCGGTGCCGATATCATCGCGCTCGTGGGCAAGGCCGTCACCCCGCTGGAGACCAATGCCGACGCCCCTTACTACAACGGATCCAACGGTTCGATCGCCCTCTTGAACGAGGACGGCTTCAACATGGAAGCCTACGGCGCCATCTCCATCCAGGACAACACGAAGACCTCCGGCACGATCATGGGTTGGGTCAAGGGTTATCCCGACAAAATCTCCTCCGGCATGTTCTGCGGTTCCACTTACGCCGGCGTCACCTACAATACCTCCGGCGACGAGACTTCCGGTGTGAAGAACCTCCAGTTCTTCGGCTTCATGCCCATGACCAACAAGGCCACCGAGGCCGAATACACCTGCAACGGCACCAAGGTGAGTTACCGCATCGCCGGTCCGCTCCGCTGCGTGCGTAACTAATTAATTATGAAACGTCTGGTACTCTTGGCCGCCCTGGCGCTCCTGCCGGTGGCGGCCATGGCCGACGAAGGGATGTGGATGATCCACGCCCTGAACGAGGCCCTGGAAAAGAAGATGCAGGAGCGGGGACTGCAGCTCTCCGCCGGGGAAATCTACAATGCCGACGCGCCCGGAGCCACGGTCGCCGACGCCATCGTGTCGTTGGGGTTCTACTGCACAGCCAGCGTGATTTCCGACGAGGGGCTCCTCATCACGAACCACCACTGCGCCTACAGCGACCTGGCGGAACTGTCCAATGCCGATTACAACTACCTGGAAGACGGCTATTGGGCCTTTTTCCGGAAAGACGAGATTCCGCTGAAGGGGAAGCAGGTGTTCTTCCTCAAGCGGGTGCTGGACGTGACGGACGAGGTCGCGGCGGTGTCCGATTCGCTCTCCCGGAGGGGCGAACGGTTCGGTTCCCGGAAGCTTTCCTCCATCCTGGAGCGCCGCTATGCTGCCCGGACGGGCCTGGAGGCCTCGCTGGACGTGATGTGGGCCGGGGAAAAATACTACCTCTCGCTCTATAAGAAATACACGGACATCCGCCTCGTAGGCGCTCCGCCCGTGTCGGTATCGGCCTTCGGCGGGGACGAAGACAACTGGGAATGGCCGCAGCACAAGGCCGATTTCGCCCTCTACCGCATCTACGACCATGGCGAACCGCTGGTGTCGCCCTGGCACCTCAGAATCTCCGAAGCCGGTTTCCGGGAAGGGGACTACGCGATGGTCATCGGCTATCCCGGCCGGACCGACCGCTATGCCTCGTCCTACAAGGTCGATTACCAGGAGCGCGTGTCGCTTCCGGTGACGAACCGCCTCCGCGGCGCTCAGATGGAAACCGTCCGCCGGTGGATGGATGCCGATCCCGAAGTGCGGAGGAAGTACTCCGACTGGTTCTTCTCCCTGTCCAACGTGCAGGAGATGCAGGAAGGGGAAGCGCAGTGTTTCAAGCGTTTCCGCGTCGTGGATGAAAAGCGGGAGCAGGAAAAGACACTCCCCGCCGACCTCCTGCAAGCCCTCGCCGACGAGTACGCCGCCATCGAGGACGTCGAACGGGAAAAGACCTACTACCGCGAGACGCTGGTCCGCGGCATCCGCATCGCCCCCACGATGCTCCGGATGTCCAATGCGAAGACCGACGAGGCCCGGGACGAAATCTACCGCCGGGGCATCGCCGAACTGGACCCCCGCGTGGAGAAGGAACTGCTCGCCTATGCGCTGGAAGAGTATTTCGGCCACATCCCGGCCGAGGTCGTGGGCCATCGGCAGGATTCGCTGCGGAAGGCCTTTAACGGCGATTTTACGGCCCTGGCGACGCATTTGTGGACCCATCCCCTCCAACTGATGGATTTCATCACAGAAGTCAAAATAACGGCCTTCAACGAGCGGGAGCGGCACACCGGCGACCTGACGGAACTGACGCGCCGCTATACCCGGGCCCTGTATGCGGACCGGGCCGCCCGGAACGTCGTCCAATACCCCGATGCGAATTCCACGATGCGCCTCACCTACGGCCGCGTGGCCCCGCTGGAACCCTGGGACGCCGTCTATACGTCGTGGTTCTCGACGAACCGAGGGCTCTTTGAAAAGTACGACGCCACGCAGCACGACTACGCGCTGCCACCGTCTTTCGTCGAGGCCGTACGCAATTATGACGGCCCCGTCAACTTCCTCACGGACAATGACATCACCGGCGGAAACTCCGGCTCCCCCGTCCTGAACGCCCGGGGCGAACTCATCGGTCTCGCCTTCGACGGCAACAAGGAATCCCTCGCCTCCGACGTCTCCTACACCCCCGACTACAACAAATGCGTATGCGTGGACATCCGCTACATCCTCTGGATCCTCCGCGACTACGTGGGACTGGAGCGGATCGTCAAGGAACTGCAATGAAAGAAGCCCGGCCAAACGGTCGGGCTTCCTTTCTTTCCGGGCGCAGCGAAGGAACTACAGGTTCCGCAGGAGGTTCGTCAGGGAGACCTTCTTGTCGATGAGGGCGCGGAGGTCTTCGATCTTCACGCGCTCCTGGGTCATCGTGTCGCGGTCACGGACGGTGACGCAGCCGTCCACGAGGGTGTCGTGGTCCACGGTCACGCAGAACGGGGTGCCGATGGCATCCTGCCGGCGGTAGCGCTTGCCGATGGAGTCCTTCTCGTCGTACTGGTAGGAGAAGTCGTACTTGAGCTCGTCGACCACCTTCTGGGCCACCTCGGGCAGGCCGTCCTTCTTCACGAGCGGCATGACGGCCACCTTGATCGGGGCGAGCGGGGCGGGAATCTTCATCACGACGCGCTCCTCGCCGTTCTCGAGTTTCTCGACCGTGTAGCTGTGGGCCAGGACGGCCAGGCACATGCGGTCCACGCCGATGGACGTCTCGATGACGTACGGGGTGTAGGAGACATTCTCCTCCGGATCGAAGTACTCGATCTTCTTGCCGGAGAACTTCTGGTGGTTCCCCAGGTCGAAGTTCGTGCGGCTGTGGATGCCTTCGAGCTCCTTGAAGCCGAACGGGAAGTTGAACTCGATGTCGGTGGCGGCGTTGGCGTAGTGGGCCAGTTTCTCGTGGTCGTGGAAGCGGTAGTTCTCCGCGCCCATGCCCAGGTTCACGTGCCACTGCATGCGCTTCTCCTTCCAGGTCTTGAACCAGTCGAGTTCGGTGCCGGGCTTGATGAAGAACTGCATCTCCATCTGCTCGAACTCGCGCATGCGGAAGATGAACTGCCGGGCGACGATCTCGTTGCGGAAGGCCTTGCCGATCTGCGCGATGCCGAACGGAATCTTCATGCGGCCGGTCTTCTGGACGTTCAGGTAGTTGACGAAAATGCCCTGGGCGGTCTCCGGACGGAGGTAGATGGTGCTGGCACCATCGGCCGTGGAACCCATGGAGGTCTGGAACATCAGGTTGAACTGACGCACTTCGGTCCAGTTGCAGGTGCCGCTGATGGGGCAGACGATGTTGTTGTCGATGATGATCTGGCGGTATTCGGCGAGGTCGTTCGCCTTCTCGGCGGCGACGTAGCGGTTGTGGACCTCATCCCACTTGGCCTGCTCGCGGAGGACATTGGGGTTGGTGGCGCGGAACTGGGCCTCGTCGAAGGCGTCGCCGAAGCGCTTGCGGCCCTTCGCGACCTCCTTGTTCATCTTCTCCTCGATCTTGCCGAGGAAGTCCTCGATGAGAACGTCGGCACGATACCGCTTCTTGGAGTCCTTGTTGTCGATGAGCGGGTCATTGAAGGCGCTCACGTGGCCGGAAGCCTCCCAGATGCGGGGGTGCATGAAGATGGCCGAGTCGATGCCCACGATGTTCTCGTTCAGGCGGGTCATCGCCTCCCACCAGTAATCCTTGATGTTGTTCTTGAGCTGGACACCCATCTGGCCGTAATCGTACACGGCGGCGAGGCCGTCATAGATCTCGCTGGAGGGGAAAATGAAGCCGTACTCCTTGCAGTGGGCTACCAGCACCTTGAAAAGTTCATCCTGTGTCATATTCAATGTATTTTAGATTTCTCGACTGGCTCGAAATGACAGAGCCGACAAAATTACACAAAATATTCGGGAAACGCCTCCCGAAGGGAGGGTTTTGCGATTTCCGCGAGGGGAATCTTCACGAAATCGCGCTCCGCGATGAGCGGATGGGGGACCTGGAGGTCCTCCGTATCAATACGTTCGCTGCCGTAAAACAAGATATCGATGTCGATGGCGCGGTTGTGGTACACGCGGCGGCCGTCGGCATCGAATTCGGGGGCGCCATTCCGCCCGAGCCGGCGCTCGATGTCCTTGCAAATCGCCAGGATTTCGTGTCCGTGTTCCTCGGGAGTCCCCTTCTTGAAAACTCGGTATAACACACAGGCATTCAAGAACTTATCTCCTTTAAACCCCCACGCTTTTGTTTCGATGATGCGCGAAAGCGCCGTATAGTGGCAACCCAGACCCTTGTCCAGCAGGTCCAGCGCCCGCATCAGGTTCTGCAGGCGGTTCCCCTGGTTGGATCCCAGACCCAGATATACGCTCACGAACGCCATCTAACTCAATTTCCCGTATTCGTCTTCTTCGTAGTCAAGCCCCAGGTCCACACGGGCCTCCTCGGACAGCATGCTGCGGTCCCAGACCGGATCGAAGGTAAGCTCGATGGTGCATCCCGTCACGCCGGGCACCTGTTTCACGCTCTCTTCCACCTCATGCAGGACGTCATCCGCCATCGGGCAGTTCGGGGCCGTGAAGGTCATCACGATGGACACTTTCCGGGCCTTGTCGATGTTGAGCTCGTAGATGAGTCCCAGGTCGTAGATGTTCACCGGAATCTCGGGGTCATAGACCTGCTTGAGGGCCAGGATGACATCGGCATAGAGGGGCTGGAGGGCGGCCACGTCCTCTGCGGTGAGCACTTCGTTATTCTTGTTTTCTTCCATACTCCGAATGACAATCAGATCTGTTCTTCCGCCGCACGGCGGATGGTGGCGATCATGGACACGAGGCCGTTGGCGCGGGTCGGAGACAGGTTCTCGCGAAGGCCGATCTGCTCGACAAAGGAGAAATCGTCACCGGCAATCTCTTCCGGCGTGCGGCCGGAATAGACGCTGATCAGCAGCGAGATGATTCCCTTGGTGATGATGGCGTCACTGTCGGCCCGGAAATAGAGTTTTCCGTCCTTATTCTCCCAGTCCAGCCACACGCGAGACTGGCAGCCCTTGATGAGTTTTTCCTCGGTTTTCTCCCCTTCCGGATACGGCTCCAAGGCCTTTCCCAACTCGATCAGGTACTCGTACTTGTCCAGCCACTCGTCGTACATCGAGAAGTCCTCGATGACTTCCTGTTTTTTCTCTTCCAGACTCATATCAACATGGATATCGCTTTATTCAGACATTTCACAAAGTATTCCGCTTCCTCCATCGTATTGTAGGGAGCGAAGGACGCCCGGAGCATGCCGGTGACACCGAAACGGTCCATCAGCGGCTCGGCGCACATCTGGCCGGACCGGACGGCAATGCCCATCTTGTCCAGGATGAGGGCCAGGTCTTCGTGGTGCGCGCCTTCCACGGCAAAGGAAAAGAGCGGAATCTTGACCGCTGTTCCCCGTGGAACACCAAAGAGTCGGATCCGCGGATCGTTTGTAAGGACATCCAGCAGATAGTCGGTGATATTTTTCTGATTATCAACAACTTCCGAGTCTTCCTTGTAAGATTCCGCCAGCCGGAGGGCTTCCTGCAGCGCCGGAACGGCATTGAAGTTCTGCGTGCCGGCTTCGAACTTGCCGGGAACCGGGGCATAGGTGGTTCCGGAGAACCGGACCGTCTCGATCATTTCGCCGCCGCCCATATAGGGAGGCATGGCTTCCAGCCATTTCTTCTTCCCGTAGAGGACGCCGGTCCCGGTGGGCCCATAGACCTTATGTCCGGAGAAGGCGTAGAAGTCGCAGTCCATCGCCTGGACGTCCACTTTCTCATGCACGCTCCCCTGTGCGCCGTCCACCAACACCGGAACGCCGTATTTGTGCGCCGTTGCTACGATTTCCGACACGGGGTTTACAAGGCCTAACACATTGGAAATGTGCGTGATAGCTATAATTTTAGTGCGCTGAGAAATCAATTTTTCGAGACTTTCGACCATCAGCCCGCCGAATTCGTCAATCTCAAGGACTTTCAGGACGGCCTTTTTCCGCTGGCAAAGGAGCTGCCAGGGAACGATGTTCGAATGATGCTCTGCGACCGAGACGATGATCTCGTCTCCTTCGTGGACGAACGCCTCCCCGAAACAGGACGCGACCAAGTTGATGGACATCGTGGTTCCAGAGGTGAAGACGATCTCCTCCCGGCTGTCGGCGTTCAGGAACTCTCTGACGGCATCCCGCGTCTTCTCGTACTCCTCGGTCGCATCGACAGCAAACTTATGGACGGCCCGATGGATATTGGCGTTGGAGCCGGATGCAAGAGCCCTCTGCTTTTCCAGGACAACGAAAGGGCGCTGGGACGTCGCCGCGTTGTCCAGATAGACAAGCGGCTTCCCATACACCTTCGCCTCCAGGGCGGGGAACTGACTCCTGATTTCGCGTACGTCCATACTTCTTTGATAAGTCTGCAAATTTACATATTTTTGTACAAATTGTCATTCTGAACGAAGTGAAGAATCTATGATTGATTACATCAAAGGACAAATCATCGAACTGACCCCCACGGAACTCATCCTCGAATGCGGCGGCATCGGCTACAGCATCCTGATTTCCCTCCAGACCTACGAGGCCATGCAGCTGCAGACGCAGACCGTAGCCTATATCCACCACTATATCCGCGAGGACGAAGAACTCTTCTACGGCTTTGCCACCAAAGACGAACGGGTACTGTTCCGGCTCCTCATCGGGGTCTCGGGCATCGGGGTCAATTCCGCCCGCATGATGCTTTCCTCGCTTACCTCGGACGAGATCCGCAACGCCATCCTGGCGGAGGACGTCAACAAGATCAAAAGCGTCAAGGGCATCGGCCTCAAGAGCGCCCAGCGCCTGGTCTTAGAACTCAAAGATAAGATCGTCAAAGGTGCCGGCTCCGACACTGGTGTCCTCCTGAAGGTCGATTCCAACGCCGTCGTCGATGAAGCCACCACCGCCCTTGTCATGCTGGGTTTCTCCAAGGCCAACATCAACAAAGTCATGCCGGCCATCCTCAAGGAAATCCCGCAAGCCCGCGTCGAAGACATCATCAAATCCGCCCTCAAGCGCCTCTGAACGGCATGATCTGATCGCTTACGCCCCCAGACGGGAAAGGGATAGACCTCGTCCTCATGAAAAAATCGGCCGAGGTCTATCCCTTTCCCTTTATTCTGGGGACTATTAATTGCAAAAGAAGTATCCTTTTATGACGTCACCAAACGGAGGTAGAGGGTGTTATTTCGCAAACCTATGGCCACCCTCGGCCATATAAGAGGGAGGGGTCCGAACACGGCGCCAGCCGTGTTTGGGAGGGGTCGGAGCGAAGCGGAGACGGTTTGCGAAATAATACCCTCTGCCGGAGTAGTTGTTCTACGTGGAACAAAGAACGGAACGAGTAATCACTTGCTATCTCTTACTATCGACCGAAATAGACGAGGAGGACGGCGATATCAGCGGGAGAGACACCGGAGATGCGGGAGGCCTGGGCGATGGTGGCAGGGCGGTAGCGCATCAGTTTCTGGCGACATTCAATGGAAAGGGACTGGACAGCATTGAAATCGAAGTCCGCCGGAATCTTGATATACTCCAGACGATTGTTCTTTTCCGCCTGCTGTTTCTCGCGCTCGATATAGCCAGCATACTTGAAAGCAATCTCGACAGCCTCAATGACCTCGGGAGAAAATGTTCCACATGGAACAATTTTCAGAAGGTCAGCCAGAGAAAGCTCCGGACGGGAAACCAGTTCAGCTAACTTCTTAGAATCCGTCAGGGGAGTAGAGCCAAAAGAAGTAAGGAATTCGTTGACCGAATCTGCACGAACTTTCTTGACCTCACAAATGCCCGCAAGCTCTTCGATCTGCGCTTTCTTGCGGCATACAGCAGCATACCGTTCCTCGGAAGCGAGGCCGATAGAATAGGAGAGCTCAGTCAAACGCAAGTCGGCATTGTCCTGCCGGAGAAGGATCCTGTACTCAGCCCGGGAGGTGAACATGCGGTAAGGCTCATCCACTCCTTTGTTGATCAGGTCATCGATCAGGACGCCGATATAAGCCTGGTCGCGACGAAGGATGAACGGTTCTTTTTCAGAAAGTTTACGATGCGCATTGATGCCGGCCATGATGCCTTGTGCGGCCGCCTCTTCATAGCCCGTGGTTCCATTGACCTGACCCGCCAGGAAAAGGTTCGGGACCACCCGGGATTCCAGGGAATAGTGCAGGTATTGCGGATCGAAATAGTCATACTCAACCGCATAAGCAGGCTTGAAAACGACCGCATTCTCCAGCCCGGGAATGGCATGCAAGGCCTCCAGTTGGATATCCAGCGGAAGCGAAGAGGAGAATCCTTGAAGATAATACTCCGGACTGTTCCGGCCTTCCGGCTCCAGGAAAAGTTGGTGCGAATCCTTGTCGGCAAACGTACGCAGTTTGTCCTCTATGGAGGGGCAGTACCGCGGACCGCGGCCGTGAATCAAGCCGGTGAAGAGGGGAGAACGGTCGAAGCCGGAACGGAGGATATCATGGACCTTCTCATTCGTGTGAAGGATATAGCAGTCCATTTGAGGAAGGGGAAGAGATTCTTTCGCTTCGCTCGGAATGACAGCGTGCTGAATCGCGGAAGGGCGGTCCAGGAAAGAGAAACGGGCAGGGGACTCATCGCCAACCTGAGGGGGCAACGCGGAAAGGTCGATGGAGCGGACATCGATCCGCGGCGGCGTGCCGGTCTTCATCCGGGCCGTCGGAATACCCAGGGACGCCAGTTGATCCGAGACGTGATAGGCAGACAACTCGCCGATACGGCCTCCCTCGAAAGAATGCGGACCAATGAACATCCGACCGTTCAGGAACGTGCCAGCGGTCAAAATAACGGCGCGAGAATGAAATTCTGCCCCCGTCACCGTACGGACGCCTGTCAAAACGTCATTCTCAAAGAGAAGATTTTCGACGAAATCCGCGTAAATCGTTAATTTAGAATTGCTTAGAAGAACCTCACGCCACTTCAGGGAAAACGCCAGTTTATCGCATTGAGCCCGAGGACTCCACATGGCCGGTCCTTTGGAGCGATTAAGCATCCGGAACTGGAGCGTCGCCGCATCCGTCACGACGCCGGTCCATCCGCCGAGCGCATCGATCTCCCGGACGATCTGTCCCTTGGCGATTCCGCCGACGGCCGGATTGCAGGACATCTTGGCAAAACCGTTCAGATCGGGCGAAATGAGAAGGACCGACGAGCCCAGCGTCGCAGCAGCCATGGCCGCTTCACAGCCGGCATGGCCGCCGCCGATCACAATGATGTCAAACGAGGCCACGCTGAGAAAGGTAATAATTCTCCTTGGCCCGCATCTGGGCGATGTCTTCCTCGGTATGGTCGTCGTACCCGATGAGGTGCAGGACGCCATGGACAATGACCCGATTCAGTTCGTCCGCGAATTCAGAACCGTAGAAGGCAGCGTTCTCACGAACAGAATCGATGGAGATAAACAGGTCGCCGGAAAGCACGTTTTTCTCACAGTAATCAAAGGTGATAATATCTGTGAAATAATCGTGTTGGAGATATTTTATATTGACATCCAAAATATAATTATCGGAGCAAAATATAACGGCAATATCTCCGAGACGTTTCGATTCGCTTTCGGCCACAAATTTGAGCCAACGGGAAGTCAGGCGCTTCTCCTTGAAATTGAAAGCAATATCCTCGGTAAAATAGGAAACCATGTTTATTCGAAATCGAACAGGGATACAAAGCCCGTCAGTTCCAGGACTTCGCGAATCACCTCATTGACATTCTTGAGCACGACACTCGAGCCGCTCGCCTTACTTTGCTTGAGAATCCCAAGCAGGATACGAAGGCCACTCGAGGAGATATATTCCAACGATGTACAATCAATTACGACAGGCTTCCCCTTGCTGTCAAGAAGGGGCTGAAGAGCCACTTCGGTTTCCCGGGCGGCAGCCGTGTCCAATTCTCCGGAAAGGGTTGCGACAAGTTTGTCGTCCTGTTCCTGAATAGATGTCGTCATCATAAGTATTTGGTTAAAAATAAAACATTCTGTCCATTGCGGCGGGTATAGGCGATGGAATCCATCATTTTCCGGGTCAGCAGTACGCCAAGTCCGCCGATCGGCCGGTTTTCGGCCTCCAGGGTCGTATCGGCTTCCAGGACGGTCGTCGGATCAAAAGGTGTGCCGGAATCCGTGACCGTAAAACGCAAGTTCTTGCGGTCGCACTCCGCCAGGACCGAGACCTCGCCCCGATATCCGGCCGGGTAAGCATAATAGATGACATTGACCACCGTTTCCTCCAAGGCGAGCCTCAGGCCTGCGGACGTTTTCCTGTCCAAATCCAATTTCCCGCAATAATCCTTGACAAAGTCGTTGAGCCGGCCCACTTCGCCGATTTGATTGACCAAAGTTATCTCTTCACGCAGGATTTCTTCCGGCGCGAAGCGGATGACAAGCATCGTCAAATCGTCGCTCTGCGGGGCCTTCCCGGCAAACTCATGCGCTGCCTTGCTCAAAGTGGATACCAGATGCTCGGGAGACTGATTCTTCGACCGAATAAAGTCGTTCAACACCGATTCCACACGTTCCCGGCCAAATTGTTTCCGGTCCGCATTTTTGGATTCCGTCAGGCCGTCCGTGTACAATAAGAGCATCGTCCCCGGAGAAAGGGTTTCGCTTTGGCCTTCGAAATGTGTATCCGGGAAAACGCCGAGCGGAAGATTGGGCTTGGCCGGCAGCATGGAAACCCCGTCCGCAAGGAGAAAGGGTTTTTCATGACCGGCCGAAGCATACTCCAGGTCGCCGGAAAACAGATCCAGGCAGCCGACGAAGAAGGTAACGAACATATTGCTGTCGTTCCCCCGGCAAAGTTCGCCATTGAGTTTCGAGAGGATCAGCGTTGGATTCTCTTCTGTCCGTGATACCAACCGGAAAAGGGAATGGGCCACCGACATCAGCATCGCCGAAGCCGCCCCTTTTCCTGCGACATCGCCGATGCAGAAAAACAGTTTTCCGTCGCGGATATAGAAGTCGTAGACGTCTCCGCCCACCTCCCGGGCCGGCTCCAGGGTCGCGTACAGGAAGGGAGGGAACGTCTTGGGAAGCATTTCCCGCTGAATACGCCGGGCGACCGTAAGTTCGCCGCTCATACGGGCCTGTTCTGCGGATGCATCCCGGAGTTTGGCTTCGCTGCGGGCGAAACGCTCGATCATGAAAGCGAGGATCGCAAGCCCCAGAAGTACCAACAGGACCTGTTGCCGCCGCATCTTCCAGATACGAGCGAAAACTTCTTGCGTACGGTACACCTGCACGACCTGCCAGTAAGGAGCCCGGACCATCTGGTAACTGCGGTAGGAGATCTCCTTTCCATCGTCCTCGCCCTGCCCATGACGGATCACGTCAAGGGCGGCGTCCAGATCGGCCTCGGAGGTCCGGTTTTTCGGTGGACCGGCGACCAGCGCGCCGTCATCGGTCAGCAGGAGGCCAAAGGAGGAAGGGAAGGGCTGCCTGGCATTCAAGGTGTCTCCCAGCCAGGAAACGTCCATATCCAGGCCGCAAATGGCAGCGATCCTCCCCTTTTTGTCCAGGACCGGGGCCGCATACGTAATCAGGGTCTCCGATGAGTCTGCGGCATCGACATAGGACTCCGACCAGAACGGCCGTCTGGTCTCCAGAGCCCGCTTGAAAAACTCGTTCTGGGTATAGTCATGGTCCTCTCCGTCGAATTGCGACAGCGTGATGACGCCGTCGCTTTTCTTGGCGTAAGGCTCGAACAGGCGGCCTTTGGAAGGGTAATAATCCGGAACGAAGGTCAGGAAACCGCCGATGACATGGGGATTGTCATCCACCAAATAGACCAGGGAGATGAAGGCAGAATCGGGATGTTCGAGATCCTGCTGCACTTTCCACATGTTTTCCCGCATCGTCGCTTCCGTGAGTTCCATCATGTGCCCCACTTCGGCGCCCATCGCACCCAGGACCACCCGGGCCCGGACGCCCATCTCCTCCTCCATCGCCGACTTGACCCGTTCATACTGCGCGATGGAGATAATCTCCACCAGGATGGCGGCGATTACGACGATGAACAGGCGGGAAACCCTTCTCTTCTTGGTTGGATCCATGATTCAATTCCGGGCGGCAAAGTTAGGATTTGTTTTTGACAACGCAAAAGGCGGGAATCACTCGAAGAATCCGAAGGCGGCGATCTGGTGGATCATCTGGGTGATATACTCGCTGGAGGTGTCGCTCCAGCTGAAGCCCAGCCGGTGCAGCACGTTGCAGGTATAGCGGTTGTCCCGTTCGATCGTCAGGGCGCGCTGTCCATGCGCCACATCCTGGTAGGCCAGCATGGCGGCCAGCAGCTTCGCCTTCTCCGGATCCTGTCCGGCCACGGCGACGGCCTGCTGGAACTCGTCGAGTTCCACGAAGCGCATGGACCCGCCTTCTTTCTCCATCACCGTCAGGATGTCGCCCAAAAGTTCCGTGTGGTTGTTGAACGGCTGGAACACCGTGCAATCCTTCGGCGTGGACGCAAGGAGGACCACCGCCTTCGCCGTCTCGTCGATCGGAGACATTTCCGTGGGCTCGTCGTAACTGTCGACAGGGCAGCAACCCAGGGTGTGGAACATCTTGAGACGGCCCATGTAACTGTTGGAGTTGAAGTTGGCCTGGAACTCACCATCGGAACTGCGCGGGGAGAGGTTGCCCACGCGCATCACCTTGGCATTCAGCCCATGGTGGGCGACGGCCTCCAGGATCAGGCGCTCGGCCAGGAACTTCGAATGGATGTAGCGGTTGTCCAGGAACTGGCCGAACCAGAGTTTCCGTTCGTCCAGCTCAGGAACCGGACGGCCGTCTCCGCGGTCGATCCAGATTTCGCCCACGGAGGTGGTGGAGATATGGACGAGCCGGGCATGGGTGCGCAGGCAGAATTCCACGCAGCGCCGTGCGCCGCCGATATTCACGTCCTCGATGTCGGTTCCCTTGGAGAAATGCTTCACGTTGGCCGCCGAATTGAACACCGTATCGATGGTCGGATACCCCTCCGGGATGGCCTTGCCGAAATCGGCCGTGACATCGCCGCAAACGACGAAGAGGCGCTTGCCGAACAGGTCGGCGAACGAGGTCTCGAAATAGTAGAAGAGGAGGTTCTTCAGCCGGTGTTCGGCCGTCTCCTGGCTCTTGGAACGCACCAGGCAGGTGATCGTCGTCGCATCAGAGTCGATAAGCTCGCGAAGCAGGTGGATGCCGAGGTATCCCGTCGCTCCGGTCAGGAGGACGTTGCCCAGCGTCTGCCTTTCGCCTTCCAGGAAGGTCTTCACGTTGTTCCGCTGCAGGATGGCGTCGATGCCGCTGTAATCGAAGCTCTCCACGACGGTGTCGGTCTCCGCCGCCGGGGCAGCTCCGCTCACGAACTGCGCCAGCAGGCGCGGCGTGGGATGGTCGAAGACCTCGCCGTAGGCCACATGCTTGCCGGCCTTGTCGGCTTCGATGATGACCTTGGTCACCATGAGGGACGTGCCGCCCAGCTCGAAGAAGTTGTCCGTGGCGCCCACCTTGTCCAGGGACAGGATCCCGGCGAAGATGTCGCAGAAGAGCTTCTCCAGCTCGCCTTCCGGAGCCACGTACTCGCGCTCCTCGACCTGGATCTGCGGGGCCGGCAGGGCACGGCGGTTCACCTTCTGGTTCTGGTTCAGCGGGATGGCGTCGATCTGCATCGTGGCGGCAGGGACCATGTACGGCGGCTTGCGCTCCTTGATGAAGGCGTTCAGCGCCTGTACGTCCACCTTTTCGTCGCTGACGATGTAGGCAGCGATGAATTTTCCGCCGTTCGGATAATCGAAGGCCTGGACGGTGGCGTCCTTGATGCCCTTGAATTCCCGGATCACCGCTTCCACTTCCTTGAGTTCGATGCGGAAGCCGCGGATCTTCACCTGGCCGTCGCTGCGGCCCACGAACTGGATGTTGCCGTCCGGGAGATAGCGGACCACATCGCCCGTCCGGTAACAGCGGAGGCCGTTCCACTCGATGAAGGTCGCGGCCGTCTTTTCCGGAAGATTCAGGTAGCCGCGGCCCACCTGGGGACCCGATACCAGCAGTTCGCCCACGGCACCGAGCGGGAGGCGGTTCATATCCTTGTCCACGACGAAAAGACGCAGGTTGTCCAGCGGTTTGCCGATGGGAGCGTTCTGCTCGAACTCCTTCATCGGATAGGTGGTCGTGAAGATGGTGCATTCGGTAGGACCGTAGCCGTTGTGGAACTGATAGCCGGTCGGAGGGTTGAGCGGCAGCACCTTCTCTCCGCCCACGGAGAGGTGGCGGAGGGAATGGTTCTCGCAGTTCATGGCGAACTGGCAGCCCACCTGCGTGGTCATGAAGGAGTGCGTAACCCCTTCTTCGTCAAAGTATTTGTTCAAATCCGGGAGGTTCAGGCGGATGTCGTCGCCGACGATGACGACGGCCGCGCCCGTGGTGAGCGCCGGATACATGTCCATCATGCAGGCGTCGAAGCCGAAGGAGGCATAGGCGGCCACCTTGTCACCCGGCTTGAGCCCGTAGTAACGCCGGTACCAGTGACAGAAAGCCACGAGGTTCCGATGCTCCAGTTGGCAGCCCTTGGGCTGGCCGGTGGAGCCGGATGTGTACAGCAGGATGAAGAGGTCCTCCGGCCTGGGGTCGCGCCCCGCAACACCGGGCTCCGGCCGGACATCGGCCAAGTCCTTCGTCAGCAGCACCGGTCCCTGGTAATCCACCTTTTCCAGCAATTCCTCCTCGGCGATGAGGAGTTTGGCGGAGGCGTCCTGCATCATGAAGTTCAGGCGCTCGGCGGGGTAACTGGGATCCAGCGGCTGGTAGGCGCAGCCGGACTTGAGTACGCCCAGGGCGGAGAGGACCATCCATTCGCTGCGGCCGATGAGGATGGACACCACGGTCTCGGGGCCCTCGCCGGCGATCTTCCGGACCTGCGCCGCAATGGCGTCGGTCTTTTCGTCCACCTCCTTGTACGTAAGCCGTACGTCATGATACACGACGGCCAGGTTGTCCGGCGTCTCGGCGGCCTGGGCACGGAACAGGGAAACGATGGTCTGCGCGGCGTCATAGTCCACGTCCGTGACGTTGAAGCCGTCCAGCAGGGCCGTCTGCTTCTTGTCCACCAGGGACAGGCCGCGAAGCGGGGCCTCGGCATCGGCGGCAAAGGTGCTGACGGCCTTCACCACGCTCCGGGCGAGACTCTGCATCATGGCCTCGCTGTACTTGCCGTTGTCATATTCGATAGCCACGGAGGGCTTGCCCTCCACCTCGGTGATATAGAAGGCAATCTTGAACTTGGGAACGTTGAGTTCCATGGTTTCGTCGACCTGGACCGGTTTTCCGCCCACGCGGTACTCGCTGAGGACGCCGATCTGGTAGGCGAACATGATGTCGGCCTTGAGGTCGTAGTCGGCGGCGATGCGGGCGAAAGGATAGTTCTCATGGGCGAGGGTCTGTTCGAAGGTTCCCGCGCTCTCGTGCAGGAACTCCTTCACGCTCTGCGTGCCGATCTTCGAACGGAGCGCCAGGGTGTTCACGAACATGCCCATGGTATTGGAAACCTTCAGGTTGCTGCGGCCGTTGGAGATGGTGGTGATGCACACGTCGTCGCTGCCCGAGAAACGGGCCAGACTGTAGAAGACGGCGCTCAGCAGGACGGCGGAAGGATTGACGCCCTGGGCCTTGGCCAGCTGTTCGGCGTCTTTCCAGACGAGGGGCTCGAACACGCGGCCGTTTTCTCCCTGCGGACGGGGATTGGTCAGGTCCGGCGCAAGTTCCGTCACGTTCTCCACGTCGGCGAGGCGCTCCCGGAAGAAATCGGCGGAAGCGGCGAAGTCCTCACCCTGCTCGGCCGCTTTCTGTTCGGTGACGAACTGCGCGTAACTGCACATTTCGGGCTCGATCTCCTTACCGTCCAGAAGGTCGCAGAGTTCATGGATGAACAGGTCGTAGGAATAGCCGTCGCACACCAGGTGATGGATGTCGCAGTACAGGTACAGGTCCTTTCCGGTCTTGACGATGGCATAGCGGAAGAGACGCTCCTTCGCGAGGTTGAAGGGACGGACGAAGCCCTGGCGGAAAGCGAGGGCCTCCTCGTCGGTCATCGTGTACTCCTCCACCTCCACCGGCGCCTCGCGGTCGCCCATGACCTGGACAACGCCCGTTTCGTCGGTGACGAACTGGACGAAGAGGGCCGGATGGTTCGCCACGGCCTTCTGCACGGCCGCCCGGAGGGTATCGACAGGGATATCCTCGGGAAGATGCAGGCACATCGGCGTATTGTACAGCGTGGACGTCGGGTTCTTCATGCAGTCGAAATACACGCCCGTCTGGGAGTAGGACAGCGGAACGGCGGAAGGAACGTCCGTGGCGGCGGCCGCCTCCTGAGGTGCGCCGGGAGCAGCGGAAACGCCGGCCAGGACGGTCTGCGCGAGGATTTCATTCTCGATTGTCTGGATGCTTCCGCCGCCGGCGAGGAGTTTGGAATCCAACTGCACGCCGAAGCGCTTGTATATCTGGGTGGCCAGTTTGATCGCCAGGATGGAGGTAAGTCCGGCCATGCGGAGGTCCGTCGTCAGGCCGAAAGCATCGGTGTTCACGACGGAAGCGACCATTTCCTTGAGTTGCTGTTCCAGGACATTGAGCGGAGCGTTCGATTCTTCCTCCGCCTCGACGCCGGCGCCGATGACCGGCTCGGGCAGGGCGCGGCGGTTCACTTTCTGGTTCTGGTTCAGCGGGATGGCGTCGATCTGCATCGTGGCCGCCGGCACCATGTAGGGCGGCTTCCGGTCCATGATGAAGGCGTTCAGGGCCTTGACATCGACCTTCCCGTCGGACACGACATAGGCGGCGATGTATTTGCCGCCGGTGGGATACTCGAAGGCCTGCACCGTGGCATCCTTGATGCCCGGGAATTCCCGGATGACCGCCTCCACTTCCTTGAGTTCGATGCGGAAGCCGCGGATCTTCACCTGGCCGTCTTTCCGGCCCACGAATTCGATGTCCCCGTTCTCGCGGTAGCGGACGACGTCGCCGGTGCGGTACACCCGCTTTCCGTTCCATTCCACAAAGGCGGCGGCCGTCTTCTCCGGCTGATTCAGATAGCCGACGGCCACCTGCGGTCCGGCGATGATCAGTTCGCCCGAGGCGCCCCAGGGGAGCTGCTTCCCATAGCGGTTGACGATGAACAGTTCCACGTCGCCATTGGACTTGCCGATGGGGATATTGGGTTCGTTCTTATCGACATAGTGGCTGCACACGTACACGGTCGCTTCCGTGGGTCCGTAGGCGTTGAGCAGGGCATAGGACGGCGGATCCAGGCTCATGAGCTTCTCTCCGCCCGTTCCCAGCCACTTCAGGCCCGGGATGTCGGGGAAATTGAGCGCCAGCTGGGTGGCCATCTGGGTAGTCATGAAAACGTGGGTTATCCCTTCCTTCGCCAGATAGTCGTTGAGCCCCGCAAGATCGAAGCGGATGTCGTCCTGGATGATGTATATGGTCGCGCCGGCCCAGACGCAGCTCCAGAGGTCCATCTGGAAGGCGTCGAAACCGTAACCGGCATAGGTGGCGTAGCGCGAGCCGGGCTTCAGTTGAATGTTCCGGGTGTTGTAGTCGGCGAAACACCGGAAGTTCTTCTCGCTGAGCATCACGCCCTTGGGCGTCCCCGTGGTGCCGCTGGTATACAGGATCACGAGGGCGTCGTCGCCGTCATAGGCCGAGGCGTCCTCCTTCATGAAGGAGAGCCGCTCCTCGGGATAACTGCTGTCCAGCGGAAGGGAAGTCAGGCCCGCCTTGGCGATGGCGATGGGAGCCAGCACCATCTTCTCGTCCCGGGGAACGGCGAAGCCCACCACGCGCTCGCCGCAGCGGACGGTGTAGGACGGGTCGATGCTGTCGGTGAGCCGGTCCACCTCCGCGAAGGTGAGCCGCTTGTCGCCGGCTACGCAGAAAATGTCGTCCGGGCGCTCGGCCACATGCTGGCGGAAGCGTTCCACCAGGGTCGGGAGGGCGTCCGGGGACTGGGGCACGGGATTCAGGCCGTCCAGCCACTGCACTTGCTCCGGCGTGGCATATTCCAGTTCCTTCACCGTTTCCGCCGTCATCATCGAATGGAGGACAGCCCCGTAACCCTTAGCCAATTCCTCCATGAACGCATCCGCGTAATCCGCACTGTCATAGGCGATCTTGAGGGAATAGACGCCGTCGGTCTCGAACAGTTCGGCGCAAAGTTTCCAGCCCGGCGCCGGCTGCCGCAGGTCCTCGTAATGCACGGGACTCTCCCCGAAGTGCAGGCCGCGCTTGCTGTTCAGGACGGATCCCTGATAGACGAAGGCGACCTGGTTGTTCAGGCCGAGGTCCTTCACGGCGTCCTGATAGGCATAGAACTGCAGCTCCTGGGTCTTGTTCATCTGGGCGGAGAGGGCGGAGAACACGTCGCCCAGCGTCTGATCTCCTCCGGCCTGGACGAACACGGGCAGGGTATGGACCATCATCGTGACGGTGGACAGGGTACGGCGCTCGCCGCGGCCGAAATAGACGGTGCACCAGGAGGCCTTGTCCTCGGCGCTGTAGGCCGCAAGGAGCAGGCCCCAGGCCGCCTGCATCAGCGTACTTTCACCCACGTCCCATTTGCGCATGATCTCCTGGATATCTTCCTTGGTGATGCTCAGCGGGAAATGGACATAATTCATCCGGGACGGCGTACCGGCCTGCGTGCTCTGCGGAAGCGGCAGGGAGTCCGTCTCGGCCGCGTCGCAGAAGGTCTTCGCATACCAGTCCCGGGCCTCGGCCATCCTGGCCTCGTCAGCGCGCAGGGCTTCTTCCTCCTGGGCGACGGTTCCGCCATCGACCCATTCGCCGGCGGGTTTCTTCCCGTTGAAACAGCGCTCGATCTCCCGAAGCATCAGCACGAGGGAGAAGCCGTCGCAAAGCACATGGTGGAAATCGACATAGAGCCAGGATTTCCCTTCGGCTCCCTGATAGACGGCGCAGCGGTACAGCCGCTCCCCGTGGATGTCCATGGCGGCGCCCAGGGCGGGCTCCACCTCGTCCAGCGTACGGACCTTGACCACCGGTACCGTCTCTTCCTTGGACAGGAAGCCGCCGCTTTCCACCCAGGGCGTACCCTCCTCGTCCACAACGATGCGGGATGCCAGGGAAGGATGGGCACAGAGGGCATCATAGACGGCGCTCCGCACTTTTTCCAGGTCCAGGTCCGAAGGAAGGTCGAACAGGACCGGGTTCTGATAATTGATCGGGGTGCCGGAAGAGGCCACGCAGACATAGTAGATGCCTTGCTGGCTTTGGGAGAGGGGAAATCTCATGACTATTTGTGTCTAAAAACTAACGGGTTAGTCGTCGTGGCGATATATTTCGTAAAAGTAGAGATAAATTTTTATTTTTGCAATGTGATTTATCTGAACGAACACCCCGAAGATCTGAATATCGCTCTGGCGCTCAAACAAGTAGGCCCGCAGCGCCGTGAGGCCGCACTTCGTTATATGCGCGACATCGACCGAAAACTTTCCCTCGCCGCTTTCCTGCTGCTGATGGAAGGGCTGGAGAAGGAGTACGGGATTTCGGAACCGCCGGTACTCGCCTTCGGCCCCCACGGGAAACCTTTCCTCCGGGATTACCCCGGGATCCATTTCAACCTGAGCCACTGCGCCCGGGCGGTCCTCTGTGTCATCAGCGACGCTCCGGTCGGGTGCGATGTCGAGGCGGTGGTGTCTCCCCTGGACATGGACCTGGTCAACCACTGCTGCAGCCCGGAGGAACAGGCCGTGATCCTGGCTTCAGCGCGTCCCGAAGTGGCTTTCTACTCGCTCTGGACCCGTAAGGAGGCCTTCCTCAAATGGACTGGAGAAGGGCTCGCCGACCACCTTCCGGAACTGCTCTCGTCCCCCGAAGCCGCGGCAGCCCGCTTCGAAAGCCAGGTCTCTCCGGACGGATCCTTCGTCCATACTCTTTGCCGGGGGAATTTAAATGAGTAACTTTGCAAGATTGGACCAGGTTTAAGATTTAAGGAAAGAATGAGTCAATTCAAGACAGAGAAAGCAGTATTCGTCGGTGTCGTCCTCGAGAAAGGGGGAGAGCGGAAAGTCCAGGAGTACCTGGATGAACTTCAATTCCTTGCGGAGACGGCCGGCGCCGTCGGCGACAAGATGTTCATGCAGCGGATGGACCGCCCCGACAAGGCGACGTACATCGGCACGGGCAAACTTCAGGAAATCAAGGAGTACTGCGAGGAGAACGAGATTCAGTACGTCATCTTCGACGACGAACTCACCGGCACGCAGCAGCGCAACATCGAGAAACTCATCGAGTGCAGCGACGTCATCGACCGCACCAGCCTGATCCTGGAGATCTTCGCCCAGCGGGCCAAGACTTCCTATGCGAAGATGCAGGTGGAACTGGCTCATTATCAATATATGTTGCCACGGCTCGCCGGCATGTGGACGCACCTGGAACGGCAGCGGGGCGGCATGGGCACCCGCGGCGGTATGGGCGAAACCCAGATTGAGGTGGACCGCCGGATCGTCAAGCAGCGGATCTCCAAGTTGAAGGAGGACCTCAAGAAGGTGGACCGCCAGATGGCCACCCAGCGGAGCAACCGCGGCAGCCTCGTGCGCCTGGCGCTTGTGGGTTACACCAACGTGGGCAAGAGCACCCTGATGAACCTTCTCGCCAAATCCGACGTCTTCGCGGAGAACAAACTTTTCGCCACCCTGGACACGACCGTCCGGAAGGTGGTCATCGAGAACGTCCCCTTCCTGCTGAGCGACACCGTCGGCTTCATCCGGAAACTGCCCACGCAACTGGTCGAGGCCTTCAAGAGTACCCTGGACGAGGTCCGGGAGGCCGATATCCTCGTCCATGTGGTGGACATCTCGCACCCCGACTTCGAAGAGCAGATGCAGGTGGTGGAGCAGACGCTCCGCGACATCGGCGCGGCGAACAAGCCCGTCTTCGTGGTCTTCAACAAGGTCGATGCCTACACCTACGAACCCTACGACGAGTTCTCCCTCACGCCCAAGGAGGCGAAGAACCGCACCCTGGACGAACTCAAGAACAGTTGGATCGCGCAGGAGAAGACCCCCTGCATCTTCATCTCCGCCAAGGAGAAGATTGGGATCGACAAATTGAGGAACGACCTGTACAAAATGGTGGCGGAAATCCACGCAGGCCGGTATCCTTTCAATAATTTTTTATGGTAAGCACCACGTAGCAGTCGTACACCGGCTAATTGATGTATTCCGGTCGAAGAAGAAGTAACAATTCAAAGGATAATGTAAGAAACCGTGGCTTATAACCGCGGTTTCTTTCGTTAAATACCATATTCTATTAATAATTAAAAATTTTGTGTTTTACATTTTAAACAAGGATATGCTTTTAATTTAAAAGCAATTACATAATGATATCTTAAACATTATCATTTCCGATGTCTGTATTTGATACTTTTTTCAAACTTTGAATATATTATGTGATTTGCATATTTCGTTTTTGTTTTTAATCTTTGCAGTTACATATGTAGTGTATATTGCTGTTTTTAACGGTGAATTTCCACCTATGAAAGAAATCAAAACTATTCACAAATAATGTTTAACCAAAGTTTATGCTTATGAAAAAAGTAAAACTGTTCTTGGCGTGCCTTCTGGCTGTCATTACGGCAGCTTACGCACAGGGACAGCAGGTTACCGGTACCATCACCGATACGAAAGGTGAACCGGTGGCCGGCGTCTCTGTTGTTGTCGATGGCACGACGCTGGGCGTTGTCACGGGATCCGATGGTGTCTTCACCATCAGCGCAAGACCGGGACAGACCCTCTCCTTCTACCTCTTCGGTATGAAGTCCGTCAAGGCCCCCGTCACGGGAAACAAGATGGACATCACCATGGAGGAAGATGCCATGACGCTCGACGAAGTCGTCGTGACGGCCATGGGCATTACAAGGTCCGAAAAGACCCTCGGTTATGCCGCAACGACCGTGAAGAATGAAGAGCTGGCCGGCCAGCATGCCACCAACGTCACCACCGCCCTTTCCGGTAAGGTGGCCGGTATGCAGGTTTCGACGACCACGACCGACCCGGGCGCTTCCGTGAACGTGGTCATCCGTGGTTACAGCTCCATCAACGGTAACAACCAGCCTCTGTATGTCATCGACGGCATCGTGGTCGGTGGCATGGGCACCCTCGCCAGCGAGGATATCGAGAGCCTGACCGTCCTGAAGGGCGCGGCCGCTACCGCTCTCTATGGTTCCCGTGCAGCAAATGGTGTCATCGTCATCACCACCCGTCAGGGTAAGCGTGGTTCTGACCGCAACTTCACCATCGAATACAGCGGTGGTATCGAGGCCCGTCAGGTTTCCCTCCTCCCGATCTTCCAGAACGATTTCGGTCAGGGTTGGAACGGTACCCAGACATTCATTGAAAACGGTTCCTGGGGTCCGCATTTCGACGGTTCCATGCAGCTCTACGGTCCTATCTGGAATGGCCAGCAGCTGATCCACAAATTCGAAGCCGTTCCCGACAACATCAAGGACTTCTTCGAGATTGGCATGAACCAGAAGCATTCCATCTCCATGAGCGGTGCCTCCAAGGATCAGAGCATGACCTACTATCTCTCCTACTCCCTGGCTGACGATGACGGTATCATCCCGAGCAACAAGGACCACTACCGCCGCAACACCATCGCGATGCGCAACAGCTACACGCCGGTCGATTGGCTCAAGCTCTCCTCCCAGATCAACTTCGCCACTTCCCAGACTCAGTCTGTGGGAATGTTCTCGGGTACTTCCGTGATCGACGGTCTGTACGAGTTCCCGCGTGACATTTCCATGGTCGACCTGAAGGACCTCCCGGCCGCGTTCAACTCCCCGGAAGCCTACCTGACTCCTTACGGCATCACCAGCCCGTACTGGGCTATCGAGAACCGTTACAACAATACGGCCCAGAATAACATCTTCGGCAAGATCCAGCTGGATGTGAAGCCTGTGAAGCCTGTCACCCTGACCTATCGTTACAGCTTCTACCACCGCGACTATGACTACAAGTCCGGCGCCCCGCAGATTGCACTGGATGACTCCAAGATCTGGGACAATATGGGTTATGCCCCGAAGAACATGAACGAGGATGGTTCCGTCTATGCGCAGTACTACCGCCAGTACGAAATCAACCACGACTTCATGGCCTCCTACAGCGACAAGTTTGTGGACGAGCGGTTCAGTGTCGATGCGGTGACCGGTCTCAACATCAACGAGCGCTATAACACCTCGATGACCGGTCAGGCCGACATCCTGACCATCAACACCGGCTTCTGGAACCTCTCCAACGGTGCCACGAAGACCACCCTCAGCGACAGCCAGTCCAAGCGCCGCCTCATCGGCCTGTTCGGTGACGTCACCCTCGGCTGGGACGAAACGCTCTTCCTCGAACTTACCACCCGTAACGACTGGTCCTCCACCCTCCCGCTGGACAACAACAACTATTTCTATCCGGGTGCGACCCTGAGCGCGATCTTCACCAACTGGCTCCCGAAGAACGATGTTCTCTCTTTTGGTAAGATCCGTCTCGCCTATGGTAAGACCGGTAATGATGCCGGCGTTTACAACACGTATCCTACCTTCACCCAGGCTGGTTTCGCCGGAACCTATGGTTCTGACATCCTGCGCTTCCCTATCAATTCAGTCAACGCTTTCCGCCGCGGTTATTCCCTGGCCAGCCAGACCCTGAAACCGGAAATGACCACCGAGTTTGAAGTGGGTGCAAATCTGCAGTTCTTCAACGGCCGCATCGGAGTGGACGCCGCCTTCTACAACCGGCTCACCTCCGACCAGATCTTCTCCATCTCGATGGAACCCGCCACGGGTTACTCCTCGATGGTCGCCAACGCCGGTGACGTCCGCAACAAGGGTGTCGAGCTGCTCTTCGACTTCATCCCGGTGCAGACCCGCGACTTCAAGTGGGATCTCTCCGTGAACTGGGCCAAGAACTGGAGCAAGGTTGAATCCTTGCCTGAGGAAATCGGCGGCAAACTCCAGCTGGACGGTTTCTCCACTTCTGCCGTTAAGGACCAGGTGTACATGTACGCCGAGGTGGGCCAGCCGTTCGGTACCTACTGGACCTATGTTCCGAGATATGTCTCCGACCAGCAGTACCTGGGTACGGACGAGACCACGGGAAAGCCTATTCCGAACCCCGACTACGATCCCACCGGAAAGAATGTCGGCAAGCTCATCGTGGATGAGAATGGTCAGATCGTGATGTCTGATGCGCTGACTCCGACCGGATACAACGCCAACTACGACTGGACCGGTGGTATCACCACCAGCCTCACCTACAAGAACTTCTCGTTCAGCGCTGCGCTCGATATCCGCAAGGGTGGCAAAATGTTCTCCCGTTCGAAGAATATCATGGAGTTCACCGGTAACGGTTTCGTCACCACTTACAACGAGCGTCGTCCGTTCGTGATTCCGAACTCCGTACAGATGATCGAAGACAACACCTTCGTTGAGAACACCACTCCGATCTACCTCAGCGACAGTTCCTATCAGAACTATTTCGACGATTACGGCGGAACAGAAGGTCGTCTGTTCTACTTCATCGATCGTGACTTCGTGAAGATCCGCAACATCTCCCTGACCTATTCGCTGCCTAAGAAGTGGATCGGCCCGTTCACGGGCGTCTCTCTGTCCGCCTTTGTGAACAATGCGTTTACCTGGACCGCGAAGAACAACTACTACGTCGATCCTGAAACCACCAACGAAGGTACCGACGTCGGCGGTCTGTTCGGTGAGACCTACGTCAACCCGACCTGCCGCATCTACGGTTTCAACCTCAACATCAAATTCTAAAGGAGGATCCGAACATGAAAAAGATATATACCATCATTGCAACGGTTGCCGTCCTTTTCCTCACTTCCTGCAAGGATTATCTGGATATCAACCACTCCCCGAACGCTCCTGAAGAGAGCCAGGCGACCATGGACATGGCCCTTCCTGCGGCCGAAATGGCGCTTGCCGACCGGTATGGAGACGTGCTCCGTATCCTCGGCGGTTACTTCTCCGAGCAATACGCTCACTTCTTCGGAACGAGCAATTATGTCACCTACAGCCAGTTCAAGGTTGCCACGACCAGTACGAACGGCGCTTATTCGGATCTGAACCGCGCCGCCATCGGCAACGCCACATTCGTCCGGAACAAGGCTGTCGAACAGGAAATCTGGGGATCTTACCTGGCCGCCACGGTCATTCGCGTGTTCTCCTATCAGGTTCTGGTCGACGCTTATGGCGAGACACCTTACACCGAGGCTCAGCTGGGTCTGGAGAACCTGAATCCGAAGTTTGACGATGGAAAAGACATCTATGCCGGCCTTATCGCCGAACTGGACGAAGCTCTTGCCAAGGTTACGAGCGAAAGCATGCCCGTTGCCACGAACATGCTGTATCCAGGCGAAGGTGCCGGTCCTTGGATCCGGTTTGCAAACGCCCTCAAACTCAAGCTCCTCATGCGTGAGCGCGCTGTCGTCAATGTCGATGCGCAGTTGAAGGCACTTGTCGCCGAAGACAAGTTCCCGACCGCTGACGTCGCTTATACCTGCTTCGTCGAGAACGCTTCCGGTAAGGCCAATCCTTTCTATCAGGAAGAGTTTGCTTCCTACTTCGGATCCACCCAGAAAAACGTTGCCTTGAACGTCGCCCTGTACCGGGCCATGGAAGCTTTCGGTGATCCCCGTCTCTCTGCCTTCTTCAGCGCGAATAGCAACAAACAGTACTGGGGCAGCATCTCCGGCTACAACATGAGCGTTTCCAACAAATACAAGGAAGCTATGTTCTGCCGTCCGAAAGTGAACTACGACGACCCTGTTTATCTGATTTCGCTTTCTGAGATTTACTTCCTGCTCTCCGAGTATTATTCGAAGGTTGACAAGGACGCTGCGAAGGCCAAGGCTTATTACGAAGCGGCCATCGAGGCCTCCTTTGAGTCCGCCGACATCAGCGGAGCCAGCGACGTCATCGAGGCTTGCCCGTTCGACGGTACCGACAAGACCCTCGGCATCCAGAAGTGGATCGCCCTCAGCGGTATAAACAACTTCGAGGCCTGGTGCGAAATGCGCCGTCTCGGCTATCCTACTTTCGGTGGCAAGAAGGCGGAAGATGTGTACAGCTTCGGTTCCGATAACATGGATCCCTCCGTACTCGAACCCGGTGACCTCTACACTCCTTACCAGGTAAACAGCGAAGTGGGAGCCAACAAACTCGTCCAGCGCTTCCCGTATGCCAATTCCTCGGTTCTCTACAATTCCAATTGTCCGGCGGAGAAGCCGCTGACCGACAAGGTTTTCTGGGCTAAATAAATTGGTAAGATTATGAAAAAGCATTTGATATTCCTCCTTTCTGCGGCACTTCTGGTGTTGGCTACGGGCTGTGAAAAGACTTCGAAAGGTCATACCCAAATCGTCAACTATCCTATCATCACGCTGTTGGGAGACAATCCTTATGTCATCCAGTTAGGTGGTGACTACAAAGAACCCGGTTATACGGCTACGCTCGAAGGCGATGACTACACTTCTCACGTAACCGTCAATTCGAATGTAAATCCGAAAATTCCCGGCATTTATTCCGTGAGCTACAGCGCTTCGAATAGTGATGGTTATTCCTGGACCCTGAACCGTGACGTATATGTTCTGAATCCGGGCGGTGTTGCCAATGTGTATATAAGTAACTGCTGGAATAACAGTGGATCCCGCAATTACAAGAACATCCCCATCGTCATCAGTCCAGTTTCGGACGGTGTTTACGAAATTGAGGACCTCCTCGGCGGTTTCTATTTTGCCGGTGTGTATCCGGGTTACGAGCCTACTTATAATTTTCATGCGACGGTTCAGTTCTCCCTCAATGAGGATGGAACCTTCAATATCCTGAAAAAATCTGAATGGTACTTTATGAGTAGTTTCAATTACTCGAACATCACGGGCGGTTACAATCCTGAAACGGGTGAGTTCAAATACAACTTTGACGGAATCAATGTAGCCCTGACTCCTTTCGAACCTTAAAAACGAAACAGTTATGAAAAAAGTATTCTATATTTTAGGTGTTCTTTCCGTCTGCCTGCTTGCTTCCTGCAAGAAAGACCCGGTCGAGATGACAGCCACCGTCGACATGGCTGGAGACTGGTATGTAATCGTTGACGCCGCGAAGGGTGGTCAAGTGGTTTACGAAGACGTGTATGACTATGGTAATATCCATATGTTCACGTCCAATACTTCCGCGAACATCGCCACGGAAATGCTTCTCACCGACAACCGCGACGATCCTTTCTGGAAATTCAAGGTAAAAGTGACTGCCGATCCGGCTACATTGACTTTCTCTAGCCAGAATGCGGACAACCTCTATGGAGACGGCTGCGTGATTAACGTGACCGGTGGCAAGATTGTCAAGGGTGGTGCCCAGACTCCGAGCGGTATGCCTGCAGATTCCATCGAATTCTACATCACCTTCTCCGATGATACAGACGGTCCCAAATACGGCTGGGATTCCTTCTACATCCATGGCTATCGTTACACCGGCTTTGCAGGTGACGAGTAGTCGATAGACTTCTTATAACGAATCAGGCGGCCCTTTCGGGTCGCCTGATTTCTTTGTCATTCTGAGGAGGCCGCTTGCGGCCGACTTTTTTATAGATATTCCAAATATCTGGAAAAGAATACGTTATAAACACTGTAAACACTTCCCTCCAAAGTCACGGTTTCCAGAATCAGTTCTTTCTCGACCAAAGATTTCAAACTCTTCAGGACGGCCGGACCGGAAGCAAGTCCGTACTTGGACAGGAAAGCGGCCGAGGTGGGTTTCAGTACTTCTCCTTCCTTTGCAACGGCTTTCAGAAGTTTCCACTGGGACGGAGTCGTCATTCGCTTGATTTCCAGGAAACGGTCGGTATTGGACTGCAAGATGGTCAGTTTCGCCTTCCGGACATGATCGGCGGTCACTTGCTTTCCGGAAATGTTGAATACCTCATTACAAAGCGACTGGGTATAATAGGTATGGTCTTTCGTCCAATGAATGATGTTTTCAACCAGGTCAGGTTCTATCGACTTTCCGTATTCATTGAAAAGTCCGGTAATGAATCCGGCATAGGTCGTTTCATCCAATTTACCGAGCGGAACATTCGTCGTACTTTCATAAAAAGGCCTTTTCGCATTCGTAAACATATCCGACATCACGTGTTTTTTGCTGCCGCAGAAAATGAATCGGACATGGTGCAGCGGCTGGATGCAGGTTCTGAGCATAGCCTCCATCTGAACATCCGGATATTCCCTGATCTGCTGAAATTCATCAATGGCGACCACAACCTCTTTTCCACAGTCTTCCATATATGAGAACAACGAACTCAGCGTCATTTTTTTATCCTCTTCCGTCCGATAAGTGAAAGACAGCTGGGGCTGTCCCGTCAATTCATCATAGCTGATCAAAGGCCGGATTCCTCCGATGGCCTTGAATATATCCTTGATTCTGTTCTTTCTATGAAGGACCTTTGCCACGGATTCCGAAAGAATTTTGATGAAATCTTCCAGATTCTGACTGGAACTCATATCGGCATAAACGGTCTCAAAAGGCAGTTTATTCTCCTTCATTTCATCAAAAACACGGTATATCAACCCAGTTTTTCCCAGTCTTCTCGGAGAAATCAGCGTAATATTCCGTCCGTTTTCCAAACAATCGATGATACGAGCTGTTTCTTTTTCCCGATCACAGAAAAAGCGGCTGGAAACATAAGGCTCTATAACAAAAGGATTTTTCATTGTTTTCCGTCTTTTCAGCAAAGATAGAATGAAAAAAACAATTAACCAAAAGTTATTAACAAAAGGTTATTAACTTTAAGTTTATAAAAACATCGCAGGAACCGGATGGATTCCTGCGATGGGAGATTCTTTCGCTTCGCTTAGAATAACGAAGCCTACTCGCTGAAGCGGGCAGCGAGATACTCGCGGTTCAGGCGGGCGATGTGGTCGATGGTGACGTGCTTCGGGCACTCCATCTCGCAGGCGCGGGTGTTCGTGCAGTTGCCGAAGCCCAGTTCGTCCATCTTGGCGACCATGGCGCGGGCGCGGCGGGCGGCTTCCGGCTTACCCTGCGGCAGCAGGGCGAGGGAGCTCACGCGGGCGGCCACGAACAGCATGGCGGAGCCGTTCTTGCAGGTGGCGACGCAAGCACCGCAACCGACGCAGGCGGCGGCATCCATGGACAGTTCCGCGTCATCGTGGGGGATGAGGATGGTGTTGGCATCCTGCGCGGCACCGGTGCGGACGGACACGAAACCGCCGGCCTGGAGGATCTTGTCGAAGGCCTGACGGTCCACGACGAGGTCCTTGATCACCGGGAAGGCGGCGGAGCGCCAAGGCTCCACGGTGATGGTGGCACCCGGCTTGAAATGACGCATAAAGAGCTGGCAGGTAGTCACCTGGTCGTCCGGACCATGCGCACGGCCGTCCACATACAGGGAGCAGGCGCCGCAGATGCCCTCACGGCAGTCGTGGTCGAAGGCGATGGGCTCCACACCCTGGCGGATGAGCTGGTCGTTCAGGATGTCCAGCATCTCGAGGAAGGAGGCATCCTCCTCCACGTCGGTGACATGATAGGTCTCGAAGTGACCCTTGGCCTTGGCGTTCTTCTGACGCCACACTTTCACGTTATATTCCATAATCGTCGTTAGTCTTTATAGTTACGGGTCGCAATCTTGATGTTCTCATACTTGAGCGGCTCCTTGTGGAGTTCCGGCTCCTTGCCTTCGCCCTTGTATTCCCAGGCGCCCACATACATGAAGTTCTCGTCATCACGCTTGGTCTCGCCTTCTTCCGTCTGCATTTCCTCGCGGAAGTGGCCGCCGCAGGATTCCCGGCGGTGCAGGGCGTCGCGCGCCATCAGTTCGCCGATGTCGAAGAAGTCCACCAGACGGAGAGCCTTCTCGAGTTCCTGGTTGAATTCCTCGTTCGTTCCGGGAACGCGGACGGTCTTCCAGAATTCCTGGCGGAGGGCTTCGATTTCCTCGATGGCCTTCTTCAGGCCGGCCTCGTTGCGGGCCATGCCCACATACTCCCACATGATGTGGCCGAGTTTCTTGTGGATGCTGTCCACGGTCTCGGTACCCTTGACGGCAAAGATCTTGTCGATACGCTCGCGGACCTTCTTTTCGGCCTCGGCGAACTCAGGGGCGTTGGTGTCGGTCTTGGGCTCCGCGAACTTGTGAGACAGGTAGTCGCCGATGGTGTACGGGAGGATGAAGTAACCGTCGGCCAGACCCTGCATGAGGGCGGAGGCGCCGAGACGGTTTCCGCCGTGGTCGGAGAAGTTGGCCTCACCGATGGCGTACAGGCCCGGAATCGTGGTCTGGAGGTCATAGTCGACCCAGAGACCGCCCATGGTGTAGTGGATGGCCGGATAGATCATCATCGGCTCCTCCCAAGGGGAAGAGGAAGTGATCTTCTCGTACATCTGGAAGAGGTTGCCGTAGCGTTCCTCCACGCGCTGGTGACCCAGACGCTTGATGGCGTCGGCGAAATCCAGGAAGACGGCGAGGCCGGTCTCGTTCACGCCGTAGCCGGCATCGCAGCGCTCCTTGGCGGCGCGGGAGGCGACGTCACGGGGAACCAGGTTTCCGAAGGCCGGATAACGGCGCTCCAGGTAGTAGTCGCGGCGCTCCTCAGGGATCTGGGAAGGCTTGATTTCGTGCTTGCGGAGTTTGATGACATCCTCCATGTTGTTCGGAACCCAGATACGGCCGTCGTTACGGAGGGACTCGGACATCAGCGTAAGTTTGCACTGCTGGTCACCGTGGACCGGAATACAGGTCGGGTGGATCTGCGCGAAGCAGGGGTTCGCGAAGAAAGCGCCCTTGCGGTAGGCCTGCATGGCGGCGGAACCGTTGGAATTCATCGCGTTGGTGGAGAGGAAGTAGGTGTTTCCGTAACCACCGGTGGCGAGGACCACGGCATGGGCGCCGAAGCGCTCCAGTTCACCGGTCACGAGGTTGCGGGCGATGATACCCTTGGCCTGGCCGTTGATCACGACAAGGTCCAGCATCTCGTGGCGCGGATAACTCTTCACGGTACCGGCGGCGATTTCCTTGTTCAGGGCCGCATAGGCACCGAGGAGGAGCTGCTGACCGGTTTGTCCACGGGCGTAGAAGGTACGGGACACCTGCACGCCGCCGAAGGAACGGTTCGCGAGATATCCGCCGTACTCACGGGCGAAAGGAACGCCCTGGGCCACGCACTGGTCGATGATTGCCGCACTTACCTCGGCAAGACGGTACACGTTGGCTTCGCGGGAACGGTAGTCGCCACCCTTGATCGTGTCATAGAACAGACGGTAGATGGAGTCGTTGTCGTTCTGGTAGTTCTTCGCGGCGTTGATACCGCCCTGGGCAGCGATGGAGTGCGCCCGGCGCGGAGAATCGGAGATGCAGAAAATCTTGACGTTGTATCCGAGTTCGCCCAGGGACGCAGCTGCAGACGCACCGCCAAGACCGGTTCCCACCACGATCACCTCGAGTTTCCGCTTGTTGTTCGGAGAGACGATCCGGATCTCGGCCTTGCGCTTCGACCATTTCTCGGCGAGGGGCCCTTCCGGAATCTTGGAGATAAGTTTAGTATCGGCCATATCGGTTAAGGATTATTGTTGTAAGTTCCAAATAGTTTGCAATTTTACGCAAAAAACCGGATAAATCCAATTAAATATAGGACTTATCCGGAATTTCTACGGTCTCATTCCTTTTTCCGTATAAGGATGATAAGGATTCTTGTCGGGGAAACCGAGGGAGGCCCACATCGTTCCGTCCTCGAAGACGACGGCGGCGGTGGTGATGGGACGGAGGATGGGAGCGCCGCTCCGGGAGATCTTGTTGATCAGGAAGTCATGATCCCATTCGGCGATGGGGATGCAGGTTTCCGCCAGGAGTTCGGACGCTTTCTCGTAGCGGTCCACGCCCTTGCGGTCCGCCTTGCGGCCCTGCCAGGTGAAGTTCGTCACCACGCGATAGCCCTTCTCTTCCTCATTGACATCGTACCGGGCCCGGACGCGCCAGTTATCGACCTCGTAATAGACGGCACCGCCCTTCGCGTCGATGACGCCGAAGTTGGCCTCCACGCCCATCGGTTTAGAAAGCGTGTCCAGAAAATGGTCGAAATCCTCCACGGTCGCGCACACTTCCAGCGCCCGGAACATCAGGACGCCTTCCTTGTCCATCTTCTCCGCCGGAACGTCGTCCTCCTTGAGGTCGTACGTCGCCGTGTTCATGATACAGAACCCGGCGCTGTTGGTCCCTGCCCAGGCTTCCCGTTCCGCCGGACCGTCCGTATTGACCAGGGCGATGAAACTGTACTTCTCCCCCTGGAACCACTTGATATCGTTCGTCTTATGGCTCGTATCCCGATGCTTGAGCATCACCGGTTTTCCATCGGCCCGCACCTTTCCGCTGACAATCACCGACGTGCAGCAGAATGCCGGCAGGGCTAAAAATGAAAAGATGGACAGTAAGATTAACTTTTTCATATCAAAACAAACTTCCGCTTTCTTCCGGGTTGTATTTCCGCTGGGGCAGGAGGGATTCCAGGCCCATGTGCGCATAGGCGAGTTCGGTGGCGACGCGGCCGCGCTGGGTGCGGACGAGGAATCCTTCCTTGATCAGGAAGGGTTCGTACACCTCCTCCAGGGTGCCGGCATCCTCGGAGATGGATGTAGCGAGGGTTCCCACGCCCACCGGACCGCCCTTGAACAGGGTGATCAGCGTCCGGAGGATCTTGTGGTCGATGGAATCCAGACCCCGCTTGTCGATCTTGAGCTTGTTCAGGGCGAACCGGGCGATTTCCACGTCGATCCGACCGTCGCCGAGCACCTGCGCGAAATCCCGCACCCGCTTGAGCAGGGCATTGGCGATCCGGGCCGTGCCGCGGCTGCGGAGGGCGATTTCCTGCGCCGCGTCCCCGTCGATTTCGATGCCCAGGATGGTCGCGCTGCGGATGACGATCTTCCGAAGGTCGTCCGTATCATAGTATTCCAGGGCGCAATTGATGCCGAAACGGTCGCGGAGGGGAGCCGTCAGCAGGCCGCTCCGCGTCGTCGCCCCCACCAGGGTGAAAGGATTCAGCGAGATCCGGACGCTCCGGGCTCCCGGTCCCTTGTCGATCATGATGTCGATGACATAGTCCTCCATCGCGGAGTACAGGTATTCCTCCACTTCCGGAGAAAGCCGGTGGATTTCGTCGATGAACAGCACGTCCCCTTTCTCCAGGGAGGTGAGAAGGCCCGCCAGGTCGCCCGGCTTGTCCAGCACGGGACCGCTCGTCACCTTCATGTTCACGCCCATCTCATTTGCGATAATATGCGCCAGGGTGGTCTTTCCGAGTCCCGGAGGACCGTGGAACAGCGTGTGGTCCAGGGCTTCGCCGCGCATCTTCGCGGCCTTGATATAGATCTCCAGGTTGGAAACGATTTCCTTCTGTCCGGTGAAATCATCCAACTCCTGCGGGCGGATAATTCCGTCCAATTCACTATCTTTGCGGTCAACTGTGCTGCGGGGATCGAATTCGCTCATCGTCAGGGTCCGGTCTTTTCAGTTACAAATATAGTTTAATTTATTTGAAAATGGATGATAATGATGTTTGTGTGAAAATGTTGATAACTCCATAAACACCTGATAATCATCCTACATAGCTCCTTGAAAACTGTTGAAAACACTGTTCTTTCCGCCGGGAAAACCGGTGGATAACCGAGGCGGGATTTCCTCCCCGGGTTATGAACATCACTGTCAACAGGGTTATCAACAGGTTTTCAACAGGCATTTTGGGCAATATGTTGATAAGCGCAACATCGACACAACTGCTCCGCCGCAGGATGAATTCCGGAAGGGAAACGTTCTGCAGCGGGCTGTTCTTGTCTGCACGCTGGTTTGTAGTTTCCCAAGCGGCGGAAAAAGGCATCCACCTGATCGTCCTTCCCACCCGGGAAACGGCGGAATACTGCAGTTCGGATCTATATAACCTGGTCGAAGGCGACCGCGTCTTCTTCCTCCCCGACAGCGGCGGCGCCGTGGAACGGAGCAATTACAAGTCGTCCCTGGGCGTCCAGCGGACGGCTGCCGTCGGCAAGATCATGGATCCGGGGGAGGATACCCTTTTCATCGTCACCTATCCGGAAGCGCTGGAAGAGCTCGTCCCGGAGGAAAAGAAACTTGCCGATGCGCTTTTCACCATCCGGACCGGCGAGGAAATCAGTTACGAAAAAGTAAAGGAAATCCTTGGAAACCAAGGGTTCGAGCGGGTGGACTTCGTATCGGCACCGGGACAGTATGCCATCCGCGGCGCGGTCATCGACATATTCTCCTATTCCCTGGAATATCCCTACCGCCTGACTTTCTTCGGAAACGAGGTGGAGAAGATCCATACCTTCGACTGCAATACCCAACTGTCCAAGGAAATTATGGACAAGGCCGATATCTATCCGGACATCGTCGCCGGGAATCCGGAGGAAGGTGGCGTGAGTATCCTGACGCTCCTGAAAAAGGATACGACGGTATGGCTGGATTCGTCCGATATGTACCGTGACCGGGACTTTTTCCCGCAGTTGACGGATTTCCGCCACGTGTATCTGGATATTCCGCTGTCCCGCCAGAACGAGGAAAGCGTCGCCTTCTACATCACGCCGCAGCCGGTTTTCAACAAGAACTTCGAACTGCTGCTTTCGGATATCCGGACCCGGATGGAAAACGGGTACAAGGTTCATATTTTCGGTGAAAAGGAGGCGCAGTTGGAACGGCTCCGGTCCATCATCCTCCAGGACGAACATGCGCTTCTTCCGGAATTCGTGAAGGGGAAAGTCATCCATGCGGGTTTCATCGACAATCAGGACAAGGTTTGCTGTTATTCCGATCATGAAATATTCGACCGCTTCCACCGGGTACGTCTTCGCCGGACGGTGGAAAAGTCGGAACAACTCACGCTTAACGACCTCAGCGCCTTTAATATCGGCGATTATATCGTCCATATCGACCATGGCGTGGGGGTGTTCGGCGGTCTGGTGAAGATGGCCGACGACAAGGGTCGCATCCACGAAGTGGTGAAACTCATGTACAAGGACAACGACGTGGTGTTCGTCTCCGTCCATTCCCTGCACAAGATTTCCCGCTTCCGCTCCAAGGAAGGGGAGATGCCCCGGATCAACAAACTCGGATCCAAGGCCTGGACGACGATGAAATCATCGGCCAAGTCCCGCGTGAAGGACATCGCCAAGGAACTCATCCAGCTCTATGCCCGCCGGAAGGCCTCGAAGGGATACGCCTTCTCGCCGGATAATTATTTGCAGGAGGAACTGGAATCTTCTTTCATGTACGAAGATACCCCGGACCAGGAAAAGGCGACCAGGGCGGTCAAGGAAGACATGGAGGACAATTGCCCGATGGACCGCCTGGTGTGCGGCGACGTGGGATTCGGAAAGACGGAAGTGGCCATCCGGGCCGCCTTCAAGGCCGTCTGCGACTCTAAGCAGGTGGCGGTTCTTGTGCCCACGACGATTCTCGCCCTGCAGCATTTTGAAACTTTCAAGGCGCGTCTGAAAAACCTTCCCTGCAAGGTGGAATATGTGAGCCGCCTCCGGACGGCGAAACAGATTACCGATATCAAAAAGCAACTGAAAGAAGGGAAGATAGACATCCTGATAGGAACGCACAAGATCCTTGGGGCCGGGTTCGAATTCAAGGATCTGGGCCTGCTTATCATCGATGAGGAACAAAAGTTCGGTGTCAGCGCGAAGGAAAAACTCCGCCAACTCAAGGCATCGGTCGATACCCTTACCTTGACGGCTACCCCGATTCCCCGGACTTTGCAGTTCTCGCTTCTCGGTGCCCGCGACCTGTCCATCATCAATACCCCGCCGCCGAACCGGATTCCCGTCCAGACGGAGATCATCCTGTTCGACGAGCAGGAAATCAAGAGCATCGTCAATTACGAATTGAACCGGGGCGGCCAAATATTCTTCCTGCACAACAAGGTGGAGGAACTGCCGGCCATCCACGACATCCTGCACCGGCTGGTTCCGGACATGCGCATCTGTGTCGCCCATGGGCAGATGGAAGCGAAGGAACTGGAAAACAAGATGCTGGACTTCATGCGCGGGGATTACGACATGCTCCTTTGCACGACCATCATCGAGAACGGCCTGGATATTCCCAATGCCAATACGATCATCGTGAACCAGGCGCAGAACATCGGCCTGAGCGACCTGCACCAACTCCGCGGCCGGGTGGGACGGTCCAACCGGAAGGCCTTCTGCTACCTGATCGTTCCGCCGCTGGTGTCCATCACGGACGACGCCCGCCGCCGTCTCCGGGCCATCGAAGAGTTTTCCGACCTGGGAAGCGGCTTCAACATCGCCATGCAGGACCTGGACATCCGGGGTGCCGGCAACCTGCTGGGTGCCGAACAAAGCGGTTTCATTACCGACATGGGCTTCGAAACCTATCAGAAAATCCTGTCCGAGGCGATGGAGGAACTGGGTATGGAAACGGGAATAACCACCCGCGGCAAAGAAGAATCCTTCGTGGAGGACTGTACCGTGGAAACCGACCAGCCGGCCCTCATTCCGGACGATTATATCGATGTCACGGCGGAGAAGATCCGCATCTACAAACAGTTGGACAGTCTCACCGACGACCGCGAGATCGACCGCCTGGGCCGCCAGCTCGAAGACCGTTTCGGACCGGTCCCCGTGGAAGTGCGGAATCTTTTCAATGTCGTGAAAATAAGGAATTTAGGGGCTGCTTTCGGTTTCGAGAAAATCATTGTCAAGAACGGGATGCAGATCATGTTCTTCATCTCCAATCCCATGTCCGGCTTCTACAAATCCAAGCAGTTCGAAAGGATTGTCGGACGGATCAACGACCAGCCCGCGCTGTTCAAGGTGAACCAGGACAAGGGGAAACTCCGGACGGTGACCCGGGGAGTGGATTCCATGGAAAAAGCCCTCGCCACCCTGCAGCGGTTGCAATAAACGCGTAAAATTCTTACATTTGCAGGCTATGTCCAATCTGCTGGTAGAAATCGGAAACACCGCCCTGAAAGCGGCCTGGGCCGAGGGGATGACCCTCGGGAAGACTTTCCGTTACCAGGGGGAGAACCGTTTGGAATTCATCCTTTCACTGACCCGGAAGGATAAGCCGGAAGTGATGGTGGTTTCTTCCGTCTATCCGCTCGCCAAGGAAGAGATGGACCTGCTGGAAAAAGAGTGCCGGCATTTTCTCCTGCTGGATAAGGACCACAAGGAAATTCTTCTGAGTCATGGACTTCCGTCCTACCTTTCCTATGACCGGGCGGCGTCGGTCCTGGCGGCCAGGTACCTTTTCCGCGGGATGCCCTGCACAATCGTGGACTTCGGGACGACGCTCAGCGTGGATTTCACGGACAAGGGCGGGCTCTATACGGGCGGCAACGTGTCCCTTGGCTGCCGTACCCGATTCAAGGCCCTGAACCGGTATTCCCGGGCGCTTCCGCTGGTCAATACGCCCGCTGCATGCGACGTCGTGGGCACTTCGGAACTGTCCTCGATCGAAAGTGGTGTCGTTTCAGGCATACAATTTGAAATAGAGGGATACCTGGCCCTCCATCCGGAGAACGTCCCCGTCTTCACGGGCGGAGACGCGAATTATTTTGCAAAACGGATGAAAAGTTCCATCTTTGTAATTTGTAACCTCGTGATGATGGGGTTGGCTTTAATAGCTGACGGATATGTCAAGAAAATGGTTTGACAGACTATGGATTACCGTGGCGGCCCTCATAGCGGCCGCTTTGCCTGTGTATGCCCAGAACGGCGCCTACAACGGCTACTCTCCGTATTCTGTCTATGGAATAGGCGACCTGCATGCAACCGGAACCTCCTTCAACGCCTCGATGGGCGGAGTGGGTGTGGCTACCCGTAACCGCCGCTTTGTCAATACGGTGAACCCGGCTTCGGCGACCGCCCGCGACTCCCTCTCCTTCATGGCGGATTTCGGCCTGTCCGGCAAGTCTTCCCTGTTTACGGAAGGTGACCTGAAGGGAACGAAAACAGTCCTGAATATCAATGACTTCGTGATTTCCTTCCCCATGTGGCGCAAGACCGCTTTCATGGTGGGTGTCGCCCCTTTCAGCGACACGGGATTTTCGATGTCCTATATTGACAAGATCACTTCCGGCGACCAGAGCATCGGCTATACCGGAAACCGGGCCTACGGCGCTTTTGGGGACGGCGGCATCTATCAACTGTTCGCCGGCGCGTCCGTCACGCTGTGGAACCGTCTTTCCCTCGGTGCGCATTACAATATGTTCTTTGGCACCATCAGCAAGTATTCCGCCAGCACTTTCACGGATGCGAGTTACCGGAGCGTGACGCTCGGCGACACCCTCCAGGTGCGGGCTCATACGGCCAAGTTCGGTCTTCAGTATGAGCAACCCGTCGGTACCGGAAAATTTACCATCGGCGCCACTTACCGCATGAAAGCCAAGGTTTCGGGCTACGCCATCGAATACAGCAACATCGCGGAAATGGACCTCGGAAGCCATTCCCTTTCCAAGGACGATATCTCCTTCGGCGACGAAATCGGCGTGGGACTTTCTTATGGACAGGGTGAAAAATGGGCCGTGGAGGTCGATTACCTCCGGGGAGACTGGCGCGGCAGCAACTTCGATTCCGTCCGCGGATTCCGGAACAACGGCACCCACAAGTTCACCTCCGGGGTGGCCCAGTCGGTGAAGGCGGGCTTCGAAATCACTCCGAACCGGAGCGATATCCGCTACCGCTGGAAGCGCTGCACCTACCGGGTGGGTGCCTACATGGACCAGTCCTATTTCCAGGTCGATGGACAGAACATCATCTCCGCCGGCATTACTTTGGGAATGACGATTCCGGTCTATCAGGGCTACAACGGCATTACCTTTGCATTGGATGCGGGACAAAGGGGCATTGGAGCCGGATTCGTGAAGGAAAACTACATCGGATTCCATCTCGGGTTCAACATCTTCGACATCTGGTTCCGGAAGCCGCAATACCAGTAAAAACGGACAAATACAAAATTCTGACGATATGAAAAAGTTAACCTCCATCCTCATGCTCGCCGTCATGGCGGCCTTCCTGGGACACAACGCCTCAGCCCAGGGAAAGTATGGTGCTGACAGTGCAGAGTGCATCAAGTACCTCTCCTATTACCAGGAGTATTACAAGCAGAAGAATTACGATTCCGCCCTTCCCAACTGGAGAAAGGCCTATTCCATCTGCCCGGCTACCGCCTCGCAGAACCTGTTCGTGCACGGTTCCACCCTCATCAACCGGGAAATCAACAAGAACCGCAAGAACGCCGCCTACTTCAACGCCCTCGTGGACACCCTGCTCACCCTGCAGGACCAGCGTCTTGAGCACTATCCGCGCACCGCGAAGGGTGTGGACCAGAAGGCCACCATCCTGAACAACAAGGGCCAGTACATGATCAACTTCCGCGGTGAGGATTCCCAGTACCTGTACGACAACCTCACCCCGATCATCGCCGACCTGGGCAGTGCCACGAAGGGCGGCATCCTGGTGAACAACCTCCAGGCCGCCATCAATCTCTACCGGGAGAACAAACTCACGGCCGATGACGTGATCAACATGTACGACACCGTTTCCGAGGCTATCTCCGGTGCTACCGCCAAGAGCGACGCCGAGGCGGAGGACAACCTCAAGACCAAGGCCACCATCGAGAGCGTCTTCGCGGACAGCAAAGTGGCTTCCTGCGAAAACCTCATCAATATCTTCACCCCGCGCTTCGAGGCCGATCCGAACAATATCAGTGTCGTCGCGAACATCGTGAAGCTCATGAACAACGCCGAGGATTGCGCCACGAACGACCTCTATTTCAAGGCCGTCACCCAGATGCACAAGCTGGATCCGTCCTATCGCAGCGCCTATGGCCTGTACAAGCTGAACGCCGCCCGCGACAATGTGGCCGAGGCTTGCCAGTACCTGGAGGAGGCCATCGACTCCGAGGAATCCGACGAGGCCACCGACGCCCAGTACCTGTATGAACTCGCCCGCTTCTGCTATGCGAACAACATGCGCGGCCGCGCCTTCGACGCCGCCGGCAAGGCGGTCCGCCTGGACAACGGCTATGCCGGCAAGGCCTACATGATCATGGGTAACCTCTGGGCTTCCGCGAGCTGCGGCGGCGACGTGGACAAGTACGCCCGGTACTGGGCCGCCACCGACTACTACCAGAAGGCCCGTGCGGCGGACGAGTCCCTCGCCGCGGATGCCAATGCCGCCATCGGCAAGGTGAGCATCTACTATCCGGAGGCCAGCGAAATCTTCATGTACGACCTGGGCAAGGGTCAGGTGTACACGGTCTCCTGCGGTGGCATGACCACCACCACCACGGTCCGCGTCCGGTAAGGCTGTGAAAGCAAACCGCATATTGACGACGATGGCAACCGCGCTTGCGGTTGCTTTCGTTGTCTATTCCTGCAAGGGAAACTTGTCCGAGGCGGAGAAACTGGACCTGTCCGTCACGCCCCTCCAGGTCGTCGACAGCATGTTCTTCGTCCAGACGGAGAACGGGAAACTGAGAATGCGTGTGGAGGCCCCTGTAATGGAGGTTTACGACCACGACAGCCTGTCCTATGAACTGTTCCCGAAAGGGATTTCCGTGTACGGCTATACGGAGGAAGGCTCCCTGGAAACGACCATCAAGTCCCAGAAAGCCCGCCATGATACCCGGAAGGACAAGGAGGACAAGTGGTCGGCCTTCGGCGCGGTCGTGATCCGGAACATCGTCAAGAACGAGACGATGGAGACGGACACCATCTACTGGGACCAGAAGAAGAAGGAAATATGGACCGACTGTTATGTCAAGATGTACTCTTCGGCCGGTTATATGCAGGGTTTCGGAATGCGCTCCGACGACATGGCCCGCAACGCCATCATCCAGCGTCCTTTCAACAGTTACGGCGTCGTGGAGCAGGATACGACCAAGGTGGTCCTGGATTCTGTCAATTTCATAGGCCCTTTTCCCCGTCCGCGAGTGGCAAAACGGCCTGATGTGCGAAAAAATAGTGGTAAATTGAAAGAAAATCACTAAATTCGCACCCTTGACTGAAAATTGACGAAAATTTTAAAAAAGTAACGATAAAATGGCAGTTTTAGAGAAACTTCGCGGCTGGGGTATCATCCTCTCCATCCTGGTGGCCCTCCCGCTCCTGTTGTTCATCATCGATCCGAGCCAGATCATCCAGACGGTCCAGTCCGTCTCGTCCAAGTATGACGTGGGCAAGATCGCCGGCAAGTCCATCTCCTATTCGGACTTCCAGCAGGCCGTGGAACAGTATTCCCGCATCAGCGAGCAACTTTCCGGGAACTCCGCTTCCTCCGAGCAGCAGCAACAGCAGATCCGCAATGCCGTCTGGCAGAACTTCGTGGACCAGAACCTGTTCATCAAGAACGCCCAGGCCGCCGGCCTGAACGTGGGTAAGGACGAACTCCTGGACCTCACGAACGGTGAGCATGTCTCCCCGGTCATCGCGTCCATCTTCGTGGACCAGAACGGCAATTTCTCCGACGCCCAGCTCCGCGCTTTCCTCGAGAACGTGGCTGACGGCGACGAGAACGCCCGTGCCATCTGGAATTACCTCCAGCAGGCCGTGATCACGAGCCAGTACTACAACAAGTACAACAGCCTGTTCACCGGTTCCAACATCCAGAACGCGATCCAGGTGAACCGCAGCATCGCCGACAACAACACCACGGCCGACGTGGACTTCGTCATGAGCCCGTTCTCCTTCGCCACCGACAGCACCGTCGTCGTGTCCGACAGCGAGATCAAGGATTTCTACAACAACCACAAGGACTTCTTCAAGCAGGTGGCCACCCGCGACATCGAATATGCCGTCTTCCAGGTGGTTCCTTCCGCTGAGGACATCGCTGCCACGAACAATGATTTCGTGAAGCAGTACGACGAGTTCGCCGTGACGGACAACATGCGTTCCTTCCTGCAGCGCAACTCCGACGTCCAGTGGAGCGACCGCTGGTACAAGGCCGGTGACCTGAAGTCCGTGAACACGGAACTCGACACCTTCGTTTCCGAGAATGCCGAGGGCGTTTCCCCGGTGTACACCTCCGGAAACACCTTCTATGCCGGCCGCATCATGGCCAGCGCCACGATGCCCGAAACCGTGACCGTGCGTCACATGATGTTCCAGAGCAACGCGGACGGCCAGCACCTGGCTGACAGCCTCCTCGGTGTGCTGAAGCAGGGCGGCGACTTCGCCGCGCTTGCCCAGGAGCATTCCCTCGACCGCGGTTCCAACGCGGACGGCGAGTTCGGCAAGATCGGCCAGATCTCCCAGGCCACCGTGTCCTACCTCCCGACCGGCTTCGACGCCATCTTCACCGCGAAGAAGGGTGAGCCGTTCATCCTCCAGTCCAACGTCGCCACCCACATCGTGGAGGTGACCGAGACCGGCGCTCCCGCCCTGTTCAAGCAGGTCGCCGTCTTCCAGAAGGAGGCCCTCGCCAGCAAGGAGACCTTCAACAAGTTCTACAACGACGCGAACCGTCTCGCCACCCTCGCCGGCGGCAAGTATGCGAACTATCGCGCCGCCTGCGACTCCATCGGCACCTACTCCCACAACCTGACCATCAACGAGGCCACCGATACCTACGGTTCCATCGGCCATGCGAAGGAAGTCACCCGCTGGGCTTTCGACAACAAGCCGGGCAAGGTGTCCAACATCATCACCGTGGACAACAACTACTTCTTCGTCGTCGCCGTGAAGGGTGCGCACAAGGAGGGTTATGCCGAGGTTTCCGAGGTCGCCGACCAGATCAAGAACCAGCTCTACTCCGAGAAGTACGCCGAGAAGCGTCAGGGTGAGGTGGCCGCCCAGATCTCCGGCATGGAAGACCTCGAGGCCATCGCCGAGAAGCTCGGAACGACCGTGAGCCATCAGAACGACGTCGCCTTCGCCGCGATGTCCGCCCGCAGCCTGGATCCGAAGTTCGTCGGTGCCATCGCCGCCGCTCCGGAAGGAAAGGTCTGTGGCCCGGTCGCCGGTTCCTACGGTGTGTATGTGTTCAAGGTGCTCGGCCGTGAGACCGGTTCCTTCTACACCGATACCGATGCCAAGAACGCCAACGCCGACATCCTGAACTACGCCGTCCAGATGATCGTCCCCGTGATGATGCAGGACGCCGACGTGAAGGATAACCGCGCGAGATTCTATTAGTAGTCTATGGCACTGAAATGTGGAATAGTCGGACTTCCCAATGTTGGGAAGTCCACTTTATTTAACTGCGTCAGTTCCGGGAAGGCCCAGAGCGCCAATTATCCGTTCTGCACCATCGAACCGAATGTCGGGTCCACCAACGTGCCGGACAAGCGCCTGGAGGTCCTGACGGAGATCTGCCAGCCCAAACGCACCATTCCCGCCACGGTGGAAATCGTGGACATCGCCGGTCTGGTGAAGGGCGCTTCCAAGGGAGAGGGTCTCGGAAACCAGTTCCTCGCGAACATCCGGGAAACCGACGCCATCCTGCACGTCCTCCGCTGCTTCGACGACGGAAACATCACCCATGTCGATGGTTCCGTGGACCCGGTCCGGGACAAGGAAGTCGTGGACATGGAACTGCAGATCAAGGACCTGGAAACGGTGGAAAACCGGATCAAGAAGGTGGAGAAGCAGGCCACGACAGGTGGGGACAAGGAAGCGAAGAAACTGCTGGCGCTGCTCCAGCGGTACCGCGAGGCGTTGCTGCAGGGTCATTCCTGCCGGACCGTCGTTCCCGAGAACGCGGAAGAGGAGCAGATGGCCCATGACCTGTTCCTCCTGACCAACAAACCGGTCATGTACATCTGCAATGTCGATGAGGCCTCCGCCGTATCCGGCAATGCCTATGTCGATGCCGTCCGCGCCGCCGTCGCCGCCGAGAATGCGGAGATCCTCGTCATCGCCGCCAAGACTGAGTCCGAAATCGCCGAGATCGAAGAATACGAGGACCGTCAGATGTTCCTCGAGGAGATGGGCCTGGAAGAGTCCGGCGTCGTCCGCCTCATCCAGGGCGCCTACCGCCTCCTTGGCCTCCGCACCTTCTTCACGGCCGGTGCCGACGAATGCCGCGCCTGGACCATCCACGTGGGCGACAAAGCCCCCCGCGCCGCCGGTGTCATCCATACCGACTTCGAACGCGGCTTCATCCGTGCCGAGGTCATCAAGTACGAAGACTTCGTGCAGTACAAGACCGAAGCCGCCGTCCGCGCCGCCGGCAAGATGGGCATCGAAGGCAAGGACTACGTCGTCCAGGACGGTGATATCATGCACTTCCTGTTCAACGTGTAGGATTTCCTGTCGTTTCGATCGGAGCACACTTTGTCATTCCGATCGAAGCGCCCTTTGTCGTTCTGAACTAAGTTGCCCTTTGTCATTTCGAGCGGAGCGAAGCGAAGTCGAGAAATCTATTTTGTTGAATCGCCATCTGACGCATGTCAGATGGCGATTTCCGTTATCTTTCTTTGAAACAACCAGAAAAGATTCCGCCACATTTTTACGTTTCCGGTCCTGTGATCCGTTCCGCCGTCCTATCTTGGGCGCATGAGAACGCACTTTCCTTGCTCCGGGCCGTTCCGCCCGGTATTCCATTTACGGAGAAAACTGCTCTCCGTTTTCCTTCTCCTTGTACATATCTCGGTTGTACAGGGAAATCCTTGTCTGGGTGCCTCAGACTGTTCAAATCAAAAGGAAAAGGCCAAAGACAAGCCTATTTCGGGAGATTTGTACACGAACAGTTCGATTGAAGGCCAAAAACCTGTTCAAACCACATTTGTACAAGGTGGGGATGGAGAGCCGGGGAGAACGCTGTCCGTGATGTTCTGGAATGTGGAGAATTTCTTCGACTGGCGGAAGGATTCGACGACGGTATCGGATGCGGAGTTTTCGGCGGCGGGGGAGCGGCATTGGACCTGGAAACGATTCCAGGCCAAGGCGAACGCTTTCGCGAAGGCCCTGCTGTGGGTGAGTGCCGATACGGGCCGACTGCCGGATATTGTGGGCCTGGCGGAGGTGGAGAATGCCTTTGTGCTGCGGCAGGTATTGACAAAGACCCTTCTCCGGAAGCTGGACTACAAGTATGTCCATTACGATTCCCCGGATCGCCGCGGCATCGACGTCGCCCTCCTGTACCGGAGTTCGATTCTGGAACTGCTTGATTCCAAGCCCTGTCACCTGTATGCCGATGCCGGTCCTCCCGGTGCTCCCGGCGTTTCCGGCACACCTGGCGCGGCGGCCGATTCCGTAATGGAGACCCGGGACATCCTCCTGTGCATATTCCGGGAAAAGCGCTCCGTCATTCCTGGCTCGACCGGGGATCTCCCGGAAATAGAGAACAGTCCCCCATTCGAAGGCGCTTGTGGCGGGAAATTCGCGGTGTTGGTGAACCATCATCCCTCCAAATATGGAGGCGCTTCCGAGTCGGATTCGCGTCGGCGTTTGGCGGTGCAGCGCCTGCGCTTCCTGGCGGATTCCCTGTCGGCGGCGGGCATCGACCGGATCATCGCCTGCGGTGACTTCAACGACACCCCGGACAATCCCGTCTTCCAGTTGCTGGAACCAGCCTTAGTGCCCATGCACACGGACCTTTTCCGTCGCGGGGAAGGAACCATCAAGTATGAAGGCAAGTGGGACCTTATTGACCACATCTATGTTTCGCCGGGATGGCTGTCGGACCGGACGGGAACTGCTTCCGGACCTGCAGGAAAACTGCCTTCTTCCGGACCTGCAGGAAAACAACTATCTACCAGACCGGCAGGACAGCAACCGTTGATGCGCATCCTCCGGATACCTTTCTTACTTACCCGCGATACGGCCTACACCGGCGAAAAGCCCCTGCGCACCTATGTCGGCCCTCGCTACACCGGCGGAGTCTCCGATCATCTGCCAGTCCTGGTGGTAGTGAGGCTCCCTGGACAGGATGTGGCTGCCGAGCCGCCATGACGGGATCCTTTATTTCGGCCGTGAATAATCCGGAGGCCTCCCCGTACGAGTCTCGTTTGTACAAGCAATTGTGCTTGATAGGCCGAAATCCTGTTCAAATCTCGGAGAAAACGCAGGTATCTGTACTGTTCGTTTGAGGTTTGAACAAATAAACGGTGTTTCAGTTGGAGTTGGCTGTACAAACCCAATTTGAATTTGTCAATAAACCATAGTATGCTCAAGACTTATCACCTTTGTTTCAGTTCCCATCGGGAAGTAATGTATCGGAATGCCGAGGATATGAACCATTCCTTCAATTGTTTATGCTCCGCATTATATAAGACGGGAAGCCGTTGCCTGGCGGAGAATGACATGCCGTCCCATCATCATGGATGTTATGAGACGGAGTGTCCGGATGAATTGATCCGGACCAAACGCCACGCCTACACCCTTTATTTCAATGAGAAGTATGACCGCAAAGGACCTCTTGGGGACCCGGGATACTTTTCCATCGTGCTGGAAGGCCTGCGGCATTTGTTGGCGGCCTTGTCCTACATCATCAGAAATACAGTCCATCATGGCATTACATCCACGCCGTTCGAGTGGCCCTATTGCTCGGCCAATGCGTTCTTCCGCAAAGAGTTGGGAAAGTTGTATTCTCCTGATATCCTGTTATCTCCGGCACAGATCGAGCGAACTTTGCCACGCCGTGCCGCTTTCGATCCGCAATGGAAGATGGGGGTCGAGGGGGTCTTTCTGCGCGAGTCCGTCCTGGAAGTGCCCATGGTGGAGAACCTGTACGCGACTCCCAAGGCCTTCAACTACTTGATCACCCGACTCAGTGGGGAGGATTGGTCCAAGGAACAGGAGGCCGACGGCAACGGCCTTCCGCCCATTACGCTGGAGAACATGGAGTCTTTGATTCTTCAGCATGCCGTTTCCCGGGAGCAAGTCATCGCAGATATGCTCCGTAACGAAAAAGCCCGCTATGCGCCAGCCCGTCTGAATGATTTACAACTATGTGAAATCATAGACAATCAATATGTTACAAAATACCATGCCTATTCCGTCTATCATCTTACAGACTTCCAGAAAAACGAAATTGCCAATGAATTGTACCGCCGCCATCATGCAGGCGTCGCCCAGATCCGTCGTTGTCTGGTCATGTGACGGATTCCGCTCAGGAACAAACCTCGTTTGTACATCTTTTGCACAGAGGTGAATGGCTTTCATGTTCAAATCTCCTGTTTAAGCCCGATTTTTCCGGTGATTCTCGCGGTTTGTACACGTAATCAATGTTTGAGGGGCAAATCGTTGTTCAAACGGGGTTTGTACATCTTGAGTACAGTGGCGAATGGAAATTTTGTTCAAATCTCCTGTTTAAGCCCGATACGTCCACGGATTCTCACGGTTTGTACACGTAATCAATGTTTGAGGGGCAAATCGTTGTTCAAACGGGGTTTGTACAACTTGAGCACATTGACGAATGGATTTCGTGTTCAAGTCTCCTGTTTTAGCCCGATTTTTCCGGTGATTCTCGCGGTTTGTACACGTAATCAATGTTTGAAGGGCAAATCGTTGTTCAAACGAGGTTTGTACAAAAGATGGCTGGGCTCGTGATGTACTTCCATCAAGATATAGCGGATCGGAAACCCGAAACTCCGAAAAAAATACGGAATACTCCTAAAAAAATTAGGAGTTAGGGAAACTTTGTTTATATTTGCACAATGAAACAGAAACTGACAGCCAAGGAAGAGCAACTGATGACCCTTTTCTGGGAGCATGGCGACCTCTTCATCCGCGACCTAGTGGCGCTGCTGCCGGAGCCGCGACCTCATTACAACACGGTGGCGACCCTGGTCAAGTTCCTGGAGGAGAAAGGCTTCCTGGAGCGTGAACCGATGGCGAACACTTTCCGCTACCACGTGAAAGTCTCCGAGAAGCAGTACCGCGGGGATACCGTGGGCGAGGTCGTAGCTCAGTACTACAACAATTCTTACGCGAGCCTTGTATCGCAGTTCGTGGAGGAAGACCGCATGGACCTGCAGGAACTCAAGGACCTGATTGCCCGGATTGAAAGCGCAAGGAAATGACGCCCTTCCTTTTATACATCGCCCGGAGCAGCCTGTATTTGGCCCTTTTCTACGCATTCTTCCTGCTGGTGATGCGGAGGACATCCTTCTTTCGTCTGAACCGAATCCTGCTGCTGGCGGGGACGCTGTTGTGCTTCCTGCTGCCATGGCTGCGAATCAGGACGGTGGAGGTTCCGCTTCTTGCGGCCGATCTCCTGACGGAGACGGCTTCCGAGCCGTCCCTGACGCCCGTTCCTTCCGCCACCCCGTTCCCCTACCTGGAAATTCTGTACGGCATCGGTTTCCTGGCCGTGCTGGGATGGACCCTGATGGCAGCGGTCCGGATGCACCGGACTATCCGGAAAGGCACCGCCACACGCCTGGAAGACGGTACGAGGATCGTATTGACGGAGGACGGAATTTCCTCCTTCAGCTGGGGCCGCACCATCGTCATGAGCCGGAAAGACGCAGAAACGAATCCCGCCATCCTGCTGCATGAAAAGGCCCATGTCCAAAAAAGACACACACTGGATATCCTGCTGTTTACGGCCGTCACCCTGGTCCATTGGTTCAATCCCCTCGTCTGGATCACCCTCAGCGAACTCAAACTCCTGCACGAGTATGAGGCCGATGACGCCGTCCTCCATCATGGCATCGATGCTACCCAATACCAACTGCTGCTGGTCCGGAAGGCCGTCGGGGAAAAGCGCTTTTCCCTGGCCAACGGATTCCAGCACGCCAAACTCAAAAATCGAATCGACATGATGCTCCAAGCCCCTTCTTCCGGATGGAAGCGCCTCTCCTGGCTTGCCCTCCTTCCCTTCCTCGCCGGGACCATGTTCCTGTGCAATCCCGTCCGTGCCAAGGTCGTCTCCGTCGATCAGCCCGAGACGGTCCTCTCTGAAACGGTTCCGGCCGCTCTCCCCGACACGACCAAGGGTCTCCCCTACAGTCTCGTCGAAGTCAAGCCGACCTTCAACGGCGGCGAAGCCGGCGCAGCATTCTCCAAATGGGTCAATGAAAACCTTCAGTACCCGCAGGCGGCCAAAGATGCTGGCGCCCAGGGGCGCATACTACTGCAATTCACCGTCTATCCCGACGGCTCAGTCCGTGATGCCCAAGTCCTTCGCGGTGTGAACCCCGACCTGGATGCCGAGGCGCTCCGCGTCGTTTCCGCCTCCCCGGATTGGACGCCCGGCTACGTTAATGGCAAACCGGTAATGGTCACTTACAACTTTCCGGTCATCTTTAAATTGAAGGGAGGCGAATCTGGCCCCAACACCTCTAAAAAGGATCAAACCGTTAACGTAGTCAACATCACCGACGGCATCTATACCATCGAAGGCTTGCCGCAGGGGGAGGGAGTCTTCTTAGTAGGTCCCGACTCCGAGTCCGCGTTGTTCATCTTGGACGGAAAAGAAATCACGAAAGCACAATTGAAAGAAATCAATCCGGCAACCCTTGAATCTATCCAGATTCTGAAAGACGAAAAAGCCGTTGAGAGATATGGTGAGAAAGGCCGTAACGGCGTCGTTATTATTACTTCCATGAAACAATGAAACGCCTCCTCCTGACCGCCGCCCTGCTGGTCTGCGCCGCCACCCTTCAGGCGCAGACCAGGGGCGATCTGGCGCGTCTGGACAGCCTCCTGTCTGCCGCCGAACCCCGTGAAGTACGGGAGTTGACCCTCCGGAAAGCTTCCATGCTCAAGCGGATGTACCGATTCGACGAGGCGGCGGAAGTATTGGCGAACCTGCTGGAGCCGGGTCGCATGGACCCGGAGATCCTGGGAGAGATTGCCGACAATCACTACCAGGCCGGCAATGCGGAGGAGGCATCGGCCCTATACGGCATCCTGACGCAGTTGCAACCGCACAACATCGGATTCCGGGTCCGGTACCTGAATCTCGCTTTCCGGGCGAAGGCGTATAAGGACGTGGTTTCGGACGGCCGGGACATCCTGCAGCGGGATACGCTGCTACCCGTATTGACCCTGGTTGCCGATGCGTTCCAGAAACTGGAACAGCCGGATTCCGCCCTGGTTTACTACCGGGCCGCCCTTCGGAAAAAGCCCAAGAACGCTTCCGTCGTCAGCAAGGTGTCCGACATCCTGCTGACCCGGAAACTTTATGACGAAGTGCTTTCCCTGGCGGAAAACTACCTGTCGATGGATCCGGACAACATCCCGGTCGGGAAGGTCAAGGGCCTGGCGCTCTACCTGAAAAAAGAGTACAAACCCTCCAGCGAAGCCTTCGAACATGTCCTGGCCGTGGGGGACGATTCCTATGGCTCTCACTATTATCTGGGACGGGACTTTCACGAGCTGCGTTTGCACAAGGAGGCGGACGAACACTATCTGAAAGCTTGGCAGATCGATTCGTCCGACGTTTTCCTGGCGACCGCCATCGGCACGAACCGGTCCACGGGTTATTATCCCGATTTCGAAAGAATGGTCGAGCCCTGGTTCCGGAAGGCCCTTGAAATGATGGAACCGGACCAGGACAAGCTGGCGGTCATCTACCAAAGTTACGGCGAAGCGGCCTATGTCTGGAACCGCTGGGACGACGCGCTTCCGCTTTACCGGAAGGCGGCCCAATATAACCCGAAGAACCTGTCCTTCCTTTCCACGATCGGCTATATCTATGAGCAGAAAAAGGACTACAAGTCGGCCCTGGAATGGTATGAGCGCTATCTTGCTCTCGGAAAACCGGGGACGAAGGCCTATCGGTTCGTCGAAGAATCGGTCCGGTATCTCAAGGCCGAGAAATTCATGACGCAGGAGTGAGTTTTTTTCCGTAACTTCGCGGAAAAGAACGGACAATGAACAAGAATACGAAATCCCTTCTTTCCGCCGCGGCGCTGGTCGTGATTTTCGCCGCCTGGCTGATCCTTCAGCGGACAGGGGGAAGCGGTGGCCGCATGGCGACGCCGGTGGCGGACCTGGATCCGGGCGAACAGATCGAACTTCCGGCGCAGAAGCCGACCGACAGGATCAAGCGCTACCAGGGCTATGTGACGTCCTATAATACGGAAACGCTCATCCCGGACTGGGTGGCCTATGAGCTCACCAAAGAGGAGACCCGGGGTGACGCGACCCGGGATGACAAGAATTTCTCCATGGACCTGAGTTTCAAGGGGAAACAGGCGATGCGGGAGGATTACATGGGCTCCGGGTGGACCCGGGGGCACATGGCGCCGGCGGGGGACTTCTTCTGGAGCGACGAGGCGATGGCGGAGACCTTCTATTTCCTGAACATCTGCCCGCAGCGGGAAGAACTCAACAACAAGGACTGGCAGTACCTAGAAAAACAGGTGCGCGAGTGGGCGAACCGCTACGGAAAGGTCTGGGTTGTGTCCGGGCCCATCATCGGTGACAATATCTACGGAACCATTGGCAGGGACCATGTGGTCGTGCCGGATGCCTTCTTCAAGGCGGTCATGGTCCATGACGGGCGCCGCTACCAGAGCATCGCCTTCGTGATGGGCAATGACGCGGAGCGGTACTGGCTGCAAGACTGTGCACTGACCATCGACGAACTGGAACAGCGCACCGGCATCGACTTCTATCCGGCCCTCCCGGACGACGTGGAGGAAGATGCCGAGTCCCGCTACGATTTCTCCGTCTGGGGCATCCGCAAGCGGTAAAAAATCGCTATATTTGTGAATCGACACTAAACGAACCACTGATATGATGAAAGAAAAGATCCAGGAAAAATTCAAGGCCCTGTTCGGCGAGCACGGTGACGTGTACGCCTCCGCCGGCCGTATCAACCTCATCGGCGAACACACCGACTACAACGGCGGTTACGTGTTCCCGGGCGCCATCGACTGCGGCATCATGGCCGAGATCAAGGTCAACGGGACTGCCAAAGTGAAGGCGTTCGCCCTCGACAAGGACGAATTCGTGGAGTTCGGCCTCAATGAGGAGGACAAGCCCGAACAGTCCTGGGCCCGCTATATCTTCGGCGTCTGCCGGGAGATGATCAAGCGCGGCGGCAAGGTGGAGGGCTTCAACACCGTCTTTGCGGGTGACGTGCCCCTGGGCGCCGGCCTGAGTTCCAGCGCAGCCCTCGAAAGCACCTATGCGTTCGCCCTGAACGAGATCTTCGGCAACGGGATCGACAAGTTCGAACTCGCGAAGATCGGCCAGGCCACCGAACATAACTACTGCGGCGTGAAGTGCGGCATCATGGACCAGTTCGCCTCCATCTTCGGAAAGGAAGGATCCCTGATCCGTCTGAACTGCAAGACGCTGGAGTACAAGTATTTCCCGTTCAAGCCCGAGGGATACCGCCTCGTTCTCATCGACTCCTGCGTGAAGCATGAACTCGCTTCCAGCGCCTACAACAAGCGCCGCGAGTCCTGCGAGAACGCTGCGGCCGCCATCCGCAAGAACCACCCCGAGGTGGAATTCCTTTCCGACGCCAAGCGCGTCTGGCTGGACGAGGTCCGTGAAGAGATTCCCGAGGAGGACTTCCTCCGCGCGGAATACGTCATCGGCGAAGTCCAGCGCGTCCTGGACGTCTGCGACGCCCTGGAGCGTGGCGATTACGAGACCGTGGGCGAGATGATGTACCAGACCCATTTCGGCCTGAGCCGTCTCTATGAGGTTTCCTGCGAGGAACTCGACTTCTTGAACAAGCTGGCCCGCAAGATGGATGTCACCGGCTCCCGCGTCATGGGCGGCGGCTTCGGCGGCTGCACGATCAACCTGGTGAAGGACGAACTCTACGACAGCTTCATCAACGCGGCCGTGGGCAAGTTCACCGAGAAGTTCGGCCACGCCCCGAAGATTTACAACGTGGTCATTTCCGATGGTGCCCGCAAACTGTAGCCGCTGCGGCGGAACCCATTCCGTCGAGACTTTTCCGAGTATCAACACCGCCCTGGATCCGACCCTCAAGGCCCGGGTCCGGGACGGTTCCTTATTCGTCTGGGAGTGCCCCTATTGCGGTACCCGGAACCTCCTGAAATACGAAACGTTATACCACGACCCGGCCGAGCGCCTGATGGTCTGGCTCCTGCCCGGCGACGCCCTTCCGCCCGCCGCAGTGGCCGACGCCGTGAAGGAACTGGACGGCTACACCCTCCGCCTCGTCCGCGAAGTGGGCGACCTGGTGGAGAAGGTGAATATCCATGCCGCCGGCCTGGACGACGTCCTCGTGGAGATGTGCAAGTATGTCACCCGGATGGAACTCTCTGAAAAACAGGGAAGTGTCGTGGAGGCCCCGCTCAAGTTCTATAAGTTGGACGGCCCCGACAACGACCTCCTCTTCTCCTTCCCCCAGGACGGCGAAATGAAAGTCGTGAACGTGGGCTTCCATGTATACGAAGACGCCCGGGGAATCCTCGGGCGCCATCCATCGGTCCGTCCCGAACCCGGCTTCGCGCAAGTGGACGCGGCCTGGCTGGGACAGTATTTCCGTTAGAATTTGGGCAGTTCGAACAGGGAAGCGTCCACGGGGCCTTCCTTGAGTTCGACGACAGTGGCCGTGACATTCAGGCCCATCGCTTCCGTGACGGTCTTCATCGGGATGCCTTCCCAGACGGAGGCCTTGGATTTCGCGGTCTGGCCCTGCTGGGAGACCTCGAGGGAGAAGACGACGCAACTCTTGCCGGCGACCTCTTCCACGCCTTCGCTCTTGACCTTGTATTTCTTGACGGTCTCGTCGCTCAGGTCCATGTAGTTGATGGTCTCCTGGGCGGGCATTTCCTGGACCTGTTTGTCACCATAGTTGATCATGTAGGTCTTGCCGCCTTTCATGAGCGTGCCCATGTCCATGTCCATGCCCATCATGCTCATCTTGGTCTTGGTGAGCTGGGTGTTGCCGTAGTCGTCGAAATACGTCGTGGCCACGATTTTCTGGCCCATCATGTTGGTTTCGGTCTTGAACTGACCGGACTTGATGCCGTAACGCTTGGGAGCGTCTTGGGCGAGCGCCGCCACCGTGATGAGCAGCATGGCGCAGAGGGTTGTAAGAATCCGTTTCATATTCAGTGTCTTTGTGATGCAAATATAAACATTATTCTATAAATACCTACCGGTCACGCTGTCCGGATTGGCGGCAATCTCCGCCGGGGTGCCCGAGGCGACGATCCGACCGCCCTGCAGTCCGCCGCCGGGGCCCATGTCCACGATCCAGTCGGCACTCCGGATGACGTCCAGGTCATGCTCGATGACGATGACGGTGGCGCCGAGGCCGATCAGGTGGCGGAAGACGCCGAGGAGCGTCTGCACGTCCAACGGGTGAAGGCCGATGGTGGGCTCGTCGAAGACGAAGACCGTGTCGCCCTGGCCGCGGCCCATTTCGCTGGCGAGTTTGAGCCGCTGCGCTTCGCCGCCGGAGAGACTGGGTGTCGCTTCGCCGAGGGTCAGATACCCGAGGCCCAGGTCGTGGAGAACCTGCAGCCGGCTCCGGACGAGGGAGAGGTCATCACATTCCGTAAGCGCCTCATCGACCGAGAGGTCCATTACTTCCGGAAGGGAGAGGTCCTTGTTTTTCCGATGCACGCGGAAGGCCTCGCGGGCGTAGCGCGAGCCGTGGCAGTCCGGGCAGGGGATATCCACATCGGGCAGGAACTGGACATCCAGGCTGATGGAACCGGTGCCGTCACAGGTGGGGCAGCGCAGGTTGCCGGTGTTGTAGGAGAAGTCGCCGGCCTTGAAGCCCTTCGCCTTCGCCTCTTCGCTCCGTGCATAGACCTTGCGGAGTTCGTCATGGACATTGCTGTAAGTCGCGACGGTGGAGCGCACGTTGATTCCGATCGGGGTCGCATCGATGAGCTTGACCTGGCCGATGCCCTCGGCCTCGAGGCTCAACACATGCCCAGGCAGCCTTTTTCCGGCGATTTGGGCCTGCAATCCGGGGATGAGGCTCTCCAGTACCATCGTCGTCTTTCCGGACCCGGAAACGCCCGTTACGACGCTCAGCCGCCCCTTCGGGAACGCCACCTCCAACGGCTTCACCGTATGGATCTCCCCCGTCCGCATCCTCACCGCCCCGTAGGCGAACACTTCGTCTTTTGTCATTCCGAGCGAAGCGAAGGAATCTCTTCCTCCCAGGAACGCCCCGATCCTCGACACCGGATTCCGGCAAATCTCGGCCACAGACCCTTCTGCAATGACGTTTCCGCCCTTCGCCCCCGCTTCCGGACCCAGTTCGATGATCCAGTCCGCATGGGCCAGGACCTGCGTGTCATGGTCCACCAGAACGACGGAATTGCCGTCGGCCACGAGATCGTCCATCACGCCCGTAAGCCCTTCCAAATTAGAAGGATGCAGGCCGATGGAAGGCTCGTCCAGCACATACAGTACGCCCGTCGTCCGGTTCCGGACGGAACGGGCCAGCTGCACCCGCTGGCGCTCCCCCGTAGACAGGGTCGAGGCGGCCCGGTCCAGCGACAGGTAGGAAAGGCCCAGGTCCACCAGCCGCTTGGCCGTATCCTGGAAGGATTCGCAGATGCGCTCGGCCATCGGCCGCATGGGCTCCGGCAGGGAGGCCGGGACGCCATCGACCCAGTCGATGAGTTCGGACAGGGTCATCCGGCAGGCCTCGGCGAGGGAAATCCCGCGGAGACGCGGCGCCCGGGCGGCCTCCGACAGGCGCGTCCCGTGGCAATCGGGGCAGGGGTCTTCCTTGAGGAACTTCTCCACGCGCTTCATGCCGGTCTCGTCCTTGACCTTGGCGAGGGCGTTCTCCACACTGTAAACGGCGTTGTAGTAGGTGAAATCCATCTCCGCGAAGTTGTTCGTCTTCTCGTTGCGGTACAGGATATGCTTCTTTTCGGCCGGGCCGTGATAGACGATCTCCTTCTCTTCCGGCGTTAAATCCTTGAAGGGGACGTCGGTCCGGACGCCCATCTCCCGGGCGATGTCCTTCATCAGGGACCACATCAGCGTTCCCCAGGGCAGGACCGCCCCTTCGTCGATGGTCAGGTTCTCGTTGGGCACGAGGGTCGATTCGTCCACGGTGCGGACGATTCCCGTTCCCCCGCAAGTGCGGCACGCGCCTTGGCTGTTGAAAGCAAGTTCCTCAGCGCCAGGTGCATAGAAGTGCGCTCCGCAGACAGGGCACACCTGCTCCTGCTCGGCGGCGACAGCGAGGGACGGCTCCAGATAGTGCCCGTTGGGACACCGGTGGCTGGCGAGGCGGGAGAACATCAGCCGCAGACTGTTCAGCAGTTCCGACATCGTCCCGAACGTGCTCCGGATCCCCGGCACTCCCGGCCGCTGATGCAGCGCCAAGGCCGCCGGCACATAGCGCACGTCATCGACCTGCGCCCGCGCCGCCTGCGTCATCCGGCGCCGCGTATAGGTGGACAGCGACTCCAGGTATCGCCGCGACCCCTCGGCATACAGCACTCCCAGCGCCAGCGAACTCTTTCCCGAGCCCGACACCCCGGCGATCCCCACGATCTTCCCCAGGGGAATGTCCACATCGATATTCTTCAGGTTGTGCGCCCTTGCCCCGCGCACCTCGATACAGTCCTTTTTCATAACGGGGACAAAGGTACGCATTTTTGCGGGGTATGCAGCGGGGAGGCCCGCCCCTAGCCGGTGGCGCGCTACGAAAATGCAGGAAAACGTGTCCTGCGACGTGCTCCGGCATGTGGCGGGGCACATACAATGCCCGAAATGTGTCCTGCGACGTGCTACCGCACCATTACCGTAAAAGGTGAACCAGCAAAAGGGCAATTGGCTGCGTGATGGGAGTGTGTTTCAAAGAAGATTCTGTTTACCGACAGGCCCTCCGGACGAGCAGCCAGGCGAGGGCGGCGACGGCGAGGGCTTCGGCAAAGACGAGGAGTTCGAGGGCGACCATGCCGGCGGATTTGGAGAGGAGGACGGTGCCGGCATCGACTCCGGCATGGAGGAGGATGGCGGCGGGGAAGAGCCAGAGCCAGCTGCCGCCTTTGCGGACGGCCAGCCAGACGAGGACGGAAAGGCTCAGTTGCAGGATCAGGGCCGATGCGCGCTCCCATAGGCCCAGCAGGTAGTCTCCGGGCTTGGAGGCGACGAGTTTGTCGATCTGCTCACTCACCTGCGCCTGCGCCTCGGCGGATGCCTGCCCGAGGATGGTATCGGCCTGGCCGGCATTGACCATGACCGCCATCGCGAGGGAGGAAACCATCGTCATGCCGAAGACGAAGAGCATCTCCGCGCCCCCGTGGCCGATGCCGTAGGCAATCCCCGGCAGGGCGGTCGAGGGCTCCTTCTTCAGGAGGTACTTCATGGCGAGGAACCGGCCGGTTTCCTCAAAGAGGCCCGCCATCAGACCGCCGTACAGCGCGTAGTACCAGAGATTTCCCTGAATGGCCGCTCCATGCGGCCCCTTCAGGACCACCCCATGCACCAGCGCCTCCAGCACCAGGACGAACACGAAGAACGTCGCCGCGCCGATGAGGATCGTGGACCATTTGACCCGATATTTCCGGACCATCCACCAGGCCAGGCCGATGGGAACGACGAACCCCAGCACGAGGTTCAGGACAATCATGAGGAGGGAAGCTGTGGGGACCATGGTTGTTCAAACAAAGGTTTCTGGACAAAAATAATCATTTTTTATTGAAACACAATAATTGTTTCAGAATATTCAACAAGTAAAAGCGAGGCTTTCCCTTTCGTGTACAAATCTCGTTTGTACAACCACATGCCGCTCTTTCGCAGATTCTTTGTACAAACGGACCGGGAAACCAAGCAAAGCGCCGGTTTCTTCTGAGATATGAACAGAAAAGGGCGACAGGATGCCGAAACCGTGTACAAACGAGATTTGTACACCGAAAAGGCAGGACGATGAAGAGGAAAATGCTTCCCAGCGAACGGGGTTTGCCGAATAACCGCTATCTTTGCAGTCCTAAATTGACAGAAACCATGAAAAAGATAGAACTGGACATCCATACCCATACCATCGCTTCGGGACATGCGTACAGCACGCTGTCGGAGATGATTGCGGAGGGGCAGCGGAAGGGGCTGAAAATCCTGGGCATTACAGAGCACGGGGAGTCTATCCCGGGGACGTGCAACCGTATCTATTTCAGGAACTTGCATGTGATTCCGAGACAATGGGGCGACATGCGCCTCATGCTCGGCGCGGAACTGAACATCCTGGATACGAAGGGGACGCTGGACATGAACGAGGATACCTGGAAGCGGCTGGATATCCGGATCGCGGGCATCCATCGGCTTTGCTGGACCGGTGGTACGGTGGAGGAGAATACGGCGGGGATGGTCGCGGCCATCCGGAATCCGTGGACCCATATCATCAGCCATCCCGGCGACGGAACGGCGGAACTGCTGTTCGAGCCCATCGTCCTGGCGGCGAAAGAGACGCATACCCTGCTGGAAATCAACAGTTCCACGTTCAGGCCGATGCGACATTTCCCCAACGCGCGGGAGAATAACCTGGAAATCCTCCGGCTATGCAAGCAGTATGACGTGCCGGTTATCCTGGGCAGTGATGCGCATTTTGCCCTGGACATTGCGAATTATGAGTACTGCTATCCGCTGCTGGCGGAAACGGAATTCCCTGACGAGTTGATCGTCAATTACGACGAGGAGCGCTTTCTGGCTTATCTGGGGCTGCAATAACCTCCCCTTTCTCGCGGGCCTTTTCGGCGGCGCGGGCTTCCTTCTCAGCGGCACGGGCGGCCTTCTCGGCCTCCTTTGCCGCTTGTTTTTCGGCGCGGATGCGTTCCTTTTCCAGATACTTTTCGAAGATCTTGCGCTCCTTGGCGGCCTTCTTTTCCAGTTTCTGCAAGGCCTTGAGTTTGCGCTTGCGCTCCTTCTCGAGTTTCTTCTGGGCCTTGGCGGCCTGCCGCTCCTCGTCTTTCCTGTTCTCCTCGGCCCATTTCGCTTCGCGGGCGGCCTGTTTCTCGGCGGCGATGCGGGCTTTTTCCTCCGCCTTCAGGCGTCTCTCTTCGGCCTTGCGGGCCTTTTCGGCATCCCGGGCGGCCCTTTCCTCCGCCTTCCGGGTTTTCTCGATTTCGGCCTTCTGGGAGAGCGGATCCAGGTTCGAAAAATCCACCTCGGTCATTTCCTGCTCCGGAGCGACCGGCTTATCCGCCGACAGGGAATCCTGCATCGGGGCAACGCCCAGGGTGTCGAGTGCCGGGACAACGCCCAGGGAATCAGCCCCCGAAGGCACCAAGGCCGTTTCCAGCGAATCTTTCGCCATTCCCAAGGAATCCACTGCCGGCAGGGTTCCCAGGGAATCCAGCGCCACCCGCAGCGAATCGTCTGCGGGACTCAGGGGCGTGACAGGCGCCGTCTCCGCCGGTTTCTCCTTGGCCTGCCGGGCTTTCACGACCTCCATGGAATCGCGGTAGGCGATGTCCTTGTAGATCTTGTTGATGTGGCCCGGGAAGTACACGTTCGTTTCCTTGAACTGCGCGTGGGGACGGGCCAGGTAGGACGTCCGCTGGCTCTTGCGGGCCACGAGCGGGGTAATGTCCTGCGGACCGCGCGGCTTCCGCTCGGGATCCCAACGGAAACCTTTCATATAACGCTCGTCCTTCGGGAGTTGCACCACCGGATAGGCGTCGTTCTTCGCTTCCTCGAAGTAATAGATCTTGTCCAGGTTCCCCTTGTCGAAGAGGGCGTACAGCATCTTGGATTCCACCTTGTTCACGGTGGCCAGGGCGTCGTTCTCCGTGAGGAAGAACAGGGCCGTCGCCCCGCCCAGCGCATCGAACCGCCGGAGCGTCCGGGTGCTGTCGAAATAGGCCATCATCTCGGCGCCCTTGATCTGGTCGTAGCAGAGGGTGTCCTCCTGGGTGGTGATAAAGGCGTTGGACATGAGCCGTGCGCGGTCGGCCTTCCGGTCCTTGATGACGACATAGATGCTGTCCGCGGAGTACTGCCGGTTCCCTTCGTTGAATACGAGCGGGTCCCGGTATAGCCGCACCAGGGAATCCAAATCGTTGTAAACCAAAGAGTCGCAGGACATCTGGATATCCTGCCGGAACAGTTTCACCCGGCTTGTCGCCCAGATGAAGGAAATCTGTGACGTGTCCACGGGGGCGGGAACCGTCACCGTCGTGGAATCCGTCGGTGTACCGGGAACGCCGTCCTTACCCGAAGCCGCGCTATCCTTACCCGGAGCCGCACCGTCTTTCCCGGGCGCCGCTCCGGCATCCGGCGGCAACGCCGCCTTGCCGTCCGGTGCCACCGGTCCGCCGTCCTTCTTTGCAGGCGCACCGCCCTTCGCTCCCTGCGGTCCCATATCCCGTCCCGCCATGGCGTTGGGATCCTTCTTGGCCGCCTCTTCCGCCGCCTTGGCCGCGGCTTCGGCCGCCTTCCGCCGGTATTCCGTCACCGGGTCGCCCACGAGATCCTTCAGGCGCTTGTCGGCGTCGATCTTCCACAAGGAGTCCACTTTGTGGCGCTTGATACCCCGGTACACGATCGTATCGGCCCCGAACCAGACGGTGTCCACCCGTTCCTTCTCCTCGGAAATCCCCATCACGGCGGGCGTACGGGTCATTTTCACCCGGGACAGGGTGTCGGTGTATTCCAGCCGGCCGGCAAGGGCGAAGACATTCCGCGTCGTGTCCATCAGTTCCACCTGCCCCAGCATTTCCACGTCATTGACGGCGCGGTGGTAGTAGAGCGTATCGGACCATGTTTCCTGGTCCTTCGTGAGCAGGTGCACGTTCCGTCGGAAGAAGAACAGTTCCTTGTCCCGGTCGTACCAGCCGTCGTTGGCGGAGAGCATGTTGTCGTCCTGCCACATGTCGGTCCCATAGCCGAAATAGGCCGTATTCAGGTCGCTGCGGTATTCCAGGCGGGAGGTCTTCACGAAGGTGGTGTCCATGTACATGTTCACCTGGTCGTTGAACACGAACAGCCGGGCCTTGGAGTCGTAGGAACCGTACAGACTCTCGATGATCTGTCCGTCCTTGTCCCGCATGGACGCGCCGTTCTGGAAGATGGCGACGGAGTCCTTGGTATTATAGTCCAGATACCGCGTGCGGAGGGTATTCTTGTCCTTGTCCTCGAGTTGGACGATGCCGCCGCGGAACTTCGCCAGGTCGTCGTCCACCACGTATTGGAGCGAGCCCGAAGTAAGCCGGGTCCGGTCCTGGATGATCTGGACATGCCCCACGGCGTCGATGATGTTCGTCGAGACGTTCCAGAGGGCCGTGTCGCAGAGGAGGTAGGTATTGTTGTGCAGGAAGCGGGCCGGGCCCACGACCTTACGGAAACTCTGCCCGTCCTTCTCGATGAGTTGGGCCGATTTCGCGCTGACCAGCGTCACGAGCGAGTCCTTCTTCTCCTCCTGGGCCCGAAGCGGCATCGACACCGCCCACAGGGACAGTGCCGACAGGAGATATGGGACGAGACGGCGCACTAGAGTTTGGTTTTCCAGATATCACGCTTGAAGGCGCACTCCTTGAACATCGGGTCGATGACGATGTAGGTGTCCTTGATCTTCTTCTCCAGGAACTCGTCGATCGCCTTCATCTGCCGCTGGTTACGGACACGGTCCTGCAACTCGGTGTAGTCGTTCGTGAAAGTGGCGCTGTGGGCCGGGACGATCTTGTCCACCCGGATGATCTTGTACACGGTGTTGCCCTGGCGGCCCTGCTGGTATCCCTCGTTGTCGGTGGATTCCACCGGCTCCGAAATCTCACCCTCCTTCAGATCCTTGATGGCGGCATAGTCGGCCGGCTTGAGCTGGTCGATCTCGAAATAGGACGAGCCCGTGTTGGGATCGGCCATCTGGCCGCCGTTGGTGCGGGTGGCCGGATCCTCGGAGAAGAAGCGGGCCGCGAGCGGGAACTTGATCTCGTCTTCCAGGACCTTGGTCCGCAGGCTGTCCAGGCGGGAAAACGCCTTTTCGCGGTCCTCTGCCGTATATTGCGGTTTCAAGAGGATGTGGCGGGCGTTGAACATGTCGCCCTTCTTCTCGATCACTTCGATGATATGGAAGCCGTCCGGGGTCTCCACGATCTGGGAGATGGTGCCGGGGCGCAGGGCCATGGCGGCGTCGGAGAACGCCGGCCAGAAGATGGACTTGGAGGCCATGCCCAGTTCTCCGCCCTTGCGGGCGCTGCCCGGGTCCTCGGAATAGATGCGGGCGAGGGTCGCGAACTTTTCCCCGTTGATGATGCGCTCCCGGAGCGAAAGGAGGCGCTCCTTCACGGCCAGGTTGGCCGCCTCCCGGTCGGGATAGATGCAGATCTGGCTCAGCTGGTATTTGATCGGAACCACCGGCAGGTCTTCCACGGCGACCGTGTCCAGGAACTGCTGGACGTCATAGGGGGTGATTTCCGGGATGGACTGGGCGATGGTGGCCTGCTCCTGCTGGGTGAGGCTCATGTCCTCGAACATCTGGCGCCATTCCTGGCGGAGACGGTACAGGGGCTTGCCGAAGTACTTTTCCAGCTCTTCGTCGCCGCCCAGCATGGTGCGGGCATTGTCGATGCGGTTGGTCAGTTCTCCCTCCACCATGTCGCTGTTCACGGTCAGGGAGTCGATGCGGGCCTGCATCAGGAAGATCTTGCTCTCCATCATGCTTTCCAGGATGCTGCAGCGCATGTCCCGGTCGGAGGACCGGCCTTGTATGCGCATCTGCTGCACTTCGCTCTCGATGTCGGAAATCAGAATCACCTCGTTGCCCACGACGGCGACGGTCTTGTCGATGAGGCCGCCCTCATACTTCTGGGCGGAAAGGGCCGTGCATGCGAGCAGGGCCGCCGTGAGGACGATCACTCTTGGCTTTGTCATATCAGTAAATCACAAATTTTTCCTTGTTCCGGGCGTCACTGAGCAACTCCTGTTCCAAACCGGAAACAAGTTCGTGCTTTCGCGCGCTCAGGATGATATCCCGGATCCGGTCCGCGCAGTATTCCAGCGGCGCCGGCTCCCCTTTCTTCACCAGGTCCACGACGTAGGCCACCCGGAGGTTGCCGTCGTCCCCCTTGAACTCGATGAACTTGTTTTTCAGGGCCTTCATCATGGATTCCTCGTCCGTTCCCAGTTCCCGGGCCAGCAGCAGGGCGTCCATCCAGCTGTCCGAACTGTCCGCATACCGGACGGCGGCGGTGAAGGCCAGGCTGTCGGCCGCGATGGCGTCCATGGCATCGTCCGAGCCCATGAGTTCCCGGATGGTCCTGAGATTCCGGGAATCGGCCGGGATGACCATGTACCGGGTCTTCAGGAGGGGACGGGCCAGGGTAAAGCGGTCGGCATGGGCCTCATAGTAGTTCCGGACTTCGGCGTCGGTGATGAGGGTGTCCAGCCGCTCGTTGATGTAGCGTTCTTCGTAGCGGTACTTCAGGAGCGTGCGGCGGTATTCCTCCAGCTCCTTGTCCACATTCTTTTCCTCCTTGGAGAGTTGCGCCTCCGCCATGTCCAGGAAAAGGAGTTCCTCCGCCCAGGAATGGATGTACTGCTGCGCGAGGGCCAGACTGTCCTCGGACGACGCGCCGGCGGGGATGTATCCCGCCAGTTCCGACCGGAACAGCTTGTGGTCGCCCACGCGGGCCACGACCTCGTCGCCGAACAGCACGGCCGCCGTGTCGGAAACACGGTGGACAGCCTGGCAGGACGAGACCGCCAGCACGAGAAGCAGCAGACCCTTTTTCATAACCTGCAAATATAGGAAATATTTCCTATATGTCGAAACTGAAGACCATTTCGACGCTCCAGGGGCTCCGGTCGTCGGTGGCGAGGGTGTTGTAATACGGGCCGCCGGTCCAGGTGGCGGAGACGCCGACGGAGCAGGGGAAGGGGACCCAGAGGAAGTTCGCGAGTTCCACGGTGAAATCGGCCCCGGCGCTCAGGAGGGAGGATTTCACGGGCGTGCCCTTTCCGTTCCGGGCACCGCCGAAGGTGGTCCAGTCCACATGCGGGATCAGGAGGAAGTGCGTGATATACGCTACGGGAGAGAACCACGAGATGTCTCCGAAGTACAGGGGAATGGCATAATCGGCCGTGAGACGGAGCGCCCGGGCGGCATTCCGTCCGATGGCCGTACCGTCGGCCGCAGCAAAGCCGCGCGGAATGACGGAAACGCCGTATTCCCCGAAGGGTGCGCCCGAGTGGATCTGCTGCGCGCCGATGGCGGAAAGCCGCAGTCCCTGGGTACGGGTGAATCCCGGCAGGTAGCCGTATAGGTAACCGTAGCAGGCCGGGGAGTAGATGCCTGTCAGGCCGGGCCGGAAACTGCCGCCGAGTTCGGCGCCGATGCCTAGGCGCGGATATACCTGGCTGTCAGCCGCTTGCTGCACGATGTAGCCCCGGAGCGAGCCGCGGAGATTCTGCATCAGGACGCTCTCCCCCGGTTCATACCCCAGGAATTCCGCATGGGCCTTGTCCTGGATCAGGTCCTGGTGCATCTCCAGGTAGGTCGTGCCGGTGTCGAAGGGATTGTTCGAAATGCTCCAGTTCACCTGCGGAATCAGTCCCCGCTGGAGGCCATCCTTGTTGAAGCGGAGAGGAACATAGGCCGACAATTGACCCCTCCAGGTAACGTGGTCAAGGGCCCGGCGGACCACTGCATAGCCGGTCCGTTCCGCATAGGCGCGGTCCTGGAAGGAATAGAGGGCGCCACCCTTGTCGTAGATGTCGAAACTGGCTTCCAGGACGGGATACAGCCCCGCATGGGTGAACTGCAGGTGCCCGCCGTGCCGCCACTCGCCGGCGCGGTCCTCATCCGGATGCGCGGAGTAACCGACTGCCCCCCAGGTGGTTCCGAGTTCGTTCTGGAACAGGCCGATGAGACCGGGGGACGCCGTGTCATAACTCAGGTCGCCGCTCATGGACTCGATGACGTCATAACTGAACCACAGCGGAGCCCAGGAATGGAACTTCATCCAGTGCAGCGGCTTCAGGTACGGCCGCGGCTCGCTGACGGGAATGTCCTCCGTCGTCTCTCCGGTCGTACCGTATCCTGTCATTTCGGCCGTCGTGCCGTCCTCTGTCATTTCGACCGAGCGGAGCGAGTGGAGAAATCTCTCCTGCTCCGACAACTTGTCCGCCACCCGGTACTTGTGTACATCCCGGATATTCACCTCCACCGGCTTCGGAGGCACCGCCTTGAAGATGGCATTTCCTTCCGGAGTCATGGACCGGAACCAGAGTTCCCCATCGTCTGACATGGAAAAGTCGTTGGCCCCGTAGCGGGTGTTCGTGAGTTGCCAGGCCCTTCCGGTTTCCGGATCATAGCGGTAGAGTTCCTTGACCCCGTTCCGGTCGCTGACCAGTTCCAGCATGTCCCCGCCGTCCAGGTTTTCCATCATCTGGGCGCTGGGTTCCAGCACGCAGGTCCAGTTCCCGTCCCGGAGCCGCCAGATGCCGTAGCCACGGTCGTCCAGGCCCAGGCAGTGGATGTCGTTGCCGATCCAGGCCGATTCCGTGAGCTGGATCCCCTCCGGCGCCGGTGTCCTGCGGAGGATGGAGCCATCTTTTTCGCTGACAATCAGCAGGTTGCATCCGCCTTCCACGGGATATTCCACCACGGCGAGCACGCCGTCCGGACCGGGCTGGGGGTTGTACATCCGCCCCTTCGTGGTCAGGTCGTGCCGAAGCTTTCCGTCCAGGTCCATCCAGCGGAGGATGGATTCCCCGTCCAGGGTCCACCGCCGTCCGGGCAGGGTCTCGGACCAGTAAATGCGGTCTTCGCTCACATAGAAGGAACTGGCGCTCCCGGAGAAGGAACCCATGTCGTGCTCGGTGCCGTCCGGGTCCAGACGGATCATTCGCGGCGCCGTCGTCTTTCCTTCCTTGATAACGTAATACTTCCCGTCCACCCAGGAGCCGCCGGCGTAATCCGTGGCGAAGGCCGGTTTTCGGGTGACTTGTTCCATCGGCATGAAGGGCCCGCGGGCCTCGGCCTCTTCGGTCCAGATGTCGTGGAATCCTTCCTGAATGGTCCGGAAGGTCTTTTTGAAGGACTGGCCGGACTGTTTCCGGATATAGCGCTGGAGCGGTGTGACGGGGAAGGGATGACGCGAGACCCAGTTAAAGTAATCGGCCGTGAAGGTGGGCCGGTCATAGAAATACCGCATGCCCGCGACGGTCATGTAGCCGGTCGTGTAGTAGTCCGGGGCGGCCTTCTTGAAGGAGCCGTACACCCACTTGTACCAGTTGCGCCAGTCGCCGTTGTCAAAGGCGACATGGTAATAATTCAGGAAATCCCCGTCCCGGCCCCGGCCGGAAGCCGTCAGGGCTGTTTCGGCGACGACGGCATCCCCTTCCAGGAAGGTCTGCGGGGTGAACAGGGCGGAAACGGCGCCCGGCCACATTTCGCCCACCAGGTAGTTGACCCAGCGGAAGGGCCGGCGGTAGGCGAGTTGCATCTGCGCGACATGGCGGGATTCATGGACCGTGAGTTGGGTCATCCAGGACAGGGCCATGGATCCGTAGGGCTCCGGATGTGTGTACAGGTCCATGCGCTTGGGGGCCCATGCCACCGAGCCGTTGGAGTGGGGATAGAAGGGATGGAGGACGACCGGAAGCCGGCCCCACTGGAGGCTGACGGGATCCATTTCGGCGCTCACGCCCACGGTGGGCTGCCATTTTTCGAGGTCCAGGACATAGGCCCGGGCCAGGGAATCCATCTTTTCGGGATATACGATGCGGTAGTGCGGCGTGCGGAGGGTGGACCAGCGGCCGAACGGGTCGGCCCCGTTCTGGTAGAACTGGGCCCGGGCGGGGAGGCTGGCAAGAAGGCCGGCAAGGAGTATGAGGATGCCGGTTTTGCGGAAAGTCGTCATGGTACAAAACTAATAATTTTTATTTAATTTTGCGGTATGCGAAAGTATGGAAGCCTCATAGCGGTCCTTCTCTTGTGCGCCTGCGGGCCCCGGGGAGGGAAAACGGCCGCTCCGGCCCCGGCCGTGCGGGATTTCCCGCAGGCGGAGGTGCCGGCCATGTACACGGATGCGATGGACCGCGTGATGTGGGCCACCGGCCATTTCTGGGACCGGTTCACGGACACGTCGGCCGTCTATGCCTGCGACTCGGTGACGGTGAACGGCGTCCCGGTCGATGCGGTGGAATCGCAGATGGGTATGTTTGCCACCTTGTTGGAGCAACTGCCCCTGGACGAAGGCGGCAAGGCGGTCGCCCGGCTCTATGACCGGGTCGAGGCCTTTGAACGGAAGTTCCCGGAAACCAATGTGTTCGAGGAACTCTGCCGGCTTACGAAACGCTATCTGTACGACCCCAACTCCCCCGTCCGGAACGAGGATCTGTACCTTTCCTTCGTGGAAAAACTGGGGCAGTCGGACCTCATTGACAACGGTTACCGGATGGGCTATGAATGGGATGCCCGGATGTGCCGGCTCAACCGGGTGGGGACGCAGGCGGCGGACTTCTCCTTCACCGACATCCGCGGCCGCGTCCGGACGCTTTACGGCGTAAAGGCGGAATACACCGTCCTCATCTTCGGCAATCCCGGCTGCAACGCCTGCCAGGAAATCATGCACGCAATGGCTTCCACGCCCGAAATCGCCTCGCTCATCGACGAAGGGCGCCTGCAGGTCGTGGACATTTACATCGACCAGGAAATCGAGGACTGGAAGGCGCATATCCCCGAGTACCCTGCCGCCTGGATCAATGGTTACGACCACAACTACGCCATCCGTACGGACCTTCTGTATAATGTCCGGGGCATCCCGTCCATCTATCTGCTGGACAAGGACAAGACCGTATTAATGAAAGACGCCGTCCAGGAGAAGGTCCTGACGGCGCTCATGAATCTGTAGGGCGTTTTCCCGTTTAAGCCGTAAAGGCCCAGATGATGGCCTCCTCGTACACTTCGCCGGGGTGGAGAACCGTTGTGGGGAACTGCGGCTGGTTGGGGGCGTCGGGCGTGTGCTGGCACTCGATGGCGACAGCGTCGTAGTCCTCGTATTCGCGGCCGGATTTGCCCTTCGGGCAGCCCTTGAGCCAGTTTCCGGTATAGACCTGCACGGCCGGCTGCGTGGTGAAGACCTCCACCTTGCGGCCGGATTTCGCGGCCCAAAGTTCCGCGGCGCTGGTGAGTTGGCCGGGCATGGCGCCGTCGATGAGCCAGCAATGGTCGTAGCCCTTGCCGATCTTCAGGGCTTCGAAATCCGCGTGGATGTCCTGGCCGATGGGCTTGGCCTCCACGAAGTCCATCGGGGTGCCGGCGACGTCGGCCGGTTCGCCGAGGGGAATCTGGGTGGGATCCGTCGGAAGGTACTGGGAGGCATTGAGTTCCAACTTGTGGTCGAGGACCGTTCCGGAGCCTTCGCCGTCCAGGTTGAAATAGACGTGGTTCGTGAGATTCACGACCGTGGTGGCGTCGGTTTCGGCCGTGAGGATGAGTTTGAGTTCGTTCTCTTCGCTCCACTCGTAATGGGCGATGACCTTCATGTTGCCCGGGTAGCCGGCCTCGCCGTCTTCGGAGAAATACATGAATTCCACGGCGTCGCCCTCGATGCGGCTTTCCCAGACCTGGTTCTGGAAGCCCTGGGGGCCGCCGTGCAGGTGATTGGGGCCGTTGTTGATGGGGAGGGTGTATTCCACGCCTTCCACGGTGATCTTTCCCTTGGCGATGCGGTTCGCAAAACGGCCGGGAACCTTTCCCGCGCAGGGACCGTCGCCGAAATAATCCAGGGCGTTCGGATAGCCCAGGACGACATCGTCCAGCTTGCCTTCCTTGTCCGGGACGACGATGGAGACGATGGCTGCCCCGACGCTTCCGAGTTGCACATACGCGCCCGACGCGTTTTTCAGGGTGTATTTGTAGATTTCCTTTCCATCCGGGGCGGTGCCCCACAGTTCTTTCGTGATTTCCATATGTTTGCTTTTTAGATTTCTCGACTTCGCTCGAAATGACAAGGGTTACTCGTTCGAAATGACAAGGGTGACCCTTCTGTTACAAATATAAGGATTTTTAGGAATTATTCGTACATTTGCAACTTATGAAACAATACCTGGATTTACTGAGACATATCCGCGAAAACGGCGTGATGAAGGAGGACCGGACCGGGACCGGCACGCAGAGCGTGTTCGGTTACCAGATGCGGTTCGACCTGTCGGAGGGCTTCCCGCTCCTGACGACCAAGAAGGTGCACCTGAAGTCCATCATTTACGAACTCCTGTGGTTCATCGCCGGCGATACGAACGTGAAGTATCTCCAGGACCACGGTGTCACCATCTGGGACGAGTGGGCCGATGAAAACGGCGACCTGGGCCCGGTCTATGGGCACCAGTGGCGCTCGTGGCCGGCACCGGACGGACGGGCCATCGACCAACTTTCGATGGTCATCGACACGATCCGGCGGAATCCGGACTCCCGGCGGATGCTCGTGACCGCCTGGAACCCGGCGGAGGTGGACAAGATGGCGCTGCCGCCCTGCCACTGTCTGTTCCAGTTCTACGTGGCGGACGGAAAACTTTCCTGCCAACTCTACCAGCGCAGCGCGGACGTCTTCCTGGGCGTTCCGTTCAACATCGCCTCCTACGCACTCCTCACGATGATGATCGCACAAGTGTGCGGCCTCCAGCCGGGCGAGTTCGTCCACACGACCGGCGACACCCATATCTACCGGAACCACTTCGACCAGGTGGCGACGCAACTCTCCCGTGAGCCCCGTCCGCTTCCCCGGATGCACCTGAACCCGGACGTCAAGTCCATCTTTGATTTCACCTACGAGGATTTCACCCTGGAAGGCTACGACCCGTGGCCGGCCATCAAAGCCCCTGTTGCCGTTTAACATGGAAAAGAGCCTTATCGTCGCGATTGCCGACAACAACGCCATCGGCCGCAAGAACGCCCTGCTGTGGAACCTGCCGGGCGACATGAAATACTTCCGGCAGCAGACGACCGGCTGCGCCGTCATCATGGGCTGGATGACCTACCAGTCCATCGGCCGTCCGCTCCCCAAACGCCACAACATCGTCATCTCCCTCTTCCCCTGGCCCGAAGCCCCCGCCGAAGTCACGGTCGTGGACTCCCTGGACGCCGCTTTCAAGGCCGCGGACGGTGGAAAAGCGTTCGTCATCGGCGGCGCCTACACCTACGCCGAGGCGATGGAAGTGGTTGACAGCATGTATATTACCCATGTCCACGATGCACCGGAGGACGCCGATGCCTTCTTCCCTGAGATCGACCCGGCCGTCTGGTACGTGGACTCCCGCAGCGAATTGCAGACCGACCCGGAGACGGGCATCACCTACGAATTCGTCGTTTATCGGCGGAAATGACAACCTCGCGGAAAACGGGAGAAGCCCCTGAAACCTCCGTTTTCCGACAGAACGAACGAGACAAATGAAACAACGCGAACACTTCGGCGGCCGGATGGCCGTCATCATGGCTTTTGCAGGGTCGGCGATCGGCCTGGGGAATCTCTGGCGCTTCCCGTACCTGGTCGGCCAGGACGGTGGTGCGGCCTTTATCGTCGTCTATATCCTCTCCACCATCATCCTCAGTCTCCCGATCTTTTTTGCGGAGTCCATCATCGGGCGTCGGAGCGGAAAGAACTGCCGCGGAGCGTTCGTGGCCCTGGCTCCGGATTCCAAATGGCGCTTCCTGGGCTTCCTGATGGTGTTCACGCCCATGTGGATCGTCTCGTACTACAGCGTCGTGGGCGGCTGGTCCCTGGAATACCTGATGCAGTCGCTCCGGCTGGAGTTCATCCATCAGGCGCCGGAGTCCGTGAGCGGCACCTTCGCCCGGTTCATCGCCCGTCCCAAGATGCCTGTGGCCTGTCACCTGGCCTTCCTGGCCGCGACCGTGATGATCGTCGCCCTTGGCGTGAAATCGGGCATCGAGAAATTCAGCAAGATATCCCTGCCGGTTCTGTTTATCCTGGTGGTGCTGATCGCCGTCTATTCCATGTCCCTGCCGGGAGCCCAGAAAGGCGTCGCCTATCTCCTCAAGCCTGATTTTTCCAAACTGACCCTGGACGCCTGCCTGGATGCCCTGGGGCAGTCCTTCTTCTCGCTGTCGCTGGGCATGGGCATCATCATTACCTATTCCTCGTATGTAAGCAGGAAGGAGAACATCCTCGTGACCGGGGTGGGAACGGCGGTTTCGGACCTGTTGTTCGCGATGCTGGCGGGCTTTGCCATCATGCCGGCGGTATTTGCCGCGGGCATCGAGCCGGGCAGCGGTCCGGGGCTGATCTTCGATACGCTGCCGTTCATCTTTGCGCAGATGGGCCAGACCATGCCCTGGCTCAGTTCCATCGCCGCCATCCTGTTTTTCCTGACCGTCCTCATTTCGGCCCTGACTTCGTCGGTTTCACTGATCGAGGTGGGGGTGGCCTACCTCACGGAAGAACGGGGGATGAAGCGGGGATGGGCCTGCGCCCTGCTGTTCGTGCTCACCGGCGTGGTGGGTGCGCTCTGCTCCCTGTCCTTCGGCCCGCTTGCGGACCGGACGATCCTCGGCATGAACCTGTTCGAGTTCTTCGACACCGTCGCGTCCAACGTCCTTCTCACGATCGGCGGTCTCCTTGTGGTCCTGTTCGTGGGCTGGAAGATGTCCCGGGAGGATGTCCGTGACGAGTTCACCAACGGCGGCACCAAGATCCGGAACGCCCGCCTGTTCGACTTCTTCTACTTTCTGATCCGCTATGTCGCCCCTGTGGGCGTCATCATCCTGTTTATTTCCAATCTGTTCTGATGGCCCCGCGCGAGAGTTTCGGCAGCCGCTTTGCGGTGATCATGGCGATGGCGGGAAGCGCCGTCGGCCTGGGCAATATCTGGCGTTTTCCCTACATGGTGGGGGAGCACGGCGGTGCGGCCTTCATCATCGTGTACATGCTGTCGAGTTTCATCCTGGTCCTCCCCATCTTCTTCGCGGAGACGATCATCGGCCGGCGCAGCCGCCAGGGGACCTTCGGAGCGATGGAGAAACTGGCCCCCGGCACGCCCTGGAAATGGCTGGGACTTTTCACGGTCGTCTCGCCCATCATCATCCTGAGCTACTACAGCGTCGTGGGCGGATGGTCGGTGGAATACCTGTTCAAGGCCGCGTGCCTGGACTTTACCAAAGCGGAACCTGCTGATATCCAGGGATTTTTCGGACAATTCATCTCCTCCACCGGCGGCCCGATCGCGGTCCATACCATCTTCATGCTCTTGGTCGCGGGCATCGTCCTCGCCGGCGTGAAGAAAGGCATCGAGGGATTCACGAAAGTGACGATGCCGGTCCTTTTCGTCCTCATCGTCGCCCTTGCCGTCTATTCCGTCACCCTGCCGGGCGCGTCGGAAGGGGTCAGGTATCTTGTGAGGCCGGATTTCTCCAAGGTCGATGCGCACGCCGTCGCCGCCGCCATGGGCCAGGCCTTCTTCTCGCTGTCGCTGGGGGTGGGAACCATCCTGACTTATGCTTCCTACATGCGGAAAGACGAAAACATCTTCGCTTCCGGCATGGGCACGGCCGTCTCGGACCTCCTGTTCGCCATCATCGCGGGCTTTGCGGTGATGCCGGCCGTCTTCGCCGCGGGGATCGAACCCGGTGCTGGCCCCGGCCTGGTCTTCGACACGTTGCCGTTCATTTTCAACAAGATGGGTGCAGGCATCCCTTGGCTCAGCGCCGTCATCGCCATCATCTTTTTCGTGACGATCCTCGTCACCGCCCTCACGTCGGCCATCTCCATGATGGAGGTGGGCGTCGCTTACCTGACGGAAGAAAAGGGGATGCGGCGCGGTTCGGCCGTTCTCGTCATCACGGCTTTCGCCTGGACGGTCGGTGTCCTGTGCAGCCTCTCCTTCGGCCCTCTGTCCGATGTCAAACTCCTGGGAAACAGCATCTTCGACTTCCTGGACAAACTTTGCTCCAACTGGCTTCTCCCGGCCGGCGGCCTCCTGTTCACGCTGTTCGTGGGCTGGAAAATGTCCCGGGCCGATGTCTATGACGAGTTTACCAACGGCGGCACCCTCAAGGCGAACGTCGCCTTGTTCGACACCGTCTGGTTCCTGTTGCGTTTTGTCGCTCCGGTGGGAATCGTCGTCGTTTTCCTGACGAATCTCTTTTTGTAAGTTACACCCCCAGTTCGTCCTTCATCGCCCGGAGGGCATCGAAGGCCTGCAAGGGTGTCATGTTGTTGAGGTCCAGGCCTTTGAGGCGGTCGCGCAAAGACTCCAGAAGCGGGTCGTCCAGTTGGAACATGGACAGTTGGATGGATCCGTCCTTCTCCACGCGGCCCTCTTTCGTGGTATGCGGCTTCACGGGGGTGAGGGCGCCGATGGCCTCGAGCGCCTGGGAGTTCTCCAGGGCCTTGAGCGTGCGCTCGGCGCTTTCCAGCACCTGCTGCGGCATGCCGGCCATGCGGGCGACATGGATACCGAAACTGTGGGCCGTACCCCCTTCCTTGATCTTGCGGAGGAAGATGACCTCCTTGCCCACCTCCTTCACCGTCACATGGAAGTTCTTGACCCGCGGGAAAATGCCCTCCAGGTCGTTCAGTTCGTGATAATGGGTGGCGAACAGTGTCTTCGCGCCCTTCCCGTACTCGTGGATGTACTCCACGATGCCGCGGGCGATGGACATGCCGTCATAGGTCGATGTCCCCCGCCCGATCTCGTCCAGCAGCACCAGCGACCGGGCGCTGAGATTGTGGAGGATCATGGAGGTTTCCAGCATCTCCACCATGAAGGTGGATTCGCCACGGGAAATGTTGTCCGTCGCGCCCACGCGGGTGAAGATCTTGTCGAAATACCCGATCCGGGCCGATTCCGCCGGGACGAAGGACCCCGTCTGCGCCAGCAGGACGATGAGGGCCGTCTGCCGCAGGAGGGCCGACTTACCGGCCATGTTCGGACCGGTTAAGATAATGATTTGCTGGGATTTGGAGTCCAGGAAGACATCGTTCGGGACATACTCCTCACCGGCGGGCATCAGGGTTTCGATGACCGGATGGCGGCCTGCCTTGATGTCCAGCGAGAGGGAATCGTCCACGACGGGGCGGCAGTAGTGCCGGTCCACGGCCTGTTCGGCAAAGCCGGCCAGCACGTCCAGTTTCGCCAGGATGCGGCTGTTCTTCTGGATGGCGACGATCCCGTCCTGGATATGGGCGATGAGGGCGGCGTAGAGCCGGGTCTCGATCTCATAGATGCGGCTTTCGGCCGTGACGATCTTCTCCTCGTATTCCTTGAGTTCCTCGGTGATGTAGCGCTCGGCGCTCACGAGCGTCTGCTTGCGGATCCACTCCGGCGGAACCTTGTCCCGGAAAGTGTTGCGGACCTCGATATAGTAACCGAAAACGTTGTTGTAAGCGATTTTGAGCGAAGGGATTCCGGTGCGTTCGGACTCCCGCTGCTGCATCTGCAGGAGATAGTCTTTCCCGCTTCCGGACAGGCCCCGGAGTTCGTCCAGTTCCTCGTCCACGCCCTCCGCGATGACCGGACCCTTGCCGATCTGGGCGGCCGGCTCCGGATCCAGGGTGTTCACGATTTCCTTCAGGATTTTCTCGCAGCCCACGAGTCCCTTCATGAGCCGGTCCACGGCGTCGCAACCCTTGCCCAGGCAGTTCTCCTGCAGCGGCTTCATCTGCGCGAGGCCGCGGCTCAGTTGCAGGACCTCCCGGGGGAGGGCCTTGCCGTTCGCCACGCGGCCGAGGATGCGGTCCAGGTCGCCGAGTTTCCCCAGTTCTTCCTGTACGGCGGAGAGGGTCTCCGGCCGCTCCACGAAGAACTGCACGATATCATACCGGAGGTTCAGTTCCTTCCGGTCCATGATGGGCATGGCCAGCCAGCCCCGCAGCATCCGGGCGCCCATCGGCGAGGAGCAGCGGTCCACCGTCTGTACCAGGGAAACGCCTTCCCGCCCCGATGCTGCCTGGAATACTTCCAGGTTGCGGAGGGTGAAGGGATCCATCCAGACCACTTTGGCCTCGTCGATGCGGCCGAGGGTGGAGATATTGCGAAGCCCCGCGTGCTGTGTCTGCTCCAGATAGACCATCAGGGCCCCGGCGGCGCAGATGCCGAGCGGCATCGTGTCCACGGCGAATCCCTTCAGGGAGTCCACGCGGAGTTGCCGCCTGAGTTTTTCCACCGCGGCATCGTACACGAAGGCCCATTCGTCCAGACTCGTCACGTAATAGTCGCCGAAGCGGTCCTTCACGCCCCGTTCGTAACTCCGGGGGACGACCAGTTCCTTGGGCGAGAGCGACCCCATGAGGGTGCCGATATACTCGAGCGATCCCTGCGCCACCTGGAACTGTCCCGTGGACACGTCCAGGAAGGCGGCGCCGCAGCCGTCGCGGTCGAAGGCCAGTCCGCACAGGAAGTTGTTCTCCTTGACTTCCAACATGTTCTCGCCGAAGGAAATACCCGGCGTGACAATTTCCGTCACCCCGCGCTTGACGAGTTTCTTGGCGAACTTCGGATCTTCCAACTGGTCGCAGATGGCGACCTTGAAGCCCGCCCGGACCAGTTTCGTGAGGTAGTTCTCGATGGCATGGTGCGGGAATCCGGCCATGGGGATGGGCCCCTTGTCGCCGTTGGATTTCTTGGTCTGTACCAGCCCCAGCACGCGGGAGGCCGTGACGGCGTCGTCCGAGTAGGTCTCGTAAAAGTCGCCTACCCGGTACAGCAGCAGCGCCTCGGGGTGCTGTGCCTTCACCTCGAAAAACTGTTTGATCAAGGGGGTGTCTTCCGCCATTTTCGCCATTTCGTGTGCTTCTGAAGGGTAAATGCAAAGATACTGTTTTTTTATTAACTTTGTACCTTGTATGAAGCGCGTCCTCGTCATCACCTATTACTGGCCGCCCTCCGGCGGTTCCGGCGTCCAGCGCTGGGTAAAATTCGCCAAATACCTTCCTGCGGAGGGGTGGCAGCCGGTCATCTACACGCCGGAGAATCCGGAGTACACGGCCATCGACCATACCCTGGAGTCGGAGATCCCGCACAGCGCCGAGATCGTCCGCCGGCCCATCCTGGAACCCTACGGCATCTACCGCAAACTCATGGGCAAAGGCGCCTCGACCGACATGAAAACCCTGACTGCGGGCGCCTCGAAAGGAGAGGTGACCGAGATTTCCTCCGGCCGGAAGACCTTCAAGCAGCGCCTATCGCTCTGGATCCGGGGCAACCTGTTCGTCCCCGACCCCCGCGTGGGCTGGGTGCGTCCGAGCGTCCGGTTCCTGAAGGAATATCTCAAGGAACATCCTGTCGATGTGATCGTTACGACGGGACCGCCCCACTCGATGCACCTTATCGGGCAGCGGCTGCACAAGGAACTCGGCATTCCCTGGATCCCGGATTTCCGCGACCCCTGGAGCCGGATGTACTACCTCAAGCATCTGCCCATGACGCGCCGCACCTGGCGCCGGCTCCGGGCGATGGAGCAGGCCGTCCTGGACGACTGTTCCACGGTCCTTGCCGTCACGCCGCTCGTGCAGGAGGAGTTCCAGGCCCAGACATCGACCCCGGTCGCCATGATCACGAACGGGTACGACGGGGGCGATTTCGAGCAGGCGGTGGAACCGGACGGGCACTTCAACATTGTCCATACGGGACTCTTTGCCGCCGACGGCAATCCGCTGACTTTCTGGAAAGTACTGGGAGTCAAGGCCTGGGCGGAGCCGGACTTCAAAGAGGCCTTGCGCCTTCGGCTCGTGGGCAAGGTGGACCGCGAGGTCTACGACGCCATCGAGGAGGCCGGGCTCAAGGACAATGTCGTGGACCTGGGTTACAAGGACCACCTGACGGCCGTGCGGGAGCAACTCGCCGCCACGATGCTTGTCCTGCCCCTCAGGAATGACCCGGAGTACCGTCCCATCCTTCCCGGCAAACTGTTCGAATATCTGGCGTCCCGGAGACCCGTCCTGGGCATCGGCCAGGAGGACGGCGCCATGGCCCGCGTGCTGGCGGAAACCGGCGCCGGCGTCACGGCCGGCTGGGACAACATGGACGCGATGCGCTCCTTCGTCGACAAGGCCTGGGAGCAGTTCAAGGCCGGGGAGGTCCCGCCCGTCGCGGGCGATATCACCCGCTTCTCCCGCCGCAGTCTCACCCACGAACTGGCCGACCTGCTGGAGCAGGTCTCACAAGAACAATAAACAACTATGGACCAGAAGAAACTGTTGAAGAACATCGGAATAGGCCTCGGAGCCATCGTCCTTTTCCTCCTGCTCAGTTATGGGTACGTGCCGCAGGTGCTGGACGGGAAAATCGTGAACCAGAGCGACATCTCGGGTTATATGGGGATGTCGCACGAGATGAGCGAGTGGAATGCCGCACATCCGGACGATCCGACCTATTGGACGGACTCCATGTTCGGCGGGATGCCCACGACGGCCATTTCCACGCAGAACGGCGGGGATTATACGCAATCCATTTATAATCTGCTGCTTACCGGAAAGCGTCCGGCGACCTACCTGTTCATTGCCCTGCTGGGGGCATTCCTGCTCATGCTGGCCCTCGGAATCAGTTGGCCGCTGGCGCTCGGCGGCGCCGTGGCCGTGGCGTTCTGTTCGTACAATTTCCAGATCATCCAGGTGGGCCACAACACCAAGATGCAGGCGATCGCCTTCTTCCCGTGGGTGCTGGCGGCGCTGGTGTACACGTACCGCAGCACGAAGGGGAAGGGCCGGTGGCTGGCGAAAACGCTCCTCGGGGCCGTGCTCTTCGGGGTGGCGCTGAGTATGCAGGTCAAGGCGAACCATCAGCAGATCACGTACTATCTCGCGATCCTGGTGCTGCTCTATGCGTTGGTGGAACTGATTGACGTATTGACGAAAAACAAGGACCGGATCGGGAGGTTCTTCGTTGCGTCGGCCCTGCTTCTGATCGTTGGCTGCGTGGGAATCGCGACCAATGTGAACAAACTTCTGCCGTTGGCGAAATATACCCCGCACACCATGCGCGGCGGATCCGAACTTACGCAGGACGGGGATGTCAAGGGCGGCGGCCTGGACCTGGACTATGCCACGGCGTGGTCCTACGGCTGGGAGGAACTGCCGAACCTGATGATCCCGAACTTCAACGGGGGCGCATCGGCCCAGGCCGTGGATCCGGCGAAGTCCGAGACCATCAAACTCCTCAAGCGAGCCGGGCAGTCCAACACCCGCGAAATCGCCAAGTCCCTGCCGATGTACTGGGGTCCCCAGCCCTTCACGGCCGGTCCCATGTATATGGGCGCCATCACCGTCTTCCTGTTCATCCTGGGTCTGTTCTGCTACAAGGGGAAGGAAAAATGGTGGCTCGTCGTGGGGACGGTCATCGCCGTCCTGATGGCCGTGGGGAACCACTTCATGGCCTTTACAAAGTTCTGTTTCAACGTCTTGCCGCTGTATAACAAGTTTCGGACGGTGTCCATGGCCCTCGTGCTCCTGCAGGTCACCCTGCCCATGCTGGGCTTCCTGGCCCTGGACCGCATCGTCAAGGAAGGGGTGGAGCCGAAGGACTTCCTGAAAAAGAGCGGCATCGCCTTCGCCCTCACCGGCGGCCTGTGCCTGCTGTTCTTCCTCATCCCGACGCTGGCGGGAGACTTCACGGCGGCATCCGACGCCGGGCAGCAGGACGTCCTCGTGGAGGCCTTCCAGCAGGACCGCATCGCCCTGCTGCGCCAGGACGCCCTCGTCTCCTTCATCCTGATTGCCGTGGCATGGGGGCTCCTCCTCTGGGCCCTTCTGCCCAAGGATGCGCCCCGTTACCGCAAACTCATCGCCGGCGTGGCCATTTGCGCCCTTGTCACGGTGAACCTTTTCACCACCGGCAAGCGCTACCTGAACGCCGACCATTTCACCACCCCGAAGGACTTCGGCAAACCCTTCGCCGAGCGTCCCGTGGACCAGATGATCAAGGCCGACCCGGATCCGTCCTACCGGGTCCTGGACCTCAGTGTCAACGTGTTCAACTCCTCCATCCCCTCTTACCACCACAAGAGCGTGGGCGGTTACTCTCCGGCGAAACTCCAGCGCTATCAGGACCTCATCGAGCATTACCTGACGGGTGAGATCAATGCCGTCTACGGGTCCATGCAGGAGGCGAAAACCATCGATGACGTGGAGGCCGGTCTCCCGGAGACGCCGGTGCTTAATGCGCTGAACACCAGGTATATCGTTGTCGGTGGTGACTATGCTCCGGTATATAACAAAGCGGCCTTGGGCAATGCCTGGTTTGTCGATGAGGCCGTCCGTGCGGCATCTCCCGACGAAGAAATCGCTTTCCTGGGCAGCGTGGACCTGCGGCACCAGGCCGTCATCGGCAAGGACATGCCTGACGTGACTTTCGCCCCGGCGGATTCCACGGACACGATCGTTCTTGCATCCTACGCCCCGAACGAACTCCGTTACCATTACAAGGCCGCCGGCAACCGCCTCGCCGTCTTCAGCGAGATCTACTATCCCGACGGCTGGAAAGCACAGGTGGACGGTGCTCCGGCCGATGTTCTGCGCTCAGATTGGACTTTGCGTTCCATGGCCCTCCCGGCGGGCGAGCACGACATCGTCATGCGCTTCGAGCCCGACTCCTACCGCGTGGGCGCCGGCATCTCCCGTGCCTCCTCCATCACGTTGATCCTCCTCCTCCTGCTTTCCCTGGGCGGAATGTTCCTCCCGGCCCGGAAGAAATGAGCATGAAACGTTTATCCGTCATAATCCTTGCGCTGGCCACGACCCTTCCCGCCATGGCCCAGGGCGTCCGCAAGACCGCAGAGGAGTTCAACCGGATGTCCCGGAACGACACTTCGCTGGTAATCCTGCACGGGGTGATGACCCGGCCGCGGGCCAATGACCAGCGCGGCGTGTTCCACTTGAAAGACGAAACGGGCGAGGCCTACATCTACGGCCTCGTGGACGGCCGCCCCGGATCGGACCAGTCGTACGTCCAGATGGGCATCGTCCCCGGCGACACCCTGACCATTTCCGGCCGACGCACCGTTTATGACGGCCGCATCATCGAAATGACCGGCGGACACCTGCTCCGCAAGGCCGACGGTCCCCGCCACGCGGAGATGCTGGAAAGCATGAAGGCGCCGGACAAGTGGCCCACTTTCAAAGGCAAAGACGCCAACGCGTTCTCGTCCTGGGTGACCGCCCGCCTCAAATACCCTGCGGACGCCCGGAGCGCCCATATCGACGGGACGGTCATCGTGAAGTTCGTCATCGGGACCAACGGCGGCGTTCAGGAAGTGGAGGTGACGAAAGGGGTCTTCCCGTCCCTGGATGCGGAGGCCGTCCGCGTGATCAAAAGTTCCCCGAAATGGAAGCCGGGTATCAAGGACGGCAAGCCGGTCCGGGTCACCTACCATCACCCTGTCGTCTTCGTCCTGCCGGAGTAGTCTCTATTTCAATCCTTTCTCGATCTGCTTCGCGAGACTCTGCCAATGGGCCTGGGTAGCGGCGTCGGAGGACTTGGCCTTGCCGGCCTTCTTCTGGATGTCCAGGAGCTGGCCCAGGAGGAGGGTGCGGCCGTCGGTGGTAGCGGCGGCGGGGCTGTTCACCACATCCAGGGCGACGGTCACGTAGCGGCGCTGGAGGTAGCGGCGGTAACTGTCGGTGGCGCGGCCCTTATAGAGTTCCTCGAAGATCATGCCGGCGAGGTCGTCCAGGTACTCCTGCGGGGCATAGTTGCCGGAGCCGTAGGTCGCGAACTGCTCCATGCGCGTAAGCTTCTGGATGTTCAGGAGGTTGGAGGCGCTTACTACGTTGTTCACAAGGGTGTACAGGTAGGAGTCGGGACGGTCCGTGAGGTTGAAGATCCAGGGCTCGGACACGAGCCAGGTCGGTTTCCGGAACAGATTGTCGTTGAGCCAGTTCAGGGCGCGCTTCTGGCGCTCTTTCGGAACCGGGGCGTATTTGATGACGCCTTCCTGCTCGATGCTGTGGTTGGTCACGAAGCGGCCGCCGATATTGGCCGACACATGGCCCAGGTAGCGGTTGTACTGGCCGGTGAGGGAGGTGTACATCCGGGAGAGGTTCTCGTACTGGTTGGCCTCCTCGGCATTCCACTCGGGAAGTTTGCCGATGATGCGCTTGAGGTTCGCGATGCCGTAGTCGCTGGCCGCGACGGCGTCGTCACCGAGGTCCTCCCGTTGGGCGCGCGGGTCGAAGTCGGAGCCCTCGCCGCCGAACCAGAGTTCGGGATGGTCCTTCAGTCGCTCGATGATCACCTTGTTCCAATAGAGATGGTCTTCCTTCGGGGTCTTGAACTCCGTCGGACGGTAGCCGTACTCGATGGCCCACTTGTCATAGTCGTTGATCCGGGGATACAGGCCTTCCTTGCCGATGCCGTCCTCCGGCTGCGCCACGTAGTTGAACCGGGCGTAGTCCATGATGGACACGGTATGGCCGTGCTTTTCCACCCACTCCTTGTCACGGAGTTTCTCCACCGGGGTGAAACTGCTGGAGCCCATGTTGTGCCGGAGGCCCAGGGTGTGGCCCACCTCGTGGGAGGAGACGAAACGGATGAGGTCGCCCATGAGTTCGTCGTCATACTTGAAGGAACGGGCGCGCGGGTCCACGGCGCCGGCCTGCACCTGGTACCAGTCGTGGACCAGGGTCATCACGTTGTGGTACCAGCCGATGTGGCTTTCCAGGATTTCGCCGGAACGGGGGTCATGGACATTGGGCCCATAGGCGTTGGCCGTGGAGGAGGCGAGGTAGCGGATGACGGAGAAACGGGCGTCCTCCATACTCATGTCGGGGTTGTCCTCCGGCCATTCCTCGGCCCGGATGGCGTTTTTCCAGCCGGCCTGCTCGAAGGCCTTCTGCCAGTCGTTGACGCCGGCGATCAGGTACGGCCGCCACTGTTTCGGGGTAGCCGGGTCGATGTAATAGACGATCGGCTTGACGGGCTCCACGAGTTCGCCGCGCTTCTGCTTCTCCACGTCCTCGGGACGGGCTTCCAGACGCCAGCGGGCGATGAAGCGCACGCGCTCGACGGCTTGCTGCTCGTCGGAGAACTTAGTGTAGCCGTCGGCGAAATAGCCCACTCGGGAGTCGAACAGGCGCGGCTGCATGGGCACTTCCGGGAGGAGGACCATCGAGGTATTGAGGACGAGGGTCACCACGCCGGCCTCATTGCCGGCCGGGAGGGTGGCCGCAGCCCGGGCGGGACCCATGGCGGGCGTCGCCGGTGCGTTATAAGTAAATGTCTTGGTGACAGTTACTTCTGTGTTTATGGGATAGGTGCGGATGCTCTCGATGAAACTAGCGTCGCCCTTGAGGTTCCCGAGGTTGTAGGCCTTCTTGGTGCGGGGGCTCAGGGAGAACACCTGCGTGTCGCCCTCGAAAAGGGACGTCACTTTCACGCGGGTGCAGCCAGGGGCCGATTTCTTCTCCGGCTTGAGGGAGGCGACGATCGGGGCTTCGGAACTGGCGCGGACGGCCCGGGCGATTTCGTCGCCTTCATCGGCCTGGAGCGTATAGGTGTCCACCCGGAGAAGCAGGTTCCCGTTGGAGGCTTTCTCCCAGTAGATCATGCGGTTCTGGAGCATCTCCCCACCGTATTCGGAGGCGCCGGGGGTATGGTTCACGAAGCGGGTGACGGCGAGGATCCGGCGGCCCAGCAGGCTGTCCGGCACGTCGAAGTACCAGTCCTTCTCGTGGTGGGACACCCCGACCATGCCGGCGGTGACAGTGAGTTCCGGTTCCGGCTTTTCCGGGGTTTCCTTCTTTTCGGTTTCGGCATTCTTGCCGGTCCGGGGACCGGGTTTCTGCGCCAGGGAGACGGGAGCCGCGACAACGAGCAGTGCCACGGTGGCGAGGAGGAAACGTTTCATCATATCTGTCAAGATTTTCCGTGAAGATAGGGATAATTTTCGTAACTTTGGGCCTGACCCCCGAAAAACGGAATGATAAACTCCTGAATCATGAAAGAATCCGTCTCCAGTTTCCTGAGCAATGTCCTGTCCGTTATCCTGGGCATAGCCATCACGTTTGCCGTCCAGGGCATGATCGACCGTTCCCGGGTCCGGAAGGATGTCCGCTCGGCCTTGAAGTTGATTCGGACAGAACTGCAGTCCAATCAGGCGGATATCGCCACGATGGCGGACTATCTGGATTCGGAGCGCGCCGCGGCGAAATATTTCCTGTCGCTGGATGACGGGTGGACCGGCGCTTCTTCCGATTCCGTGGGCATATATGGCGGAATCCTGCTGTCCGACGCCTCCATCGCCCTGTCCGACGATGCCCTGCAACTCCTGAAGATGTCCTCCCTGTTCCAGTCCATCGGGAACGACGGCCTGTCCATGAAGATCATCCACGCTTATGATACGTGCGAACTGATTGCAGCGGCGTTGAACCGGCATATCGAAGCCCGGAACGTGCGCTTGGGCGAGGTGGAGGACATCCGGACGTTCTTTACGTCCGCTGAAGGCCGGAAGGCGCTCCGCCTGATTTCCCTTCAGGCCAATCCGGCCCGGATCTCCGAAACCGAAGACCTGGAAACGGCGATCCAAGCCATTGACAATTACCTGTAATAAACATACGGTCATGAAAACGGTCAAGAACCCCTCCAAAGTAATCATCATTCCCCGTCCGCCCGTGCAGAACCAGCAGGCGGACAACTCTCCGGAACAGGCCGGGGAAACCGAGAAGGACCCGGTCCAGGAGACGAAAGAAACGGCGTCTTCAGAGGAAGACACCGTCCAGCAAGCGGAAGAATAGTCCTTATTTCGTACCGAAGATGCGGTCTCCGGCGTCGCCGAGGCCCGGGACGATGTAGGCGTTCTCGTTCAGGTGGTCGTCCACCGAGGCGAGATAGATATCTACGTCCGGATGCTCGGCCTGCACCTTGGCGATACCCTCCGGGGCGCCCACGAGGCACATCAGGCGGATGTGTTTGCAACCACGCTCCTTGAGCATCGTGAGGGCGTCGCTGGCGCTGCCGCCGGTGGCAAGCATCGGGTCGGTCACGATGACCGTGCGCTTCTGGATGTCCTCCGGGAGTTTGCAGTAATACACTACGGGAAGGTGCGTTTCCTCGTTGCGATACAGGCCGATATGGCCCACCCTGGCGACAGGGACGAGTTCCAGAAGGCCCTCGACCATGCCCATGCCGGCCCTGAGGATCGGGACGACGGCGAGTTTCCGGCCGGAAACCATCTTTCCCGTCATCTTGCACAGAGGCGTTTCGATTTCCACGCTTTCCAACGGGATGTCGCGGGTGACTTCGTAGCCCATCAGGAGGGAAATCTCTTTGAGCAGTTCCCGGAAATCCTTGGATCCGGTTTCCTTCTTGCGCATGATGGTCAGCTTGTGCTGGATCATCGGGTGGTCGATTACATGCAGTTGGCTCATAGTTTCGTGTTCTTGTAGATTCGGTTCCCAAAGTTAGCAATTAATCCTGAAAATGACTATCTTGCGGGTATGAAAACGAAGACCTTGAAAACGATTCTCCGCATCGTCCTGTGCGTCCTTGCGGCCGGACTCATCGGCGGATGCCTGTATTTGAATTCCCTCATGCCCATCATCACGGGGTATGCCGCCAAGAACCTGGCCTCGGCGGTGTTCGTCTCCGGACGGAACCAGGCCGACGTGGAGGCGCTGGACCTGCATTTCTCGTTCATCAAGTTCAATAAGAACAAGGTGGACTACGAGAACAAGACCGTGACGAGCCGTTTCCTCTGGGCGAAGTCCACGGCCGTGTACCGGGACGGGTACGGTGTTACGCTGCTGCGGGGGAAGACCGTCGAGGAACTGAAGGCGGAGAAGTTTCCGCTGCCCCTCGAGGAGGCCGGCGATCCGCGGCCGCTCGCCCTGGGCGATTCCGCCTTGCGGGCCCGTCTGGAGCCCTTAGCGGAGGCGTTCGTGGACAAGCAGTATTACAACGGAACGCCTTTCGCCTTCGTCGTCCTGCATAAGGGCGGCATCGTGGCGGAGCGCTACCGGAAGGGCATCACCCGGGATACGCGCCTGTTGAGTTGGAGCATGGGCAAGAGCGTTACCAGCGCCCTGGTCGGGTGCATGGTGGAAGACGGCCATGTGGACCTGTATGAGCCCATGGACATTCCCGAATGGCAGGGGGATGAGCGTAGGAACATCACCCTGAACGACCTTTTGCAGATGCAGAGCGGGCTGGAATGGAACGAGAACTACGGCACCCGGTCGGACGTGAACCTGATGCTGCACCGCGAGCAGGACATGGGCCTCTACGCCCTCTCCAAGCCCCTGGAGCACAAGCCCGGGACCTATTGGTATTACTCCAGCGGCACGACGAACATCGTCATGCGCTACCTGCGGAGCCGCTTCGCCTCCGATACCGAATTCCTCTCCTATATTCGCAGGGAGATTTTCGAGCCCCTGGGAATCCGCAATGCGTGCTTCGAGCCGGATATGAGCGGGACGCCCGTGGGGTCGTCCTACCTGTACATGACGGCGCGGGACTTTGCCAAATTCGGGCAGCTGTATCTGGACAACGGGAAAGCCGGGGACCTGCGCGTGTTCCCCGAGGGCTGGGTGGAATACTCGGCGGCCCCCACTTCCGGCAGCCAGGGCGAGTACGGGGCTTTCTTCTGGCTCAACCGTGGCGGCAAATACCCGGATGCCCCGGCCGACATGTTCGAGTGCCGCGGGCATGACGGACAGGAAATCTTCATCGTCCCGTCCAAGGACCTGGTGGTCGTGGTGCTGGGTTATTCCCCGAAGCCGGACCGCGTGGTTGAGTGGAACCGGCTGCTGAAGGAGATTATCGAGGTTTTACCGTAGTTGGAAGCGGCGGGAGCGGCGGGCGCTGTCTCCGGCGTAGAAATCCACATGGATATCCGTGTCTCCTACGAAGAGTTTGTAGGAGCCGGCGGCATCGGCCCAACTGTAGCGGAGAAGACCGGGACGGTATTCGTCGAAAAGGTCCCGGGCAACGCCGGGCTCGCCCAGTTCGGGCTTGGACTTCACCATCAGGGAACCATATCCTTCCGGGGTGTCAACTTTCTCGGTATAAGATCCTTGCTCTTCCTTGGCCCAGACGCTGGACATCGTCATCTGGGTGATCTGGCCACCGTCGCCGTACCAGTTCAGCAGTTCGGTCTTATGCGTGTGACCGCACAGGACGACGGCATTCCGGGACGCCATCAGCCGGCGCACGGCGCGGCGCTCTTCGGCCTTTGAATCCTGCCGGTTGCCGAACAGGATCCACCACCAGTAGGATGCGCTGTCGTAGGGGAAGACGGGACTGTGGACGACGACGAAGGTGTGCCGGGCGCCATCGGCCTTTTTGAACAGGTTCTCGATGGTGGCCAGGTCGGGACGGGTGAAGTTGAGGACGATGTAGGCGTCGTCTCCCATGTTGAACAGGAAACTCGTGCCGGTGATTTCCCTGCCCAGTTCCTGGGATAGGCGGACTGTCATGTATTCTTCGTAGGCCTGGGCGATGACCGCGTCGTCATTGCCGCGGAGGTCGTGGTTGCCGGCCACGGTGACGAAGGGGAGGTCCGGGGCGAGGTCCCGCTTGAAGAGGTTCATCGCATCGTCCAGGAAGCGCTTGTGGATCTCCGCCGTGGCGGTGTCGCCCTGCACGAGGTCGCCCATCTGGAGGACAAAGCGGGTGTCTTCGTCCACGAGGCAGGCCGCCCGCTTGACGAGGGCCGGGCAGCGCTCCGCCCACATTTTCCCGTTCCGGACGAACTCCTTGCGGTGGTTGGCCTCCCGCGTAGGGTTCGGATCCGTATATCCGGCGTGATACAGTTCCGGGTCCGCAGCGTCATAATGCGTGTCGCCCAGGATGACGACATTGTACTTCCCGCCGTTTTCCCTTGCGAAAAGTTCTCCGGCCCTGCCGAGCATCGACGTGCTCAGCACGGCGCCTGCGGAATACTTGAAAAACGTTCTTCTGTCCATGGTCCTTTCCGTTCGTCAAACAATGCAACGAATTTACGGGTTTTTCCGAATTTGTCCTAATTATCTCCGGCCCCTTTTCCGAATACAGGAAGGGGCTGAATTCAAGGAAAACTCGCCTTCTTCTTTTCATCAAAAAACAAAATGCATGCTGATGAGATGAAATAACGGGGAAAAACACTATATTTGAAAAAATGCTTACTGATATGAAAAGATTGATGGCCAGCTTCTTCGCATGCCTGCTGCTCCTTCCGGCCGTCCTCGGCCAGCCGCTCCGTCAGAGTGTAATCCGTGCCGACCAGGTGGAAAGTCCCCTGCTCGGCGGCCCCGTCGACATCAACGTGTACCTGCCCGCCGGCTTCGACGCCGCCTCGGACACCAAATACCCGGTCGTCTATCTCCTCCACGGCCTGTACGGCACCTATAAAGACTGGGCGACCACGGGTCACATGAAGGACGTGGTCGACGAACTCATCGCCAGCGGCGAGATCCTGCCGATGGTCATCGTCATGCCCAACGCCGGCGATCCCGACATCCACAACAACTGGAACGGCTATTTCAACATGCCCGGCCATCCCTACGAGGATTTTTTCTTCCAGGAACTGATTCCCACGGTCGAGGCCCGCTACAAGATCTACGGCGACAAGCAGCACCGCGCCGTGATGGGCCTGTCGATGGGCGGCGGAGGCAGCACCGTCTATGCCCAGCGCCACCCGGACATGTTTTCCAGTTGCTATGCGATGAGCGCCTGGCTGGACAGTTCCGTGCGCGAAGACATGCCCAAGGACAAGTTCTACCTGGTGAACAAGGCCGTCCACGAGCACTCCGCCCTCGATTTCATCGACAATGCCGATGATGCCACGCTGGAGCAACTCCGCACCGTGAAGTGGTTCTTTGACTGCGGCGACGACGACGGCCTGATGGACCTGTCCGTCGCCCTTTTCCAGAAGATGCGCGCCCGCCACGTCCGCAGCGAACTCCGCATCCGCGACGGCTGGCACAGTTGGGAATACTGGCACACCGCCCTCCGCCTCTCGCTTCCCTTCGCTTCGCGCAATTTCGCCAAATAGCGGAAAGGGGTTATTGGAGAATCCGCACGTAATCTCTTACTGCCGATGAAGATGGGGTTTGATTATGTCATTCGTCGACAATAATCACTTCTTTTTCCTCTACCGTCTGTGTCTCTCCTTCGTCTGTGGTTATGGTGACCCGACGTTTGCTCCACCATTGGGTGGTCCAGCCGGAAGCCAAATGGATTTCCGTCGCCGTGAATTGTTCCATCGTCGCTTGCATATGGGACTCGGCGATGCCCTTGTCGATTTCTTTCTCCATTTCGTCCAGTGGCTGATCCTCCGGGAGAACGGTTTTCGTTGCGGCGAGCACGGACTCCCGGAGAAAAGGCATCAAGGCATCACTGTCCACCTTGAAATAAGAGCAGATGAGCACATGGGTAGAGTCCGTGAGCTCCTCGTCTACCCAAAAGTGCATATCGATCGGCAACTGTCCGGTCGTGTTCGGAAGGGGGCTGTTGAGTTCCTGTGTTATGGAATACTCTTGATCGAGACGAAGCCTTGCGCCGTGATAATGAAGCATGGGAGCGACATCCTCCAGACAAGCCGAGACAATGGTTTCGGGACGGCAAACAAGGTCCGTGTAGGTGTCGATAAGACCTTGCCGGGTCAGGCCGAGTTCTTTTTGTGTCTTCTTGTCGTGCTTCGCCAGGACGGCATCGACCGAGAGAGGAATCGTCCGTTTCATGGATTCTGTCAGTTCATCCAGGTTGACGATGTCTTGGACGGTACCGAATTCATTGGTCTGGGTTTGGATTACGATCCCTTCTGCGACCTGGCTTAAGACGGCAGCACCGACACTCAGGCTCAAGTCGGAAGAGAACACATCCTTGTAAGAAGTCTGAAGGATATAGGATTTTTCTGTTTCGTCGATGACCTCGAAAATCCTTGTCTCCGAGGCCGCTTTCGATGTGGTTTCCGTACCATCCTGTTCAATCTTGACCGTTGAACTTTTGCATTCATATACCGCGCGGTCTCCCTTATGCCAATAAGCACAAACTTGGACGGTGGAGTCAGGCATCATCTGAGCCGACGCAAGAAAAGGAAGGAAGGTAATTAAAGCCGCAAATATGCGTTGTTTCATAGAGGTCATCTTTACTCAGGCAGGGAATCCGATTTATCGGTGTAAATATAAGTCAATTAGCTGAAAAGAAAAAGGGCGTGGCCCTTTCTTCGATAGCACTCATCCGACGACTTCATACTGATCCACCCTCGGGCCCTCGGGATTAGCGCAATTCCGGGGTCTTCGAGGTGAATCTGTCCGACCGGGTCGATGCCGTGATGTACAAGTCTCGCTTGTACATCAAAATGCATCTTTGGTCGGGGTTTTCTGCTCAAGTCTTTCGGGATTGGGCGATAACCGACCAAATCCGCGAGACTTGTACATGGAAACGTCGTTTTGCCGATGTTTTCGTGTACAAATGAGACTTGTACACGAGCCGAGCAGGGCAAACCAGCCGGTACACAAACAAAAACGCCCCGCAGCAATGCGAGGCGTTTGGAGCGGGAAACGAGACTCGAACCATTACTTATAATATATTGATAATCAATGATTCAGTGGAAACCAAAAAGACATTGGGTGAAACATAGGTGAAACTTTCGTGGCTTTTCAGGACGTATGGGGAAAGCGACTTGTACGGCCATCTTTATCTATTAAGACGACTTCTGCGGACTTCAAATACAAGCCCCGATAATGGGCGGAACTGGATTATTTAATTTTGGATTATTTAATCTTGCATAATTCAATTCATCATGGAATGGATTGTCGCGCTGAGTCTATGAGCCGGGAGTAAAAGCCATCCAAGTCTCCGCCCGTGAATGGATTGGGTTTTCACTTCCCTCCGAACGAAATCCTATATGTGAAGTTCGGCATGATCGGGAAGATGCTCAACTTCTTCCAACGCCCCGCCTCCTGGAGCAACCACCTCGAATACCGCCTCCTCGAAGACAGCCAGTACAATTTCTTCAAGGTGAAGGCCGGTGTGGTGGGGAAGATGCAATAACCTTGAAACGAATGGCTTTGTTTTTGCATCAATAGAATAGTATGATTATGGCCATTCTCATCAGTTGTTTCTTTCTTTGTCGCAGAAACCGACGAAAGTCCTCGTAGTGTCCTTTCCGACAAACGACTGATTCCCGCGCACTCTCCGGAGGCGCGTTTTTCATTTTCGGTGCAAGCGCCACCTGGAAGGCGCCGGCGCTTCTAGAAATCGAATCCCACCGACAGGGCGACGGAGAATCCGGTCTTGTTGCACCACTGGGCCCCGAACTTCATCGGGCCGACGATGGTCTTCTGGCCGAACTCCGCACCGAAGGCATAGGCCGAAAGAGGGGTCTTGACGAGGTCCGCCAATTCTCCCTTATCCTGGAATACGCCGCCACGCACGGTGAGGAAGTTCTTGTGGTTGAGACGGAAACGGACATCCATCTGCGCTGTGGCGGCAAAACTGTCACAAACAAAGAACCCCTGGCTGAACCCGAAGAACGGAATCTGGTTGTCGATGTAACGGCTCGCCAGGGTGCCGCCCGCGGCCAGCGTGTGGATGAAATTCAGGTGCCCGGGCTGCTCCGTCTGCCAGCCGAAATACACGGAGGGCTGCAGGACGACCACCCGGCCAAGGGGCAGTGCGACGGACGCATGGGCCGTTCCGACGCTGTAGGGCGGAACCTCCCCTTCATAGTGTTCGCCGGCCTCCATTCCCTTGTCTTCCAGATAGATGGAGTATCCGTCGAACACGTAGCGGGTGTCCAACTTGAGCCGGTAACCGCGGGTTGGGAAATAGCTCTCGTTGAACGTGTCATATCGGAGGGAGGCGAAGGTGGAGAACCAACGGCTCTTGAGGTCCCAGCCTTCCCAGTGCAACTGGTCGTCCAAGTAGTTCTCGTAGGGCTCCATTTCATAGGCGGCGCCGAAACGGACGTTTCCATAGACCATATGCGCGTCTTCGGCGTATACTTCCACGCGGGAGTTCACCCCGTTGTACCGCGCCTTCGAGAAAGTCCGGGCCTGGGCGTCGTCGTCGATCCGGTAGCTGAAGTTCCGGTAGGAGTTCTTCCAGGTGACGCCGACCACGGGCAGTTGCGCGAGCGGCTTGTAGGAGAGGTCCAGGTCCAACTGCGAGACTTGGCCGATCTTGAGTTCCGACACGAAGCGGAGCCCGGAAAGCCGCCGCGTGCCGATGCCCAGGTGGGCGCCCAGGTAGATCGCTTCATCCAGGTCCACGTGGAGGCCGACGCCGGCCTCGCTGGTCTGGCCCTTCTGGCAGTCGAAAATGAGCGTGTAGGGTTCCTCCGCGCCGCTGACCCGGTAGGTGACCGACTCGAAGGCTTTCGTGCCGTACAGGGCGGAGAGGATGCCCTCGATCTCTTCCCGTCCATACATTCCATCCCGGGGAAGCAGGGTGGGACTGATGATGTATTGAGATTCCTTCTCGGTGACGCCCTCGTAGCGGATCTCCCCGACCCGGACCTTGCGCTTGGCCAGGTCGATGGCCTGACGGCGCTCCTGGGCCGGTGCGCCCGGTGCGCCCGCTGCGGCGCCCACCCGCTTCGCGATCTTCTCGAAGGCCTCCTTGTTCTCCACGGCCTTGGCGTAGCCCTGGGCGATGATGTCATCCACGCTCTTGGAGTCGAAGGACAGCATTGTGTAGCCCTTCAGCTCGTGCTGGAGCAGGATGTCCGTATTCTTCCGGTTGGCCTCGCAGATGTCGACGGACATCAGGGTGATGTTCTGCATGATGAGGTTTGCGAGGCCGCCGAGATCGGCCAGGGTGCGGGGCGTGGGCATTTCCGAGCCGATGACGATGTCCGCGCCCATCGCCTTCGCGATGTCCACCGGGAAGTTGTTGCGCGTACCGCCGTCCACCAGCACCATGCCTTCGATTCGCACGGGCCGGAAGTAGCCGGGAATGGCCATCGTGGACCGCATCGCGTCCACCAGGCTGCCCGCGGTCCAGTTCTTCTCGTTCATGCTCAGCATGTCCGTGGCAACGCAGAAGAAGGGGACCGGGAGCTGGTCGAAAGCCACGGAATCCTGGTAGCCGACGGTGACGGAACTGAGGGTGTTCCGGACATTGTATCCGAACAGGAAACCGTCCGGCAGGCCCATTCCGATCTTGGCCATCATCTCTTGGCTCATATCGCCGGAGCGGGTGTCGCTTTGTTCATAGTTCTTGTTGAAGCGCGTCTGCCGCATGATCCTGTTCCGCATATCCTCGTCATCATAGTGGAACGGGACCGTCAGGGCGAAACGCTCCTTGTTGCGGCGGACCTTGTATGTCTGGAAACTGTCCGGAATCTTGTCGGACATCATCACGGTCCAGTCGATGGCGCGCACCAGCGAATCCAGGTATTCGGCGCCGAAACCGAGCGAGTAGAGGCCCGAGACCAGGCCGCCCATGCTGGTGCCGCCCACCAAATCCACCGGGATGCCCATCTCTTCCAGATACCGCAGGACGCCCAGGTGAGCCATGCCACGCGCGCCGCCTCCACCCAGCACGACGGCCACGGTAGGCCTATACTGGCGGATGGAATCCATCTTCGCCCGGACACGGGCGACTGCAAGAGAGTCTTCCATCGGATTGACACTGGGTGCAATGATTCGGTGCTGTGCCGCCAGGACGGTCGGCAGGCATGCGCAGATTAACAGCAGGGCGCCTTTTAGAGTCATGTTATCGATTCGTTTACTTATTCTTTTCCAACCAGCACGCTCCTCAAAAACCAAGCGTACCAGATTTCTACGGAGATGGTGACGATTTCCATGATCGCATTCCCCCAGGAACTTTCCAAAATACCTATCACATAAAACAGGACAGGTAGCAGAATGGTTACCAGTATGCGAATAATCGTCCAAAATCCCACCTTGCCGAGACGTCCACGATACCAGACCATGAGGAGCGTTCCCAGCGGGATATAGATGAGCGGAAGTGCAGTGGCGGTGGCTGCTGACAAATCATGCATCGATTCCCCCAGGCAGAAAATCACGAAATCACACAGATTGACCACAATGGCGATCCACCACAAAGCCGTCAACGGATGGGCAAGTCCCTTCATTCCACGAAGGAAGGCATAGTAGATGACAGCCTCCCCCACCGTATGGATCAATCCGAGCACGACGGGAATGTGCAAATACATCCAATTATTGACGGGCACGTAGGAACAGCTGGCCGAAATGACCATCACCGCAAAGGCGGATTCGATGACGGGGCGCGGGAGTCCGCTTTGCAAAGAGTCGACCTGCAGTTGTTTATTCATAGTCTACAAATGTAAGAATAATAAGGCAGGAATGAGAAAAAAAGGCATCCCGTAAAGCCGGAAGTGCCGATATTTCGCCATAATGCAACGGATTTGACCAATGCTTTATGGGGATAATGTGGAAGAAATCTTTACCTTTGCCTTTCATTAGAATTGAGATGATTCCACCTTCTACCATCGTTGTTCTGGCTTTGCTCTTTGCCTTGTTGGCCATGATTCTGGTGATTGTCCTGCTCATCAGGACGACCCGGAAAGTTGTCGACAACAACGCGCAGCTCATCGAACAAATGAAGAAGACGCCTGTCGACAGAATCAAGGAGGAAGTCTCCTCCGTAGAGCAACCGATGAAGATGGAAGATGACCAGTTGATGGCCTGGCTGGAAGAGAAGATGCAGGAAAACCCGCTGTATCAGCAGCCGGACTTGGGCTTGAAGACGATGGCCGAAGCGCTGGGCGTCTCCCAGCGACGCATCATCCGGTTGTTGAAGAGCCAGCCGAAGTACGGCAGTTTCAGCGCCTTCATTACTGAAAAACGTCTGGAGAAGGCTTGCGAACTGTTGAAATCACACCCGGAATTCACGATTGAAGGGATCAGCCAGGATGCCGGTTTCGCCTCCAGGCGCACTTTCCAGACGGTTTTCAAAAACCATTTGGGCATGAGTCCGTCTGAATACCGGAGCGCCGTATTGAATAAAACGAAATAGCTTCAACAAAGGCCTTGTCTCCGGCAGGCCCGCTAAAACTTCACACCCAGTTTGAGGCTTGCGGACCAACGGCTGAAGCGGCCGGAGGTGTAGATTCTGCCGAACTCGACTTCATCATCCGAAAAGTCCTCGGGAACAGCAGTGGACCCCCTGTAATTATAGCGGTCATAACTGCCCGAGACGCCGACAAAAAACCGGTCCCAGGAATAAATGGCGCCTGCTTTGAACACATAGTTCACGTGCAACTTGCCGTTGATCACATTCTTGACCAAGACCGGATCCCCCTCCTCCATTTCCCTCCTCATCGTGGAGGAGAACTGATTGAAAAGGGTGACCATCGGGATGGCCGTCAAGTTGAAGGTCAGGTTGCGGAGCCCTTTCCCGTCGGCGCCGGGCTGCCGGTGGAAAGGCACCAGGTTGTACGAAAAACCGCCTCCGAAGGAAACCTGCCGGGTGTCTTGCCGATACATCCCGAACCACAGATCGGAAAGGACATCGTCCGGATCATATTCGACCAGTCCCTGAAGGTATTTGACACCGAACAGCCAGGTCCCGGCGGACCGCCGCTGGATCACGTTTCCTTTGTAGACGGCGGAATATGCGAAAGTGCGCCGGTTGAAAGCATAGAACGCGTCGGCGATGAAGGAGGTCATGCGTCCCGGTTTTTCGGTCTTGCCGGAGTCTTCCATATACCCCCAATCATGACCAAGCGCGATCTTCATCTCATAGTCGATTGGCCGGCGGAAGTCGTAATACTGCAATTGCAGGGCATAGCCCGGAGCGAGGTAGTCGAAGGAGAAGGACGTGTTCGCGCTCGTTCGACCGCCTCCGACTTGGTGGTTCCAGCCCAAAGAAAGGTTGCCGTACCCGACCTGCAAGCCGACGATCTTGTCCACACCGCCCAAGAGCTTGAACGTGGAAGAGGCATCCAAGAGTTCGGGGTCGTCTTCGAACGCGTAGAGATACTCCATCTTGTTGTCCATGGTTGTTCCCACCTGGTTCAGCGCGCCCGACACCGCGACGCTCCAGCGCGGGGCCGGCTGGTAGACGGCGTTCGGATCCAGCTCCATGGACGGAGCCGCGATCACGTCGACAATCTTCCCCCAAAAAGAATCCTGCCGCTGGGAATACGCAGGAAGGCAAAAGGCCGGCAAAAGGACGAGAAGGGCGAGTGTTTTTCGAAGATCAAGCATGGTTTGTTTCTCTGTATTTACAACCAAAAGCCCCTTCAACTCTTTCTGAAGAAGAGGCTTTTGGCCAGCACTTCGTGGACGATTTAGTTTTCAGTGCTATTTTTTGCCGAATACATAATTGCCGCTCGCGGAAAAGGAAACGTTCATGGACGATCCGGATACGGTGCCGGTGATGTCCTGCTCCTGGTCATTCAGCAGTTTTCCCTTGGTTTTCATCGTCCCGCCGCTGTAGGTGTACGGGTAGGTGCAGGTGGTCGTATTGCCGTTGGAAACGCGCTTCAGGGTCGCATCCTTGTCGGTGAAAGACAGCGTCAGAGTTCCAATGCCCACCAAATCTGCGGTGGACCAGGTGGTTCCCTTGAGGGAGGCGAGGGTGCCTTCCTGATTCCCGCTGCCTCCGTCGCCTCCGGAATTGTCCTTGGTGCAGGAGACGGTGGCTATGGCTAGGCAGCAGGCGGCCAGCAGGCTGAATAATTTCAAATATCTCATGAGGTTGGATAAAAGGATTAGCGGATGAATTCTTTCAAGAGTTTGTGGAGGAGCTCACTGACGTTGGACGTCTCCTCGGGGTGGGAGGCGAAGGTCGGAGTCTCGTTGACGAAATGGACGACCCGGTCCGTCTCTCCGTCGATGACGGCGCAGTAAAGGACATTGCCATACGGATCGCTGACGTAATAATTTTTGGAGGGATTGGTCAGGCCGCTGATCCCGGTCAGTTTTTCGATGGCCGAGTCGATGACTTTGGAGGCCGCCTTCTCCACCTTTTCTTTCTGGTAGCCAGCCTTGGTCTGGACATAGCCATAAGAGTAGATGACTACACCGTAGCGGAGGCCGCTCTTGTCCAGCATCTTCTTGAGGGATTTGGGGACGCGGAGACGGTCCGCCTTGGCGGGATCCACGTCCGGGAAAGTCTTCAGCCAATTCTTGATGTCCGCGTTTTCTCCGTCGTAATCCGCGGGAATCATGTCGGAGAAAGGAAAGCGCTCCGAATTGATGATGTTCGAGACTGCTTTTGTGGCGATGGCGGAGGATTCTTCATTGTAGAATCCCTTTCCGTCGTCGCCATAAAGGATGATGTAAGAATATGGCTGGATGAAGGCATACTCCGGAACGGATGCCACGTTGAAGTTGGAGCTCGTGTAACGGGAAGGGCCGCAAGCTACTGCAAGGAAAAGGGCGGAGAGGCCGATGATCAGATGACGGGTGTTTTTCATATGATGTTTTAATGTTGATTTGCATCACGGACGAGGCGGACGGACCGGCCGTTGCCAGGGTCTGAAGTGAGCGTGGATTCAAGTGGCCAAAGTTACGGAATCTCAAACAGATTCAAGCGATGCTTTATTGGCCGAATCACTGGCATTATGGCGAAAACCGATACATTATTCCCAGACGACCATCAACCTCAATAAATAACAGCCACATGCAGCTTGGCACATACAAAAAATCCGCCGCTGGATAGCGCCGGGTATATAGTGAGGTTGTTTCAGGTGCAAGCGGTTTCGTACTCACCGGCTTGCTTATATCGTATGTTCAGTAGCGGGAGTGGGTCACGTACACACAAGCTCACCTCCGCTCTTTAACGACGCAAAACACCAGCTGAACCACCTGGAAAAGACCTGACCGCCGAATATCCAACCGCCGAATTTTAGCCGCCGTCCCTACTCTAATCAAACACCTGCATACTCGAAAACATTCATCGGCTCATGATAACAGCGCGGATTACCGGGTAGTCAATCTACACTCGTTTCGGGAATGTGTTGTGTGCGCTGAATCTATGAGCCGGAAGAATTAGCCGTCCAAGATTCCGCCCGAGAATGGATTGGGTGGAGCGGCGTTACCAAGACAGGCCGCTTCCGTCCAGCGGGTTCTTGGCCTTGATGTTGGCGAACGCGCCGGAATTCCACCAGGCGCGGTAGGCATCGGCCGCCTTTCTTTGGGTGGCCGGATAGGCCTCTGTTCCATAATAGACACGACCGCTTGTCTGCTCGTCGAAGAGAATCGGGTTCAGGGAAGGATATCCCATGAACACCTTGGTCTTTTCGCTATCGACTTCGGCCACCCGGATGCCCTCGATCATCCAAAGGGCATACATGCCGAGAGAACTCACAGACAGGTAGGAAGACAGCGGGTTTGCCGGTGGATGGACTTCGCGTTCATCGTTCGCATACGACAGAAGGTTGGGAATCTGAGCCGGGTCAAACAACTTCATTTCCAATTGGCTTTCGTATTTCCCTTCCAGAAGGCCCGCCATATAGGAGTCCACGTCGTCCTTCTGCCTCTGCGCTTCCGTTTTTCCGCAGGCAGACAAAAGTACAAATGCCAATAAGCCGATGATTCTGAGTTTCATATCGTTTGTTTTCCTCAAAAACCTCCGGAATCCGGAAATCTTGCATGTTTGTTACAAAAATAAACAATTATTGACAATGGACAAAAAGGCGCCAGGCATCTTGGGTGTTCCGGGCATCTATATACTCGGTTTGCCGAGATTCCGCCCGTGAATGGATTGGGGTGGATGGGGCGTTGTTTCAAAGATAGTGGAAGAGATCGACAAATCCGAATTTAGTTTCTTCTCCTTTTCCTCCATTTCATTACTAATATCATAATGATTATTGCAATTACAATATAAATGAAGTTTCTCACGATGAATAAAATGCAAAGTAGAATTGTTTGGGAGCAATATTGTCCAATCTGCTCAAGAAAAGGAGCATTGCTGTCAATATGATATAACTGATATTTAGGCAAAATGTACTCTTCGCTCCTCTCGTATATCCTTAGCGTGTCTAATGATTCATTGACAATGATTGAGTCTGGACATGGAATAACGTTTGTATACACGTCATTGTCGGCATCCGCTTTTTCCCATGTTATTGCTATGTGTGGATGCTTATACTCATAGTGTCCATATAAACGGTCACTAAAGCGACCTACAAAATCAGTAGAGGAGATAATACCCACGACCTCTGAGTTCTTTCTAAACTCTAAAGACATCCTTTCAATAGGCTTGTAATACCCTACATATTCTTTTCCATCCATGCCGTCTTTACTACAAGAGCAAAGGCATAAAAATACTATTATAGCGAGGCTTGTTAAAATTGAATTCAATGGTGTCTCTTTCATGCTTGTAAATTCCGATTTATCGGTGTAAATATCGGTGTAAATATAAGTCAATTAGCTGAAAAGAAAAAGGGCGTGGCCCTTTCTTCGATAGCACTCATCCGACGACTTCATACTGATCCACCCTCGGG
>CACZKE010000006.1 GCA_902781705.1 uncultured Bacteroidia bacterium
CATCGACGTGGATAACATCCACCTCACCCTGTTCTTCCCCAAGCCTTCACCTGCCGACAGCAAGGCCAGCCACGCCAAATATGCCAAAAATCAGTTCTCCGTTACCCGTCAGCAGACCTTCTCGCTGCTGAATCCCGGTTACGAGATAGATATGGTGGTCTTCCTGAACGGCCTGCCTCTCTTCACCTTCGAACTCAAAAATCCCTGGACCTACCAGACGGCAAAGTATAATGGCCAGAAGCAATATAAAGAGGAGCGGAATCCCCGTGAGCCATTGCTGAACTACGGCCGCTGCCTGGCACACTTCACTTTAGACAAAGACGAGGTTTACTTCACCACCAGACTGGCAGGAAAGGAAACCTTCTTCATGCCCTTCAATAAGGGTCTTCCTAACGGCCAGGGCGCAGGTAATCCCGTCAGCGAAGACGGTTCCTACAAGACATCCTACATCTGGAAATACTTCTTGCAGAAAGATACCGTCGCCGACATCCTGATGAACTATGTGATGTTCGACTACGGTGAGGCCAAGACCGGGAAAGTTGTACCGCACATCATGAAGAACGCCAAGCGGCTCATCTTCCCGCGCTATCACCAGTTGGATGTCGTCTCAAAACTGAATACGGACGTTGCCTCCGTAGGCGTCGGCAAAACCTATCTTATTGAGCACTCCGCCGGCTCCGGCAAATCCAATTCCATCACCTGGCTGGCTTACAAACTCATCGGCCTTTGTCCGGCTTCCATGGATGCAATCCGCGCCAAAGCGTTGGATATGGCGCTCTTTGATTCCGCCATCGTCGTCACTGACCGCCGTCTGCTGGATAAACAGATCACCGGCAATATCAAGGCATTCGGTCATAGCGACAAGATTGTCGCACACGCCGATTCCTCCAAAGACCTGAAAGATGCCATCGAGAAGGGCAAGCGTATCATCATCACCACCATCCAGAAGTTTCCTTACATTTGCGACACCATCGCCGACGTCAGCGACCACAACTTCGCCATTATCATCGACGAGGCCCACTCCTCCCAGTCCGGCATCGCAGCAGATAAGCTCAACGCCTCCGTCCAGAAAGATAAAGACCAGGAGGGAATGGGAACCGACGAACTGTTGGAGAAGATGATGAAGGACCGCAAGATGAGCAAGAACTGCTCCTACTTCGCCTTCACGGCAACCCCCAAGAAAGAAACCCTGGAACGCTTCGGCACCCCGGACGAGGAAGGCAAGTTCCATCCCTTTCACCTCTACAGCATGAAACAGGCAATCGAGGAAGGATTCATCCTGGACGTGCTCACCAACTACACCACCTACCGCAGCTACTACGAGCTCACAAAGAGCATCGAAGGCAACCCGGAATACGAAACCGAGCGTGCACAGAAGATGCTGCGCCGATATGTTGAGCGCGAGCCCAAGACCATCCGCGCCAAGGCCGAAGTCATGCTCTCGCACTTCGATGCCAAGATGTACCGCAATCACAAACTCAAGGGCCACGCCAAAGCCCTGGTGGTCACCAAGGACATCGAGTGTGCCATCTCTTATTACATGGCCCTGTGCGAAATCAAGAAGGAGAAGAAACTGCCCTACAACATCCTCATCGCCTTCTCCGGCACCAAGAACGTGGGCGGCCGTGATTACACCGAGGCACAGATCAACGGCTTCCCGGATACCAAGACGGCCGAAGAATTCGATAAGGACGAGAACCGCATCCTCGTAGTCGCCAACAAATACATCACCGGCTTCGACCAGCCCAAGCTGGCTGCGATGTATATCGACAAGCCCCTGGACGGTGTGCTTGCCGTGCAGGCCCTGTCCCGTCTCAACCGTTCCGCACCGGAACTTGGGAAACTCAGCGAAGACCTCTTCATCCTGGACTTCTACAACACCAAAGAAGGCATCAAGGAGGCGTTCGACCCGTTCTACACGGCCACCACGCTCTCCGAGGCCACCGACGTCAATATCCTGCACCAGCTCAAGACAACCCTTCTGACCTTTGGCGTCTTTGATATGGACGAGGTGAACGCCTTCATTGAATTGTACGTCCACGGAGCCCCTGCCGACGAGTTCGCCCCCATCATAGACAAAGCGGCAGACCGCTTCAACAATGAAATCGAATGGCCAGAAAACGGCAAGGCTGATTTCAAGATGAAATGCAAGCAATTCGTGAAAATCTACTCCCGTGTCGCCGCCATCATGGACTACGAGGTGGTGGACTGGGAGAAACTCTTCTGGTTCCTCCGCCTCCTCATTCCGCAACTCATTGTTACTGGTCCTGGCATGGATGACATCAAGGACCTCCTGGATTCCGTTGATCTCAACACCTACGGGCTTCGTCGCACCGCTCTCAATGAAACCATTGTCCTCGATGCCGGCGAATCTACCATCGACCCTCTGAAGCCGACTATGGTAAATGCTGGCCCTACCGACGAACCCGAGAAAGACCCTCTTGACGAAATCATCAAAGAGTTCAACGAGCACTGGTTCCGCGGCTGGGAGGCCACACCAGATGACCAAAAAGAGAAGCTGGTGAACATCACCAAGGCTGTTGTCAACGATGCTGACTACCAGAACCTCGTCATAGGTAACCCCGACCAGCAAGCCGTCGAAGCTGCCATGGCTATGATTATCGACCGCGTTATTCGCCAAAAGCGCAAAGGCGACATGTCCCTCTACCGTGAGTACCAGCAGAACGAAGCCTTCAAAACCGGCTTCCGCACCCTCATCACAAGAATGCTTGCAAACGTCGAGTATCTGTAGATTCTATGAGTGAACCACGTAAAATAGTTCTTATCCTCGGAAACGGCTTCGACCTTGATCTCGGCCTAAAAACATCCTACAAGGATTTTTGGAAGTCCGAGTTTTGTCCCAAAGATTACCCTGCTCCGCTGATTACACATCTTAATCAGAAATGGGGAGATGATATTGACGGCGTTAAGTGGTACGATCTAGAGAATGAGTTCCTTAATTATTACAATAGCATTCCGGATCCTTCCATCGGCATTGATATTATAACCGATGAGGAGAAAGAGTTTCTTAAGGGTTTTACATCATTCGGATTTCAAAACCGCTGGTATGAGGGTAAAGAGGAATTACTGACATCCTTGATTAATAAGGGAGTGCTTTTGTATAATACAGATCGAATCATACCTTTTATTGGTGAGCATTTAAAGGAAGATGCGCTGAAAACCCCGATATGGCGTGACAATAAGGCTTTCAATCTTATCAAGGAGGGATTGTGTAAGTACATTCAGTCGGTAAGTGATAAACCCTATAATGGTGATTCTGTTGCATTGGCAGTCTTGTATGCTGCGAATTGCTCCAGAGAGGCGGGTGATTTCTTGAGCATTTATACATTTAACTATACCTCATTACCAGTCGATTATGGAAAGGAGTTCCGGAGTATAGTACATTATGTTCATGGTGATTGTAAAAAAGGGAACATTATTATCGGCACTAGAGACGATGGTGTCTATGATAAGAACTACGATTTCTTTCAGAAGTCTTTTGACCCAGGTTTTAACCCGCCGGCTTTGGTGGCAGATTTGTTGGATGCAGATGAGGTGATAATATTCGGTCATTCGATTGGCGAGAACGACCGTCAGTATTTTAAGTCATTCTTCAAGCAACAGACAGACTATGTTATGGCCCGAGGTAAGGATATAACTATTTTTACTTGGGATGATCATTCTGAAGTAGAGATAAAACGCTCTCTGCAAAAGATGACTGATAACAATCTATCCACCTTATATGGTCTTAATCATGTTGAGATTATTAAGACATCTATGATCAAGGAGAAACCAGAAAGAATCAATGCATTTTTGTCGAAGCATATTTGCGATAGTATGCAGGTAAGGGCAACCCTTCAAAAACTTCTTCGGTCGGATAGATAATAGAGTATTATATACGCAGGACTATTGTTACGATGTTTATAACCAATAGATTATGGAAACCTTTGACTCAACAAAAAAAGGCCTTTCTGAGCTTTTAAACGATATCAGTAAAGGAAAGATTCAGCTTCCTGATTTTCAGCGTGGGTGGGTATGGGATGATAATCGTATTAAAGGATTGTTAGCGTCCGTGATTAAGTCATATCCCATCAGTGTCGTTACGCTTTTAGAAACGGGAGATAATGTATCCTTCAAGACCAAGCCTGTTGAAGGCGCTCCGGCTCCGGAAGGCATTAAACCGGAGTATCTGATTCTTGATGGTCAGCAGCGATTAACCAGTCTTTATCAAGCTATTGTAACCAACAAGGTCGTAAAGACAAGAAATGCCAAGGGATATGAGATCCTGCGCTGGTACTACATTGATATGAGAAAGGCTATGGATCCTAATGTGGATTTGGAAGAAGCCATCTTTTCTATCAATGAGAATAAATTGATTACGACAAATCTCGGTCGCGATATCGTTCTTGATTTAAGCACACAAGAGAAAGAGTTCGAAAACCTCATGTATCCCGTATGTATGATTGATGAGTATAGTGAATGGCGCTGGCGATTTGAAAAATACTGGGATTACAACCCTGAAAAGATTAAATTCCTCAGTGAGTTCGAGCGTTATGTAATTAATAATTACAGCCATTATGACGTGCCTGTGATTGCGATGAAGAAAGAGAATTCCAAGGAAGCTGTTTGCCAAGTGTTTGAGAAAGTGAATACAGGAGGCGTTTCCCTCACCGTTTTCGAGCTTTTAACTGCCACATATGCTGCAAGCGGATTCGACTTGAAGCACGATTGGGAAGCAATAAAAAACAAGTTTAGTAAGGCAAAGGTTCTGAAACTTACCAGTAATACGGATATCATTCAGGCGGTAACTCTTTTATCCACTTATATGAAAAGAGTGGAGGCGCAACAAAACGGTGTTGACTCTGAGAAACTCCCAGCAGTTAGTGCTAAGAGAAAGAATATGCTTGAGCTTAAAGTCGATGATTATGAGCAATATAGGGATATGATTGCCGATGGATTCATGACTGCAGCGAAGATTCTTGTGGATAACCATATTTTTTCTGCCCGTGATCTGCCGTACACCTCTCAGCTGATTCCCATGTCGGCTATTATTGCTGTCCTCGGCGATAATATTAATAATCTTGGTACAAAGAAGAAGCTGATGCGCTGGTTTTGGTGTGGCGTTTTTGGTGAGTTATATGGGTCTGCTAATGAGACCCGATATGCGTTGGATATTCAGCAGGTAATCGACTGGGTGCTGAATAATGGAAGTGAACCTCAAACAATATATGACGCGATCTTCTCACCTTCACGTCTGAATACGCTTCGATCTCGCAATAGTGCTGCTTATAAGGGCATATATGCCCTCTTAATGGATGAGAATACAAAAGATTGGCTCTCAGGATCTAAAATAGACAACATGACATATTTTGATGAGTCAATTGATATTCATCATATCTTCCCGAAACATTGGTGTGAAGGTAACCATATCCCTCGGGATGACTATGATACCATAGTCAATAAAACTCCGCTCTCAAAAGGAACGAATATTTTCGTGGGTGGTGAAGCACCAAGCAAGTATCTTGTGCGTTTAGAAAAACGGGCAGAAGCATCGACAGATGAGATCAATGATCTGCTGTGTACCCATTTAATTAATCCAAAAGTTATCCGGACAGACGATTTTTATGCTTTTGTCGCTGATAGAAAGGAACAGATTCTGAAACGCATTGAGCAGGCAACGGGTAAGACTATCGTAAGGGATGCGACAATCAACTCTGATGAAGGGGTATTTGCCGAGGAAGTCATTTCTGATGAAGAGGATTAGTGCCTTACTATCGTGATTGTTAATAGTCATTATTCAAATGATACGAATGAATCTTAATTCTAATGATTAACAGACATTTATCATTATTCGGAATTGTATTTTTTCTAGTGCTGGTACTGTTTTCCGGAGACTTGTCCGCACAAACAAGAACTACCCATATTACTCTCAAGAATGGGGTGGTTCTTATAGGACAGTTAAAGGAACTTGATCCGTTATCTCATGTGGTAATAAGTATAGCTGGTGTCGATACTCGGATTGAGATGGGCACCGTTGCTTCCATAAAAGAAGCGGAGATAGAATCTGTTAAAGTCGAAAACCCGATTGAAGAGGATTTACAGATTGAAGAAGATCCTTCGAATCTTCCAGAATCATTTACGTTTAAAATTGGTGATGAGGAGTACGAAATGGTTTTGATAAGAGGCGGTGATTTCCAAATGGGGTTTGACGGGAGATATAGCCTTGAGATGAAGAGTGAGCCGATTCATCCTGTGCGCGTCGGTAGTTTCTACATCAACCGAAAACCTGTTAGTAACGCAGCAGCATTATTATTAATGGATAGAAAGATACCATTTCTCGAGACTCCTCGTTCAGCATGTCGCATGTATGAATGGGAAAAAGCAAAGAAGCTTGTCGAAATAATTGCGGAGAAGGCCGGATATGGCTTTCGCTTACCAACTGAGGCTGAATGGGAGTATATGGCGACTGTTTCCAACGGGTATAAACTGCTTGATTGGAAAAATGATGAACGAAACTGGTGCCTTGACTATTTTGGTGAGTATCCAAGTTCAGAGAAGATTTTACTGAATCCAACGGGACCAATTGTAGGGAAAAAGCATGTGGTACGAGAATTTGATTTCTCCTTTAATGAAATCTATAGACGGAGAGACCGCACTGATATGTTAGACAATATATTTGTACGTTTCGTCCTTCCTGCGAAACAATGGTTTGAAAAGGAATTGTGAGGCACAGAGAAAAAAGGACGCCGCCCGGAGGGGTGACGTCCTTTTGTCAGTGACCAGACGGCAGAGCGGAGGCCGTGTCCGAGGGCTTGACCCGAGGACTTATAGGCCGGGAGCGCCGGGGGCATTAGGGGGCAGCGCCCCCTCAAAAGGGGAGTTAGCCGTCAAGCGTCCTCCCGACACGGCGACACCGCTGAAAGCCGACATGGAGCCCGTCCAGTCCGTCCCGACGATGAAAGAGGCTCAGAGGTGATCCTATCGTCCCAAAACGATGGACGAAGGAATCAAAAACCGGCGAAAATGACGCTAACGTCCCGGTTTTTGGGACGTTAGAATCAGTGGAGGTGTTTGAGTGGGCGAGTAATTGTGCGTGGACGGCCGTTTTGCACAAATACCCGAGACGTCAGCCGAAACGAAAAAAGGACGCCGCCCGGAGGGGTGACGTCCTTTTGTCAGTGACAGGGGAGAGCGATTACTTCTCGAAAAAACGCTTGTAGAGGCCCAGGAAGCCGGCGCCGTGGCGGGCTTCGTCCTTGGCCATCTCATGGATGGTGTCGTGGATGGCGTCGTAGCCGAGTTTCTTCGCCTTCATGGCGATGGCCAGTTTGCCTTCGCAGGCGCCGGCTTCGGCTTCGTAGCGCTTCTTGAGGTTGGTCTTGGTGTCCCAGACCACTTCGCCGAGGAGTTCGGCGATGCGGGCGGCGTGGTCGGCCTCCTCGAAAGCGTAGCGCTTGAAGGCGTCGGCGACCTCGGGATAGCCCTCGCGCTCGGCCTGACGGCTCATCGCGAGGTACATGCCCACCTCGGAGCACTCACCCTTGAAATGATCCTGGAGACCTTCCCAGACTTCGGGGTCGCAGCCCTTGGCCACGCCGAGTTCATGCTCGCAGGCCCACATGGACTTGCCTTCCTCTTCCTTCACTTCCACGAACTTCTCGGACTTGGCGTGGCAGATGGGGCACTCGGCCGGCGGGTTTTCACCTTCATAGACATAGCCGCAAACGAGGCAGCGGAATTTCTTTTTCATATCAGTATCCTTTAAATTGTTGTTTAGAATTTTTCCAATTTCAAAGATAGAAAAAAGTTTTCATTGTGCAATGATTTGGCAAAATGAAAGTATATCTTTGCAAAAGATAAGATTTCTCGACAAGCTCGAAATGACAAAGGAGTGGCTCGAAATGACAAAGGAAGTAGATTTCTCGACAAGCTCGAAATGACAAGGGAGTGGCTCGAAATGACAAAGGTGTAGCTCGAAATGACAAGGGTAGTACCATTCTTGAAACAGGTCGCTGCGCATTATCTGGCGACGGACATACAGGGTACGTGTTTCGTGTTTCCGAACCGGCGGTCGTCGGTGTTCTTCCGGAAGTATCTGGGGGATTTGGTGCGCGAAGGCGGGGAGGGGAGGCCGATGCGGGCGCCCAAGTCCCTGACCATCAACGATTTCTTTTATAAGGTCCATGGCGGCGAGGTGACGGACCGGATCCGGCTGCTGCTGGAGTTGTACGAGTCCTACAATGCCGTGTATCCCAAGGCCGAGCCCCTGGACGAGTTCATCTTCTGGGGCGAGGTGATCCTCGCGGACTTCGGCGACGTGGACAAGTCCCTTGCGCCGGCGGAGGATCTGTTTACCAACGTCGCGGATTTCAAGGGTATCCAGGACGACTACAGCCACCTGACCGATGTGCAGCGCGCGGCGGTGGAGCGGTTTGTGTCCCATTTTCGCGACCGCAACGGCCGCCTCACCGTGAAACTGGACACGGACGACAGTACCGTGAAAGCCCGGTTCCTCCAGGTGTGGAACATCCTGTATCCCCTGTATGTCGATTTCCGGAAGCGCCTGCAGGAGAAGGGAATGGCGTATGAGGGCATGGTGTACCGCGACCTCGCTGCCCGGCTCAAGGGCGGGGAGTCCGTCGTGGACGTCCTGGGACCGGCGTTCCCGGAGACCCGGCGCTTCGTGTTCATCGGCCTGAACGCCCTGAACGAGTGTGAACTCACGGTCCTGCGGCGGATGCGGGATGCCGGCATCGCCGAGTTCTGCTGGGACTATGTCTCCCCGTGGGTGACCGACCGGAAGAACAAATCCTCCGTCTTCATGGCGGAGAACGTCCGGGAGTTCCCGGCCCCTTTCAAAGTGGATCCCGACGGCCTTCCGACGCCGCAGTTCCATGTCGTGAGCGTCGCTTCTTCCGCCGGCCAGGCCAAACTGGCCCCGGAAATCCTCCGCCGTTCCGACACGTCGAATCCCGTGGAGACCGCCTTCGTCCTTCCCGACGAGAACCTCCTCATGCCCCTGCTCGGGTCCATCCCGTCGGAGTACGAGAGCATCAACGTGACCATGGGCTGCCCGCTCACGGGCGGTTCTATTTATTCCCTGATGGCCTCCGTGGCCGCCATGCAGCAGCGCCTCCGGGAAAAGGCCGGCGAGTGGTATTTCTACCACCGCGAAGTGCGCTCCATCTTCTCCAACAGCCTGTTCCGCGCCGTCCTGACCCCGAAAGAGGAGGAAGTGGTGAAGAAGGTCAAGAAAGGCACGAAATACTACATCCCGCAGGGGGACCTCCAGGGCGGACCTCTGTTGGACCGCCTGTTCCGGCCCGTCGTCCGTGCGCCCAAGGATCCTTCCCGGGAGCAGAACCGGCACATCGCCGGGTATCTCTCTGACATCGTCAGTTACATCGGCTGGAAACTCCGCGGCGTGGAGTCTATGCTGCTGGAACTGGACTTCGCGAAGCGCTACCTCCAGTCCCTGAACCTTTTAGCCGACATCGACCTGGACATCCTCCCCACCACCTGGCTGCATCTGCTGGACGAACTCCTCTCCGGCGAGGCCGTCCCGTTCCGGGGCGAGCCGCTGGAAGGGCTGCAGGTCATGGGACCGCTGGAAACCCGTGCCCTGGACTTTAGGAACCTCGTCCTGTTCTCCGCCAACGAAGGCTCGTTCCCGCGCCGGAGCAGCAGCGCCTCCTTCATCCCGCCCGAACTCCGCAAGGGTTTCGGCCTGCCAACGTACGAGTACCAGGACAGCGTATGGGCCTACTATTTCTACCGGATGATCCAGCGGGCGGAGCACGTCTGGCTCGTCTATGACAGCCGGACGGAAGGCCTCAAGACCGGGGAAGAGAGCCGATACATCAAGCAGTTGGAATACTACTACCAGGTCCCCCTGGAACGGTTCGTCGCGACGGCGGGCATGCAACTTACCCCCCTGGAGGACGAGATCCGCAAGACCCCGGAAGCCATCGAGGCCATCCGCGGCGGCGAACTCTCCGCCTCCACCCTCCAGAGTTACCTCTATTGCCCGGCGAAGTTCTACTACCAGTTCGTCGAGCACCTCCAGCAGGAGGACGAAGTAGCCGAGTCGATGGACGCCGGCAGCCTGGGCACCGTGTTCCACAGCGTCATGGAAGCCCTGTACGACCCGTTCTCCCGGGTGACCGTGGCCGACATCGACGGCATGCTCTCCGACCGGAAAGCCCTCAAGGCCCTCGTCCGGGAGATGATCATGAAGAAGATGCAGACGATCGACGTCACCGGCCGCGACCTCGTCGTGGAGGAAGTCATCCTCGAATATGTCGTCCAGACCCTCAAGCACGACCGTCGGCTCCTCCTGGAGGCCGGCTCGCCCGGGTTCGACATCCTGTACCTGGAGTATAAGATGACCTGCCCGTTCGAAGGTTTCCGGCTCAAGGGCTATGCCGACCGCATCGACTCCTATAAGAATGGCGAAGTGCGCATCGTGGACTACAAGACCGGCAAGGTGGAGCAGGAGGATATCGACATCAACGACGACAATGCGGCCGATATCGTGGAGAAACTCTTCGGTCCCGCGAACCAGGGCCGGCCCAAGATCGCCCTCCAACTGTATATCTACAGTCTGCTCGCGCAAGAGTACGACAAGACGAAGGGACGTCCCCTCGTGAACTCCATCTACTCGGTCCGGCGCATGTTCACCGAACCCCTCCAGGACCGGCCCCAGAGCCACGAATTCGCCCGGCTCACCCGGGAACGCCTGAAAGACCTGCTGGCGGAGATGACGGACCCCGCGGTCCCGTTCCGCCGGACGGAGGAACTCTCCACCTGCAGTTACTGTGACTTCAAAATGATTTGCGGACGATGATCCAGATCCTGAAAGCGTCGGCCGGGTCCGGGAAGACCTACAACCTGGCCCGTGAATATATCCGCCTGCTGCTGGTGAAGCAGGACCCCCAGGCCTATCGGCACATTCTCGCCGTGACCTTTACGAACAAGGCCACCGACGAGATGAAGCAGCGCATCCTCAAGGAACTCCATACCCTTGCGACCGCCCCGGAGGATTCGCCTTACTACAATGACTTCGTCCCGTCCCTGTTCCCGGATGCCGATTCGCTCCGGAAACGGGCCTCGGGACAGTTGGGCGGCATCCTGCACGACTATTCCGCCTTCGCCGTGTCCACCATCGACAAGTTCTTCCAGCAGACCCTCCGGGCCTTCTCCCGCGAGATCGGCCAGTTCGCCTCCTACCAGGTGGAACTGGACAAGGCCTCGCTCGTGGAAGAGAGCGTGGACCGCATCCTGGACGGACTCACCGAGGCCGACCGCGGCCTCCTGGACTGGCTCACGGACAACGTGAAGGCCGGGCTGGAGAAGGGCGACCGGTTCAACCTGGAACCGCCCCTCAAGGAGATGGCCGTGAACCTCAAGTCGGGAGACCACGAAGAGGCCGTGCGCCGCTTCGGCATCGACGAAGGAAAAGTCTATTCCAAGGAACACCTCGCCGCGGTCCGCAAGGGATGCGACGCCCTGGCCAAGGACTATCTGACGGCGGTGAAAGCGGCCGCCGATGCGGTCCTGGACGTGTTCAAGCGGGAAGGCATCGACCCGGCGGAAACGAACCGCGGCTTCATGAAACAGCTCTACTGGTATCAGGAACTGACCCCGCGCGACACCGTGGAACCGCCCACCGCCGCTTTCATGAAGAATGCGCCCGACTCCGCCAAGTGGTTCGCCAAGTCCAAGGACAAGTACCGCCTGCAACTGGAAGGAAGTCTGGAAGGGCCGCTGGAGGCGTTCTGCGCCCTTTTCGGTGACCGGTACAAGGAATACCGGACGGCGCTCCTCATCCGCAGCCAGGTCTATGGGCTGGGCATCGCCGGCGAACTCCGGAAGGCCTTCGACGAAGTGCAGCGCGAGAAGAACGTCATCTCCATCGACGATTCCAACACCATCCTCAAGGATATCATCGACGGCTCCGACGCCCCGTTCGTGTATGAGAAATTGGGCGTGCGGTTCGAGGATTTCCTCCTGGACGAGTTCCAGGACACCTCCTCCGTGCAGTGGGAGAATTTCCGGCCCCTGCTCGGGAACAGCGAGGCCGGCGGCTTCGACAACCTCGTCGTGGGGGACGTGAAACAGTCCATCTACCGCTGGCGCGGGTCGGACTGGAAACTGCTGGACAGCGGCCTGCAGCGGGACTTCGGCCTCCCGAAGGACGCCGCGCGCGTGCTGGACGGGAATTACCGTACGTGCCACACCATCGTGGACTTCAACAACCGCTTCTTCGCCTATGCGGCGGAGCAGTTGGACAGCCTGCTGGGCGGGGAGGACATCCGCCGCATCTATGCCGATGTGAAGCAGCGTCCCTGCCTGGACGATCCGGCCCAGGGCTCCGTGGACGTGCAGTTCTGTGAGGACCATGAAGCCGAACTGGACGCCATCCTGGACACGATCCGGGAAGTCCGGGAGGCGGGCGCCCGCTACGGGGACATCGCCATCCTGGTGCGCGGCAACGCCGAGGGTTCCGAAATCGCCGCCCGGCTCGTCGCCGGGGGCATTCCCGTCGTCTCCGACGACTCCCTGTTCGTGAAATCCTCCGTGACCGTGCGTCGGCTCGTGTCCCAACTCTCGCTGGTGGACCGCCCCGATACGCCGGAAAACGCTTCTGTCGCGGGCTTCCTGGCCCGGGAGATGGAAATCAGCCTTCCGGACCACTACCATTCGCTCACTGAACTGGCGGAAACCCTCCTGCGCGGCCTCCGGAAGGCGGAACCGGCCACCTTCGACGCAGAGATCCCCTACGTGCAGTCTTTCATGGATTTCCTCCTGGACTGGACCGCCTCCCGAGGCAACGACCTCGCCGCTTTCCTTCGTGACTGGGACGGGGCCGACCCGAAGATCGCCTCGCCGGACTCCGGCGCTTCCGTGCGCGTGATGACCATCCACAAGTCCAAAGGTCTGGAGTTCCCCTACGTCATTTTCCCCTTCGCGGAGAAGGTCACCCTGTTCAAGCCCTCCGCCTACTGGTGCCGCCCCGACGTGGATGGGAAACCCATCGCGGACGTGGCCGACGGCGTGTATCACGTGGAACTGAGCGGAACTTCCGAGGATACGCTCTTTGCCGAGGACTACCGCCGCGAGCGGCAGATGCAGTACATCGATAACATCAACGTCTTCTACGTGGCCCTCACCCGGCCCAAGTACGGACTCAAGATCATCGCCAAATCCCCGGCCGGGAAGGTCCTGGACGCGGTCCGGGACGGAAAAGAGGTGGAATGGAAGAACCTCTCGCAGATCCTGTACGGGTTCGTGAAGTCGCCGGATTACCACGAAGGAACCCTGTACGGCTTTGCCACCATGAAGCGGAAGGCGGCGACGGCGAAACCGCTTGCCGTGGGCTATCCGTCCTTCGAGGCGGGGGAGCGCGGCCGCCTGAAGTTCAGCCGGGATGCGGCCGATTACTTCGGTCCCGACGGCCTCGTGGGCCCGGACGCCTCCAACCGCCTCCGCGGCCTCGTGATGCACGATATCCTCGCCAGCGTGACCTTGCCGGAGGACCTTCCTGACGCCGTGGACCGCGCCGTCGCCACCGGCGAACTGCCGCGCGCCGACCGGGAGCATACCCTTTCTTTCCTCTCGGAGGAAATCGCCTCCGTCGCCGCCAGCGGCTGGTTCTCGCCGGAGAACCGTATCCTGAACGAGGAGCCCATCCTCGCCGCCGACGGCACGGAACTCCGCCCGGACCGCGTCGTCCTCCGTCCCGACGGCTCCGCCGCCGTCATCGACTACAAGTTCGGCCTGCCCGACAAGAAGTACCTGGACCAGGTCCGCACCTACATGGACCTGTACCGTGCCATGGGACACGCCCCCGTCTCCGGAACGATTTGGTACGTCCGGGAAAACGGGGAAGATGAGTTTGTGGAAGTGCTATAGATGCAGGTCCTGCTGCACCTCGCCGCCGTAGAGGCGGACCCAGGTGCGGAAACCGGCCTCGCCGGCTTTGAATTCGAAAAGGCGGCAGCCGGAAACCTTCTCGCCGCCCATTCCTTCGCGGCCCAGGTGGTTGTACACGGTGTCGCAGCCGCTGAAGCGGCCATAGATGTAGTACATGTTTCCGTAGCGGAGCACGTAGTCACAGTCGTGGTCGTGTCCCGTGACGATGGCCTGGACGTCCTGCAGTTCGCGGAACTGGGCCAGCAGGCCGCTGTTGATCCGGGACGGGCAGGGCGGTTCCCCGTTGGTGCCCGCGAGGAGCGAACCGGGGGTGGCCAGGGCCTCTTCGATTTCGCGGAGCGGGATGTGGAAAAACGCGAGGGAGGGGACGGGCGTGCCGCCGTTCTCCTTCGTAAAGTGCTTGCTGTAAGTCCGATACCAGCCCAGTTGGCTGTAGCGGATGTAATCGTAGGAATGGATTTCCTCCTCTCCCTTCAGGATCACCGCGTCCATGGAATCGAACAGGTACAGGACCCGGTCCGTCTTTCCGTCCGCGGTAAGCGTGATGACGTCGTTGGAACTGCCATAGACACCATCCTTGGGGGCGGTGTTCAGACAGCCGGGAAGGTCCCGGATGAGGGAGAAGATGGTTTCCCGGGACGATCCGAACTGGGAATCGTGGTTCCCGAGCGCGACGGCGAACGGGATGCCCCGGTCCGCGATGGGCCGGAGGATTTCCAGGGCCGACTCCTGGTCGGGCTTCCCGAAAAGGGTGTCGCCGGTATGGATGACCAGGTCCGGCTTTTCCGCATCCAGCGCCTCTTCCACGCACCGGAGCGCCCGTTCCGACCGGGGATCGCCCGCGATATAGTGCGTGTCCGTGAACTGGAGCAGTTTGAAACTGCCGTCGGCCCTGTAGGGCAGGGAAGCGGAGGGTTCGGTGCCGGTAGGTTGTGTACCGGTCCCATCCTCCTTCCGGAGGCAGGATGAAAGAGCAGGGGCCCCGGTAATGAGAACCGAGGCCCATGCTGCATTTTTAAGAAACGAACGGCGTTTCATCAGAAGTTCTTCGGGGCGGCAGTCGCGGACTGGGTCTTGTTCTCGCCACCCAGGCTCCAGGAGATGCCCTTTTCCATGTTCTTCGCATTGTAGTCCGCATACTCGGCCGGGATGTTGCCGGCGTTGGTGTTGTATTCATTCTGCGGATACGGGATGCGCTGGATGATGTTGCCCACGCTCACGCCGGAGCTGGCGCTCACGGCCGGATAGGTGAGGATCTTGGAGGCGTAGTCCGGATAACCGGTACGGCGCTGCTCGGCCCAGGCCTCGACGGAGTTCGGGTACAGGGCGATCCACTTCTGGACCATGATGCTGCGCAGCTGCTCTTCCTTGTTGGAACCGAAGGCAGGCAGGGCGGCGATGTAGGCGTTCTGCTCGTCGGCGCTGATGGTGTTCTTGCCGCCGGAACGGGTGACGAACACGCCGATCTCATCCATGGAAGCCTTGATGGCCTGCTTCCACAGGTCCTCGGCATTGCCGGAAATCCAGCCGCGGAGGGCAGCCTCGGCCTTGAGGAACAGGGCCTCGGAGTAGGAGCTGTAGCACCAGGAGAGGTTCTCGTTGCCGGCGCCGCTGTAGTGGAACAGACCGTTCACGTCGTACATGTTCAGGCGGGCAAAGGATTTCTTTCCGCCATGTGCGGTCACGACGTCAGTCTCGGTATCGGAGGTGTAGTCGAAGGGATAACCGTCCCAGTTGCTGTTGCCGGCCGTGGCCGCATCGGTACCGGGCAGGAAGAAGAAGGCGCGGCGGGGATCCACGACGCCGGTCTTGTAACCCTTGTTGGTACCGTTCATCATGTCCATGAAGTCGCAGTTCGTGAAGGTGTTGGACCAGTCGTTGAAGGTACGGTCGTAGTAGTCACCCCAGACACCGGTGTCGCAGCTGATGCGGGCGTAGTCGGACGGGCTGTCGAAGCAGCCGGCGGCGGCAGCGGCAAAGTCGGCCTTGTATGTGTCGCCAAGACCGGACATGCGCATGGAAAGACGCATGATAAGCGTATTGGCGAACTTCTTCCACTGATTCCAATCATTGTTGAACAAGAAATCATACTGTTCGAAGGTCAACTGTGTGCCACTGGTGTTCAACAGGGCGACATCGCTCTTCAGACGCTTGATGAGGTCGGCATAGATGTCGTTCACCTTACTGTAAGGTAGCGTCTCACCCTTGCCGGCGCCGAATTTACCCTCGGCGTCGAAATAAGGGCAGTCGCCCTGCCGGTCTACGACACGCAGGAAAAGAACGATGTTCCAAATATCGTTCACCGCCTTGACATGGGTATAGAATTCGGCATCTCCGCAGATACTGTCAATCAGCCAGTACTCTTGGAGGCGGTCCGTATAGAAATCACGCCAGTAAATATCGCCCCAACCGGCGTTGTAACGCCAGAAGTCGGTCCATCCCAGGCCCTGGGCGAAATAGTGGGCGTACATGTCATCGTTCAGATTGAAGTTACGCTGGTGGTCATTGGAAGAACCATAGTACAGCGTACGGCCGAAGATCATGCTCACCTTTCCGGACTCGAGAGCCAGACCGGTGGTGGATTTGTTCATCTCGTCAAACTTGGCACAGGAGGCCAGAGAGAGCAGAGCGAGGATGGGTATAATAAACTTTTTCATATTCGCTTTTTCCCTTATAGATTAGAAACCGATGTTGATGGCGAAACCGAAGTTGCGGGTGGCCGGGTACGGGCACAGGTCAAAGGCGGTTGCCAGGAGGGAATTCTCAGTGAGGGCACCATCCGGCGTGGTTCCCGGGGTGTGCTTGAGGAAGTAGAAGAGATTGGAGCCGACGGCGGAGATGCGGATGTTGTCAACATAGCCGCCGAAGGAACGCTCCAGGAATTTCTTGGGGATGCTGTAGCCGAGGGACAGTTCGCTCAGTTTCAGGTAGGAAGCGTCATAGACGCACTCTTCCATCGGGATGTTGTTCCAGAAGTTCTGGGCGGTTACTTCCTCCTTGTTCACGGAGCCATCCTCCAGGACACCTTCGATGACGCGCTTACTGCGGTCGGCGGTGCGGAGACCGGTACCGCTGTGCAGGGTCATGTACTCGGTGGCGGAGTAGAGGCTGCCGCCCTTCTGGAAGGAGAACAGGGCGTTGAGGGCGATGCCCTTCCAGGAGAAGTTGAGGCCGAAGGAACCGGTGAAGTCCGGAGCCACGCTGGCGATCTCCTTGTTGGACTCGAGGACAGGCAGGCCGTTCCTGCCGATGATCTTGTTGCCTTTCTCGTCGTACTTGTAGCCGGTACCGACCAGGGTGCCGATCTCGCGGCCCTCGATGGCATAGACGGTGCCGTCGCCGCTGGAGGAGAAGTTGATGTTACCGAGGGGGTAGCGGTCCATGTCGATGCCCATCTCGGCGTTGTGGTAGAGTTCGAGCACCTTGTTCCAGTTCTTGGCGAAGTTGAAGGTTGCGCCGAAGGTGAGGTCGCGGGTGCGGACGAAGTCGGCGTTGAGCTGGAGCTCGATACCCTGGTTCTGGATGTTACCGGCGTTGATCCACTGGTTCTGGATACCGGAAGAATAAGGAAGAGCGATCTTCATCACCTGGTTCTTCGTGTTGGAGTGGTAGTAGGTGAGGTCGAAGCCGAGGCGGTTCTTGAAGAAGTGCCACTCGGTACCGAGTTCCCAGGAAGTCACCATTTCGGGCTTCAGGTTGGCGTTGGCGCGGGTGGTAGGATAGGTGATGTAAGCCAGGTCGTTCACACCGCTGGTGGTGCCCAGGAGGGTTTCCAGCTGATAAGGATTGGTGTCCTTACCCACCTTGGCCCAGGAAGCACGGAACTTGCCGTAATCCAGCACGTCCTTGTTGTAGTCCACACCCATTTCATCCAGCATGCCGGTGAGGAGGTAGGAGAGGCTCACGGACGGATAGAAGTAACTGCGGTTCTCGGCCGGGAGGGTGGAGGACCAGTCGTTGCGGGCGGTCACGTCCAGGAAGAGGAAGTTCTTGTAGCCCACGTTGGCGAAGGCATACAGGGAGTTGATCTGCTTCTCGTAGATAGAGTTCCATGTATCGCTGTCAAGCGAGCCTGCGGCCACGAAATAGGTGTTGAAGAAAGGAATGTTCTTTGCGTCGGCGCGAAGGGCTTCCTGTTTGTAGTACATGATATTGCCGCCCACATTGGCACCGAAGTCAAAGTCTCCCCAGGTATTGTTGTAGGTGAGGAGTCCTTCCAGGTTGTTCTCGTACGTGGTGGTCTTCTTCATGCTGAATTCGGGCCAGTTAAAGCCGGAAGTGTCGTACAGACGCTTGTTCTTATCGGTCGCATCGATCCAGGTGATACCCTCCTTCACTTTGAAAGCGAGGTTCTTCATGAGGTTGATGGTGATGGAACCCACACCGAAGAACTTATGCTGGACATCACCGTTGACCAAGTTGTTCTGGATGAAATACGGGTTCTGGCAGTTCGGACTCACCTCGTACCAGTTGACCTGCGCTTCGTGTCCGGGGCCGGCAGCGGCGTTGGCTTCATTGAGCCAGTGTTCGGCCAAGTCGGCCATCCGGATGCTGCGGGGCATGGTAAGGATGGCGTAGGAGGAGCCGTAGGCACCACGGGCCTGGCGGTTGTTGCCGGCGGTGTTCACGTAGTTGGCCTTCACGTCCAGCTTGAGCCAGTCGGTGAGTTTGTTGCTGGTGACGAAGTCCACGCTCGTGCGCTTGATGTTGGAGGTCTTCACCACGGAGTTGGTGTTGTCGTAACCCAGGGTGAGACGGAACGGGTTGTCCTTTCCGCCGCCGGCGAGGGTCACGTTATTGCTCTGGCTGTTGCCGGTACGGTAGAATTCGGTCCATGGATTGGCCGAACCCTGGTAGGGGATATTGGTCGTGCCGTCCCACCAGTTGGCATTGGTGGTGGAGGCGCTCATTTCTTCACCCCAGGAACCGGTGGCATTCTTGTCATACTTACCCAAAGTACCCTGGCCATAGACGTTCTGGAGAGCCGGGAAGTATGCGATCGGAGACCAGGTGAATTTACCGGAGTAACTTACGCCGATCTTCTTGTTGGCCTTGCCGCCCTTCTTGGTGGTGATGAGGATGACACCGTTACCGGCGCGGGAGCCGTACAGGGCCGCAGCGGTCGCGCCCTTCAGCACGGAAACGCTCTCGATGTCCTCGGGGTTGATGTCGAACGCACCGCCCTGGTGGTCGATGGAGCCCCAAAGACCGGCCTGGTCGGCACCGGGCATACCGCCGTTGTCGTAAGGAACGCCGTCCACGACATAGAGCGGGGAGTTGTTGTCGGAAAGGGAGGAGTTACCACGGAGGACCACACGGGTGGATCCGCCGGCGCCGGTCGCGGAGTTGTTGATCGCCAGGCCGGCCACCTTGCCCATGAGGGCGTCGGTGAGGCTCACGCTTCCGCCGCGGGTCAGTTCTTCGGACTTGACGTCCTGCACCGCGTAACCCAGGGATTTCTTCTCACGGGAGATACCGAGGGCGGTCACGACGACCTCGTCCAGCAGTTCGCTGTCCTCCTTGAGGACGATGTTCGCGGGAGTGCCGTCAAAGACGTACTCGACGCTGGCGTAGCCGATGCAGCTCACCTGGATGGTGGCACCGACGGGGACATTGTTGATCGTGTAGGAACCGTTGACGTCCGTGATGGCGCCATTGTTGGTTCCGGCCACGACGACGCCCGCACCGATGACGGGACCGATATTGTCGGTGACAGTACCGGTAGCCGTGCGGTTCTGGGCATTGGCGACCCAAGCCACGGAGACAAGGATCACCGTCAGCAAGGCTGATTGAAGCTTTTTGAACATAAAGGTTATAGTTAAAATGGTTGTTGGTTTTTCGTTTCGTGCGTCTTTTGTGTATGGCTTCTTCAAAAAAGCGAACAAATATATACTTTTTTTCGTTTCGTTGTCCTCGAAAATGCCTATATTTGTCCGATTCTAATATTGAGAGAGCGTCTATGGAAGCGAACGAGAATACCATCAAACTGTATTACAATACCGAAGTCGAGAAACTGGCGATGCCGGAGTACGGCCGCAACATCCTCAAGATGGTGGAGCAGATGAAGGCCATCGGGGACCGCGCGAAGCGGTCCGAGCAGGCCCGTGCCATCGTGAAGGTGATGGAGACCCTGAACCCGCAGGTCCACCAGCAGGAAAACTTCGAGCAGAAACTCTGGGACCACCTGTACATGATCGCCGGATACGACCTGGACATCGACGCACCCTATCCCGCACCGGTGCCTGAGTTCGTGAACAGCCGTCCGGAGAAGATTCCCCTGAACACCCGTCCCATCAAGGCCCGCCACTACGGCCGCAACATCGAGAGCATCATCGACCTCATCGCCAGCGAACCCGACGGCGATATCAAGACTGCGATGATCCGTTCCCTCGCCATATACATGCGTCAGCAGTATCTGATCTGGAACAAGGACACGGTGGCCGACGAAACCATCTTCGCGGACATCGAACGTCTGTCCGGCGGCCGCGTGAAAGTCCCTGAGGGACTGGAACTTTCCAAGATCGACATGAGCGCGAACTATTCCCGTCCGGGCATGAACCTCGGATTCAACCGCGGCGGTAACAACGGCGGCGGCAAGAAGCAGTGGGTCAATTACAAGAAGCAAGGCAAGAAGAAATGAAACTGAAAAGTCCGTCGGCATTCTGGGCAGAACTGGATGAGAAGCGGCGGTCCGAATACCGGATCGTCGCTGCCGTCCTGCTGGGGATCTTCACCCTGTTCACCGCCATCGCGGTGGGCTCCTATTTCTTTACCTGGAAGCAGGATGCCAGCCTCCTCGGAGAGGCGGACCTCCTGAAGAGTCCGGCGGAGGTAAGCAACGCCAGTTCCAAGCTGGGCTTCCGCTGGGGGCATTTCCTGGTGACGCGGAGCTTCGGCATCGCCGCCCTGGGCATCGTGGCCCTGCTCTGCGCGTGGACGCTCAGCCGGGCGGTCCCGAAACTGAATATCCGGCTCGGCAAGTGGTTCGCCGCCGGGCTGACGGGTACGTTCCTGGGCTCGTGGCTGCTGGCGCTTGTCGGCCGTCTGGCGGGCTGGGATACCGTTTTCGGCGCGGGTATCGGCGGAAGGGCCGGGGCTGCGCTGGTGAACTCCTGCATCGACCTTGTGGGCTTCATTGTCACGGCGGTGGCGCTGCTGGCGCTCACCGGCCTGTGGTTTTATTTCGTGACCGGTTTGCCGGCCCTGTCCAAGACCGGGGAGACGGAGGAGGAAAATGTGGACGAGGACCCGATCGTGGTTCCCGAACCGGAACCGGAGCCGGAACCCGTGTATGTGGCTGAACCCGAGCCCGAACCCGAACCGGTCGTGGAACCGAAGCCCGTGCGGGTGCGGCAGACTTCGGTGCCGCAGCCGTCGGTGAGCGTTGAGGCGGAGCCGGCGGAGGAGGAAGGGACCTTTACGGTGGAGACGGACGATACCCTGAACCAGAAGGTCCGGAAACCGCTTCCGCGCATCAACAACCGCGACGATCTGCCCAAGTACATGTTCCCGTCGCTGGACATCCTCGGCGACTATGCCAATTCCCGGCACGAGCCGTCCCAGGAGGAACTGAACCGCAACAACAACAAGATCCGCGCGACGCTGGCGAGTTACAAGATCCAGGTGCGCGACGTCACCGCCATCGTGGGCCCGACGGTTACCCTGTACAAGGTCTATCCCGCCCCGGGCGTGAAGATCGCCGCCATCAAGCAGCTCCAGGACGATATTGCCATCTCCTTGAATGCCAAGGGTGTGCGTGTGGTTACCCTGTCCGATTCCGTGGGCATCGAGGTGGCGAACGACACCGCCTCCATCGTCCCGCTCAAGCAATTGCTGAACGACGAATCCTTCCGCACCAGCAAGGCGGAGTTGCCGGTCGCCATCGGCTATACCATCTCCCAGAAGGTGAAGGTCTTCGACCTCGCGGACGCGCCGCACCTGCTCGTCGCGGGTGCCACCAAGCAGGGTAAGTCCGTGGGTCTGAACGTCATCGTGTCCTCCCTCCTGTATGCGAAGCATCCGTCGGAGCTGAAGTTCGTCTTCATCGACCCGAAGATGGTGGAATTCTCCTCCTATGCCCGGCTCATCAACCACTACCTGGCGGTCCTGCCCACGGCGGCCGACGCCCAGGACGAGATGGACCAGGCCATCGTCAAGAACGCTAAGAGCGCGGCGGCGGTCCTCCAGTCCCTGTGCGTGGAGATGGACGACCGGTACGCCCTCCTGAACAAGGCGACGGTCAATAACATCAAACTGTACAACGACAAGTACCGCGACCGTCACCTCCTTCCGACGGACGGCCATCGCTTCCTCCCGTACATCGTCGTCGTGATCGATGAGTATGCGGACCTGACGATGTCCGTGGGCGCCGGTCCGGAGTCCAAGGCCATCGCCCGGAGCATCACCACCTCGGTCATCCGCCTGGCCCAGAAGGGCCGTGCGGCGGGCATGCACGTGATCCTCGCGACCCAGCGTCCGACCGTGGATGTCATTACCGGCCTCATCAAGGCGAACTTCCCGATGCGCATCGCCTTCCGCGTCACTTCCCGCATCGACTCGTCCACCATCCTGGACCAGCCGGGTGCCGACAAACTCATCGGCCGGGGCGACATGCTGCTGTACAGCGGCGTGGAGATGGAACGCATCCAGTGCGCCTTCATCAGCAACGACGAAATCGTCTCCCTGACGAATGCCGTGGGAAGCCAGATCGGTTATCAGAAATCCTACAATACTCCGTACTACCTGCCCGAGCCCGCCCCGGCCGAGGGAGAAGAGTCCGGCGGCGGCATGGTGGACATGAAACAGCTGGACGAGCGTTTCGAGGAGGCGGCCCGCCTCATCGTCACCTCCCAGCGCGGTTCCACCTCGGACCTCCAGCGCCGGCTTGGCATGGGTTATGCAAAGGCAGGAAGGGTGATGGACCAACTCGAGGCCGCCGGCATCGTGGGTCCGCAGAACGGATCCAAGCCGCGCGAGGTCCTCGTGAAGGACTTCAATGAGTTGGACCAGATCCTGAGTCACTTTATGAACGGAGAACAATGAGAAGATTCCTGACATCCCTGATGGCCCTGAGCCTCACCCTGGCCGCCTTTGCACAGGGCAGCATTCCCATCCTGGACCGCGTCCCGGGCCACCGGGTGCAGTTCCACTACACCTACAGTCTCTCCCAGGGCGGCAAGCCCATGACGCAGGTCACGGACGGTGACGTCACCGTGGAGGACAACGCCTTCCTGCTTTCCGGCCTGGGCCTGGAAGTGCGCAGCGACGGCACCACCCGCTGGAGCATCGACCGTGATGCGGAGGAAGTCCTCATCGAGAAGGTGGAGAAGGAAGACCTGTTCACGAATCCGGCCCTGTTCATCAGTTCCTACAAGGGCTACATGGACAAACTCAAGGTCAACGGCTCCTCGCAGAACTCCCTGGACGTCACCCTGCTGCTGGACGACGACACCGCCGCCCGCTTTGTCCTGAAGAACATCGTCTTCCTGGACAAGCAAGGAAAAAGCGACTTCCCGCTGGACGAGAAATCGCTTCCTAAAAGTTATGTAGTCACCGATTTAAGGTAATCAGATTTTTATCTTACACAACGTACGGAAAGGGCCAGCGAGCCCTTTTCGCCGTATGTGGACCTGACCTCGTTGTCTTCCACGAAGATGTAGAAGTAGCGGGCCTGGGTGCTCTTGGCGGGATCCTCGGTCGAGGTCCAGAAGGCGGCGTAGTCGTAGATGCGCTTGTAGGCGGGAGTGGTCAGACTCGGGAGTGCGTAGCCGGCGGGGATGACGGCGAGATTCGTCGTGTTGGTGCGCGGAGCGTTGGGCCAGTATTCCCACATGCGCTTGCTGTTCAGGTAGGCGTCCGCCAGGAGCGGGGCGGCTTCGCTGCCCAGGGCGGCCCATTCTTCCGCGGTGGGGAGCCGCCAGCCCTCGGGGCAGGCCTTCATGGCCTCTTCCCAGGTGTAGAATCGTCCGATAGGGTAGGAGGTGACGTCGGCATTCTCGTAGGCCAGGCCGGAACCCGTGTAGGCCAGGTTGTTGCGGAACCAGTCCAAGTCCCCGATCCGGGTGTAGAAGTAGTCGTTTTCGCCGGCCTTGTCACGGGTGTCGGTGATGTGGTTGTCCGCGGCGTCGATGCCGGTGCCGGTGAGCGTCTTGCCCAGGGTAGGATCGATCACGATGATGGTGTGGGACACGGAAGTGGCGTAGTAGTTGTCATCCGGGTCGGAGGCCTGGCAGGTGATCGTGAAGTTGCCCACTTTCTCGAGTTTCACGGTGAAGACCTCCGCTTCCTGGAAAGCGGCGGTGCCGATACGCCACTTGTAGGTGGGTTTGTCCACGCCGTCGCCCTCGGTCGTGTACACGCCGTAGGCCTTCAGGTCGAAGGAGTCGCCGGGGCGGGCGAAGGTGGGAAGGTCGAAACTGACCCCGTACAGGTAGGGCTTGGTCGTGGTCTCCTCCTCCTTCTTCTTGCAGGAGAACAGCGAGAAGGCGGCGAGGACGAGGCCGATATAGGGCAAAAGGCGTCTTGTCATATGATTCTTTCCTTATACAATCTGCAAATATCGTGATTTTATCTTAATTTTGTGCAACTATCTTGCCGTAACCGTCCGTAAGATGAAAAAATTGACCCTTGTCTTCCTCGTGCTCCTGCTCGCCGCGGCCTGCGGGGAACGGGACCGTTACATCCAGATTTCCGGCCATGCGCAGGGCGGCGTCTATTCCGTGAAAGTGAACCTCAAGGGGGTCCATGTGGCCCCGGAAACGGTTCGGGACTCGGTGGAGGCCATCCTGGAGCGGATCGACACGACCCTGTCCGGCTACAACAAGGGGTCGCTGCTGTCCCGGTTCAATGCCGGGGAGACCATCCGCCCGAACGGGCTCTTCCTGGAGATGTACCGGACTTCCTATCAGTGGTTCGAGCGTTCCGGCGGCGTGCTGGATTTTGCGGCTGGCCCGCTCTATGACGCCTGGGGCTTCGGATTCAAGTCCGGGGAAATGCCGTCCGACAAGGACGTTGCCGCAATCCGGGAATCCTGCGGAATGGACCTTCTGAAGCCGGAGATGACCCCGGGACCGGACGGGACGCTGTCGGTGAGGGACCTGCGGCTGGACGGTACGGATTCGCCTGTGGTGCTCAACTACAACGCCATTGCGCAGGGCTACAGTTGTGACCTGGTGGCGAAGTACCTGTATTCCATCGGCGCGAAGGACATGCTCGTGGACATCGGAGAAATCTGGTGCGACGGGCTCAATCCCTCCCGGCGGGGCTGGAGCGTGGGCGTGGACCGTCCTTATGACCGTCCGGACGATGGGACGGACCGGCCGGGGGCGCAACTGGACGGCATCTGGTCTTCGGACGGCACCGGTTGCGGGATCGTCACCTCCGGGAATTACCGCAAGTATTATGTCCGGGACGGGCGCAAGTATGCCCATACCATCGACCCGCGCACGGGCTATCCCGTCCAGCATAATCTCTTGAGTGCCACGCTGGTAAGTCCTGCCGGCGGGGCCGATGCCGACGCCCTCGCGACCTGGTGCATGGTCATCGGCCTGGAAGCGGCGCAGGAACTTGTCCTCTCCCTGGACGGAGTGGAGGGCTATCTGATTTCCTCCACGGACGACGGCGGGATGACCGAATGGGCCTCGCCGGGGTTCACATTGAAGCAATAATCCCCAGGATCCAAAGCAGGCCGGAGCAGAGCGCATCCGTGGCCTGGACGAGAAAGCCGGGACACAGGCCGATGCCCCGGAGGGCGATCGTCGCCACCGCCGTCCCCATCAGGAGCGACGTGAGCGGCATGGCGAGGAGGTTCGTCAGCAGGAAGTAGGTCGGGAAGGTCCGGAAGCGGTACCAGGCCAGGGGACCGGTGAAAACCTGGCACGAGATCGAGAGGGCGGCGGCCTGCCAGACCTTCCGCATCGGATCGATCCGGGGTCCTTGGGGATACCATCCTTCCAGATGCGGATACAGGAGGAAAATGCCGGCCATTGCCAGATACGAGAGTTGGAACCCCACGGACGTGATGACGGTGGGGGTGAGGATGAGTTGGATGAGAAGGGCCGACGACAGGGTGCGCAGCGGCTTTCGCGGCCGGCCCGTGAGCCGTGCAGTCTCGTTCAGGAAGATGAAAAGGAAAGCCCGGACGATGGAAGGGGAGGCCCCGGTCATGAGCGTGAAAAAGCCGGCTGCGGCGATGGTGAGGACGTAGCGGAAGCGCCTTGCTTTCAGACTGTTGCCGAGCGGCCAGAGAAGCCGGGAAAGGAGGATGTACAGGATGCCCATGTGGAGGCCCGACAGGGCCAGCAGGTGCGAGGCACCGCTTTCCCGGAATACCTGGACCGTCTCGCGGCTGAGCCCGCTCCGGTCGCCCGTGAGGAACGCCTTGAGCAGCGGGGCCGTAGTCCCGCTCGGGAATGGGATCCTGTCGATGAAGGAGCGCAGCCGCTCCGCCGGCCCGGCCGCCCATCTCTCCAGGAAGGTGCTTTCGCTGCCATCGGGGAAAGACGCGGTGAGGAAACAGACGGTCCCGCACAGGAGGAAGACCGGGAAAAGCAGTCCGGTCTTTTCCGTCTTCAGGACGGAGGCAATGAGGGAGGCAAGCAGGAGGAAGAGCCCTCCGGAGAGAAGATACGGGTCCAAGGGCAGGCGTACCAGCAGGGCCCCGGCCGCGATTCCGGCCGTGAAATGGATTGCCAGCGCCCCTATGTTCTCCCGCTCCGCCATTTCCTTCAGATTCGTATGCGAAAATAGGGATTATTTTGTTAACTTTGCACGGTTTGACCGATAATAATTAACATTTGACCGATATGATTATCCTTGTCATCAATTGTGGAAGTTCTTCCATCAAGTACCAGTTGCTGGACATGAAGAGCGACGACGTGTTCGACGTCATCGCGAAGGGTATCGCCGAGAAGATCGGCCTCCCTGCCGGCATCCTCCAATACGCTCCGTCTGGTAAGGACAAAATCGTGAAGGACCTCCCGATTGCGGACCACAAAGTGGGCATGCAACTCATCCTGGAAGCCCTGACGGACCCGCAGACGGGCGTTCTGAAGTCCCTCGAGGACATCGAGGCGGTGGGTCACCGCATCGTCCAGGGCGGCGATTTCTTCTCCGGCTCCGTCCTTGTGAATGACGACGTGCTCGAGAAGATCGCCTTCTGCAGCGACTTCGCCCCGCTCCACAATCCGGCGCACCTGCTGGGTATCCACGCCATGCAGGAAGTGCTCCCGACCGTCCCGCAGGTCGTCACCTTCGACACCGCCTTCCACCAGACGATGCCGGCCTACGCCTACATGTACGGTCTTCCGTATCAGTACTATGAGAAGTACCGCGTCCGCCGCTACGGTGCGCACGGCACCTCCCACCAGTTCGTCGCCGGCGTGGGCGCGAAGCTCGCCGGACTGGACATCGCGAACAGCAAGATCATCACCTGCCACCTCGGCGCCGGCAGCTCCATCTGCGCCATCCAGAACGGCAAGTGCGTGGACACGTCCATGGGCTTCTCCCCGCTGGAGGGCATGATCATGGGCACCCGCGTGGGCAACATCGACGCGAACGCCGTCATCTACCTGGAGAACAAACTCGGGGTCACCCCGGACGAGATGTCCACGATCCTGAACCGCAAATCCGGCTTCCTGGGCCTTTCCGAGTACAGTTCCGACTGCCGCGAACTCAACGAGCGCGCGAACAGCGGCGACCCCAAGGCCAAACTCGCCCTCAAGAAGTTCACCTACGACATCATCAAGAACATCGGTTCTTACGTGGCCGCGATGAACGGCGTGGACCTCATCGTCTTCACCGGCGGTATCGGCGAACACAACTCCCGCCTCCGCCGCCGTGTCCTGGAGAACTTCTCCTACCTGGGCCTCAAGGTGGACTACGAGGCCAATGTCGCCTTCGGCGAGGATGCCATCATCTCCACGGAGGATTCCAAGGTGAAGGCCGCCCTCGTGTGCACGAACGAGGAACTCGTGATCGCCCGCGACACCATGCACCTTGTGCTTGACAATCAAGACTAAAACACAGATATGATTACCAATTTCAACGATTTGTTCGCCGAACTCAAGGCGAAAGGCATTTGCAAGCGGATGATCGCCGCCTGGGGCGTGGATTCCCACACCATCGAGGCCGCTTCCCTGGCTTCCGACATGGGCTTTGTCCAGGTTACCCTCGTGGGTGACACCGACATGATCACCAAGGTTTGTGACGAGTGCGGCATCGATATCGCCAAGTTCACCATCGTGGACATCAAGGATGAACTCAAGGCCGTGGCCGAGGCTGTCCGCATGGTCCATGACGGCGAGGGCGACGTCCTGATGAAGGGCCTCTGCTCCACCGACAAGTTCCTCCGCGCCATCCTGAACAAGGAGTGCGGCCTGCTGCCCCCGAAGGGCCTGCTGAGCCACGTGGGCGTGATCGAGAACCCGAACTACCACAAGCTCATCTTCATCACCGACATGGCCGTGATCCCCGCTCCGGACTTCCGCCAGAAGGTGAAGATGGCCGGCTTCGTGACCGGCGTCGCCCGCAGCTTCGGCATCGCCACCCCGAAGATCGCCTTCATCGCCGCTTCCGAGCAGATGCTGGACAGCATGCCGGCCTGCATCGAGGGTGCCATGCTCGCCAAGATGTGCGACCGCGGCCAGATCAAGGCCATCGGCGACGGCCCGCTCGCGCTGGATGTCGCCATCGACGAGGAATCCGTCCAGATCAAGAAACTCAAGAGCCCGGTGGCCGGCGACGCCGACTGCCTCCTCTTCCCGAACATCGAGTCCGCCAACGTCTTCTGGAAGACCAATTCCAAGTTGGCCAAGGACGTCCGCCAGGCCGGCTTCCTCGTGGGCACCAAGGTCCCTTGCATCCTGGCCTCCCGCGCCGACTCCGTGGACGTGAAACTCAACTCCATCGCCTCCGCCGTGATGAGCGTGAAGTAAGCGCTGGCTTTGTGAAAATGCAGGACCCCGTCTCGGTTGAGGCGGGGTCTTCTGTGTTAGCGGAGGTCTTCCGGAATCTTCGGCATCGCGCCTTTCCGGGTGCAGACGAAGGCGGAGACACGGACGGCTTTCCGGTGGGCTTCCTCGATGGACGCACCGTTGAGGAGACTGCCGATGAAAGCGCCCGTGAAGGCGTCTCCGGCGCCCACGGCGCTCGCGACCTTCACTTCCGGCGTGGGCTGGAACAGACGGTCCTCCTTCCGGACGATCCAACTGCCGTGGATGCCTTTCGTGAGGATGATCATGTCCAGGTGGTAGGATTTCATGAGGCGTCGGCACAAGACCTCTTCACCGGCCATCTGGAAGCCGAGGAGACCCGTGACTGTGGTCAGTTCTTCCTCGTTGAGTTTCAGAATGTTCGCCCGGCGGAGACTGTCCCGGATGACGGTCTTGGTGAAGTAGTTCTGGCGGAGGTTGATGTCATAGACCTTCAGGCAGTCTGGCGGGCAGTGGTCCAGGAAGGCGCGGATGCTCCGGCGCGACTCCTGCCCCCACTGGGCGAGGGTGCCGAAGCAGACGGCCTTCGTCCGCGAAGCGATTTCCCGGAGTTCGTCCGTGAAGGGGATGTGGCTCCAGGCGCAGCGGGTGTGGATGGTGTATTTCGGGTCGTTCGGGTCCGAGATGTCCGCATCGACCGTCCCGGTCGGGTAGGGAACCCAGTCCAGGTGGAAGGGGAGGGCATGCTTTTTCAGTTCGGCGCGGATGCCGCTCCCGTCCCGGTCGATGCCGACGGCGCTCACGACAAGTCCCTGATGGCCCATCTGCGCGGCGTGGTAGGCGAAATTGGCCGGCGCCCCGCCGAGCGCCTTCCCGCCGGGGAACTTGTCCCAAAGGACTTCGCCGATGCCCACGACGTAGCGGTCCTTTTTCTCGATCCGATCCGGAATCGGCAGGAGGTCCGCGATGTCGTCGATGATGAAATCGGCTTCCCAAAGGTCCTCCCGGCAGGCGTTGCCGTAGGTGACGGCGCAGGTATGAGCGCCGGCCCGGTTGCCCATCTGGACGTCCACGGGCATGTCACCCACGACGAGGGCTTCCTCCGCCGGATAGCCCAACTCCCGGAGCGTCTTCAGGACGGGCTCCGGATCGGGCTTGGCCTTGGTCACGTTGTCGGCCCCGAGGACATAGGAGATGTATTCGGCGATGCCCATGTCCCTCAGGAATCCCTTCAGGGAAGTGGAATGTCGGGAAGAGGCCACCGTCATGGTGTACCCCTTCTCCTTCAGGGCGGCGAGGGTCTCCTTCACGTGCGGAAACAGTCCGGGAACCAGCTTCTTCCGGTTCCGCTCGAAGATCTCGCGGTACGTGGCGGCCGCGGTGGCCATCTCTGCCGGTGTCAGCCCGGGATAGAGCTGTCCGAACCCTTCCTCCAGCGGCAGGCCGATCGTCTTCGCGATCGCTGCCTCCTCCGCCACGGGATACCCCAGCGCCCGCGCCGTATCCTGCATGGTCATGACGATATTGGCCCGGGTATCCCCGAGCGTCCCGTCGAAATCGAAGATGATGAGTCGTAACATGTCGGGTGCAAAGATAGTGGAAATCCGGGAAAATGGGGGTGGGAGGCGGGCACGTTTCCGTGCGTTTTTGTGCCCGCCCACATGCTGAATCCGCTTGCACCTTGCCGTCATCACCCGCTCCGAGGGCTTCATCTGGGGTAGGCACAAGCACTGGATACACGGCGGGACAGAACTGCAAGTCGGGCGTTTCAATCGTATGGATCCCGTGCAGCGGACTCAATACGTCCTCCTGATCCACATCTCCAGAAACCGGTCCTCCAGCGAGTAGGTCTTGGTGCGGCCTTCTTGTTCGTAGGTCAGGATCTGATTATCCAGCAGGGTGGAGATGGCGTATTGAACCGAGCTGGGGGATTTCAAAGCGTTCTTTTTAATGAAGGCGACGGAGGTGACTCCTGTCGCCTTTCCTGCTTTGGCGATGGCGATGAGGGTCTCTTTCTGCTGGTAGTTGAGATGGCTCATCTCTCCGGCGAAGGCGTGGGACTTCTCCTCCAGCAGATTGTCCAGGACGAAAAGGATATCGTTCTCGTCCACCGTCTTTTCCGGGGCGACATAGGAGAAGACGTGGTGCATGAGATTGTGGACATAGTAGGTGTGGCCCTCAAAAAGGTTGTAGGCCAACTGCGCGGCGCCGGAGAGGATCTCCCGCTCGGCTTCGCGGAACTTGGCAATGATGAATGCCACATACTTTTCCCGGGCAATCCGGTCCAGATAAAGCTGCTCCGTGCAGTTGTAGAAGGGTTTGGCTGCCGAGTGGAACATATTCTCCAGGATATGCCGGTTGCTGCCGGCGAAGATGAAGCGGCAGTTGTTCATGGTTTGTACGTGGGAGCGGAGGAGTGCTTCTACGTTCTTTTCAGGATACCGGGCGATCTGCTGGAATTCGTCGATGGCAAAAATGCAGGGCAGGTCCGCCTTCTCCAGGTAGTCGAAGATTTCCCCGAGGGTGAGTTCGGGAGCCTGGATGTCGCCGAGTTTGACGTCGAAGGAAGGGACTCCTGAAACCGGGTCGTAGGTAAAACTTCCTGTCAATGAGTGCAATACTGATAGGAATCTGTCCAAGACAGCTTTCCCCTTGGGAACCAGTACTGAATATATTTCCTTGCTTAGGAAAAGGACGAACTCGTGCAGGCTGGTCGTTGGGTAGATGTCCGCGTAGAAGGTATGATAATGCCCTTTGATCTCCGGTTGGTTATAGAAGTGCCTGATTAACTGTGTCTTTCCCATTCTTCTGGGAGAGGTGAGAAGGACGTCGGCTTCTCCGGTGACCGTCCGGACCAGCCACTGTGTTTCAATCTCCCGGTCGCAGAAGTGCTCGGGTGGAATGATACCGGTGATGTAGAATGGGTTCATTGCTTTTTTTCTGCGAATATAACAGAATCAAAGCAATTATACAAATCCTATAATAGAATTCCTATAATCCTGCCAAATCTCATTCCCCGAACAAATCCCTTTCCGGCAACTGCGCCCCGAACCGGGCGCGGAGGTTCTTGCAAAGGGCGCCGGTGTCGCGGGAGAAGCGGGATCCTTTCCAGGTGGAGGTGTTGGTGATGAGGATCCAGCATTCACCGTCGGGGAAGACTTTCACGAGGGCGGAAGTCCCTGAGAATGAGCCGGTGCGGGTCCATTCGCCATCGTCGGTGCAGTCCACCCAGCCGAGGGAGAAGATTTCGTCCGAGAGGCGCTGGGTCATCTGATACACGCTGAAGGCCGACAACTGGTCGGGTCCGGCGGAGATTCCGTCGATGGAAGCGACCAGGCGGGCCAGTTCCGGGGTGGAGCCGATCCAGGCGCCCGCGCCGGACAGGCCGTGGATGTCATTGGCCCCATAGCATCGCTCCACCTGCCCGCGGCCGTCGAAGGCGTTCGTGGGCTTGGCTTCCTTGTGCATGTAGTAGCGGGTTTCCCCGGGGAAGCGCTCGTTGTAGAAGTTGCCGGCGATGTGGAAATCGTAACAGCCGGCGGGTTCCAGCACTTCCCGCTGCATCCACCGTTCATAGGGCTCGCCCGTGATCTTTTCGATGATCATCGACAGGAGGAGATACCCGAAGTTGGAGTATTCCTGGTCAGTGCCGGGGAGGTAGGCGAGGGGACGCTTCAGGAGGTGTCGGGTGAGCTGCTCCTGCGTCGGAGCCTTGGACAGGCCCATCTCCCGCATCATGGTCGCGGTTGTGAACATGGGGTCGCCGCCCTTCTGGGTGAAGCCGGCCTGGTGGCGCAGCAGATGCTCCACCGTAATCAGATAGTAATTGTCGTCGGTGATGTACTTGTCATACCCGTCCAGGATGCCGAATGGGCCGAAGACCGGGGTGTCCAGCACGAGTTTTCCCCTCTCCTGCAGCTTCATGATGCCCACGGCCGTGATGAGCTTGGACACGGAGGCCATCCGCAGCAGCGTCCCCGGGGTCATGGGCCGGGAGCCGTCGGCGCGGCCGTAGCCGCGGGCATACAGGAGCGAATCGTTCCGCATCACGGAGAGGGAAACGCCCCGCAGCGACCACACGTTCATGAAACTGTCCACGACGGCGTCCATCGCCGGGAGGCGGGACAGGTCGTTGGTGAGGCGCTCATTGAGGCGCTCCTGGGCGTGGAGGAGCAGGGGGAGGAACAGGAGGGCCAGTATGAGATTTCTCGACTTCACTGCGTTTCGCTCGAAATGACAAAAAAAGGTTTCGCTCGAAATGACAATCACTTGATCTTTCCGCTGCGGCGGCCGAAGTCGATGATGAAGTCGGCGGTGCCTTCGATGCCCAGGATGGAGCTGTCCACGCACAGGTCGTAGTTGTCGGCCTGGCCCCAGGCGCCGAAGGTGTAGAAGTTATAGTAGGCCTCGCGGGTGCGGTCCTTGCGGCGCATCAGTTCCTCGGCCTCGTCCTCCTTCAGGCCTTCGTTCTTCATCAGGCGCTGGATCCGGAATTCCATGGGCGCGCACACGAACACGTCCAGACAGTCCAGGTCCCGGAGGATGTAGTCAGCGCACCGGCCCACGATGATGGCATCGCCCTTTTCGGCGATGTTCCGGATCACCTCGCTCTGGATCTTGAAGAGCATGTCGTCATTGACATAGCCGCTGCTCTCCCCGAACGGGAGGCGGCCGGAGGCGAAGAAACTGGACATGGAGAACAGGCTCCGGCGCTTCTCGCCGCCCTCGAAGACGCTCTTCGAGTAGCCGCTTTCCTCCGCGGCCTTGGAAATGAGTTCGTTGTCATAGACCGGGATCCCGAGTTCCCGGCCGATGGCCTTGGCGACGAATCCGCCGCCGCTGCCGAACGATCTTCCTACATTGATGATGGTGTTCATACGCTTGTCATTCTGAACGAAGTGAAGAATCTAAATCTGACTTCCGAGGATGGACGGGTCGTCTCCGTCCTTGAGACTGCCGAGATTGCGCAAAAGGCCGATGGCGAAGATCCCCGTGACGATGGCCGCCACGGTGTCCGAGATCGGGAAACTGTACCACACGCCGGCCTCCGACTCGAGGAGGGGAGGCAGGATGTAGATGCAGGGGAGCAGGAACAGCAGTTGGCGCGACAGGGACAGGAAGATGGACTTGCGGACCATCCCGAGGCACTGGAACAGATTGGTGGTGACCATCTGGAAGCCAATGATGGGGAAGGCGATGTTCATCTTCCTCAGGCCCTTGGCGGCCAGGTCGTGCAGGGCCGGGTCGCTGGTGAAAATGCTCACGGTAGGCCCGGAAAAAAGTTCGGAAACGACGAAGCCCACGATGCACACGAGGGTGGCCCATCCGGCGGTCTTGACATAGACTTCCCGGACGCGGGCGTACTGCCGGGCGCCGAAGTTGTAGCCGGCGATCGGCTGCATGCCCTGGTTGAAGCCCATGATGATCATCACGAACAGGAAGGAGATGCGGTTCACGATGCCGTAAGCACCGAGGGCGAGGTCGCCGCCCCACTTGACGAGCTGCTGGTTGATGAACAGCACAACGATGCAGCTGGCGAGGTTCATCAGGAACGGGCCCATGCCGATGGACAGGGAGTCCTTGGCGATGCGCCAGTCGATCCGGAAGATCTTCCGGCTGCGGGGGAGGTGGAGGAACTTCTTCTGGTCCAGGAAGAACCACATCGTGTAGCAAAGGGACATGAGCTGGCACAGGACGGTGGCGAGCGCCGCTCCCCGGATGCCCATCCCCAGCGTGAAGATGAAGATCGGGTCCAGGATGGCGTTGGAGATGACCGTGAACAGGGTGAGGCCCATGGCAATCTTGGGATTGCCGGAGGACCGGATGACGCTGTTCAGGCCGAAGTACAGGTGCGTGACCGCATTGCCCAGGGCGATGATGACCATGTAGTCCCGGGCGTAGGGCAGCGTGTTGTCGCTGGCGCCGAAAAACCGAAGGATCGGGTCCATCCAGAGGAGGGCCACGACGGTGAAGATGACGCCGGTGAGGATATTCAGGGTGACCTCGTTGGAGAGGACCTTGTTTGCGACCGCATAGTTCTTCTGGCCCAGCAGGACGGAAATCATCGTCGCGGCGCCTACGCCCACCAGAGTGCCGAACGCCGTGGAGATGTTCATCAGGGGGAAGGTGACCGCGAGGCCGGAGATGGCGAGCGAGCCCACATCGGGGATATGCCCGATGTAGATGCTGTCCACCATGTTATACAGCGAAGAGGCGGTCATGGCGATGATGCCGGGAACCGCGTATTGCCGGATGAGCTGACCGATGGGCTTGGTGCCCAGTTCGACAGGAATGGCGCCCGCCATGGCTTACGGCTGAGGGACCAGGTCCACGTCAAACCGCAGGGATGCGTACGGAGGAACCATGCTCTTGTCGGTCCCGCCGCTGCTGCCGTAGCCCAGGTTGTATCCGAATACGAAGGTGGCGCTCTCGTCGGCGTGCATCGCCTTGAGTCCGTATCCGAATCCGCTGACGACGGTGCTGGACCCCATCTTGACCTCGGTGGCCTTCTCCGCCATCGTGACGGATACCGGCCCGTAGGTGCGGGAAGGATTGTAGATGCCGTAGTACTTGGCCGTATCCGCAATGCTGGTGTCGAACACCTGGCCGTCATAGATGCGGCGGCCGGTGTAGTTGATGTAGATAATCGTGTCCGCTGGCATATCCTTGGGTTCTTCCACGAATTCCGTATGGGACTTGAAGAAAACGCCCGCGTTGGAGAGGGTGTCCGTTACGCCCAGCACCCGGGAGCAGTAGTCCAGCATGGTGTTGTACTCGTATTCGGCCAGGTTGAGCGTCTGGTCCATGAAAGTGATGGTGTAGATGGTGGCGGAGACTTCGGTCTCGTGTTCCAGGTATTCGTCCAGGGTGTCGTACCGGTCGTAGGTCATGAGCCAGGAGGGAACGATGGCGGTGCGGGTGCCACCCTGCCGCATCCCTTCCAGGATGCGGTCCAGGCCGGCGTAACTGACTTGCTTGCCGGTAAGTGTGTACTGGGGACCATAATAGGAGACGTCGTCCCAGGTGCCCAGCCGCTTCGCCCAGTCTTCCCGGGTGTTGTACTGGACGGAGCCGTCCAGGTTCTGCATGGTATAGGTGAGCAGCGTCACGGGCAGGTCCTGCCGCCACGCCTGGCCGCTCCCGGGCTGGTCGTCGATGATGTAGATGCCGTCCTTTTCCGTGGCATCGGGGTAGTAGATGGCGCGCCAGGCGTCGAACTGGCGCTTGATGGCGACGTTGGTGCCTTCTTCGGCCGTCTTGCTGCAGGCGAGGGCGAGGCCGGCGCCGGCGCCGAGGGCGAGGAGACAGGCGTTTCTCAGGATATGTTTCATTCTCATCATTTTAATCATTGGATATGCTGCTTATCCACACATGGTAAACCAGGGCAGACATTGCAGGAATCGTGCCTTGCACGCGGGAACCGTATCCGCGCTTGCCCGAAAACAGGATATAACACTCGTCCTGGTTCCTCACGCCTTCCAGGCCGAGCGCCAGTCCTTCCACCAGCGAGTCGTCCAGGGTGAGCGTCTCGATCTTGAAGGCGGTGGTGTCGGTCAGTTTCCAGCCGGCGGCGTCGGCCGTCTTCTGGTGGTTGGTGGCGAACAGGTTGGAGGCGCTGATACGGTTGCCGCTCAGCGTGTACCCCGCATAATGGAAAGAGACGGTGCCGCCTCTTTGGAGGGTGTCGGCGAGAAGGCCGGTCCGCTCCAGGGTATCGTGCAGGGTGATCCGGACCACGCCGTCCTTGTAGACGACGGTCGCCGTCTCGTCGCTCTTGCACTGCGCGTCCACGAAGGAGGAAATGATGGTTTCCTGTTTGTCATAGGTGGCCTGGGCCTGCTTGTTGCAGGCGGCGAGTCCGGCGACGAGGGCCGCGGCGAGGAGATAGGTACTCTTTTTCATGACAGGCATTCGTGGGAAACTCGTTCGAGGAAGGCGGCGGCGTTCGCGGGGGCAGGGATGTCCCCGGGCCAGTACAACTTGCCGCCGGAAGCGTTTTCGTGTCCGCCCCCGTGGAAGCGGGTGGCGGCCACCTGCTGGGCCGACCATCCCTTCTTCGAGCGGATGGACACCCGGAAATGGTCCGTCTCCTCTTTGAGGAGGATGCTCATTTTCACCCGGTCGATGGAAAGCGGGACATTCACGAGCCCCTCCGTCTCGCCGTCTTCCAGGTCGAAACGTTCCCGGATGTCGCGGGTGACGATCATGTAGGCGAGTCCCTCCGGGGTGATGCGTAGGTCCTCATACTGGAGGAACCCCATCGCCCGGACGCGGTTCTCGCGGTACTGGTTGTACAGGGTGGACAGGACGCCATCCCGGTCCACACCGGCGTCCAGGAGGTCGGAGGCCATCCGGAAGGTGCTGGGATAGACGGAGTTGGCGAAGTTGTTCGTATCGGTGGTCATCCCCGTGAGGAGGGCCTTGGCCGTGTCGGCGGGGAGTTTCCGGGCATCGCCCCCGATGTCCGGAAGCGACAGGAGGACCCAGTGCAGGAGTTCCGAGGCCGACGAGATCTCCGGCGTGGAGAAGACGAGGTCGAACCGTTCCCGCTCCGGATTCAGGTGATGGTCGATGAGGACCTTCGGGGCAGGGGATGCCTCGAAGCATTCCTGCAGTCCTTCGGTCCGGGAGAATCCGTTGCAGTCCAGCAGGAAGACGAGGTCGCTGCCGGCGATCCGTTTCCGGCATTCCTCCGGCTGCCGGTCCAGGAACAGGAAAGGCGCGCCGTCCGGAATGATCGGCCGTACCGACGGGGCGGGGGAATCGGGCAGGATGGCGACGGCATCCTTGCCCCGGGACTGCCTCAGGTAGCACACGAGGGCGGCGGCGCTGCCCAGCGCGTCCCCGTCCGGGTGCGTATGGGCGGCGATGGCCACACGCCGGCAGCCCTCGACGAGGGCGTCCAGGTGCTGGATGTCTTCCGTATGGAGGCAGGCAATCATGGGGCAATTCTTTTTGCGAATGCAAAATTACAAAATATATTGCTTTTCATAAATGATTTTTATAACTTTGTCGGAAGTTTGGAAAATTATAAAAACACTAAAATAATGAACAAAACGCTCAAAATCGTTGTCGAGATTCTCCTCGCCCTCGCCGCTGTCGGCTGCGTCTATGGCATTTACAGAAGCATCATGAAGCCGGTCAACTTCAACAAGGAGAAGGCCCGCAGGCAGGAAGTCGCCGTCCAGCGTCTGAAGGACATCCGTACCCTCGAGGTCGCCTTCAAGGGTGTCCACAACCGTTTCACGGACTCTATCGATTCCCTCAAGATGTTCTACGAGACCGGCAAGATGGACATCATCATGCAGGTCGGTTCCAACGACGACTCCCTTGCCGTGGAGAACACCAAGAAGTACAAGAACGACAAGAATTTCAAGAAACTGAGCAAGGAGGAACAGAACGCGAGATTCATGGAACTCTACCGCCAGGGTGAGAAACTCGTGTTCTCCATCAGCACCCCGATCGCTGTGAAGGACACCCTCTTCAACAACCGTCCTGACTTCAACATCGACTCGCTCAAGTATATCCCGTTCTCCGGCAAGCAGCCCGTCCAGATGGAGGCCATCGTCAAGACCGTCTCCGGTGTCCAGGTTCCGCTGTTCGAGGCCCGCATGCCTTGGCGCGCCATCCTCAAGGGCATGGACAACCAGTTGAGAATCAACCTCGACGCCGAGTGCGAGAACCAGAACCGTTACCAGGGTCTGCAGGTGGGCTCCGTCACCGCGCCTAACAACAACGCCGGTAACTGGGAGTAGTCCCGCCGATGGAAAATCCGCGCATAGCGAAATCCGGGATATCCATTCAAGTTTCCTTGAGTGGATATTCTTTTAAGGTATCCGAGGGTGGGGAAGTCCGCTCTTCCGGGTGGCTGGGGTCGGACCGTATCTTCACGACACCGGAATTCCAGCGCCGCTACGACGAGGTGGACATCTCCCTCCTTACGCCCAAGTGTACCCTCGTCCCGGAATCCTTCTTCCGTCAGGAGAGCGTGCGGGCCATGCTGGCAGATGTCGTCGCCCTTGGGGAGAACGACGCCACCGGCTATGTCCGCATTCCGGAACTCGGCGCCGTCCTGCTGTTTTCCAACACCATCGGGGAGTCCCTGTCCCGGGTCCTTTCCCAGACGGTCCTGACCGCCTCGGGCGCCCAGGCGCCGATCCTGCCGGAGATGTACTACATCCTCCGGGCCCTGCCGGCCTGTGAAGATTATAATAAGGTCATCGCCTCGTACATGGACGGCTACCTGCATCTTGCCATCGCGCAGGGGAAGAGTCTCCTGCTCTCCAACATCTACCAGGCCCCGGACTTCACGACGGCCGAGTACTACCTGTTCCTGGCCCTGAAGCGCCTGCAACTCAATCCGGAAGTGACCACCGTCTGTTTCCGCACTCCGCTGGCTCCGGAGGCGGAAATGTCCCTGTACCGCTATTTCAAGGCGGTTGTCGCGCTATGAGGATCATCGGAGGACGCCTGAAGGGGAAAACCATCCAGCCGCCGGCCGGCTACAAGGCGCGGCCCACGACGGATTTCGCCCGGGAGGGCCTGTTCAACGTCCTGGACAACGAGTACGAGTTCGAGGACCTGAAGGTCCTGGACCTCTTCGGCGGGACCGGCGCCATCTCCTTCGAGTTCGCCTCCCGCGGCGCTTCCCGCGTCTATTGCGTGGAAATGGACCGGGCCAACGCTTCCTTCATCAAGACCGAAGCGCAGCGCCTGGGCCTTCCGAACGTGACCATGGTCCGGGACAACGTCTTCGACTTCCTCCCGATCTGCCGGGAAAAGTTCGATATCATCTTTGCCGATCCGCCCTATGCGCTGGACGCTCTGGATACCATCCCGGACCAGGTGTTCGCGCAGGACATCCTTCATCCCGGCTGCTACTTCATCCTGGAACACGGCGGGGAGCATTCCTTTACGGAGCACCCCCGGTTCAAGAAGGAGAAGGTGTATGGCCGGGTGCATTTCTCGTTCTTCGAACAACCGGAATAGACGTACGCCATGTATTCATTCCTGATCAGTATCGCCGCCCTCATCCTGGGCTATGTGCTCTATGGGGCTTTCGTAGAGCACGTTTTCGGCCCCGACCCGCGCCGGGACACTCCGGCCGTCGCCAAGGCCGACGGCGTGGACTTCATCCCCATGCCTACCTGGAAAGTCTTCATGATCCAGTTCCTGAACATCGCCGGGACCGGGCCCATCTTCGGCGCCATCATGGGCGCGAAATTCGGCCCTTCGGCCTACCTGTGGGTGGTATTCGGGTGCATTTTCGCCGGCGCCGTCCATGATTACATGTCCGGTATGCTTTCCGTCCGTCACGAAGGGGCCGGGTATCCGGAACTGGTGGGCGAGTACCTGGGAGAGCGTACCAAAAAGGTCATGCTGGTCTTCTCGGTCCTGCTCCTGCTGATGGTGGGTGCCGTGTTCGTGTACAGCCCGGCCGTCATCCTGGGCGGCATGACGGGCGACGGTGGCCGGACATCCATGATGATCTGGGTCGTCGTCATCTTCCTGTATTATATCGTCGCGACACTGCTTCCCATCGACAAGATCATCGGCCGGATCTATCCGGTCTTCGCCCTGGCCCTGCTGTTCATGGCGGCGGCCCTGCTGGTGTGCCTCGTCGTCAAGTGGCCCTCGATCCCGGAGTTCTGGGACGGCCTTCAGAACCGCGGCCCGTCCGTGGGCGTTGCCGGACAGCCCATTTTCCCGTGCCTGTTCATCACCATCGCCTGCGGGGCGGTGAGCGGCTTCCATGCCACCCAGAGCCCGCTGATGGCCCGCTGCATCAAGAGCGAGAAACTCGGCCGGCCGGTCTTCTACGGGTCCATGATCACGGAGGGTCTCGTGGCCCTCGTGTGGGCGGCGGTTTCGTCGTATTTCTTCTTTGACGGAGGCGCGGCCGAGGTGGGCTCCGACCTTTCCGCCGCGGCCCCGACGGTCGTGACGAAGGTCTCGCAGAGTTGGCTGGGCTTCCTGGGCGGCATCCTCGCCATCCTGGGCGTCGTCGCGGCCCCGATCACCAGCGGTGACACGGCCTTCCGCAGCGCCCGGCTCATCATCGCCGACTTCCTCCACCTGGAGCAGCGCAGCATGCGGAAGCGCCTCCTCATCGCCGTTCCGCTGTTCATCCTTTCCGGCCTCCTGCTATGGTACAACATCGCCGATGCCAACGGTTTCAATGTCATCTGGCGCTATTTCGGCTGGGCCAACCAGACGCTGTCCGTCTTCATGTTCTGGACGGCGACCGTCTATCTGGTGCGCAGGAAGGGCGGCCTGTACTATCTGATCACCCTGATCCCGGGACTTTTCATGACGTCCGTGTGCGTGACGTTCATCCTCGTGGACAAGATCGGGCTGGGACTTCCGCAGTCCCTGATCCCCTGGATCGCCCTCGGCACATTTGCCATTTCCACGATTCTTTTCTATCTTTGGAAGTTCAGAAACAAACAGTAGACTATGCTAGATAAAGAGCGCGGGCTGTACGTAGCCCATTCCCCGAACGGACCCGTATCCCTCGTCGGCAAGATGGCGAACCGCCATGGCCTCATCGCCGGTGCCACCGGTACCGGCAAGACCGTCACCCTCCAGGTGATCGCCGAGACCTTCTGCCAGGCCGGCGTGCCCTGTTTCATGGCCGACATGAAAGGCGACCTTTCCGGCATCAGCCAGGTGGGCAAACTCTCCGGCTTCATCCAGAAGCGTCTTCCGGAATTCGGCATCGAGGACCCGCAGTTCCAGAGTTGCCCCGTGCGTTTCTTCGACGTCTATGGCGAGCAGGGGCATCCCATGCGCGCCACCATCTCCGACATGGGCCCGGACCTGCTGGGCCGCCTGATGGAACTGAACGAGACGCAGACGGGCGTGCTGAACATCGTCTTCAAGATCGCCGATGACAACGGTCTCCTCCTGATCGACCTGAAGGACCTGCGGGCCATGCTCAACTTCGTGGGCCAGAACGCCGCGGAGTATACCACCCAGTACGGCAACGTGTCCACCGCATCCATCGGCGCCATCCAGCGCGCCCTCCTGGGGCTTGAAAGCCAGGGTGCGGAGAAGTTCTTCGGCGAACCGGCCTTCGACATCTACGACCTCCTCCAGTGCGAGGGCGGCAAGGGCGTGATGAACGTCCTGGCGGCGGACAAACTCATGCTGAAGCCCAAACTCTATTCCACCTTCCTCCTCTGGCTCCTGTCCGAACTCTATTCCACCCTTCCGGAGGTCGGTGACCTGGACCTTCCGAAACTCGTTTTCTTCTTCGACGAGGCCCACATGCTCTTCGAGGGCACTTCCCGGGCCCTGACGGCCAAGATCGAGCAGGTGATCCGCCTCATCCGTTCCAAGGGCGTGGGCATCTACTTCATCACCCAGAGCCCGACCGACATCCCGGAGAACATCCTCGGTCAACTCGGAAACCGCGTCCAGCATGCCCTCCGGGCCTATACTCCCAAGGACCAGAAGGCGGTGAAAGTCGCCGCCGAGACCTTCCGGGCCAATCCCGAATTCGACACCTATGAGGCCATCCTCCAACTGGAGACCGGAGAAGCCCTCGTCTCTTTCCTGGACGAGAAGGGTGCTCCGTCCATGGTGGAGCGGGCGAAGATCCTCTTCCCGCTGAGCCAGATCGGCGCCATCACCGAGGACCAGCGCGCCCAACTTATCAAGCAGTCCCGCCTCTGGGGCCGCTATGACAATCCCATCGACCGGGAGAGTGCCTATGAGATCCTCGTCGCCGCGACGGCCGAGGCCGAACGCCAGAAGGCGGAGATCGAGGCGCAGGAAGCCGCGGAGAAACAGGCCGCCCTCGAGGCCAAGGAAAAGGCCAAGGCGGAAAAGGAAGCCGCCAAGGCGGAGAAGGAGGCCCAAAAGAAGGCGAAGAACAGCATCGCCTCCAAGGTACTGAGGTCCGTCATCACGGCCGTGACCGGCGTCGTGGCCGCTTCCGTGGCCGATTCCGTCTCCGGCAGGGTGAGCGGGACCAAGAAGAAATCTACCACGTCCACGACGAAGAAGGCCGTCCAGAAGGCGACCCGGTCGGCGACGAATACGATTACGAAAGAACTCACGCGGAGCATCCTGGGGAACCTGATCAAATAGCAGGTTCCCCTTTTCCCGACGCTCCCTAAAACCTGAATCGACATATGACTTTGAAAATCGTTGTCCTGGCCAAGCAAGTGCCGGACACTCGCAATGTGGGCAAAGACGCCATGACGGCCGAAGGGACCGTGAACCGCGCCGCCCTCCCTGCGATCTTCAACCCCGACGACCTGAACGCGCTCGAACAGGCCCTTCGCCTGAAGGAGCAGAATCCGGGATCCACCGTCTCCATCCTCACCATGGGCCCGCCCCGGGCCGGGGAAATCATCCGCCAGGGCCTCTACCGCGGGGCCGACGACGGCTTCCTCCTGACCGACCGGCTCTTCGCCGGGGCCGATACCCTCGCCACCTCCTATGCCCTTGCCACCGCCATCAAGAAGATCGGCGGGGTGGACCTCGTGATCGGCGGCCGCCAGGCCATCGACGGCGACACCGCCCAGGTCGGTCCGCAGGTGGCCGAAAAACTGGGCATGACCCAGGTGACCTATGCGCAGGAGATCCTGAAGGTGGAGGACGGAAAGGCGACCATCAAGCGCTTCATCGATGGAGGCGTGGAGACCGTGGAAGCGCCGCTTCCGCTGGTCGTCACCGTGAACGGCACCGCCGCTCCCTGCCGCCCGCAGAACGTCAAGCTCGTGATGAAATACAAGTATGCGACCTGCCCTTCCGAAAGGCCGGCCGACGACCCCCGTGCCGCCCTCTATGCGGAGCGTCCCTATCTCACGCTCACCCAGTGGAGCGTGGCCGATGTGGACGGCGACCCCGGCCAGTGCGGTTTCGCGGGTTCCCCGACGCGGGTGAAGTCCGTGCAGAACATCGTCTTCCAGGCCAAGGAAAGCAAGACCCTCACCGCCTCCGACGCGGATTTGGAGGGCCTCGTCCGGGAACTGATCAGTGAAAAGATTATCGGCTAGAACTATGAACAACGTTTTCGTATATTGCGAGATCGAAGGCACGGTCGTTGCCGAGGTCTCCCAGGAACTCCTGACCAAGGGCCGCAAACTGGCCGACTGGCTGGGCGTGGAACTCCACGCCGTGGTGGCGGGCACCGGCATCAAGGGTGTCGTGGAGTCCCAGATCCTCCCGTACGGGGTGGACAAACTCTTCGTCTTTGACGGCAAGGACCTGTTTCCGTACACGTCCGCACCCCATACCGATATCCTCGTGAACCTCTTCAAGGAGGAGCAGCCCCAGATCTGCCTCATGGGCGCGACCGTCATCGGCCGGGACCTCGGGCCGCGGGTGTCCTCGTCCCTGACGAGCGGCCTCACCGCCGACTGCACCCAACTCGAAATCGGCGACTTCGACGATGTCAAGACCGGGAAGTCCTACAAGGACCTCCTGTACCAGATCCGTCCGGCCTTCGGCGGCAACATCGTCGCCACCATCGTGAATCCGGACCATCGTCCGCAGATGGCGACCGTCCGTTCGGGCGTCATGCAGAAGGCGCTCTACGAGGGATCCTATCGTGGGGAAGTCGTCTATCCTGAAGTCTCCAAGTACGTAAGCCCCGAGGCCTATGTCGTGAAGGTCCTGGACCATCACGTGGAGGCCGCCAAGCACAACCTGAAAGGCGCATCCATCGTCGTATCAGGAGGTTATGGCATGGGCTCCAAGGAAGGGTTCGACATGCTGTTCGACCTCGCAAAGGTCCTGCACGCGGAGGTGGGCGCCAGCCGCGCCGCCGTGGATGCGGGCTTCTGCGACGCCGACCGCCAGGTGGGCCAGACCGGTGTCACCGTGCACCCGAAGGTGTATATCGCCTGCGGCATCTCCGGCCAGATCCAGCACATCGCCGGCATGCAGGACAGCAGCATCATCATCAGCGTGAACAGCGACCCGGACGCGCCCATCAACAAGATCGCCGACTACGTGATCGTGGGCACGGTGGAGGAAGTGATCCCGAAACTCATCAAGTATTACCGGAAAAACAGCAAGTAAACTATGGCAAACTACTATACCGACCATCCCGAAATCGCCTTCTACCTGGGTCATCCGCTGATGCGCCGCATCGTGGAACTGCGGGAAAAGGGCTTCGCGGATGCTGCGATTTATCCCGAAGCGCCCGTGGATTTCGAAGACTGCATCGAGAACTACAAGCGGCTGCTGGAAATCGTCGGCGACATTGCCGCCAATATCATCGAACCCAATTCCGAGAGCGTGGACCTCGAGGGACCGCACCTGGAGAACGGACGGATGATCTATGCGTCCAAGACGGTGGAGAACATGGAGGCGATGCGCAAGGCCGGCCTCACCGGCGTCGCCCAGCCGCGCCGCTACGGCGGCCTGAATCTCCCGAACGTCGTGTTCAGCATGGCCTCCGAGTTGGTGAGCGCGGCCGATGCCTCGTTCCAGAACATCTGGAGCCTGCAAAGTTGCGCCGATACGCTCTATGAGTTCGGTTCCGAGGAACAGCGGCAGAAGTTCCTGCCGCGCATCTGCGCGGGGGAGACCATGTCCATGGACCTGACCGAGCCCGATGCCGGTTCGGACCTCCAGCGTGTGATGCTCAAGGCCACCTGGAGCGAGGAGGAGGGCTGCTGGCTGCTGAACGGCGTGAAGCGCTTCATCACCAACGGCGATTCCGACATCCACCTGGTCCTGGCCCGCAGCGAGGAAGGGACGAAGGACGGCCGCGGCCTGTCCATGTTCATCTACGACAAGCGGCAGGGCGGGGTGAACGTCCGTCATATCGAGCATAAACTGGGTATCCACGGTTCCCCGACCTGCGAACTGACCTATAAGAATGCCCGCGCCGAACTCTGCGGCAGCACCCGCCTCGGTCTGATCAAATATGTGATGGCCCTGATGAACGGCGCCCGCCTGGGCATCGGCGCCCAGTCCACCGGCCTGAGCCAGGAAGCGTACAACGAGGCGGTCAAATATGCCTCCGAGCGCGCCCAGTTCGGCCAGACCATCGAGCACTTCCCGGGCGTGTACGACATGCTCAGCCGCATGAAGGCGAAACTGGACGGCGGCCGCAGCCTCCTGTACCACACGGCGGCCCACGTGGACATCTACAAGTGCCTGGAGGACATCCAGCGCGACCGCACGCTTACCTCCGAGGAACGTGCCGAGATGAAGAAGTACACCCGCCTCGCCGATGCCTTCACGCCCCTGTGCAAAGGCATGACTTCCGAGTATGCGAACCAGAATGCCTACGACTGCGTGTCCGTCCACGGCGGATCCGGCTTCATCATGGAATACAAGTGCCAGCGCCTGATGCGCGACGCGCGCATCTTCTCCATCTATGAAGGAACGACGCAGCTTCAGGTCGTCGCGGCCATCCGCTATATCACGAACGGAACCTACTCCGACATCATCCGCGGCATGCTGGCCGAGCCGGTGTCCGAGGCGCTGGAGCCGCTCCGCGTCCGCGTCGCTGCGCTGGCCGATACCTACGATGCCTCCATCGCAGCGGTGAAAGCCTTTGAGAATCAGGAGGTCCAGGATTTCCTGGCCCGCCGGCTCTACGACATGACGGGTGAAATCGTGATGTCCCTGCTGCTGCTCCGCGACGCGACCGCCGCCCCGGAACTCTTCGGCAAGTCCGCCCAGGTGATGGTGCGCATGGCTGAGGAAACCGTGGAAGGCAAGAGCGCCTACATCCGCGCCTTCAAGGCCGAAGACCTCGACGCTTTCCGCGCCGTAGAGGCGTAAGGGTGCCTTTTAATAATTCCAGTGTGGACCGAACCGTTCGAACGCGGCTCGGTCCAACTGTTCTCTGTCGTCGGGATGGGCAATGGAGATGAGGAGCCGGGCGCGTTCCTGGAGAGATTTGCCATAGAGGTTCACGGCACCGTATTCGGTGACGACCCACTGCACGTCGGCCCGGGGCGTGACCACGCCGGCGCCGGGTTTCAGCGTGGGGACGATCTTGGGGGCGAGTTTCGCCGTACGCGAGGCCAGGGCGATGATCGCCTTGCCCCCTTCGGACATCTTGGCGCCGCGGACGAAGTCCAACTGGCCGCCGGTCCCGGAGTAGATGCGCGTGCCGATGGAGTCGGCGCACACCTGGCCGGTCAGGTCGATTTCCGTAGCCGAGTTGATGGACACCACCCGCGGGTTGCGGGAGATGACCCAGGGGTCGTTGGTGTAGGCGATGTCCCGCATCTGGACGGACGGGTTCCGGTCGATGAAATCATACACCTGCTGCGACCCGAGGAGGAACGAGGCAACGACTTTCCCGGTGTCGATCTTCTTGCAGGAGCCGTCGATGATGCCCTTCCGGATGAGTTCCAGGGCTCCGTCGGCAAACATTTCCGTGTGAAGTCCGAGATGCTGGTGCCCAGTCAGTTCCGAGCATACGGCATTGGGCAGGGAGCCGATGCCCATCTGCAGGCAGGCCCCGTCGGGAACCAGTTCCGAGCAGTTCCGCCCGATCAGGCGGTCGATGGCGGTCGGTTCCACGTAATCCTTGGTGAACAGGGGCGTATCGTCCTTGACCAGGGCGTCGAAACGGTCCACGGGAACGAGGTCGCCGAAGGCGAAGGGAACGTTCGGATTGACTACGGCAAGTTTGAGCCGGGCCACTTCCAGGGCGGCGATGGAACAGTCCACCGACGTGCCCAGGGACACCATGCCGTCCACCGGCATGGAGACCTGGACCATGGCCACGTCGCAAGGGAGGGCGCCGCTGCGGTACATCGCCTGCGACTCGCTCAAGTGCGTGGGAATATAGTCGGCATAGCCTTCCTGCACGGATTTCCGCACGTTCGGGCCCACGAAGAATCCCTGGTCGAAGAAGACGCCTTCGTACTCTTTCGACCCGTAGGGCGCCGGGCCTTCCGTATGAAAATGATGGAAGTGCAGGCCACGCAGTTCGTGGGCGTGGCGGCACAGGGCATCGATGAGCACGTGGGGGACGCTGGCGATGCTGGAAAGGTGGATATGATCCCCGCTCCGGACGCCGCGCACGGCTTCATCGGCTGATATGTAGGACATTGGCTTCATGGCTCAATCGCGCAAAGATACGCAGATTCTTTGTATATTTGCAAGATTGAAACCGAATAATATGCATACGAGAGAAGAAAAGGTGGCCGCCTTCGGCCGGCTGCTGGATATCATGGACAAACTCCGCAAAGAGTGCCCCTGGAACGCCGCCCAGACCATCGAGACCATCCGTCCGATGACGGAGGAGGAAGTGTACGAACTGAGCGACACCATCCTGAAGGGTGACCGCAAGGGCACGGCCAAGGAAATCGGCGACCTGCTCTACCACATGGTGTTCTACGCCTGCATCGGCGAGGAGGAAGGCGCTTTCGACATTGCCGATTCCCTGAACAAGGTGTGCGACAAGATGGTCTTCCGCCATCCGCATGTTTTCGGGCCCGATGCCGGCAAACCCACTACGGCCAAGGAAATTGCCGATACCTGGGAACTCGTGAAGGCGAAGGAAAAGGATGGCAACAAGCGCGTGATGGCCGGTATCCCCGATGCCATGCCCGCCATCCTGAAGGCCCTGTCCATGCAGGAGAAGGCCCGCGGCTGCGGCTTCGACTGGGAACAGAAGGAAGACGTCTGGCCCAAGGTGCAGGAAGAGTGCGGCGAGGCGATGGAGGCCTGCGGAGAAAACGACCCGAAACACATGGAGGAAGAGTTCGGCGACCTGCTGTTCGCCGTCATCAACGCCTCCCGCCTATACGGAATCGACCCGGAAGCCGCCCTCAGCGGTGCCTGCAGCAAATTCCGCCGCCGCTTCTCCTACATGGAGGAACAGGTTCTGCAGAGCGGACGCAAGCTCGCCGACCTCACCCTCGCCCAGATGGACGCCATCTGGGACGAAGGGAAGGCCAAGGGGCTGTGATATGGGATATCGGAGAAAAATCCGTATCTTTGCAGACTGAATCAGATTTTTATGGCAGAGAATACATTGCTGGAGAAGGTCCTGAGCCTGCAGGACAAATACAAGAAGTTGGAAGAGTCCCTCGCGGACCCGGCCGTCATCGCGGACATGAAGAAGTTCGTGCAGCTGAACAAGGACTACAAGGAACTGCAGCCCATCATCGCGGCCGGCCTGGAGTACAAGCGCATGCTGGACGAGCTCGCCCAGGCGAAGGACATCCTCATGAACGAGAAGGATGAGGACCTGCGCGAAATGGCCCGGGAGGAAGTGAACGAGATCGAGCCCAAGCTCCCCGACATGGAGCAGAACATCAAACTCCTGCTGATCCCTGCCGATCCGGACGACTCCAAGAACGCCATGGTGGAAATCCGCGGCGGTACCGGCGGCGACGAGGCGGCGATCTTCGCCGGCGACCTGTTCCGCATGTACCAGCATTTCGCGGAGCGCCGCGGCTGGAAACTCGAAGTCACCGACCAGGCCCCCGGCACGGCCGGTGGCTTCAAGCAGATCGTCTTCAAGCTTTCCTCCAGCCAGGACGGTGTCTATGGCATCATGAAGTACGAGTCCGGCGTCCACCGCGTCCAGCGTGTCCCGCAGACGGAAACCCAGGGCCGCATCCAGACATCGGCCGCCTCCGTGGCCGTGTTCCCGGAAGCGGGTGAGTTCGATGTGGAACTGAACCCGGCCGATATCCGAAAGGACCTCTTCTGCGCCTCCGGTCCGGGCGGACAGGGCGTGAACACGACCTATTCCGCCGTGCGCCTGACCCATATCCCTTCGGGTCTCGTGGTCCAGTGCCAGGAGGAACGTTCCCAACTCAAGAACCTGGACCGGGCGATGGAGGAACTCCGTACCCGCCTGTACAATCTGGAGCACCAGAAGTATCTGGACGGTATCGCCGCAAAGCGCAAGACGATGGTCTCCACCGGCGACCGTTCCGCCAAGATCCGTACGTACAACTATCCGCAGGGCCGCGTGACGGACCACCGCATCGGCTGGAGCATGTACAACCTGCCCGTCTTCATGGACGGTGACATCCAGGAGTGCATCGACCAGCTCCAGATCGCAGAGAACGCCGAGCGTCTGAAAGAAGCAGGGGAGGAGGCATAGGATGGCGCGCAATCCCGAAGATCTCAAGAGCCTGGGCCGCAAGACCACCTATAGCCAGGACTACGCTCCCGAGGTGCTGGAAACCTTTGAGAACCAGCATCCCGACCACGACTACTGGGTCCGTTTCAATTGCCCGGAATTCACGACGCTCTGCCCCATCACCGGCCAGCCGGACTTCGCCGAGATCCGGATCAGTTACGTTCCGGACGTGCGGATGGTGGAGTCCAAGAGTCTGAAACTGTATCTGTTCAGTTTCCGCAGCCACGGCGACTTCCATGAGGATGTCGTGAACATCATCATGAAGGACCTTGTCCGGCTGATGGATCCCAAATACATCGAAGTGACGGGGTTCTTCACCCCGCGCGGCGGCATTTCCATCTTCCCGTACGCGAACTACGGCCGTCCCGGCACGAAGTGGGAGCAGCTCGCGGAAGATAGATTCAAGACTCACGAATAAGTAGATTTCTCGACTTCGCCCTTCGGGCTGCGCTCGAAATGACAGGACCCTTGTCATTTCGACCAAGGCCGTAGGCCGCGTGGAGAAATCTTACTGTTTTTTCTGGAAGACTTTCAGCACGTTCCCGATATAGGTCTTCGTGACCGGGATCGGGGCGATGGCTTCGTTGTCCAGGGTGATCTCATAGACGGAACCGACTTTCTGCAGCAACTTGACCTTCTGCATGTTCACGATGAACTTCCGGTGGCAGCGGATGAGGTCGGAACCGGCGAAACTCTCTTCCACCGTCTTGAGCCGGCAGCGGAGCATGTAGGTCTGGAGCGCGCCCTGCTGGTCGGCATACCAGACTTTGATGTAGTTGTCGTCGGCTTCCACATAATAGAGATTCGCGCTGGAGACGGAGAGTTTGAGGACGCCGTTGTTGTCGAACAGGGTGAACTTCTGGACGGGAGCGGCGGTCTCCGCGGGCGTCTCGTCCGTGACCACGTCCTGCATGTTCATCAGCCGGATGGTCCGGTTCTGGTCGATGATGGTGAAGAACATCCCGGCGATGATGTAGGGGACGCCCAGGCAGACGAAGGTATAGACCAGGGCGTGGAAGAAGATGGCGATGCCGTTCTGGTCCTCGGGCTGGGCGATGGTGACCGTGAAGATGGTGTACAGCACGGTGATGAGGACGATCTCCGAAAGGCACCAGGCCGAGTAGCCCCAGTAGGTCATGGGCAGGATGTTCCGCGTCTTGTACATCGTGACCTTGCTCACGATGACGATGGCGAGCGAGATGGAGGCGAACAGGGCCGTGAATCCGAAGAAGGTGCTGTTCCCGAGGCGGAACCAGGCGTTGTTGGAGAAGGGAATGCTCACCAGCAGGAACAGGACCGAGAACAGCGCGGCGAATGTCACCGTGCCCAGCAGTTGGTAGCGCTCCCGCAGGTAGGAGGGGATGTATTTCTTCGCGCCTTCTTCCATGGTAAGGTTACAAAATTAAGCAAAATTCTTCGGAATTTCACCCCCGTATCCGTGATTTCGCCCCAGGATGGCCCTGAAAGGGCCGTGTTCGCCACTTTTATTTCCGGATTCGCGCGCTCTTGCCTATCTTTGTGTACGAATTACTAAAACCAGACTGAGATATGAAAATCATCGGAACCGGCAGCGCCCTTCCGCGCAAAGAGGTCACCAACGACGACCTCTCCGCCTTCCTCGATACATCCGACGAATGGATCTTTCCCCGGACGGGGATCCGCTCCCGTCACGTCATTTCCGACGAACGGCTGGAGGACTTGGGCGCCGTCGCCGCGCAGAAAGCACTTTCCGACGCTGGACTGAAGCCGGAGGACATCGACCTTTTCCTGTGCTCGAACGTTGTCAACGAATACATGACCCCGGGCCTGGGCTGCATCATTTCCTCGAAAGTGGGGCTTACATGCCCTTCCATCGACATCAACTGCGCCTGTCCCGGCTTTATCTATGCGATGGACATCGCGGACTCCTACTTCCAGGCCGGCAAGGTGGAGAACGTGCTGGTGGTGTGTGCGGAGGAACCTACCCGGATGACGTCCTGGCAGGACCGTTCCACCTGCGTTCTGTTCGGCGACGGAGCCGGTGCGGCCGTCTTCACCCGGGGCGACGGACTGAAAGCGGTCAAACTCAATGCCGAGCCGGCGCCGGACAAGATCTGGCAGTACCGGGCGCTGGAGCCCACGCCGTACGTCACCAAGGCGGAAACGAGCGTCCCGCTCCAGATGAACGGCCGCGACGTGTTCCGCTTCGCCGTCACGACCTCGATCCGCGACATCAACGGGATACTCGCCGCCAGCGGTCTTACCCTGGAGGATGTGGACTATTTCATGATCCACCAGGCCAACATGCGCATCGTGGAGGGGATCCGGACCCGGTTGGGCGTTCCTGCGGAGAAATTCCCCTGCAACATCCAGGACCACGGGAACTCCTCTTCGGCTTCCTGTCCGATCCTGCTGGACGAGTGCAACCGGAAAGGGATGTTCAAAAAGGGCGATAAACTGATCTTCAGCGCGTTCGGCGCCGGGCTCATGTCCGGGGTCGCTCTCCTTGAGTGGTAATTGGGGAATATTTCGTATATTTGCAGACTGTTGTACTAATTCTATGGAACCTAAAAGAGTAGTTATTACCGGTATGGGTGTCATTTCCTCCGTCGGCAACGACGTGGACACCTATTGGAAAAACCTGGTGGACGGGGTGTGCGGAATCGACTTCGTGGACGATTTCAAGGACATGCCCGTTACCATTGCCGGCAAAGTGAAAGATTTTGAGCCCGAAAGATACGGGATGGACAAGGCCTTTGTCCGCAAACAGGATAAATTCACCCAGTTCGCCATCGCGGCGGCCGTACAGGCCATGGACCAGGCCGGTCTGAAGACCGAAGGGGAAGATGCCAACATCGATCCTTTCCGCCTGGGCGTCTATGTGGGCTCCGGCATCGGCGGATTCGAGGTCCAGTTCCGCGAAACCGCGAAAATGGTGGAGGATCCCTCCGGCAAGTGGATCTCCCCGCTGTTCATCCCCACGATGATCTCCAACATCGCCGCCGGCCATGTGGCCATCCGCCATCAGGCCAAGGGCCCGTGCCTGGACATCGTCACGGCTTGCGCCACCTCTTCCCACTGCCTCGGCGAGGCCTTCCGGGCCGTCCGTCATGGATATGCCGATGCGATCATCGCCGGCGGTTCCGAGCATGCCTCCATTCCGATCGGCGTGGCCGGATTCGCCAATGCGAAGGCCCTGTCCCGCGCGACCGATCCCAAGTATGCCTCCCTTCCGTTCAACAAGAACCGTCAGGGTTTCGTGATGGGCGACGGCGCCGCCATCCTCATCCTCGAATCACTGGATCACGCCCTCGCGCGCGGTGCGACCATCCTCGGCGAAATGGTGGGCTACGGCAATACCTGCGACGCCTATCATGCCACGGCCCCGCGTCCGGACGGCTCCACCCAGGCCCGCGCCATCACCCTCGCCCTCGAGGAGGCCGGCTTCGACCCGGAGAAGGACAACCTCTATATCAATGCCCACGGTACCGGCACGCACCTGAACGACGTCGCCGAGACCGTCGCCTACAAGGTGGCCCTCGGGGACTATGCCTACAAGGCCCACATCAGCTCCATCAAGTCGATGACCGGTCACATGTTCGGCGCCGCCGGCGCCGCCGAGGCCATCGCCACGGTCCTGGCCCTGCGCGACGGCGTCATCCCGCCCACCATCAACCTGGACTGTCCGGACCCCGAATGCGACCTGGACTACACCCCGAACGTTGCCGTGAAGAGCGATATCACCATCGGCATTTCCGACTCCCTGGGCTTCGGCGGCCACGACGCCTGCGTCGCCTTCCGCCGTTACGAAGGTTAACCCCTGTCATTCTGAGCGAAGCGAAAGAATCTATCATCATGGACAGAGAAGAAATCAAAAAGTATATTCCCCACCGCGAGCCCATGCTCCTGGTGGACGAGACCTCCCTGGATCCGGACGGAACCGGTCACGGGAAATACCGCATCCGCGAGGACGAATTCTTCTGCCGGGGCCATTTCCCCGGAAACCCGATCGTTCCGGGCGTGATCCTCTGCGAGATCATGGCCCAGAGCTGTACGCGGCTGATGCTGGACGCCCTGGACGGCAACATCGCCGTGTACCGGGGCATCGACCAGGTGAAGTTCAAGAACTCGGTCCGTCCCGGCGACCTCTGCGAGATCACCTGCCGGATCGACGACCGCAAGGCCGGCGTTTTCAACTGCTCGGCCAAACTGGAGGTGGGCGGCAAACTCTGCTGCCGCGGCAAGCTTACTTTCGCGGTGATTCCGGATCCGATGAAGCACGCTTAAGTGCCGACCTATTTCTTCTTCTTCCGGTCGCGCTTGCGGGACTCCCGCACGCGGTAGGCGCTCTCGACCATGAGCTGGTCCTGGAAACAGCCGCGGGCCGCTAAGAAATTGCAAATGGCGACGATGAGCGGGAAGATGATGGTCCATTTGAAGGTGACCACGTCCTTGGGCATCGTGAAATAGTAGTAGGCCAGCCAGCCGGTCATGCCCAGGGCGACCAGCCCGGACAGGGTGGCGAGGCGCATCTGGAGGATGCGGACCTTGAAGGTCACGAGGGCGAGGACCGTCATCGCGAAGAGGACGCCCAGGAGGATGCCGAAATAGGGCTTCCGGAACTGCCAGTACGTGACATACTGCATCCCGTCCGCATCAAGGACGGTATACAGGTCGCTGAAGCAAAGAATGAAAAGGAGGACGGTGGAAACCGCCAGATATAGGGTTTGGATTCGCTGCCACATGGTTTCGTTTGTTTTTGCAAAGATAGGAATTGTCGGGGGAAAAAACTATATTTGTGCTTTACCGCATAATTGAATCATCATGAGCATTCCTGCATCTGAACTTATCATCAACTCGGACGGTTCCGCATTCCATATCCACATCAAGCCGGAAGAACTGGCTGATAATGTAATACTTGTCGGCGACCCGGGCCGCGTGGACATGATCGCGGACCTGCTGGACGAACTGGAGTTCCGCCACGCCTCCCGTGAATTCGTATCCGTGACGGGCAAACGCAACGGCAAGCGTATCACCGTATTGTCCCACGGCATCGGCCCCGACAACATCGATATCGTCATGACCGAACTGGACGCCCTGGCCAACATCGATTTCACCACTCGGGAGGTCAAGCCCGTGCACCGGGCCCTGAACATCCTCCGCATCGGCACCTCGGGCGCCCTGCATGCGGACATCCCGCTGGGATCCTTCATCCTCTCGCACATTTCCGTGGGCTTCGACGGTGTCATGAACTGGTACGCCAACCGTGACAAGGTCACGATCCCTGCGGTGGAGGAGGCCTTCAAGGCCCATATGAACTGGGAAAAGACGCTTCCGTCCCCGTATTTCGTGAAGGCGTCGGACAAGATCGTCAACCTGATGCGCGACGTCACCCTTCAGGGCGTAACGATTTCAGCACCCGGCTTTTACGGGCCGCAGGGCCGCGTAGTCCGCGTCCCGCTGGCCATGCCTGACATGCTGGAAAGGATCGAATCGTTCCGCTTCGAGGAAGGCGGCGTCCCTTACCGGATCACCAATTTCGAAATGGAGAGTGCCCCGCTCGCCGGCCTCGCCGCGCATCTGGGCCACCATGCCTGCACGGTGTGCTGCGCCATTGCGAACCGCTATCTGCAGAGTTCCAACCCGGACTACAAGCCGTTCATCCGCCGGTTGGCGGAAGTGGCCGTGGACCGGATCTCCACATTGTAAATTTCCGAAAAAAATCTTACTTGTGCTGTAGTTTGGTACAATAAGGCCGTACCTTTGCATCAGAAAACAAAAGGTACGGCCATGAAAAACACAGATTACAGCAGCAACGTCAGCAACCTCGGTTCCTTCCTTTCCTCCGACACCTCCTTCCAGGCCCTGAAGGACCTCATCGACGAATTCGGCCTCGAAGTGGAAGCGGTCACTTCGCTTTGAGCGAAACCGTGACGGATTCCTTGTCCGCAGCGAGTCCCACCTTCAGTTCCCGGACTTCCTCCGTCCCTTTCTGGCGGGAAGTCAGGACGCGGTCGGAGATGATGAACTCGGACACCGGATCCTCGATGTAGCGCGTAATGGCCCGCTTGAGCGGACGGGCCCCGTAGGCGGGGTCGTAGCCCGCTTCGGCCACGAAACGCTTTGCGGACGGGGTGACCGTGATCCGGTAGCCCGCCTCCAGCGCCCGCGCCTTCAGGTCCTTCAGCTCGATGTCGATGATGTGCTCGATGTCCTCCCGGGTCAGGGAGTTGAAGTACACCTGCTCATCCACCCGGTTGATGAATTCCGGAGGGAAAGCCTTCTTGACCGCCTTGGCGACCACGTTCTTCCGGTCGTCCTCCAGTTTCCTGCCGGCGGTTGCAAACCCGATCCCGTTGCCGTATTCCTCCACTTCGCGGCTGCCCACGTTGGAGGTCATGATGACGATGGTGTTCTTGAAATCCACCGTCCGTCCGTTGCTGTCGGTCAGGCGCCCCTCGTCCATCACCTGCAGGAGCAGGTTGAAGATGTCGGGATGGGCTTTCTCGATCTCGTCCAGCAGGACCACGCAGTAGGGCTTGCGGCGCACCCGTTCGGACAACTGCCCGCCCTCTTCGTACCCCACATATCCCGGAGGCGCACCGATCAGGCGAGAGACGGAGAATTTCTCCATGTACTCGCTCATGTCGATCCGGACCATATTCTCCTCGGAATCAAAGAGATACTCCGCTAGCGAACGCGCTAGCTGCGTCTTTCCCACGCCTGTGGGACCGAAGAACAGGAAGGTGCCGATGGGCCGGTGCGGATCCTTCAGGCCGGCGCGACCGCGCTGGATGGCCCGCACGACGGTGTCGATGGCGCTGTCCTGGCCGATGATGCGTGCCTTGAGCCGCTGGCTCATCTTGAGGATGCGGTTCCCTTCGGATTCGGCCACGCGGCCGGCCGGGATGCCGGTCATCTTGGACACGACCGAGGCGATGTCCTCCGCGGTGACGACGGAAGGGCTGCCCTTCTTCCGGGCCAGGTTCAGCCGCACCATGGACCCGGCCTCGTCCAGGGCGTCGATGGCCTTGTCGGGCAGGGACTTGTCGGTGATGTAGCGGTCGGTGAGGCGTACGGCGGCTTCCAGGGCGTCGTCCGTATAGGTGATGTGGTGGAACTCCTCGTAATGGGACTTCAGGTGCCGGAGGATCTCCAGGGTCTCGTCCGGGTCGGTAGGCTCCACGACGATCTTCTGGAACCGGCGGTCCAGGGCGCCGTCCTTCTCCACGATCTTCGTGAACTCGTCCATCGTGGTCGCGCCCACGCACTGGAGTTCGCCGCGGGCGAGGGCCGGCTTGAGCATGTTGGCCGCGTCCAGGCTGCCGGAGGCGCCGCCGGCGCCCACGATCGTGTGGAACTCGTCGATGAACAGGATGAGGTCCGGATCCGTCTGGGCCTCCTTGATGATGGCTTTCAGGCGTTTCTCGAAATCACCCCTGTACTTGGTGCCGGCCACCACCGAGGCGATGTCCAGCGAGATGATCCGCTTCTTGGCGAGGACGGGGGAGATGTCCCCGGAGGCGATCCGCAGGGCGATCCCTTCCACGATGGCGGACTTGCCCACGCCCGGCTCTCCGATGAGCATCGGGTTGTTCTTCTTGCGGCGTCCGAGGATTTCGATGACGCGGGCGATCTCGGTGTCACGTCCGACGACCGGGTCCAGTTTCCCTTCCCGGGCGGCCTTGGTGAGGTCGTAGCCGAACTCTTCCATGTCCACGCCGCCCTTCTTGCCGGTGCCGGCCTCCTCATCTTCGCTGTCGGCGTCGGCCTGGGCGGGCTGCTGGTCCTGTCCGGGCACCCGGAGCATCCCTTCGCTCTCCATGTAGGCGAGCATCTTGCCGTAATCCACGCCGCGGGCGCGGAGGTAGGCCTGTCCGTAACTGTCCGTCGTTCGGCACAGGGCGAGCAGCAGGTGGTGCGGGGCCGCCTCCTGGCTCTTGAGCCGGGTTGCCTCCATCACGGTGATGCTCAGGACGTTCTGCGCCTGGCGGGAGAAATTGATATGGTCGATCTCGGAGTAGGGGATCGTCTCGTTCGTAAAGATCCTTCCGTCGATGAAGGACTTCAGTTCCGCGGGCTCGACGCCGAGTCCCCGGAGCGTCTCGAAAGCGCTGTTCTCCTCATGACGGATGATCCCGAGGAACAGGTGGTCCGGGCCGATGCCGTAACTTCCGGTCCGCATCGCTTCCTCGCGGGCATATTTGATGATGCCGTTCAGCTGGTCTGATATCTGTATCTGCATAATTCGGGGTAAATATAGGCATTTTCGCACTAATCAACAATCGTGCGCGGAACCTGCTCCGGACAATTTGTCAGTCTTTGAAAAGTCAGGAATATTGACTATATTTGCAAGTTAATAGTTACTACGGAAAAAATGGATAACAACGAAGAGAAGAATCAGCTGGAAGAGCCCCTCTCCACGGGACTGATCCAGCCTGTGGAGATCGATCACGAAATGCGTACGGCGTACATCGACTATTCGATGTCCGTCATCGTTTCCCGTGCCCTTCCCGATGCCCGGGACGGCCTCAAGCCGGTTCAGCGCCGCGTCCTGTACGGCATGAACGAAATGGGCGTCAAATATAACGGACAGACCAAGAAATCCGCCCGTATCGTGGGTGACGTGATGGGTAAGTACCACCCGCACGGCGACTCCAGCGTGTATGACGCGATGGTCCGTCTGGGCCAATGGTGGAACCAGCGCTACCCGCTGGTGTGGGGCCAGGGCAACTTCGGCTCCATGGACGGCGACTCCCCGGCCGCCATGCGTTACACCGAGGCCAAGCTCGAGAAGATGTCCGAGGACGTCCTGGCCGACATGGAGAAGGACACCGTGGACATGACCTCCAACTTTGACGACACCCTCCAGGAACCGACGGTGGTCCCGACCAAGGCCCCGCTGCTCCTGCTGAACGGTGCTTCCGGCATCGCCGTGGGCATGGCCACGAACATGGCCCCGCACAACCTGGGCGAGTGCTGCGACGCGATCTGCGCCTACATCGACAATCCCGAGATCACCACGGACGAGCTGATGCAGTACATCAAGGGTCCGGACTTCCCGACCGGCGGCATCGTCATGGGCCGCAGCGGCATCAAGGAGGCCTACGAGACCGGCCGCGGCCGCGTCGTGGTGCGTTCCAAGACGGAAATCGAGGTGGACGACCGCGGTCACGAGACCATCGTCGTCACCGAGATCCCTTATATGGTGAACAAGCGCGAGATGATCGAGAAGATCGCGCAGATGGCCGAGGAAAAGAAGATCGAAGGCATCTCCTATATCAATGACGAAAGTTCCCGCGAGGGCATCCGCGTCATCATCCGCCTCAAGCAGGGGGTGAATTCCGGCGTGGTCCTGAACACCCTGTTCAAGTATACCCCGCTCCAGAGCAGTTTCTCGTTCAACAACGTAGCCCTCGTGAAGGGCCGTCCGCGCACCCTGTCCCTGAAGGAAATCCTCCAGAACTTCGTGGATTTCCGCCACGAGGTCGTCGTGCGCCGCACCCGTTTCGAACTGGATAAGGCGCAGAAACGCGCCCACATCCTGGAAGGCCTCCTCAAGGCGATGGACATCATCGACGAGATCGTGCATGTCATCCGCTACGAGGCCAAGAGCCGCGACGACGCGAAGGTCATCCTGATGGAACGCTACGAGTTCACCGAGCCGCAGGCCGCCGCCATCGTCGCCCTCACCCTCGGCCAGCTCGCCGGCTTGGAACGGGAGCGCCTGCGCAACGAATACGAGGAACTGGAGAAGTTCATCGCCCACTGCGAGGCCGTCCTCGCGAGCGTCGAACTCCAACTGGGCATCGTCAAGGACGAGACCCGCGAACTCAAGGAGAAGTACGGCGACCCGCGCCGCACCGAGATCACCCTCTCCGAGGACGAGTTCAACCCCGAGGACTTCTATGCCGACGAGGACCAGGTCATCACGATCTCCCACCTCGGCTACATCAAGCGCACCGCCCTCACCGAGTTCCGTACCCAGAACCGCGGCGGCGTGGGCATGAAGGCCAGCGCCACCCGCGACGCGGACTTCATCGAGCACATCTACATCGCCAACAACCACTCCACGCTCCTGCTCTTCACCCAGAAGGGCCGCTGCTACTGGCTCAAGGTCTATGAGATTCCGGAAGGCAACCGCACCTCCAAGGGCCGCGCCATCCAGAACATCATCATGATCGAGCCGGACGACAAGGTCAAGGCCTATGTCAACGTGAAGACCCTCAAGGATGAGGAGTTCATCAACAACAACTACATCATGATGGTCACCCGCCAGGGCATCGTCAAGAAGACGTCCCTGGAGGCCTACTCCCGTCCGCGGACCAATGGTGTGAACGCCATCAACGTCCGCGAGGACGACGAACTCCTCGAAGCCATCCTCACCAACGGCCGCTGCAACATCATGATCGCGGCCCACGGCGGACGCTGCGTCCGCTTCGACGAGACGGAGGCCCGGCCGCTCGGCAGAACCTCCACCGGCGTGCGTGGCATCAATCTTGATGAAGGGGATTATGTGATCGGTGTCCTTTGCCAGGATCCGGAGGCCGAAGGCGCGGCGGGCCGTCAGGTCCTCGTGGTTTCCGAGAACGGATACGGCAAGCGCTCCGACCCGATGGAGTACCGTCAGACCGCCCGTGGCGCGAAGGGTGTCCGCACCCTCAACATCACGGAAAAGACCGGAGCCCTGGTGGCCATCAAGAACGTCTGTGACGATGACGACCTGATGATCATCAACCGGTCGGGAATGACGATCCGGATGCCGGTCTCCACCATCCGCGTGGCGGGACGCGCCACCCAGGGGGTGAAACTGGTGAGCATCCGCGAAGGGGATTCCATCGCCGCCGTGTCGGTCGTGGCCCATTCCGACGAGGAAGAGTCCCAGCCGGCTGAGAACCAGGAAGTGAAAACTGAGAATGAGAATAACAACTAACTAATTTTCGATAAAATGAAGAAATTATTTCTTGCCCTCGCGCTCGTTGCCTCGGTGCAGGTAGCAAACGCCCAGATCAAGTCCGACGCCGACATCCAGAAGGCGATCGACAAGGCCGAAGCCACCGCCAATGATGCCAAGAAGGGTGCCAAGCCCGCTCCTTGGATGAAGCTCGGTCAGGCCTATGTCACGGCTTATTCCAACCCGACCGCGAATATCTCCACGGGTATCGACAAGCAGACCTTCGCCCTGATGGCCGGCGAAAAGCCGTCCGCCACGGAGACGGTCACCCTCGACGGCCAGACCTACGAGAAGCAGGTCCTCAGCCGCGCCAACGTCTATTTCAACCAGGCCGGCCAGCTCGCCCTCGTGGAGGTCACCAAGCCCTCCGTCGCCGGTGATCCGCTTGAGAAGGCCGTCAAGGCCTATGTCACCGCTTCCGAGCGCGGTGCCAAGGTGAAGGAAGTCGACGAGGCTCTCCAGAACATCACCGGTTTCTACTACAACGATGCCATCACGGCCTACTCCCTGGGTAACCTGTCCAAGGCTTCCGACCTGTTCGGCAAGGCCGCCGAGACCTCGATGACCGCCCCTTGCTCCAAGATCGACACGAACGCCGTCTATAACACGGCCTTCACCGCCGCCAACTCCGGCAACTTCGAGCGTGCGAAGAAGTACTACAACAAGTGCCTGGACCTCAACTACACCGCCGAGGGCAATGTCTATTCCGCCCTGGCGAATTGCGCCCTCGCCGAGAAGGACACCGTCGCCGCGAAGACGTACCTGGCCGACGGCATGAAGCTCTATCCGGACAACTCCTCCATCCTCACCGGCCTCATCAACCTGTACATCCAGCAGAAGGAGGACCCGAAGAAGATCGTGGAACTCCTGGACGAGGCCAAGGCCCAGATGCCCGACAACCCTTCCCTCTACTATGTGGAAGGCAACATCCTGATGGGTGTCAAGGAGTATGACGATGCTCTCAAGGCCTACAAGAAGGCTTCCGAGATCGATCCGAACTACGAGTGGGGTTACTACGGCGAAGGCGTCCTCTGGTATCAGAAGGCCGTTGATGCGCAGAACGCCGCCAACGAACTTCCGTACAACGCCTACAAGGAGTACGACCAGAAGATGGAAGAACTTTCCACGAGCCTGAAGAACGCCATCCCTGCTTTCGAGGCCTGCTATGCCAAGACCGCTGACGAGGCCGTCAAGATGGCTGCCGCCGACAACCTCAAGCGCATCTACTTCGCTCTCCGCAACGACAACCCTGAATACCAGGCTGCCTACGAGAAGTACAATGCCATCGTCGGTGCTGAGTAAGCTTCCGGCCTGCATCACGCTGATTTACATGTTCCTGTCCGGCACGGCTGCCTTTGCGCAGCGGCTGCCGGACAGGAATGTCACATCCGGACCGGCCCTTGAAACCCTCTGGCCGCTGGAATTTGACCTGCTGCCGCCCAAGCCCGATACCGTCTCGATTTTCATCGTCGGGGATATCATGAGTCACCGGGCAGTGTCCAAAAGTGCGGAGGAATACGGGTTCGGCTCGTTTTTCAAGCATATCGAAGACCGGATCGGGAAAGCGGACCTCGCCATCGGCAACATGGAGTTCCCGCTGGCCGGGAAACCCTATACCGGGTATCCGGCCTTCTCGGGACCGGACGAGTATCCGCAGTACCTGTCCGACGTCGGCTTCGACGTGTTCCTGACGGCGAACAACCACATCCTGGACAAGGGAACGGCGGGCCTGAGGCGCACGATCGAGGTCCTGGAACGGAAAGGGCTCATGTACACCGGTGTCGCCGGAACGGCTGCGGCCGATACGCTCCTGAATCCCCTCATGCTCCATGTCCGGGGACTGAGGATCGCCCTCATCAATTTTACCTACGGAACGAACGTGGGACCTTGGGACAAGTGGCCGAAGGTCAATTACATGCGGAAGTCGGAAATCCTCCCCATGCTGGAGCGGGCGAAGGCCTCGGAGGCCGATCTCGTGATGGTGTTCCCGCATTGGGGCATCGAGTACCTGCTCCACCATGACAAGGAGCAGGAAGAGCTGGCCCGCTGGCTCCTTGAAAACGGGGCCGATGTCATCGTGGGGCACCATCCGCACGTCATCCAGGACGTGCAGTGGATCGAAGGGAAACCGGTCATCTACTCCCTCGGAAATGCCCTTTCGAACCAGAACGACCTGAATTCCCGCCTGGAGATGGCCGTGACGCTCCGCATCGTCCTGCAACGGGACAAGGAACCGCAACTGCTGGAACCGTCCTACGAATACCTCTGGTGTACGAAACCGGGAATGGTGGAGGACTCCTATTCCGCCGTGCCCGTCACTTTGCCGGACTCCCTGTGGCGGGTGAAGTCCGACCATGCCGACATGCTAGCCACATACAAGAAAGTCTATGAAGAAAACCATCCAGTTGGAAGCCATTGACCCCGTGGAACTGTACGGGGCCGGCAACAAGATCCTTACCGAGTTCTGCTCCTATTTCCCGCACATGAAAGTTGTGGCGCGGGGACACGAACTCATCCTGGAAGGCCGCGAGAGCGACATCGAGGAATTCCAGGTCCGTTTCGGGGAACTCATCGAGCGCCGGCACCGGAAGATGAACCTCACCGTGTACGACGTGGAGGATATCTTCGACGGGACCTCTTCCGCTGAGAAGTTCCGCCTGACGGGGGATGCCATCATCGTCCACGGCACGGACGGGAAGCCCATCCGCGCCCGGAACAAGACGCAGGAAGAACTGGTCAAGGCTTATTTCGACAATGACCTGGTCTTTGCCGTGGGCCCTGCCGGAACGGGCAAGACCTATATCGCCATCGCCTTGGCAGTCAGGGCTTTGAAGAACCGGGAGATCAAACGGATCATCCTCACGCGTCCCGCTGTGGAAGCGGGTGAGCGCCTGGGTTTCCTGCCCGGCGACCTCAAGGACAAACTGGATCCGTATCTCCAGCCCCTGTACGACGCGCTGGAGGACATGATCCCTTCCCGCAAGTTGCAGGAATTCATGGCCGACGGGACCATCCAGATCGCTCCGCTGGCCTACATGCGCGGCCGCACCCTGGACCGGGCCTGCGTCATCCTGGACGAGGCCCAGAACACCAACCTCGGGCAACTCAAGATGTTCCTGACCCGGATGGGCACGAGCGCCAAATTCATCGTGACGGGCGACGCCACGCAGATCGACCTTCCGCGCCGGTCCGATTCGGGCCTTCTGACGGGCATCCAACTCCTCAAGGGCCTTAAGGGCGTGGCTACCATTACCTTCCGCAACGAGGACATCGTTCGGCATCCGCTGGTGACCAAGATCGTGAAAGCCTTCGATGCGCACGAAAACAAGCCCGGCGATTTTGAAGGCGAATGAAAAACCATTAACTTTGTAAGTTAATAAACCTTGCGTCTATGAAACGGACCGTCCTTCTTTCCCTCTGTGTCGCAGCGCTGCTTGCCAGCAGTTGTGACTTCTTCCGTTCCCTGGCCGGTCGTCCTACTTCCAAGGACCTGGAAGTCAAGCGCTTGGAGATGGAACGCATCCAGGAGGAAATCCGCCTGCAGGCGGAACTGGATTCCTTGGAAGAGGTCCGTCAACGGATGGCCGACTCCCTCGCCGCCCTGGAGACGCACCTGCTGGATTCCCTGTCCCAGATCAAGGGGACGATCCTCAATCCCTCCAAACTCGGAGGACTGTATACGACCAAACTGGAAACCCATTACAGCATCATCGTCGGTGCTTTCCGGACGCGCTCCTACGCCGAGCGCAAACTCAAGCAGTGCACGGAGGCCGGCTATACGGCCACCATCGTGAGTTTCCGAAACGGCCTTCTGGCCATCTCCGTCTGTCCTTCCGACAGTCTCAGCGTAACCGTGGACAAACTTCGGGAACTGCGCGGGAACGGAATTTGCCCGAAGGACGGCTGGATCCTTGTAAACGAGTGACGACATGACCAGACGCTTCCTGCTCGCAGCCGCCCTGCTGCTGCTCACGACCACCCTTCCGGCCCAGTTCCGGACGGGTGCGACCGGTTACGACGACCTGTATGATTCGGAAACGGTCCATGCCCTGAAGGAGCATGTATCCTTCCTTTCTTCCGCCGCCCTGGAAGGCCGCAAGGCCGGATCGGAGGGCGAGAAAGAGGCGGCCGACTATATGGCCCGTATCCTGGAACAGTATGGGATCGACCTGATTTCCCCCAAGGGAGGGCAGGAATTCAGCATCGCCCGGGAAGGGGCGGATACGCTGACTTCCCGCAACGTCGTCGGTTTCCTTCCGGGTTGGGACAAGACCCTGAACGACCGGTACATCGTCATCGGCGCCCGCCTGGACAACCTGGGAATGGACACCTATCTCCGGGACGGGGTGGAAACGCCCCGCATCTACTTCGGGGCCAACGGCAATGCCTCGGGCCTTGCGATGCTCCTGGAACTGGCCTCCCGCCTGTCCACGAACCGCGTCCTGGTGCGGCGGAACATCCTCTTCGTCGCCTTCGGGGCTTCCCAAGAGACCCTGGCCGGTTCCTGGTACTTCCTGAACCGTTCCTTCTCCGACGTCGCGCACATCGACGCGATGGTGAACCTGGACATGCTCGGAACTTCCGGACTCGGTTTCTATGCCTTCACTTCCTCCAACGAGGACATGGACCGGATCGTGAGGAACCTCCAGGGGGAACTGCTTCCCATCCAGGCGCAACTGACGACCGTGGAGCCTTATTCTTCCGACCATCGTGCGTTCTATGACCGCGAGATCCCTTCCGTCCTGTTTACGACCGGCCGATATCCGGAGCATGGTACGGGCCGCGATTCCTACAGCATCGTGGATTTTGACGGGATGGAAAGGGAACTGGAGTATATCTACAATTACACGGTCGCCCTGGCCAACGGTCCCCGGCCGCTGTTCCGGCAGGACAGCCAGGCCGCGCCCACCGTCCCCGAGGGAGCCATCTCCTGGAACGATGTCGACGTGAAGCCGGTGTTCCTGACTTCCAGCGATCCGGCCTACTTCCTGGAGAAATGGGTGTACCAGTATCTGAAATATCCCAAATATGCGCAGGAGAACGGCATCCAGGGCCGTGTCCTCGTGGATTTCATCATCGACGAAAGCGGGAATGTCCGGGACGTACGCGTGTCCCGGAGCATCCATACTTCCCTGGACGACGAGGCGGTGCGGGTGATCTCGGCCTCCCCGAAGTGGCGGCCCGGAAGGCACCGGGGAAAGAAGGTCCGCGTGGCGGTGACGATGCCGGTGGACTTCCGCCTGGAGAAGGGCTCGAAGGGTACTTTCGGAATCAACGGAAAAAGAATCAATTAAATACCTATGGAATACAACTTTGTCGAAATCGAGAAACGGTGGCAGCAGTGGTGGGCCGAGCATAAGACCTACAAGGCCCTGACAGATAACTCCAAGCCCAAATACTATGTCCTGGACATGTTCCCTTATCCCTCCGGTGCGGGCCTTCATGTGGGACATCCGCTGGGGTACATCGCCAGTGACATCTTCTCCCGCTACAAGCGCCTGAAGGGCTTCAACGTCCTGCATCCGATGGGCTACGACGCCTTCGGCCTTCCGGCCGAGCAGTACGCCATCCAGACGGGCCAGCATCCGGAGAAGACCACCCACGACAACGTGGCGCGCTACCGCAGCCAACTGGACCGGATCGGTTTCTCCTATGACTGGGACCGGGAATTCCGTACCAGCGATCCGGATTATTACAAGTGGACCCAGTGGGCCTTCCTGAAGATGTTCGGCAGTTGGTATGACAACGCCCTGCAGAAGGCCCGTCCCATCGAGGAACTCGTCGCCGCCTTCGAACAGGGTGGCTCCTCCGCCGTGGACGCCGCGAACAATGACGCGCCCGTTTTCACGGCCGCCCAGTGGAATGCCTTCAGCGACAAGGAGAAAGCCGATGTCCTGATGCACTACCGCATTGCCTACCAGGGCGAATCCACCGTGAACTGGTGCCCGGCCCTCGGGACCGTTCTCGCGAACGATGAAGTCAAGGAAGGTTATTCCGTGCGCGGCGGCCATCCCGTGTACCAGAAGAAGATGACCCAGTGGCAACTCCGCGTGTCGGCCTATGCGCCGCGCCTGCTGGAGGCCCTGGACCGCCTGGAATGGACCGATTCCCTCAAGGAGATGCAGCGCAACTGGATCGGCAAGTCCCAGGGTGCGGAGATGGTGTTCAAGATGGAGTGTGACGACCGCTCGTATGACGTGACGATCTTCACGACCCGGGCCGACACCCTCTACGGCGTGACCTTCATGGTCCTCGCCCCGGAGAGCGAATGGGTGGGGAAACTCACCTCGGCCTCGCAGAAGGAGGCGGTGGAGGCCTATCTGGAGCAGGTCAAGAAGAAGACCGAGCGCGAGCGCATCGCCGGCAAGGCGGTGACGGGCGTTTTCTCCGGTTCCTACGCCATCCATCCCCTCACGGGGGAGAAAGTCCCCGTGTGGATTGCCGAATACGTCCTGGCGGGTTACGGAACAGGTGCCATCATGGCCGTTCCTGCCCATGACAGCCGCGACTATGCGTTCGCGAAGAAGTTCGGCCTTCCGATCGTCCCGATCATCGAAGGTGCCGACGTGTCGGAGGAGAGTTATGACGCGAAGGACGGCATCATGTGCAACAGCGGATTCCTGACCGGCATGACCGTCAAGGAGGCCATCCCCGCTGCCATCGACTATATCGAGGCCAACGGGATCGGCCGCCGGAAGGTGAACTACCGCCTGCGCGACGCCATCTTCTCCCGCCAGCGTTACTGGGGCGAACCGTTCCCGATCTATTTCAAGGACGGCATCGCCACCCCGATCCCCTTCGACAAGTTGCCGCTTACCCTTCCGGAGATCGATGAATACAAGCCCACGGAGGCCGGCGACCCGCCGCTGGCCCGTGCCAAGGACTGGACCTACGACGGTTATCCGCTGGAAACCAGCACGATGCCCGGTTTCGCCGGATCCAGCGCCTATTACCTCCGCTACATGGACCCGCACAACGACAGCGCCCTCGTTTCCCGCGAGGCCGACGAATACTGGCGGAATGTGGACCTGTATGTGGGCGGCACAGAGCATGCGACGGGCCACCTGATCTACAGCCGTTTCTGGAACAAGTTCCTCTTTGACCTCGGCTATGTGTGCGAGGACGAGCCGTTCAAGAAGCTCATCAACCAGGGCATGATCCAGGGCCGCTCGAACTTCGTCTACCGCATCGTGAACACCAATACCTTCGTCTCCTACGGCCTCAAGGACCAGTACGAGACGACAGAGATCCATGTGGACGTGAACATCGTCCGCAACGACCGCCTGGACCTCGAGGCCTTCAAGGCCTGGCGTCCGGAGTTCGCCACCGCCGAGTTCATCCTCGAGAACGGGGAGTACGTCTGCGGCTGGGCGATCGAGAAGATGTCGAAGTCAATGTTCAACGTCGTGAACCCGGACTACGTGTGCGATACCTACGGTGCGGACACCCTGCGCCTGTACGAAATGTTCCTCGGACCGGTGGAGCAGGCCAAGCCCTGGAGCACCGACGGTATCGACGGCGTGAACCGCTTCCTGAAGAAGGTCTGGCGCCTGTTCTGGGACCGCGACAACTGGCTGGTCACCGACGAAAAGCCCACGGCGGACGAACTCAAGGCCCTGCACAAACTCATCGGCAAGGAGCAGGAGGACATCGAGAACTTCTCCTACAATACGACCGTATCGGCCTTCATGATCGCCCTGAACGAACTGCAGAACTGCCACAAGCGGGCCGTCCTGGAGCCGCTCCTCATCCTGCTGTCCCCGTTCGCCCCGCACATCGCGGAGGAACTGTGGCACCAGTTGGGCCATGAGGATTCCATCACATACGCCACCTTCCCCGAGTACCACGAAGAGTATACGGTGGAGAACACCGTCAAGTACCCGGTCTCCTTCAACGGCAAGACCCGCTTCTTCATCGACGTCCCGGCCGACAAGGCCCCGGCGGAAGTGGAGGCGCTGGTCCGTGCCCATGAGTCCACGCCGCGCTACGTGGGCGAACAGCACATCGTGAAGGTGATCGTGGTCCCTGGCCGCATCGTCAACGTCGTCCTTAAATAAACTATGCCTCAACTTCAAAGCAAACCCTTGACCATCGTCAAGGAATGGGCCCTCGTCACGCTGGGTATCCTGATCTACGTGACGGGATGGTCCATCTTCCTGATGCCCAACAACCTGGTGGGCGGTGGCGTTTCCGGTATCGCCTCCATGATCCAGTACGCCACGGGCGGAGCGATCCAGATGGGTTACTCCTACTTCGTCATCAACGCCATCCTCATCATCGTGGCCGTGGTCGTGATCGGCATGGGGTTCGGCGCCAAGACCATCTATGCCATCATCCTGGCCTCCATGGGACTGCGGTTCCTGCCGGAGGTGATTCCGCTGGAAATCATCCAGACGCTGGCCCTCCAGAACGGAAAGCTGATGTCCACCTTGTGCGGCGGTGTAATGGCCGGCATCGGCATCGGCATGTCCATCTCCAACGGCGGCAGTACGGGTGGGACGGACATCATTGCGCTCATCTACACGAAGTACCGCAATGTCTCGCCGGGCAAGGTGATCCTGTACCTGGATTTCATCATCATCCTGTCCTCCCTGCTCGTCCCGTCCATTGTACCGGACCTGGACCCGCAGACGGGAAAACAACTCCTGGGCCCTGACGGGGAGCCGCTCACGCACCTGATGCCCTTCTCCGAGAAGGTGACGACGGTTATCTACGGTCTCATCCTCGTGACGGTGAACGGCCGGGTGATCGACGCCTACCTCTCCGGCTCGCAGCAGAGCGTCCAGCTGTTCATCCTTTCCAAGAAATATGCAGAGATCGCCGATTCCATCACGCATGACCTCAAACGGGGCGTCACCGTCCTGGACGGCAAGGGTTGGTACACCAAGAATCCCACCGAGGTCCTGATGGTGATCACCCGCAAGACCGATCTGAACCTGTTGCTCCGCTATATCAAGGCCATCGACCCGAACGCCTTCCTGTCTGTTTCCTCCGTAAACGGCGTGTACGGGCAGGGCTTCGATACGATCAAAGGAAAATAGGTGTTTCCCTGCCGGGCGAAAAACCGTCAGAGAATGAGTATGACCCTGATGCTGTTTTTCGCTCCGGCGTTACTGACCGGAGTGTACTTCCTGGGCCGGTCCCAAGCCCTTCACGGGCCGGGACGCCGGCCGGCATCCACCCCTGAAAAGGGGGACGACACCGTTTCACAGCAGGCAGACGGGCCTGGCGCTGTTGACCAGTTTCTGTACGACAGGTGTTGCCGGTACATGGCGGACAAGAAACCTTTCCTGGTGGAGTCCTTCTCCCTGGGTGACCTTTCCAATGCGCTGTATACCAACAAGGTGTACCTCTCCAAGACCATTAATTACTATTCCGGAAAGAACTTCAGGAACTACATCAACTATTATCGGGTGATGTATGCGATGGAGGTTTTCCGGAAAAACAAGTCGCTCCGGGTGACGGAACTCGGCCAACTGGCCGGTTTCCGTTCCAACACGACCTTCAATCAGGCATTCAAACTGGTGATGGAGGAATCCCCGAGCACTTGGTGCGCACGGCTTCGGAAGAGGAACCGGGAGTCCACGAAGTAAAACCAGTCCCGGCAGGGGAGCGCCGGATCCCGTCCTGCAGCGATGCGGGGCGGGATTTTCCGTCTATACGCCCTTCCAGGATGCGGGAACGGGGGCTTCGAGGAAGAGTTCCGTCTTCTTGACGGGATGGATCAGGCGGATGGAACGGGCGTGGAGGGAGATGCCGCCGTCCGGATTGGAACGGGGAGCGCCGTACTTAAGGTCGCCCTTGATGGGACAGCCGATGTGCGCGAGCTGGCAGCGGATCTGGTGGTGGCGGCCGGTGAGGAGTTCCACTTCCACGAGATGGTAGCGCTCGGTGCTTTTCAGGTAGGTGTATTTCAGTTTCGCCTCTTTGGCTTCGCGGCCGGGACCCTTGGCGATGAAGGATTTGTTGAGCTTTTCGTTCCGGGTCATCCAGTCCGTCAGGAGGGCCGATTCGGGGGAGGGCCTGCCGCAGCAAAGGGCCCAGTAGGTCTTGTGCACCTCACCGCTGCGGAACATGGCGTTGAGGCGTTCCAGGGCCTTGGAGGTCTTGGCGAAGACGACGATGCCGCTCACGGGACGGTCCAGACGGTGGGGGACACCCATGAACACCTGTCCCGGCTTGGCGTCCCGCTGCGCGACGAAGGCCTTGAGCGTCTCGCTCAGCGGCTCGTCGCCGGTCTTGTCGCCCTGCACGATCTCGCCCGGGCGCTTGTTGAGGATAAGCAGGTGGTTGTCCTCGTAGAGAATGCGTCCCTGGAGGTCTTCGAACTCGTTTTGCGGCATTTGTCTGTATCCCATCGCTGTCAGAATTTGGTGCAAAGATAATGACAATTTGTCAGAATTGCATCCTTGGCACGGAGTTCGATGAAAGGGAATCGCCGCCCGCACCGGACGGCCTTGGAAGTAAAACGAATAAACATTGAATACTATGGGAAAGATTATCGGAATCGACCTCGGAACCACGAACTCGTGCGTGGCCGTGATGGAAGGCAACCAGCCTACCGTCATCATCAATAACGAGGGACAGCGCACCACTCCGTCCGTCGTGGCTTTCACCGACGGCGGCGAGCGCAAGATCGGAAGCCCGGCCAAGCGCCAGGCCATCACCAACCCGAACAACACCGTGTTCTCCATCAAGCGGTTCATGGGCGAAACCTATGACCGGGTGACCCAGGAAGTCTCCCGGATGCCGTACAAGGTGGTCCGCGGCGAGAACAACACCACCCGTGTGGACATCAACGGCAAACTCTATACGCCGCAGGAAATCTCCGCGATGATCCTCCAGAAGATGAAGAAGACCGCGGAGGAATACCTCCGCCAGGACGTCACCGAGGCGGTCATCACCGTCCCGGCCTACTTCTCCGACTCCCAGCGCCAGGCCACCAAGGAGGCCGGCCGCATCGCGGGTCTCGACGTGAAGCGTATCATCAACGAGCCGACGGCCGCGGCCCTCGCCTATGGCCTGGACAAGAAGGACAAGGACATGAAGGTCGCTGTGTACGACCTCGGCGGCGGTACCTTCGATATCTCCATCCTGCAGCTCGGCGGCGGCGTCTTCGAGGTGCTCTCCACCAACGGTGACACGCACCTGGGCGGCGACGACTTCGACCAGGTCATCATCGACTGGCTCGCCGGCGAGTTCGCCGCGGAGAACGGCGGCATCGACCTGAAGAAGGACCCGATGGCCCTGCAGCGTCTGAAAGAGGCGGCGGAGAAGGCGAAGATCGAACTCTCCAGCCAGACCTCCACGGAGATCAACCTCCCGTACATCATGCCGGTGGACGGCATCCCCAAGCACCTGGTGAAGACCCTCACCCGCGCGAAGTTCGAGCAACTCTCCGACAGCCTGTTCCAGCGTTCCATCGAGCCGTGCCGCAAGGCCCTCGCGGATGCGCACCTGAATCCGTCGGACATTGACGAGGTCCTCCTCGTGGGCGGTTCCACCCGTATCCCGTACGTGCAGGAACTGGTGAAGAACTTCTTCGGCAAGGAGCCCAACAAGAGCGTGAACCCGGACGAGGTCGTCGCGATCGGCGCCTCCATCCAGGGCGGCATCCTCACCGGCGAGCTCCACGACCAGAACATCCTTCTGCTGGATGTCACCCCGCTTTCCTTGGGTATCGAGACCCTCGGCGGCGTGATGACCAAGCTCATCGACGCGAACACCACGATCCCGGCCCGCAAGTCCCAGGTGTTCTCCACCGCGGCCGATAACCAGCCTTCCGTGGAGATCCGCGTCCTGCAGGGCGAGCGTCCGATGGCCAAGGACAACAAGCAGATCGGCGTGTTCCACCTGGACGGCATCGCTCCGGCCCCGCGCGGTATCCCGCAGATCGAAGTCACCTTCGACATCGACGCCAACGGTATCCTGAACGTGTCCGCGAAGGACAAGGCCACGGGCAAGGAACAGCACATCCGTATCGAGGCCAGCTCCGGCCTGTCCGACGCCGAGATCCAGCGCATGCGGGACGAGGCGAAGGCCAACGAGGCCGCCGACAAGGCCGAGAAGGAGCGCGTGGACAAGATCAACGGTGCCGACGCCCTCACCTTCCAGGCTGAGAAGTTCCTGAAGGAGAACGGCGACAAGGTCCCCGCTGACATCAAGGCCGAGGTCGAGAGCAACTGCAACCTCCTCAAGGAGGCTGTGAAGAGCCAGAACATCGCCGATATCGACCGCTACTCCGAGGCGCTGAACAAGGCCTTCGAGAAGATGTACCAGGCCGGTGCCGGTGCCCAGCAGGGCGGTCCTCAGGGACCGTTCCAGGGTGGCCCTCAGGGACCGTTCCAGGGTGGCCCTCAGGGTCCTTTCAACGGCGGTGGCCAGCCGGGCGGCAACCCGGGCGGCGACCAGGGTCCGGACGAGCAGTAAATCCAATATCCCCGATATGAAAAAGGTAACCATCACAGTGCTGGCAGCGATGTTTCTCGCTGCCATGCCTGCGTTCTCGCAGAACGTGGAAGTCGTGGAGCAGGCCCAGCAGGCCGTCCGCGAAAAGCAGGACGCCCTGAATGACGCCGAGCGTGCCCATCGGCACCAGCAGGCGGAAAGCCGCCGGACCGTGAACGCGGCCGAGCGCCAGATCGATGCCAACAAGGCCGTCGTGGAGCAGGCCAAGAAACGGATCAAGACCCTCAAGGAAGACATCAAGGCCCGCGAAGGGGAGATCAAGATCAAGAAGCAGTCCCTCAAGCTGGAGAAGGAATCCCTCAAGCTGGACGGCCGCCTGGACGCTTCCGACAAGGCCCGCCTGAAAGTCTCCGAGAACGAGATCAAGGGCCTGCAGCGTGACCTCAAGAATGTCAAGAGCTACCTCAAGGAGGAGAATGCCCGCCTGAAGTCGGCCCAGAAGTCCATCAAGGCTTCCAAGAAGACGATCTCCGAGTCCAAGAAGGCCGAAAAGGCCGCCCGCAAGGATCTCAAGGACGCCAAGAAGGACATGAAGGCCTCGCAGAAGGAGCTCAAGAACGCCACCGAGGTCCAGCAGAACCTCGATGCCGCCCGCGATGCCGCCGAGAAGGCCGAAGCCCAGGTGGAACGCACCACCCAGAAGGTCATGGAAGAGGCCAATCGCACCGAATAACCTCCTCTGCTACAGTAAATCATCGCCTCCGGCCCTTCGATGGACCGGAGGCTTTTTGATTCCCCACCAGAATCACTGCATTGGTGAGGTCGAGAGGGACGGAAAAAGAATGCCTCGGTTTCAGGCGTTGGATGGAGATGAGGTAACGGGACTGGGATTGTGATTGGATGTTGGGCAGAGATAGCGGATTTCCCTGAAAAATCGCTATTTTTGTGGTGACACTGAAACAAAGGATATTATGGAAACGGGAACGAAGCAGCGGCAGGCGGTCAAGGAATTTGTCAAGGATTGGATGGGCAAGGGATATGAGAAGGGAGAGACTCAGCGGTTCTGGCTGGATCTTCTGCATAGGGTATTCGGCATCGACAACCCCATGTCCATCATGCAGTTCGAGATTCCCGTCAAGACCATCACCAAGGAGAAAGGCTCTGATTTCATTGACGCCTATATCTCTTCCACCAAGGTCCTCATCGAACAGAAGGGTTCCCATATCGACCTGTCCGCCAAAGCAAGACAGTCCGATGGTGCCGAACTGACTCCTTACCAGCAGGGTCGCCGGTATGCCGCCGGATTGCCACTTGCCATGCATCCTCGCTGGATTGTCGCTTGCAACTTCGAGACCTTCGAGGTCCATGACATGGAGCACCCCAACGACGCTCCGGAAGTCATCCTCCTCCAGGACCTTGAAAAAGAATTCACCCGCCTTTCCTTCCTGGTCGATGATACCAATGTCCATATCAAGAAGGAACTGGAGGTCAGTATCCAGGCCGGTGAGATCGTGGGCGTCCTCTATGAAAAGTTCCTGGAGCAGTACCTTCATCCGGAGAATCCGGACAGCCAGAAGAGCCTGAATAAGCTCTGTGTCCGCCTGGTGTTCTGTCTCTATGCCGAGGACGCCGGTGTTTTCGGGGCCAAGAACATGTTCCATGACTATCTGTCCCAGTTCTCATTATCAGAATTCCGGAAGGCCCTCATCGAACTGTTCCAGGTCCTTGATACGGCCCCCGAAGACAGAGACCCTTATATGGATGAGTCTCTGGCGGCTTTCCCCTTTGTCAGTGGCGGAATGTTTGCCGGTGAGATTGAGATTCCGAGGATCACGGAGGAAATCCGGAACCTCATCCTCCAAAGGGCCAGTGATGATTTCGACTGGAGTCTCATTTCGCCGACCATCTTTGGTGCCGTCTTCGAATCCACCCTGAATCCCTCGACAAGAAGGGCCGGTGGAATGCACTATACGTCCATTGAGAACATCCATAAGGTCATAGACCCGCTCTTCCTGGATGACCTGAAGGCTGAACTGGCCGATATCAAGGCGGAGAAGGTGGTCCGGACGAAGAAAACGAGGGCTGCCGAATTCCAGGACAAACTCGCCGGTCTGAAGTTCCTGGACCCTGCCTGCGGTTCCGGTAATTTCCTGACGGAATCCTATACTTGTCTTCGAAGGTTGGAAAACGAAGCCATCAAGATTCTCTATGAAGACCGGGTGATTGGCGGACTGGCTGACCCGATCAAAGTCAGCATCTACCAGTTTTATGGCATTGAAATCAATGACTTTGCCTGCTCTGTATCCCAGGCCGCCCTCTGGATCGCCGAAACCCAGATGCTGCGGGAGACCGATGCCATCGTGGGTTATGACCTGGAACCCCTGCCGCTGAAGGATTATCACAATATCCATGAAGGGAATGCCCTGCGGATGGACTGGTCGTTATGGGAAGAGATTGGGGATGATCCCGTCGTTTTTGCGGATCATACCCATATCTATCCTATGGAGGAATTCCCGTCGGCCGTATTGGAGGATCCGGTTGTCAGGTATGGAAGCATGGACCTGTACAGCCCTGATATCCAGATCCATGCCGGCGGAAAGAAGAAAACCTTCCATCGGGTCCGGTTCGACTACATCATGGGGAATCCACCCTTCCTGGGCGCCCGGGTCATGTCTTCGGAGCAGAAAGAGGACTTGTCGGCGGTCTTTGGCCACAAGTGGAAGAACCTCGGAAATATGGATTATGTCACCGGTTGGTACAAGAAGGCATTGTCATTGATGAAGGAGAATCCTTCCGTTCGGTCGGCATTGGTATCCACCAACTCCATCACCCAGGGTGAACAGGTGGCCAATCTGTGGAAACCGTTGATGGAAGAGGGCGTCCATATCGACTTTGCCTGGCGAACCTTTATCTGGGATAGCGAGGCCAACCAGAAAGCCCATGTCCATTGCGTCATCGTCGGTTTCTCCCTCTGTCATTCCGAGCGAAAGCGAAGAATCTACGACGGTGGGACTGTCATCGAAGCCGCCAATATCAACGGCTATCTGATCGATGGAGAGAATGTCTTTGTCGAGAGTCGGCCGAAACCGCTATGTGATATCCCTGAAATAGGGATTGGAAACAAGCCCATAGACGGTGGATTCTATCTGTTCAAGGATGAAGAGAAGAACGCTTTTGTAGCCAAAGAGCCGGGTTCGGAAAAGTACTTCCGACGTTGGTACGGCTCTGATGAATTCATCAACCGCCGCCCTCGCTGGTGTTTGTGGCTGGGGGATGCCAATCCGGTGGACTTGCTGAAGCTTCCTGAATGTATGAAACGGATAGAGGCTGTTAGGGATTATCGTTTGGCTAGTCCCAGTGCCGGAACCGTGAAGTTGGCGGACAGGCCGACAAGATTCCATGTGGAAAACATGCCGAAGGGGAATTACATTGTTATTCCGCAGGTCTCTTCACAACGCCGCCCGTACATTCCTATGGGTTACATGGATGATACCGTTCTGTGTAGTGATAAAGTACGTATTCTTCCCAATGGTAATCTGTATTGTTTTGGCATCCTTGAGTCTTCTATTCATATGGCCTGGATGCGGGCTATTTGCTGTCGCTTAAAAAGCGATTATAGCTATACAGTAAAGGATGTTTACAATAACTTCCCTTGGCCCGCCCCCACTGAAGCCCAGAAAGCCAAGATTGAACAGACCGCCCAATCCATCCTGGATGCCCGGCAGATTTATCCTGACGCTTCATTGGCAGACATGTACGGCAACCTCATCCTTTTCCCGGAATTGATGAAAGCCCACCGAGCCAATGACCTCGCTGTCCTCGACGCCTATGGTTTCCCCAAGGACGCCAGTGAGTCGGAAATTGTGGCCCGCCTGTTCAAGATGTACCAGGAATTGACAGTAGGCCTGTAAGTGGTCTGTCGGGAAGCGCTTGTTTTACAGACGTTTACAAAAGGGCAGGCCGCAGGCCTCCCGGATTTCCGATGGGGCTGCGGGATGTTGTTTCACAACTAGTTAAGAGTCAGTGGATTATGGGAATGGCGCCCGCGGGCCCTGTTCTCATCACCGGATCCCGTACTTGCGGAGGATCTTCTTCAGGGGCTTTTCGATGGAGCGGGACCAGAGGTAGTAGCCGTAGTCGTCGGGGTGGATGCCGTCCACGGAGGATTCCTGCAGGGGGGAGGAGGCGTTCGGACGGATGTAATACACGTCCTTGTACCGCTTGACGGCGATCTTCATCAGGCTGTCGGCCATGTGCTGCTTGGCGGCTTCGTTGGCCTCGACCTTCGTGTCGAAGTTGCGCTTTTCCCGCCGGATGGTCTGCTGGAAGATGAGGGGCTTGCCCGGATGGGCGGCCTGGAGGCGCTCGATGAAGGGGAAGAGGCGTTCCTCGATCATTTTCGCATTGGGATTGGAGAAGGCGTCGAAGACGAAGGCGTCGGCATCGACATCCGCCAGGACGTCGGCGAAGTAGGGCTGCATCTTGCAGTTGCCGCTGCAGCCCAGGGACAGCATCTGGATGCCGGTGTGGCGGGTGAACTGGTCCGGGTAGGACATGCCGGCGCGGCTCGTGGAGATGCCGTGGGTGAAACTGGAGCCGAAGATGGCGACACGGTGGCGGAAGGGGGATTCCATGGGCTCGAGCCGGTTCCCTTCCGGAACCCCGATTTTCAGGGAGGTCAGTTCGCTGTAGATGGGCAGGTACAGGAGGCATTCCTTTACGCCGGGGGCCATGTCCTTGATCAGTTCCATCGGTGCCTGGGGATTCCGGGGTGCGGGGGCGCAGGCGGCGGCCCAGAGCCATTCCCCGTCCTTGCGGATATACAGGTCGAAGCCGTGGGAGGCGATGCGCATGGTGTTGTTGGCCTGGTAGGAGAAGTCGCCCGTCGCCCGGAGGGTGATGGAAGGGGCGTCGGTCTGGAACAGGACGGCCAGGCCGGCGGGGCAGCGGACCTGCAGGTTCTCTCCCTTGGTGAAACCCTTGTATTTGACCGTGTCCACCCGGTGGTAGGGGTTGGGCGTGTCGATGATCTTGCCGATGAGGGTAAGGTCGGATGCTTCGGTAAAGACCTGGGCGGAGAGGGTGGCGGAAACGAGGGCCGCCAGGAGGATGAGAACCGACTTTTTCATGGGTGTGAGAGGTTGTTTCCACAAAAATACGCATAAAAATGTTTATCTTTGTTTGTTTTTGAAAGATTTCAGGACAATGGGAGTCAAGAGAAGAAACTTCCCGGTTCAGGGAATGGGATGCGCCGCTTGCGTGGCGCGCGTGGAGAATACGCTCAAGGCCTGCAAGGGCGTGAGCGGCGTGAATGTGTCACTGGCCTCCAATTCCGCCCAGGTCGATTATGACCCGGCGGTGGTGACGCCCGGTGAACTGAAGAAAGCCGTCCAGGATGCCGGTTACGACATGCTGGTGGACGGTTCCGACGACGAAGCCGACTCGGAAGCCGAGATAGCCCGCCAGGACGCCTTCAGCGCCCTGAAGAAAGATACGCTCCTCGCCTGCGTGCTGGCCGCCCTCGTAATGCTGCTCAGCATGGGGTTTGAGGATTTCCCCGGAAAAGGATTCGTCCTGTGGGCCCTCGCGACCCCGGTCGTCTTCTGGTGCGGACGCCGGTTCTTCAAGGCCGGATTCAGCGCCCTGCGCCATGGCAGTGCCAACATGGACACGCTCGTGGCCCTGTCGGTGTCCATTTCCTATCTGTTCAGCGTATTCAACCTCCTGTTCCCGCAGGTTTGGACCTCGCAGGGGCTGGAAGCGCATCTGTATTTCGAATCGGCGACGATGATCGTCGCCTTCATCCTCATCGGCCGGCTGCTGGAGGAGCGGGCGAAACACAGCACCACCGCTGCCATCCGCAAACTGATCGGCCTGCAGGAGAAGGGCTCTACGGCCCGCCCTGGAGAGACGGTCCTGGTGAAGCCGGGCGAACGCCTTGCGGTGGACGGCCTGGTCACGGACGGCTCCTCCTACGTGGATGAAAGCACGTTGACCGGCGAACCGGTCCCGGCCCTCAAGCAGGCTGGTTCCCATGTCTATGCCGGCACCATCAACCAGAACGGCGCCTTGACTGTGAAGGTGGAGAAAGTGGGGGAGAACACCCTCCTTTCCGGCATCATCCGGATGGTACGGGACGCGCAGGGCTCCAAGGCCCCGATCCAGAAGACGGTGGACCGCATCGCGGCGGTCTTCGTGCCCGTCATCATCGGCATCTCCGTCCTGACGCTCCTCATCTGGATCCTGTGTGGGGAAGTCACCCTGGGTCTTTTGTCCATGGTGACGGTCCTTGTCATCGCCTGCCCGTGCTCGCTGGGCCTGGCTACGCCGACCGCCATCATCGCCGGCATCGGCAACGGGGCCTCCAAGGGCATCCTCATCAAGGATGCGGAGAGCCTGCAGGTTGCCCGGAAAGTCCAGGCGATGGTCATGGACAAGACCGGCACCCTGACGGAAGGGAAGCCCTCCGTGGTGGAATCCGTCTGGGACCCTTCCATCACGACGGAAGACGATCCCACGGCCCTGAACCTCCGCGACGTCCTTTATGCGCTGGAGCACCGTTCCGAGCATCCGCTCGCCCTCGCTGTCTGCGAGTCCCTCCGGGGCTGCGAAGACCTCCCGGTGGAGGATTTCGAGGCGGTCCTGGGCAAGGGCATCGCCGGTACGGTCCATGGCCGGCGCTACTATGTGGGCAATATGGACCTGCTCCGGGACGTGTGCGGCGACCTGCCCGAGGCGACGAACCCCATGGTGGGTGACAGCATCGGTCCCTGGATGGACGCCGGCCATACGGTGACGCTCCTCTTCGACAAGGTAAAGGTCTATGCCGTCCTGGCCCTTTCGGACGAACTCAAGGACACCTCGGTCCAGGCCGTCAAGGCCCTCCAGGCCCAGGGAATCGAAATCCACATGCTTACGGGTGACAACGAAGTGGCCGCCCGCCATATCGCCGAGGAAACCGGCATTTCCCATGTGAAGGCCCATGTCCTCCCGCAGGACAAGGCCGAATACGTGAAGCAGCTGCAGGCCTCCGGAAAGCGGGTCGCCATGGTGGGCGACGGCATCAACGACAGCGCCGCCCTGGCGCAGGCGGACCTGGGCATAGCCATGGGCCAGGGAAGCGACATCGCCATCGACACGGCGCAGGTGACCATCGTCTCCTCCGACCTTTCGAAACTCAGCGACCTCGTGCGACTTTCCAAGCGTACGGTCACGATTATCCGGGAAAACCTTTTCTGGGCGTTTATCTACAACCTGTTGGCCGTTCCCCTGGCCGCCGGCATCCTGTATCCGGTCAACGGCTTCCTCCTGAACCCTATGGTCGCCGCGGCCTGCATGGCGCTGTCAAGCGTCTGCGTGGTGACGAATTCGCTGCGGCTCAGGAAATGACAAAAAGCGGCGCTCATCCGAGCACCGCTTTTAAACTTAGATCTGGTAGAATCCTACCTTCTTATAGACCTTCCGAAGGGTCTTGTTGGCCACGTAGGATGCCTTTTCGGCCCCCTTCAGGTACACCTCGTTGAGGTAGGCCTTGTCCTTCATGAGGCGCTCGGCCTCTTCGCGGATGGGGCGGAGGGCCTCCACCACGACTTCGCCGACGGCGGGCTTGAAGACGCCGTAACCCTGTCCGTCGAATTCCGCCTCGATCTCGGGGATGGTCTTGCCGGTGAGGGTGGCGTAGATGTTCATGAGGTTGGCGACGCCGGGCTTGTTCTCCTTGTCGAACCGGACGCAGTTCTCGCGGTCCGAGTCGGTGACGGCCCGCTTGAACTTCCGGCGGATGTCATCGGGGGAGTCCATGAGGAAGACGCAGCCGTCGGGAACGGATTTGCTCATCTTGTCGCCCGGGGTGGTAAGACCGTAGATCCGGGCGCCCGTCTTGGCGATCAGCGGCTCGGGAATCTTGAACACGTCGCCGTAGATGCTGTTGAAACGCTGGGCGATATCCCGGCAGATCTCCACGTGTTGCTTCTGGTCTTCTCCGACCGGAACGTAATCGGGCTGGTACAGCAGGATGTCCGCCGCCATCAGGACCGGATAGGTGAAAAGGCCGGCGTTGATGTTGTTGCTGTATTTGGCCGATTTGTCCTTGAACTGGGTCATGCGGGACAGTTCCCCGAACATCGTATAGCAGTTCAGCACCCAGGCAAGCTGGCTGTGCGCGGGCACATGCGACTGGAGGAAGAGCACGTTCTGTTCGGGATCCAGGCCGCAGGCGATGTACTGGGCCAACTGGTTGATCGAGCGCTTGCGGAGCTCGGCCGGATCCTGCCGGACGGTGATGGTATGGAGGTCGGCCATGAAGTAATAACACTCATAATCGTTCACCCGGTCCGCCCAGTTCTTGATGGCGCCGAGATAGTTTCCGAGATGAAGGTCTCCGCTGGGCTGGATGCCGGACAGCATTCTTTTCTTCTGCAATTCTTCCATGTCGTATTGTCTTGTATCGATTCAAGTCTGCAAAAATACGCAAATCCTTTGAATAAACGTAGGGAGGGTGGCCAAAATTTCCGGTCACCCTCCCTGCGTCGTTATTCAGGCCTTACGGCAGTTGCTCCAGTCCCAGGTCCTTGTAGGTCCTCGGAGCCGGGATGCCCGGGAGCGGCTTGCGGTCCTTAAGCTGCTCGAGGGCTACCTGGACAGCCTTCTCCAGCTGCTGGTCCTCACCGGCATACTCGCGGATGGGATCGTTGTCCAGGAGGATGTCCGGATCCACGCCGTGGTTCTCCACGATCCACTGTCCGGTCTTGGCGTCGTAGTTCGTGAAGAACGGGACGCGGACGTCGGTTCCGTCCATGTACGGCAGGGAACCGCTGATGCCCACGATGCCGCCCCAGGTGCGCGTGCCGATGACGGTACCCAGGTTGTTGGCCTTGAAACTCCACGGGAAGAGGTCGCCGTCGGAGGCGGAGTACTTGTTGATCAGCAGTACTTTCGGGCCGGTGTGCGTGCCTTCCGGGACCGTGCCGGTGCGGGTGGAACCGCGGCGCATCGTCATCCGGTATACCTCGCGCTGGAGGCGTTCGATGATCATCGGGGAGATGTTGCCGCCGCCGTTTTCGCGGTCGTCGATGATGAGGGCTTCCTTGTCCAGCTGCGGATAGTAGTAGCGGGCCCATTCATTCAGGCCTTCCGCGCCCATGTCCGGGATGTAGATGTAGCCCACCTTGCCGCCGGAGAGCCTGTCCACGGTCTCGATGTTCTTCAGGATCCACTCGTAGTGGTAGAGCGGATACTCGTCGGCGATGGGCTTCACGACCACTTTCTTTCCGCCGACGGTGAGTTCCGTGAGGACATCGGCCTTGCCCACCAGGAGTTTGTAGATGTTGTCCACATCCTGGAGGGAGACGCCGTCGATGGCGGTGATGACATCGCCTTCCTTCACGCCGAGGCCCGGTTCCTGGAGCGGGGAACGCAGTTCCGGCCGGTAGGTTGCGCCCTGGAGGATGCGGTCGATGCGGAAGCCGTCCTTGACCTTGGAGAGTTCGGCGCCCAGCAGGCCCATCGGGATGCGCTCCGGCTTGGGATAGTCGGACGGCGGGGTGACATAGGCGTGGCCGCTGGCCACCTCGGAGATCATCTCGCCGATGATGTAGTTCACGTCCAGGCGGGTCTTGGCGTACGGGACAAGCACTTCATACTTGGCTTTGACGGCCTTCCAGTCGCGTCCGTGCATGTTCTCCAGATAGTAGCCGTCGCGGAAGGCGCGCCAGACCTCGTCATAGAGTTGGGGCCATTCCTGGGCGTAGTCCACCGTGGCGACAAGACCGTCCAGGGACACTTTGTCCTTCAGGCCCACTTTCGGGCCGGGCGCCGCCACGTACAGGTCGCGTCCCTTCATGAAGAGGGCCTTCTTATCGCCGTTCCGGACCATCATCCGGGCATCGGTGCATTCCTCGTCCTTCTGGGTTGCGAAGTCGAACACGCGGGTGCCGCGGCCGCCGCCGTACCAGAGTTTGGACCCGTCGCTGTAGAAGCCGCGTCCCTTGACGGGCAGTTTCACGATGCGGTCCACGATGCCGTCGGGATCCACCTTCGTGGCGGACTTTTCAGCCGTCTTCGGGGCGCCGCCTTTCTTCGCATCGGCCTTGGGCTCGTCTGCAGCGGGCTTTTCCACCTTGACGACCGGATCCGTCGCAATCAGCGGCGAGGGCGTGTCCTTGGACAGCATGGCCATATAGACGCCGGACATGTCACCGTAGGCATAGTTCCATTCGATGCGGCTGTACTGCGGGTTCAGGTCACGGTCCGAGGTGAAGATGAGGTATTTTCCGTCGGCGCTGAATGTAGGGCTGCCGCTGTTGTACCAGCGCTCGGTGACGGGATATTCCTTCCCGCTGGCGAGGTTGTACAGATAGACGATATTCATCTCGTTGGCCGCCGGCTTCGTGTAGGCGAGCCATTGGCTGTCCGGAGAGTATTCAATGCCATAGAATTCGGACTCGGGGTTCTGCATGACTGTGCGCCGGGTCTTCGCGAAAGGATCCACTTCCACGACGCGGTTCTTGCGATCCGTGAACAGGATGTGCTTGCTGTCGGGGCTCCACTGCAGGGAACGGATATAGGTATCGGCCCCCTTTGTGACCTGGACCGGGTCGCCGCCGTTTACGGCGTCATACAGGTAGATCTCCGTCTCGCCCGTGGCATCGCCGATCCAGGCGATCCATTTTCCGTCCGGGCTCCAGTCGGCGCTGCGGTCGTTGGAACCGGGCGTACGGCTGATGTTGCGGGTGACACCCTTCTCCACGGGAACGTCGAAGACTTCACCCCGGGCGGTCACGACCATGCGCGCACCGTCCGGAGAGAGGCTCATCCCCGTCCGCTTTCCTGCCACATTTACCCGCTCGGCACGACCGTAGATGTCGTCCGATGCGAGCGTCACGGGAATCTTGACGGCCTTGCGGTCCTTCGGGTCCAGCCGGTACAGCCAGCCGCCGTTCTCGAAGACGATGGTCTTGCCGTCGGTGGAGGGGAACTTCACGTCGTACTCCTGGAAGTTCGTCACCTTCTCGGTTTTCTTCGTTTTCGTATTGTACACGAACAGGTTCATGATCATGTCGCGGTCGGAGGCGAAGAAAATCTCGTCGCCGATCCACATCGGGAAGATGTCCTGGGCCACGTTGTTGGTGACATTCTCCACCTTGCCGGCCTTGGGGTCATAGACCCACACGTCGTCCGCCATGCCGCCCCGGTAGTACTTCCAGGTGCGGAATTCGCGCATCACGCGGTTGTAGGCCAGTTTCTTCCCGTCCGGGGAATAGGAGCAGAAGCCGCCCTCCGGGAGCGGAATCTCCGCCGGCATGCCCCCTTCCGGACCCACGGTCCAGAGCTTGCCGGGGAAGCCGTCGCCGATGCGGTTGCGATAGACGATCTTCTTTCCGTCCGGGGACCAGCCCATCACGATGTTGTTCGGACCCATGCGGTCGCCCAGGTCATCGCGGCCGTTGGTGGAGGTGTAAGTCATGCGGACCGGTTCGCCGCCCTTGGCGGGAATCAGGTACACTTCGCGGTTGCCGTCATACTCGCCGGTGAAGGCGATGCTCTTTCCGTCCGGCGAATAGCGGGCGAACATCTCGTAGCCGATGTGGGAAGTCAGCCGGCGGGCCTCGCCGCCGGTGACGGGGACGGTCCAAAGGTCTCCGCCGTAGGAGAACGCCACTTCCGTGCCGTTGGTGGCCGGGAAGCGCAGCAGACGGGCCTCGTCGGCCCGGGCGGTCGTGCCGGCGGCAAGCGCAGCCAGCGCAACCAGGGTCAGGAATCTTTTCATATCAGGTTGTATCAGAGTTTCTGTCACAAACTTACAAAAAAAACGGCCCCCGAACAAGCGGGAACCGTTTTTCATAGCCATTGTCTTCGGATTACTCGGCCTTGCCGTCGGAACCGAGGACGTTCACGATCTTGTGCATGTAGAGCTTCTTCATCTCGTCACGGGCGGGACCGAGGTACTTGCGCGGGTCGAACTCGCCGGGCTTGTCGTGGAAGACCTTGCGGATGGCGGCGGTCATCGCGAGACGGCTGTCGGAGTCGATGTTGATCTTGCAGACAGCGCTCTTGGAGGCCTCGCGGAGCTGCTCCTCGGGGATACCGACCGCATCCGGAAGCTTGCCACCGTAGGTGTTGATGATGTCCACATACTCCTGCGGAACGGAGGAGGAACCGTGGAGGACGATGGGGAAGCCGGGGAGCTTCTTCTCGATCTCGTGGAGGACGTCGAAGGCAAGCGGCGGGGGAACCAGGCGGCCGGTCTTCGGGTCACGGGTGCACTGCTCGGGCTTGAACTTGTAGGCGCCGTGGGACGTACCGATGGAGATGGCGAGGGAGTCGCAGCCGGTGCGGGTGGCGAAGTCGATGACCTCTTCCGGACGGGTGTAGTGGGATTCCTCGGCGGAAACCTCATCCTCCACGCCGGCGAGCACGCCGAGTTCGGCCTCGACGGTCACGTCATACTGGTGGGCGTAGTCCACGACCTTCTTGGTGAGGGCGATGTTCTCCTCGTAGGGGAGGGAGGAAGCGTCGATCATCACGGAGCTGAAGCCCATGTCCACGCAGCTCTTGCACAGTTCGAAGCTGTCGCCGTGGTCCAGATGGAGGACGATCTGGGGCTTTTCCCAGCCGAGTTCCTTCGCATACTCGACGGCACCTTCCGCCATATAGCGGAGAAGGGTCTGGTTGGCATAGTTGCGGGCGCCCTTGGAAACCTGGAGGATGACCGGGGACTTGGTCTCGGCAGCGGCCTGGATGATGGCCTGGAGCTGCTCCATGTTGTTGAAGTTGAAAGCCGGGATGGCGTATCCGCCGGCAACTGCCTTCGCGAACATCTCACGGGTGTTCACAAGACCTAATTCTTTGTAAGAAACCATAATAAAAAAGTGTTAAACGTTCTTTCTCCTAAGCGTCCGCAAATTTAGTGATTTTTAAAAGAAATTAAAAGCGTTGGCGGGTCCGATCGGGCCGATGTTTCGCCGAAAATGCTTATTTTTGTTCCGTCACAAAAACAGATGAACGCATGGGCAACAAAGTATTGATCTTTTCCGCCCCATCCGGGTCCGGTAAAAGTACGATTGTCAACCATATCCTGGGTCTCCATCCCGAGATCGAATTTTCCGTGTCCGCTACCTCCCGGCTGCCGCGGGGAGCGGAAAAGGACGGCGTGGAGTACTTCTTCTATTCGGCCGATGTCTTCCGTCTCCTGGTGCGGGACGACAAGTTCGTGGAATTCGAGGAAGTCTATCCGGACCGCTTTTACGGCACGCTCAAGGCGGAAGTGAACCGGATCTGGGCGCGCGGCCATGTCATTATCTTCGACGTGGATGTCAAGGGCGGCGTGAACCTGAAGAAATACTTCGGCGACCAGGCCCTTTCCGTCTTTATCCAGGCCCCTTCCGTGGAGGTGCTTCGGGAACGCCTCGTGAAGCGCGGCACCGACTCCACCGAGGATATCGAAAAGCGCGTCGCCAAGGCCGCCGAGGAGATGACTTACGCCCCGAAGTTCGACAGAATCCTTGTCAATGACGACCTGGCCACCGCCCTCGCCGAGGCGGAGAACATGGTCGATACCTTCCTTTCAGCGTGAGGATCGCGGTCTATTCCGGGAGTTTCAACCCGTTGCATATCGGCCATCAGGCCATCATGGAGTACCTGACGCGGGATGCGGCGTTCGACTGGGTGTACCTCATCGTGTCGCCACAGAGTCCGTTCAAGGATGCGGAAAATGCATTGACGGGGGAGCAGCGGTATGAGGCCGCCGTGGCTGCCGTGAAGCGGCACCCGGAGATCCGGGTGTGGGTGGATGATATCGAATTGGGAATGGAACCGCCTCATTATACGATCCGTACGCTGGATGCGCTGCGGGAGCGGGAACCCGTGAACGAGTTTACCCTGGTCATCGGCGCAGACAATCTGGAAAGTTTCCCGCGCTGGCGGGATTACGATCGTATCCTCCGTGAGTATGGTGTCGTGGTCTTTCCCCGGAAGGGCTATCACCGGGGCCATCTCAAGGCCCGCCTGCTGCGGGAATGCCCGGACTACCGGATCGAACTCCTGAAAGCCCCCCGCGTGGACATTTCCTCCACCGAAATCCGCAACGGCCTCGCCGCCGGGCAGGATATGAGCGCTTTTCTGATGTAGCTTATGCAGATAGAAACCGAACGGAAATTCCTCGTGACAGGGGACGGGTACAAGGCGGAGGCGGTGGAGAAGCACCGGATCCGCCAGGGCTATATCGCCCATGACGAAGGGCGCAGCGTCCGGGTGCGGATCCGCGACGGGAAGGGGATCCTGACCGTCAAGGGACCGTTCATCGGCCTGGGAAGCCGTCCGGAGTGGGAGAAGGAATTGACCCTGCAGGAGGCGGAGGACCTTTTCCAGCTCTGTAAGCCGGGGTGTGTCGATAAGACCCGGTGGATCGTGCCGGCAGATTCCTTCGCTCCGCTCGGAATGACAGACTCGTCCCGCTTCTTCGAAGTGGACGAGTTCCACGGGGAGAACGAGGGGCTGGTGATGGCAGAGATCGAACTCGCCGATGCCGACGAGTCCTTCCCGAAACCGTCCTGGCTCGGGGAAGAGGTCACGGGCGACAAGCGGTATTACAACGGCTATCTCGCCCGAAAACCCTTCAAATCCTGGTAATATCTCCCGTTTTTTTCGTATTTTTGCACCGGATGAAGGTGCCTGGGCCGGGATTCTTCCCGGCGGGCTCAAAAGGGAATCCGGTGCGAGTCCGGGACTGTGCCCGCAGCTGTGTCGTCCGGAACGGCTCCGAATCGATGCCATTGTCCCCTCGGGGATGAGAAGGCCGGGGCCGGGACCAGTCAGAAGACCTGCCTTCATCAAGTTGCACAGCCGGGCTCGGGGACAAGCCCCAGTGGAAACGTTAATCTGTTCATTATGAAGAAAGCGATGCTGCTTTTGCTTTGCGGTACGCTGTGCTTTTGCGCATGCCGCAAGGATCCTGTACCGGAACCGCCGTCCAAAGATGCGGAATTGACCGGCCAGAAGGTCGATGTCTCGGGTTTCCCGGAGTCGGTCCGGAAAGTTTTCCTGCTCAATGAAGGGGGCATGGGCTCCAACAACGCCACCCTGGATTTCCTCCGGGTTTCCGATGGAACCTATGTCAACGGGGCCTTCCGGAAAATGAATCCGGAGGTGGGTGCCGGCCTGGGCGACGTAGGCAATGACATCGCCGTCCATGGGGACGAGCTCTGGCTGGTCGTGAACAATTCCGGGATCGTGGAAGTCCTCTCGGCAAAGGATGAGACGGAAATCGCCGCCATCCCGGTCCCGACGCCGCGTTCCCTCGCGTTCGATCAACGCTACGCCTATGTCACTTCCTGGGCAGGCGCTTATGCGACAGGAAGTTACGATGAGAACGGAAACTATTCGGTGACGGACTCCAAGAATCCGAAAGGACAGGTGTACCGGATCGACCTGGAAACCAAGAAGCTCGCAGGCTCCGTGGAAGTGGGCTACCAGCCGGAAGGTATCGCCTGGTATGACGGCAAACTGTATGTCGCCAATTCCGGAGGCATTTCCAGCCAGCTTCCCCCGGATTATGCGTACGACAATACGGTGAGTGTCATCGACACGGATTCCTTCCGGGTGGAACGGTCGATCTCCGTGCAGGTGAATCTGAAGAATGTCTATGCGGACGGTACCGGCGGCATCTACGTCACGACGCTGGGCGACTTCTGGAGCGTTCATTCCGGCTTGTACCGGATCGAGACCCAGATCGCCAGCGGTATCGATCCGGTCTCCAAAGTGGCTGATTATGTGAGTGTTTCCGCCCTGTATGGGGATACGGTCTATTGCATCGGCACCGATTCCGAATTCGACTGGGGCGCCGCCCACGAGTACCAGGCCTGGAGCGTCCGGAACGGCGTCCGGAAGGCGCTGCCCCTGAAAGTGTCGGCAACGGCTTTGTACAGCCTGGGCGTGCTGGACGGGGATACCTTTTTGGTCGGGGATGCCGGCGATTATTTCAATCCGGGCACGGTTTCGTGCTATTCCGGGGGTGCGTTGCGCTGGACCGTAAAGGCCGGTGTCTGCCCGGGGCATTTTGCTCTGTATTGACTTGCGAAGCCCTTCAGCCATAGCGCTGGCCATCGCCCTGTCCGCCCCCTGGTGCCTGCAGGCCCAGGAGGCGGATACGCTTGCGGCGGCCTCCGTCTATTCCGTCCAGGTGTTCCCGGTCGTCCGGCCCTCCGAGGAAGTGTATCTTCCGGGCGTGGCCGCTCCTCCGGCGCAGGTCGCAGACGTCCTCCGCCGGTTTACCGGTGTCCAGGTGAAGGATTATGGAGGGGTGGGGGGATTGAAGACGGTGAATGTCCGCAGTCTGGGAAGCGAGCATGTCGGCGTGTTCCTGGACGGTGTCCAGGTGGACAATGCGCAGAACATGCAGGTGGACCTGGGGCGTTTCTCCGTGGACGGAATCGGCCTGGTGTCCCTGTATAACGGACAGAAAACCAGACGTTTGCAGACAGCAAAGGAATACGCGTCCGGAGCTTCGATTCACTTGGAAAGCGAGCGCCCCCTGCTGGTGGACCGGGATGGGGGACGGGTGCGTCTGAGAGGGGGTTCTTTCGGAACCTTCAATCCGTCCCTCCAATGGGACCGGGATCTGGGCCCCGTCACGCTCCGGGTATCGGCGGAGGGGGTGACCAGTCATGGAAAATACAAGTTCCCCTTTTTCGATACCACCCTGGTGCGGGAAAACGGGGATATCCGGAGCCTCCGCCTGGAGTCGGCCCTGTTCGGCCGCCTCAAGCGGGGGGAATGGCGTCTTCGCGGATATGGCTACGGCTCGGAGCGGGGATTCCCCGGTCCGGTCATCCGCCGGGCAACGGGCTTTCCGTTCAGTGCGGAGCGGCAGGCGGACCGCAACCTCTTCCTCCAGGGCGGTTGGCAGGAAGACTGGACGCCCCGTTACGCGACGTCGCTCCGTTTCAAATTCGCGGACGACTATATCCATTACGACACCCACCCGGAGAAGAATCCCATGGCGCTGCCCTATGACCTGCATTACCACCAGCGCTCCGGTTATCTATCACTCGCACAGTCGTTTGTACTTGCGGATCCCTGGTCCGTGGACCTGAGTACCGATCTACAGCGCAATGCCCTGGATACCGATGCCGGACAGTCCGTCACCCCTCGGAGGACCGTTTTTACGGAGGCGCTGGCCACCCGGCTGGCCTGGGAACGCTTCCGCGTGGCCGCCCATGCTGTCTATCAGGGCGCCTGGGATGGTTTTCTGACCCCGGAAGCTGGCGGCTGGTCCCGGGAGAATACGTTCCGGCGTGCGTGGATGCCTTCCATCAGCCTGTTCTATGCCCCTTTCCGCTGGCTGGAGATGGACGGCTTCCTCAAGCGGAGCTATCGTCTTCCGTCCTTCAACGACCTCTATTACTCCCAGATGGGCAATTCCGCCCTCGACCCGGAATCCGCCGTCCAGGCGGGCTTGGACCTGCGTTTCCGGCACGCCTCCGGACCCTGGTCCTGGGAGGGGCGGCTTTCACCCTATCACAACCGGGTGACGGACAAGATCGTCGCCATTCCGACATCGTCGCAGTTCCGCTGGACGATGCTCAACATCGGACGGGTGGATGTCACGGGCGTGGATGTGCGGTTGGAGGGGCGTTTCCACCGGCAGGAATGGACGGCGGAGGCCGTGTTCCGCTACAGTTTCCAGCGGGCACTGGACCATAGCGATCCGTCCGGAAGCACTTTCGGGAACCAGATCCCCTATATACCGCGGCACAGCGGCGGAATCGACCTTCGTGCCGGCTGGCGGGCCTGGTCGTTTTCCTGGGATACGGTCGTGACAGGGGAGCGCTGGTCCCGGACGGCGAATACGCCGGACTACCATATCGACCCCTGGTCGGTCAGCGATGCTTCCATAGCCCGCATCATAGATTTGCCCGCTTCCGGGAACCGGGCGAAGGCGCCGGTCCTGAAGGCGGGCATGGTGGTCAGGAACGTGTTCGACCGTTCGTATCAGGTGGTTCAAGGCTATCCGATGCCGGGAGCCAGCCTGATGATCTCGCTGGAGTATACCTGGTAATCTTTACAGGACCTCGATGAGTTCGACGACGAACTTCAGGGCGCTGTACGGCGGGATGGCATTGCCGGCGCCGTGTTCGCCGTAAGCGAGGTTGTACGGGAGGTAGAGCTCGTACTTGGCACCCTCGGCCATGAGCTGCAGGCCTTCGGTCCAACCCTTGATGACCTGGTTCAGGCCGAAGACGGCCGGTTCACCGCGCTTGTAGGAGCTGTCGAAGATCTGCCCGTTCGGGAAGGTCCCCTCATAGTGGCACTTGACCTGGCTCGTCGCGGAGGGCTTCTTGCCGGTTCCTTCTTTCAGGACTTTGTACATGAGGCCGCTGCCGGTGGCGCGGACCTCGGGGTCGTGGGCGGCCTGGGCGAGGAACTTCTCGCCTTCCTCCTTCGCGGCCTTTCCGGCGACGGCGGCCCGTTCGGAGGCTTCCTCTTCCATTTCCTTGTAGAACGCTTCCAGGGCTTCGCCGGCCTCATCCATGGAGATGGCGAGTTTCTCACCCTGCAGCATGGCCTTCAGACCGGCCACGAAGTCGTCGAAATTGAGTCCGTGCACACCCGACTGCAGCAGGTTTCCGGCAAGGCTCATTCCAAATGCATAGCTTTTCTTGTCCATATTCTTGGGTAATAATGCGCGAAGATAGCAAAAAATCCCGTAAATTTGTATTCTTATGGATATCATACAAGCAATAGAAATCTTCGCCCTCGTCACCGGTGTCGCCTATGTGATCCTGGAGATCCTGCAGAAGAACGCCATGTGGGTGGTCGGCATCCTGACCGGCGCTGCCTGCGCCTACAGTTTCGCCATCCAGCGCAGCTGGGGGATGATGGGGCTGAATGTCTATTACGTCGTCATGTCCGTCATCGGCCTGATCCAATGGCGGAAAGACGGGGCGCAGGTGAAGGAGGGAGCGATCCATATCCGTCCGCTCCCGGCGAAAACGGCCTTGTGGAGCGCCGTGGGCTTTGTCGTCGGTTCGCTCCTGTTGATCGGGGTGTTCCGTGCCCTCGGGGACAGCATGTCCGTCCTGGATGCCACGGCAACCGTCCTCAGCGTCATCGCCACCTGGTGGCTGACACGGTCCTATATCCAGCAATGGATGCTCTGGATCGTGGCCGATATCCTCACGACCGCCCTCTGCATCGGCAACGGCCAGTACTGGATGGCTTTGTTATATGTCGTGTATGTCGCCTCGGCGGTGTATGGCTATTACCATTGGAAAAAGAAAGGAGTGGAGATATGATCCTGATTGTCGAAAGCGGGGCCACCAAGACCGACTGGTGCCTGATCGCCCCTGGCGGCGCAGTTCAAAAGCGCCTGCAAACCCCGGGCATGAACTTGTCGTCCATTGCGGCGGAATCCAATGCGCAGGTCTTCGCCGATGCCGTGGAGAACTTTTCCGGCGTGCAGGAAGTCCATTTCTTCGCCGCCGGTCTGCTGGAGTTTCCCACCGGGCTGGACCAGGTGTTCAAGGAGCGTTTCCCGATGGCGCGTTGTGAATACGCCTCGGACCTTCTGGCGGCCGCCCGTGCCGCTTGCGGCCACGGGGAAGGCATCGCCGCCATCCTGGGAACTGGCTCCAACACTTGCCATTACGACGGGGAGCGGATTGTCCGGAACATCCATGGCGGCGGATTCATCATCGGCGACGAGGGCAGCGCGGCCGCCTTGGGCCGGATGTTCCTCAGTGACTTCGTGAAGGAGTTGGTGCCGGCGGACCTGGCCGATTCCTTCGCCTCCTTCCATGAGGCCGATTATGCCTCCATCGTCCGGAACATCTACCGGAGTCCCGCTCCGTCCCGGTATTTGGGCAGCCTCGCTCCCTTCCTGTTGGAAAACCGGGAGAACGCCTATGTCAAATCGCTGATCGAACGGAATTTCCGGGACCTCTTCGAGCGGGCCCTCATGCGGTACGGCCAGAATCTTCCCGTGGGCGTCATCGGCGGCTTCGGCTGCGCCTGCCGGGCCGAGCTGGAACGCCTGGGTGCGGAATATGGACTGACCTTCTCCCGCTTCATCGCCTCTCCGATGGACGGGCTCATCGACTACTATGGCCTATAAAGAGAAATATCCCTCCGACCTTCTGTCCGACGCCGTGGAGGCCATCGGCACCCTTCCCGGGGTGGGCCGTCGCAGCGCCCTGCGCCTGGCCCTGCACCTGCTCCGCCAGCCGCAGGAGAACGTCCATCATTTCACGGATGCGATCAATCGCCTTCGGGACGAGGTCCGTTACTGCCGGGAGTGCCGGATGATTTCGGACGAGGAGATCTGCTCCCTCTGTGCGGACCGCTCGCGTGACCACAGCGCTATCTGCGTGGTCGAGAGCGTCCGGGATGTGATGAGCATCGAGAATACCGCCCAATACCACGGGGTGTACCATGTCCTCGGAGGTATCATTTCCCCGATCGCCGGAATCGGCCCGTCGGACCTGAGTATCAACGAATTGATCCGGCGGGTGGAGGCCCTTCCGAACCCTTCGGAAGCGGAGGTCATCTTCGCCCTCAGCGGCGATGTGGAAGGGGAGTCCACGGCCTTCTATATCTACCGGAAACTGTCCCATACGGGCGTCCGTTTCTCATCCCTGGCCCGCGGACTGGGATTCGGGGACGACCTGGAGTATGCCGATGAGCTTACGCTGGGCCGTTCTATCGTGAACCGGCAGGAATTCAAACCGTGAGAATGATCCTGAATGCCATCCTGATCGGCCTGTCCCTGTGTGCGGACTGTTTCGCCGTCACGCTGTGCTCTTCCTTCCTCGTAAGCCGGGAGGAGGTGCGGAAAAAGGTGGCGACGGTGGCCGTCGTCTTTGTCCTGATCCATGTGGGTTTTCTTTTGGGCGGATGGGCCCTGGGTGCTTTCGCGACGAATCTCATCGCCGGCCATGTGGCTCATTTCGAACGGATTGCCCACATCATCGGCTTCCTGCTCCTGCTGTATGTGGGACTGGAAATGTTCATCGACGGTGTCCGGAGCAAGTCCGAGCACCTGAATCTGGACGGTATCGGGGGCATCATCCTCGGGAGCGTCGCCACCTCCATCGATGCCGCCGCCGTGGGGCTGTCCATGGCCCTGAACGGAGCCCCCTGGGCCGAAATCGCCCCGGTGGCCGTTTCCCTCGTCGTCTTCACGGTCATCTCCGTGGTCGTCGGCATGCTCTCCGGCAGCTTCCTCGGCCGGAAACTCGGTCACAGCGCCCGCATCGTCGGCGGGCTTGTCCTCATCGGCCTCGGCATCCATATCCTGCTGTAGGCAGGACTATTGGAAGGACAGGACGGTGTCGATGGCTTCTTCGGGGTCGTCGGTGACGGAAATCAGCAGATTGCGGTATTTGCCCCGCGCGAGGAGGTCTTCCAGCAGCGGGTAGATGGGGATTTCCCGGGTGAAGAATTCCTTGTCCAGGAACACCATCGGGCTGGGGGCGCCGAAGGTCTCGTAATGGTTCTGGGCGGCGTCCTGGAAGATTTCCTGGATGGTGCCGGCCGAGCCGGGGGAGTAGATGATCCCGCCCTTGGCAATGGCCAGGAGCGTATCCTCGCGGAGACTGTTGTAGAAGTACTTGGCGATGTCGGTCGCGAAGGGCGTGGAGGGCTCGTGCCCATAGAACCAGGTCGGGATGCCCAGGCTGCGGTATTTGTGCTGCGGGTACTTGTGCATGACCTCGAGCGCCGTGCGGAGCCAGCCTTCGTCCCGGAAGGTCTGGGCGGTGGAGAGGATCTGCATCGCTTCGTCGAATTCCGCCTCGCTCCTACCGGCCATCCAGGCCCCGAGGTGCGTGGCTTCCATCGCGCCCGGACCGCCTCCGGAGGCCATCAGCTTGCCTTTCTCGGTGAGTTTCTTGCTGATCAGGGCCACCTTCCGGTACCCTTCTTCGGAGCGCTGGAGCGCATGGCCGCCCATGATGGCGACAACCTGCCGCTCGTCGAACCGGCTCAGGAATTCGCGCATGGCGCTGCTCATCGCCCGGTCGTGGAGGGTGCGTCCCAGGGTTTCCCGGATATCGTCGCACTGCTGGCCCTTCTCTATGTAATCGGCATACACCCGGGCGTCGAAGCAAGTGCTGTAACTCTCCTCGTTCTCCGGGTCATAGCCGGCATACAGGGTTTCCCCGTCATAAAGCTTGGTGCGGAACACGTTGTACGTGCGCCCCATGCGCGGGAAGATGAGGCAGGTCTGGCCGATGCGCCCCTCCATCTCGGACGGAATGTCGCATCCGAGGAAGCAGCAGTCGGAGAACAGGTGCCCTGCCGCCACGTACTGCGGCACCTGGTTGAAGTCGATGTACTGGAAGACGTAGCGGGAAATGATGCCGGTCGCATCCGGGGCGGGCAGCTGGGAGATCTCCGATATCTCCCGGTAAGGGATCTGGTCCATGGGCGATTATTTACCGATGAGTTTCTTCGCATCTTCCGTCAGGAACGGAAGGACTTCGTCATAGGGAAGGGTGAAACTGGGCATTCCGTCGGCATAGGAAGCGATTTCGTACTGCTGGTAGGTGAAAGTGAGACCTTCCGGGGTGGGGACGGGAGCCCAGGCGGGGAAGGGGATGACATCGCCGGACAGCATCAGGTTGTCGTCCAGCTGTTCGGGCTGGATCTCCACTCCGAACGAGGAATAGTACTGGACGAGGCCCTTCCGGAGCAGCGGCTGCATGTCCTGCAGGGCGGAATCCTCCAGGAACTTCTCCACGAGGTGGCCGTCCTTCTTGTCGAAGGTGAGCGGCCCGCATCCGATGATGCCGCCATGGGCACCGCCCGAAAAGACGATGTCCTCGGACAGGAAGACGACATAGCGGTCCGTCTCGCTGGTCTTGGTCAATGAGAAATCGTATTCCCAGCCCGGTATCTCCTCCAGGAGCTCCTTCCTTTGGCCCTCGGTAAGTTCCTCGTTTTCGTCGATATACTGTTTCCGCTCGTCAAAGTCGGCCTGGGAGACCGTGGCGATGGTCTCGAGGGCTTTGCCCCGATAATAGTCCATGAGGGCCTTGGAATCGTCGGCATTCCCTTCGAAGGCCGGGAACATCCGGTCCTCCTCGTAAGTGCCGATATGGCTGAGCTGCCGGTCCATCACCTCGATGAATTTCGTGCGGATCGCGGCCGGGGCTCCCTTCGCTGCCACCGGCAGTTCCGCCTTGATGGTCAGGTGAGCATGGGCCGTGGAATCGGCAAACTCGAAGGTTTCTGTCTTCAAATCCTTTCCGGAAGGGCTGCAGGCCAACCCTGTCGCAACGGCCAGTCCCAGTCCTATGATTCTTTTCAGCGTTTTCATCATTTCGTACATTCAGTTCCAATTTTCAAAGATACGGAAAAATACGGATAAGTGGATGGCGGGAATGTTGGCACTTTTCGCCAAAATCCCTTATCTTTGTGAAAATCAATAATTCATTTGCTATAAAAAGCAGTCCGACATGAAAAAGATTCTCAAGTTTATCGTAGCCCTCGTAATTATTGTCCTGGCCGTGAGATGGTGTTCCAGCAGTTTCGGAAGCGTCATCCCCCTTCCTGGCGGCGGTTCAAGCAATACGGGCGGAACGGTTGGTACGGGTTCGGAGGAATCCGGCGGCTGGTTCAGCCCGAAACGGCAGGACGGCGGTTCGATCTCCAATCCGAGCCTGGAGCAGGAAGTCGAAGACCTGGAACGGGAACTGGGTGTCGGCAAGTACAAGGGACAGAAGCCATCGACCCAAACTCCGTCCACGACTTCTTCCACGACGACCTCGGCATCTACGCCCCTGTCTTTCAAGGGGATCCCGATGACCGGCACCCTGTCGGCTTTCGGATCGGAACTGGTGAAGGCCGGATTCCGCAGCGCCGGGAACGGAACCTATACCGGTGATTTCGCCGGCTACAGCGGCTGCAAGGTCACCCCGTCCGGGAACCCGGTCCGGGAAGTCCGGGTCGATTTCCCCGTCATCTCGGACTGGGACGCCCTGGAAAAGGCCTATGACAACCTCCAGGCCGACCTGACGCAGAAATACGGGATCGATCCGGTCGTCAACCGGAACCTCGCCGTCTTCAACCTCCCCGGCGGTACCATTTCCCTGGATGCCGACGTCTCGAACCAGTCCACCTGGCACGTGATCCTGACATACGCGAATGCCGCCACGACCACCTCGACAGGCACCCTGGGCAGGAATCCCATTGACGACTTGTAGGAAGCGATTTTGCACGTTCGAGGGCACGTTTTGACTCCAAAAAGTGCCCTCAGCGATGCTCCAGCATGCGCCGGGGAACGTATATCCGTGAAATCGTTCCCTCCGAAATGCGGACGCTTCGATTAAATGGGTGTTCCCGGAATGGAAACCACCCCTGAAAACAAAAAACCAACCACTTGTTTAAGTGATTGGTTTTGAGTTGCTCCCCAGCTAGGACTTGAACCTAGGACCCTCTGATTAACAGTCAGATGCTCTAACCAACTGAGCTACTGAGGAATGTTTTCATCGTTTCCGATGCCCTTGTTTCGTTTCGGGATTGCAAAGGTACAACCTTTTTCGGAAACTCCAAACATTTTTGATGTTTTTTTCATTATCTTTGCACAAGAAATTCTAACGGAAACGGAACGATGGATATCGACCTCCTCGCTAAGATGGTCAAGGAAGCGATCTTGGACCACGATATGGTCACCCTCCCGGGGGTGGGCTGCTTCGTGGCCGAACTGATGCCGTCCACCTTCTCGGACAAGGGCTACACGATCAATCCGCCGTACCGCCGTCTCTTTTTCTCCCCGAGGCAGGGGAATGACACCATCCTCCGGGACCTGTATGTCGATGCCAACCGCGCCGACGGGGTGGACGCCCCGATGGCGGAACGCATCCTCACGGAGTTCCTCGCCGAGATGAAGGAAATCCTCAAGGTCCGGAAAACCGTAGTTTTCCCCGGTCTGGGCCGCCTCCGCGCCACGCGCGAGAACCATTTCTTCTTCGTGGCCGACGAGGACCTGGACATCTGGCCGGAAGGCCTGGGGCTTGCGCCGATTTCCCTGAAAACCCATGTGGAAACACCGGAGGAGGTGGCTTCCGCCGTTGCCGGGCTGGCTGAACTGATGGCTGAACCGGAGCCCGGGCCGGTCCTTCGACAGGCTCAGGAACCGGAAATTACGCCGGAGCCTCTTCCCGAACCTGTCATGGAACCCGAACCTGTTGCCGAACCGGAACCGCTCGTTGAGCCGGAAACACCGGTCGAACCCGAGCCCGAACCCGATTCCGAGCCCGTACCCGAACACGAGCCCGTACCCGAACCTGAAACCGTATCGGAACCTGTTCCGGAGCAAGTCCAGGAACCGGTCCTTCAACAAGTCCAGGAACCGAAAAAGGTTCAGGAGCCGGTGAAAAAGCCGTTCCCGAAGTTCTGGAAGGTGTTCCTGATCGTTCTCGGCGCCCTTGTCGTCCTTCTTGTCCTCTTCGCCCTAGCCGGCCGGCTGGCCCCGGGGGTGGTGGACCGGCTTCTGTATTCTCCCGAGGAACTTGAAATTCTCCGTTATTAATGCTAATTTTGCACCGCAAAAGCAAGGTTAGCCGTATGAGTGAAGTCAGAAGAGAAGGTTACAAGTTCTGTCAGGACATCTGCATCCCCTGTTACGAAACGGATGCTTCCTCTTATCTGAAACCCGCCTCTTTCATGGACATGGCCCAGGAAATCGCCTACTGGGCTGCCCAGGAACTGGGTTTCGGTTATGACGACTTGCATGTCCACCATACGGCCTGGGTCCTTTCCCGGATGCATTTCCATTTCGCGGATCCTCCCAAGTGGCGTGATAATGTGACCCTGTATACCTGGCACAAAGGCCCTTCCGGCCTTTTCTACCTGCGTGATTTCTACCTGAAGGACGGGGAAGACAACCGTCTCGTGACCTGCACCAGTTCCTGGGTGGTCATCGACGAACGCACCCGCCGCCTGGTCCGGCCCGAGGAGATGAACCACCTCCTGAGCGTGGACGGAGACGTGGACAGCGCGATCGTGGAGGAGGCCCCGAAGGTGATGATGCCCCGCGGCAGCGAACCCGTTCCCGCCGGGGAGCATACGGTCGTCTATTCGGACGTGGATATCATCGGCCATACCAACAACGCCCGCTATATGGTGTGGGCGATGGATTGCCTCCCGTACGAGGTGGTTTCGGGCCGCCGCATCCGGGACGCTTACGTGAATTTCAACAAGGAGACCACCCCCGGCACCCTCGTGCAGTTGTCCCGCCTGGAAGCGGAAGAGGACGGGCGCATGGTCCAGTACGTGGAAGGCCGCGTGGACGGGAAGTCCGCCTTCTGCGTCAAATTGGTATTCTGACACTATGAGAGAACTGTTCCTGGGGCAAGGTGTTGCCCATTCCATCCTGCTGATCGCCTTCGTCATGGGCATCGGCATCTATCTCGGACGCTTCAAGGTCAAGGGCATATCCCTCGGTTCCACCTGGATCCTGTTCGTCGGCATCCTCGTGAGCCACTTCGGTTTCCGGGCCGATCCGGAGATCCTCCACTTCGTCAAGGAATTCGGCCTGATCCTGTTCGTCTTTTCCATCGGCCTGCAGGTAGGCCCCGGTTTCTTCCATTCGTTCAAGTCCGGAGGCGTGAAGATGAACCTGCTGGCTGCGATGAACATCCTGCTGGCGGTCGGTATCACCTGGGCCATCTCCGCTATCTCGGGGGAGGACCTCAGGACCATGGTGGGCGTCATGTCCGGCGCCGTGACCAACACGCCCGGCCTCGGTGCCGCGCAGCAGACCTTCATCGACGTGGCCTCTTCGGCCGGCGTGGACTCCGTCCAGGCTTCCCAGGCTGCTTCGGGACTGGCTTCCGGCTATGCCGTGGCCTACCCGATCGGCGTCATCGGCGTCATCGGCGTCATCCTGCTGTTCAAGGCCATCTTCAAGATCGAACCGTCCAAGGAACTCGCTGACCTTCAGGCGCATGAAGATAATGCCGGCCAGGCCCGGCGGATGCATGTCGCCGTGGAGAATCCGGCCATCTTCGGCAAGAAACTCTATGACATCCTGCACGAGTTCAATGCCGATTTCGTTGTTTCCCGCATCATGAAGGGGAACGAGATCATCTTCCCGACCGGGGACACCGTCCTGAACGAAGGGGACAAGGTCCTCATCGTGACCTCACAGGACGAAGTGGACAAGATCCGCATCCTTTTCGGTCAGGAAGTGCCCATGCATGTATCCGACTGGGTGGAGAAGGACCACAACCTGGTAACCCGCCGCCTGTCGGTCACCAAGTCCTCCCTGACCGGCAAGAAACTCAAGGACCTGCATTTCCGCGGTGTTTACGGAGTGAGCGTCACCCGCGTGATCCGTTCCGGCGTCGAACTTGTCGCACGCCCGGACCTGTACATCCAGATGGGCGACGCCCTGATCTGCGTGGGCACGGAGGAGCACATTGACCGACTGGCCGAGAAAGTGGGCAATTCCAGCAGTTCCCTGGACAAACCGAACCTCGTGCCCATCTTCCTGGGCATCGTGGTCGGTATCATCTTCGGCTCCCTGCCCATCCGGTTCCCGGGCATCCCGCAGGCCATCAAACTGGGTCTGGCGGGCGGCCCGCTCATCATCGCCATCCTGCTCGGCCATTTCGGTCCCAAATACAAGGTGACCACCTATACGACCATGAGCGCTAACCTGATGGTCCGCGAAATCGGCATCTCCCTGTTCCTGGCCGCCGTGGGCCTGGGAGCCGGCGAGAACTTCGTCAGTTCCGTGGTGAACGGCGGTTACTGGTGGATCCTGTACGGCGCCTTGATCACGATCATCCCGCTGAGCATCACCTTTATCGTCGCACGTGCCCTGTGCCATCTGAATTTCTACCAGATCTGCGGCCTCATCTCCGGCTCCACGACGAACCCGCCGGTGCTGGCCTTTGCGCAGGGGATGTATGGAAGTGACTATACTTCCGTCAATTACGCAACGGTCTATCCGCTTTCGATGTTCCTTCGTGTGTTGGTCGCCCAACTGCTGATCCTCATTTCGTTCGCCTGATGTTCCCCGACCTCGTCTATCCTTTGGAACCGGCGCCCGTGTTTCCGCGCCCCAGCGTGGACCATCCCGGAAGTGCCGCTGCCTCCCCGGAGGAGATGCTGCCCCTGATCGAGCCGAACGGTCTCGTGTATGGACAGGCCGCCCGCTCCTGGTGCCACAGCGGGACGAAGCCGCTCCATCCGGTCGTCCACCTGCACCTGGTCGACCGCTTCGGACGCATCTATCTCCAGAAACGGTCCATGACCAAGGACCTGCTGCCCGGTTATTGGGATACGGCCGTGGGCGGGCACATCACCTATGGCGAACTGGCAGCGGAAGCGCTTTACCGCGAAGCGGCGGAGGAGATCGGCCTGACCCGGTTCAATCCCGTCTTCGTGGATACCTGGGAATGGGAGACCGAGCGGGACCGGGAGTTCATCTTCATCTTCGCCTGCGTGGGCCATCCGGACCTGGCACCGGACAACGATGAAGTGACCGAAGGACGCTGGTGGACGCAGGAGGAACTGACCGAGGCCATCGGCAAAAACATCCTGACGCCCAATTTCGAGGCCGAGTATGCCCGTATCCAGACGCGGCTCCTCGCACTCCTGTAGGAAATCCCCCGAAAATTGCCTACCTTTACAAGGTTATGGCAATCGACATTGACAAATTCGTTCACGACCAGTTGTCCCTGTGGCCGGCCGTGGCGGCGAAATACCGGGCTCTCAAGAGCGTGGACACTCGCCAGATGGCCATCGGCGGTATCCTCGTGACTGTCCAGTCCAATCCGGGCCGCCTGCCCATTTTCGACCACGGCTGCCCCCTCTGCGAGGAAAACTACCTGGAACATCAGCACTTCCTTCCTTTCGAGGGACGTAAGGGACGCAAATACCGCGTCCTGGTGAACCGCGCGCCCATTTTCCCGAACCACCTGGTCATCACCCGGGACGTCCACGTCCCGCAAACCATCTGGCACCGCTATCCGGACATGCTGGACCTGGCCGTCCAGTTCCCGGATTATGTCGTCTTCTACAACAGCCCCTTCAGCGGGACCACGGTCCCCGGCCATGCCCATTTCCAGGCCTGTCCGAAAGGATACATGCCCATGGAACGGATCGCCGACCGGCTCCTGCACGCCGTCGCCGCGAATGGGGGAGCGGTTCCCGAGGCCCATGCGGGCGACCTGTCGTTCGTCGCCTCCGTCCGGGATGCACAACTATTCCATTATAAGCACTTTACGCGTGGCGTCTTCCTCCTTCGGGCCTCTACGTCCAAATCCATGGCGAAAATGTTCTACCGCCTGCTGGACTGCTGCGACCTGGTGGACGGGGAGACGGAGCCCCGTTTCAATACCCTGGCTTTCTACAGTGAGGGCGAGTACCGCGCCGTCGTTGCCTGCCGGGCCCTCCACCGGCCGCATCATTTCTATGCGGAAGGGGAGGAGCACTTCGCCCTGAGCCCTGGTGCCGCGGACATGGCCGGCTTCTTTGTCATACCGGAAGTGTCGGATTATGAACGCATCACTCCGAAAGTCCTGACGGAAATCCTGCAGGAGATATCCCTCTCCGAAAAGCAGGAGGAACGCCTCCTGTGGCGCCTGGTGCGCACCCAGCCCCGGATCGAAGTGGGCATCATGTCCGGCCCGGAGATCGCCTTCGAGATCATCTCCGACGGGGCCGGTCCCCAGAAAGTCTCCTACCGGGAAGGGAAGATCGACTATAACGGGACCCTCTATGACGAACTCGTCTTCGAGGCCCCGACCATCTCCACCCTGTTCGCCGAGCCGTCCTTTATCCTGTACGGGGTGACGATCGGCGTGGATTTCCATTGGCAGCGACAGCAGGACCAGCAGTTCGCCGGGACCCTCAAGTTCATCGTGGACGCCGGTAAAGTGGTGGCTGTCAATGTTATCGGTGTGGAGGACTATCTCCTGAGCGTCATTTCCTCGGAGATGAAGGCGACCGCTTCGCCGGAGTTCCTGAAGGCCCATGCGGTCATCTCCCGTTCCTGGGTGATGGCCCAGATCGCCCATCGGCAGGCCGGAAAGGCCGTTTCCATCCCGTATCAGTTCGATAACGTACCGGGTCTCGTCACCTGGCTGGACGGGATACATTCCTCACCCGAAGCCCCTTCCGGCGAAATCATCAAGTGGTTCGACCACGAGGATCACCGCCGCTTCGACGTCTGTGCCGACGACCACTGCCAGCGCTATCAGGGACTTACCCTCGCCATCGGCGAGAATGTCCGGGCCGCCATCGACGAGACCTGGGGTCAGGTGTTGCGCTGCGGGGGGGAACTGGTGGATGCCCGTTTCTACAAATGCTGCGGCGGGAAGACCGAGCGCTTCTCCACCGCCTGGGCCGATGTGGACTACCCCTATCTCACGGTCCATGAGGACCCTTGGTGCGATACGCATGATAAGGCCATCCTTGGGCAGGTGCTGAATGACTATGACCTGGAAACGGAGGATTTCCACGACTGGACCGTCCGTTACGACCGGAAGGAATTGGCCGCTTTGATTACCCGTAAATCCGGTGTCGATATCGGCGACCTCGTTTCGCTGGAGCCCCTGGAAAGGGGCGGGTCCGGCCGGATCAAACGCCTTCGCATCACCGGGACCAAGCGGACGGTCGTCGTCGGTAAGGAACTTCTCATCAGGCGATTCCTGTCCGAAAGCCACCTGTACAGTTCCTGGTTCGACGTGGAGATGACCCCGGACGAAGTCATCCTCCACGGCCATGGCTGGGGCCATGGCGTGGGCCTTTGCCAGATCGGCGCGGCGGTGATGGCCGCCTCAGGCAAGACCTACCGTGAAATCCTTTCCTTCTATTATCCCGGAACCACCCTCGAACGATGAAAGCGAAATCCCCCTGGCTGTGGGTCCCTACCCTCTATTTTGCGGAAGGCCTGCCGTATTTCATAGTCAACACCATCTCGGTCATCATCCTCAAGGACCTCGGGATGGACAACAGCACGCTGGCGCTCCTGACGAGTCTCATCGGCCTTCCCTGGCTGGTCAAGCCGCTCTGGAGCCCCTTCGTGGACATTTTCAAGAGCAAGCGCTGGTGGATCGTGGCGATGCAACTGTGCATGGCCGTCGCGGTGGCGGTCCTCGCCCTGACACTCCCTGCTTCCTCGCCCTTCACCTGGACGCTGATCCTGTTCACCATCACGGGATTCGCCTCGGCCTCGCACGACATTGCAGCCGACGGTTTCTACATGATCGGCCTGGACCAGCGGCGCCAGTCGGCCTTCGTGGGCATCCGGAACACCTTCTACCGGATTGCCATGGTCTTCGGACAGGGCGTCCTGGTCGTGGTGGCCGGCCTGCTGGAAAAGCGCACGGGCGCCGTTTCCCGCGCCTGGACCGTGACGCTGCTCGGCACTTCCATCCTTCTGGCGCTCATTACGGCCTATCACGCCTTCGTCCTGCCGCGCCCTGCGGAAGACCGGACGGCGGGGCAGAAGACCGCCCGGGAAATCCTTTCCGAGTTTCTGGAGGCCTTCCGCAGTTTCTTCACCAAGCCCGGCATCGTCCTCACGATGTTCTTCCTACTGCTGTACCGGCTTCCGGAGGCGTTCTCCGTCAAACTGCTTTATCCTTTCTTCAGTGATGCGGTGGCAGACGGCGGCCTGGGCCTGGACAAGGCGGCTTTCGGCATGGTCTATGGGACGGCGGGCGTCATCGCCCTCCTGGCCGGCGGTATCCTGGGCGGCTGGCACATCTCCCGCCGTGGACTCAGGCGTTGCCTGCTTCCGATGGCCCTCAGTCTGGCCTTGCCCTGCGTCGTGTACCTCGTCATGGCCTTGACGCAGCCTTCGTCCGTCTGGACCGTCGGGGCGTATGTGGTTCTGGATCAGTTTGGTTACGGCTACGGCTTTACGGCTTATACCGTGTACATGATGCGTTTCGCGGAAGGCCCGCTCAAGACTTCCCACTACGCCATCTGCACCGGGTTCATGGCCCTGTCCATGCTCCTTCCCGGCGCCGTGGCAGGATATCTGCAAGAGGCCCTCGGGTACGTGGGCTTCTACGTAATGGTGATGGTCTGCTGCCTCGCCACCGTGGCCGTCACCCTCGCCGCCCGCCGTTTCCTCCCGGCCGATGCGTAATCCGGAAGTGGTTGACCTCAAGGCTGATATAGAAAGTGCTTTATGTATTTTAACGCAAAGCGGTTTAAGGAAATGATTGATTGCAAGCATCTTAGAAAATACGCTCTGGGCGTACTCCTGCTTCTGGGGATTACGGCCCATGCGCAGGTGTATACCGGTATCGACATGTTGGAACGGTACGGGTTCGAGGAACTGCAGGGGAAGCGTGTGGGGCTGGTGACGAATCCGTCTGGGGTGGACCGGAACCTGCGTTCCACCATTGATATCCTGATGGATGCTCCGGGGGTGGAACTCGTCGCCCTCTTCGGTCCGGAGCATGGGGTGCGGGGAGATGCCTATGCCGGCGACCATGTTGCGAGCGGAAAGGACCCGAAGACCGGTCTTCCGGTGCACTCCCTCTATGGGTCCACCCGGAAACCCACCCCGCAGATGCTGAAAGGCATCGACGTCATGGTCTATGATATCCAGGATATCGGAACGCGTTCATACACGTTCATTTCCACCTTGGGCCTCGTGATGCGTGCCTGCGCCGAGCTGGATATCGAGGTCATGGTCCTGGACCGGCCGAACCCTTTGGGCGGCCTCAAGGTCGAGGGCTCTTATGTGGAACCGGGCTTTCATTCCTTCGTCAGCGAGTTCCGCATCCCTTATGTCTATGGACTCACGGTCGGCGAACTCGCCGCCCTCATCAACGAGGAAGGGCTCAACTGCGGGGTCGATGGGAAAGAGGCGCCTCTGAAGTGCCGCCTTTCCGTCATCCCGATGCGGGGATGGGAACGGTGGATGCTGTACCGGGACACCGGCCTTCCCTGGATCCTCCCTTCCCCGAATATTCCGTCCATGGAATCCGCCATCGGCTATCCCTCCGCCGGCATCGCCGGGGAGTTCGGTTACCTGGGCATCGGCGTGGGGTTCACCATTCCGTTCCAGGCTTTCACCGCCCCCTGGATCGACGCGGACAAACTCAAGGAACGCCTGGACAGTTATGGCCTTCCCGGGGTCGTCTTCCGTACGATCCACTACAAACCCATATCCGGCAGCGCTCCGGAACTCCAGCATGGGGTCCAGTTTTTCTATACCGACTATGAGGCCGCGACAATCACTTTGACGCAATTCTATGTGATGCAGGCCCTTCAGGAACTGTATCCCGGACGCAATCCTTACAAGACTTTGAAGAAAACGCGGATGCTCGATATCGTTTGTGGCACGGATTATGTGAGAAGGGAGTTCGGGAAGCGATTGAAAGTCGAGGATATCCGGGATTTCTGGATGAAAGACGCCGAAGCCTTCAAGGAACTTTCCAAGAATTATTACTTATATCGCTAACTTTAAAAAACGACAAAGCTATGAGAAGGATGATCAACTCCGTTGCCGCACTCTTCATCACGATGGCGATGATCGCGGCCCCTGAGGCACTTGCCCAGACCCGCCGTTCCGGCGGTTCCTCCACTGCATCCCGGTCGTCCTCCGCTCAGACTACGACCCGTGGATCTTCTTATGGCAGAGCATCCGCCTCTGCCGCACCGTCCCGTTCCGCCTCCGTGCAGAGCCAGACGAGCCGCTCTTCCGGCAGCCGTTCTTCCGTAAGCCGCTCTTCCGGTTCTTACAGCACCCGTTCTGCGGGCGCCGTGAGCCAGAACACCCGGACGAATCGGTCCACCGGTTCTTCCACCTCTGCGACTACGAGCCGTTCCACCGGCAGCAGCTCCTCCGTGAGCCGCTCCTCCGGCTCCTCCACCACCCGTTCCGCGGGCAGCGTGGACCAGAACACCCGGACTAGCCGGTCCACCGGTTCTTCCAGTTCTGCAACCACGAGCCGTTCCACCGGCAGCAGCTCTTCCGTGAGCCGCTCCTCCGGCTCCTCCACCACCCGTTCCGCGGGCAGCGTGGACCAGAACACCCGGACCAGCCGCTCCACCGGCAGCTCCAGTTCCGCCACGAGCCGCGGCACGGCGACGACCAGCCGCTCCACCGGCACCTCCACCACCCGTTCCACGGGCACTGTGGACCAGAACACCCGGACCACCCGGTCCGCCGGTTCTGCCAACACCGGGACCGCGACCACCAGCCGCAGCTCTTCCGGCTCCACCGTCCGCTCCACGAGCAACGTGACCCGCAACGGTCTCGGCTACAACAGCGGAAACGATGCGAAGGCAGGCGCATCGGTGAAGAACACCGAGCCCATGCGTGACAATGGCGGCAACTACCGCTATAACGACGACTTCCGGATGGACAACGGGCACAACCTGCACCGGGTACCTCCGCGCGAGAGAGACTTCATGGCCTGGGACCGCCCGGGGTACTTCTGGGACAACCGTCCGCACTACTTCGGCTACCGCGTCCATGTGCTGCCTCCTCACTACCGTCGGATCAGCCACTGGGGCATCGACTACTACTTCTACGAGGGTATCTACTACCGTCCGTTCGGAGGTGTGTACGTCGTCTGCCGGCCGCCTTTCGGCACTCCGCTGGAGAGAGCCATCGACAGGGCCCTGTTCAACCTGGTGAAGTTCTCCTACTACTGCAACACGTACCGGACCTACAACACGGTCTTTGACAATTACAACGTGATTGCCCAGCAGAACCTCATCATCGCCCAGAACAACGCCCGGATCGCTGCCCAGAACGCGACCTACGCGCTGAACAGCAGCCGCGCCCTGACCGCCTACGAGCTGGCGAACAAGCTCGGCCTCGTGCAGAGCTACGCCTACGCCAACTCCGACTACTTCTACCAGGACGGTGTCTTCTACAGTGTGAATGCCTCCGGCACTTACACGACCATCGTCCCGCCGGCCGGAGCCCTCGTGACCTCCCTCCCGGACGACTACGAGACCATCGTGCTGAACGGCATCGAGTACTACATGGTGGACAACACGGTTTACCGTACCACCCTCTTTGACGGCCAGCCTTACCTCGAGGTCCTCGGACAGATGTACGGCTCCCTGTACAACCAGTACAGCATCTACCGGTAAACTTCAGCGATTACGATGAAGCCGGCCCTTCGGGACCGGCTTTTTTTTGATGTCATACCAGTTTGAAAATCCGGCGCAGCGAATCCGGCTCGCCGGAGAAATACAGGTCGATGCTGAAGGGACCGTTGCCGGTGGGGATGGCATTCGCCTCCAGGATGCGGACGGTCTGCCGGGCGACGGCGGGTGCCGGGTCGATGACCTGGACACCGGGGCCTGCGATGGATTCGATGACCGGCTTCAGGAAGGGATAGTGCGTGCAGCCCAGGACGATGCGGTCCGCGCCGGCATCCAGCAGGGGCTGGAGCGATTTCCTGACCGTCTCATAGGCCTCAGGACCGTCCAAAATGCCGTTTTCCACCAGTTCCACGAAGCCTTCGCCCACATGCTCGACAATGCGGACATCGTCCTCGAAGCGGCCTTTGGTCTTGAGATATTTGGATCCCTTGAGGGTGCCGGCGGTGGCCAGGACGCCGATGACGCCGGTCTCCGTCCCCAGGGCGGCGGGCTTGACGGCCGGTTCCATGCCGATGAACGGCGTATCGGGATACTCTTCCCGCAGCGTGGCGATGGCCGCCGCCGTAGCCGTGTTACAGGCCACGACAATGATGTCGGCCCCCATGCCCAGGAGGATTTCCGTGATGGCCCGGCCGCGGTCCTGGATGTATTCCGCCGTTTTCTCCCCATAGGGGCAATGGGCATTGTCCGCGAAATAGAGATACCGCTCCTGCGGGAGCAGTTTCACGATTTCCCGATACACGGACAGGCCGCCGGAGCCGGAGTCGAATATGCCGATGCTTGCCATATGCAGTACAAATATACGGGAAATTATTCGTATTTTTGCATTCTATTCCGATAAGACGTATGACGACCCTCGAACAGATCAAAGACCTGCACGCCCGCCTGGACACCCTCGAAAAGTGCCTGGACATCGCGGGAAAGCGGAAAGACGTGGAGCAAAAGACGCAGGAAAGCCTGGCGCCCGATTTCTGGAACGATCCCAAGGCGGCCGAACTTTTCCTCAAGAAACTCGCAGGCGTGAAGGCCTGGGTGACCGATTTCCAGAAAGCCTCGACCCTGGTGGACGACCTGGATGTCCTCTACGATTTTGCCAAGGACAGTGTCAGCGACAGCGAGGAGGAAGCGGTGGAGACCGACGAAACCCGCGAACTGGACGCCACCTTCGCCAAGGCGGTCGAAGCCGTGGAAGCCCTGGAACTCAAGAACATGCTGGGAAACGAAGGCGACAACCTGGGCGCCGTCCTCACCATCAATTCCGGCGCCGGCGGCACCGAGGCCAACGACTGGTCCTCCATGCTCATGCGCATGTATCTCCGCTGGGGCGAGCGGAACGGCTACAAGATGACCGTCACCTCCCTCCTGGAGGGGGAAGAAGCCGGCATCAAGTCCGCCACCATCGAGGTGGAAGGCGATTACGCCTACGGTTACCTGAAGGCCGAAAACGGCGTGCACCGCCTGGTCCGCATCTCCCCGTTCAATGCGCAGGGAAAGCGCCAGACCACCTTCTCCTCCGTCTTCGTCTATCCGCTGGTCGATGATTCCATCCACATCGAGATCAATCCCAGCGACCTGGAGTGGGATACCTTCCGCAGCGGCGGCCACGGCGGCCAGAACGTGAACAAGGTTGAGACCGGCGTCCGCGTGCGCCACATTCCTTCCGGCATCATGGTGGAGAACACCGAAACCCGTTCCCAGCAGGACAACCGCCAGCGCGCCCTCCTCATCCTCAAGTCCCGCCTCTACGACATCGAACTCAAGAAGCGCCAGGAGAAGCAGGCCGAACTGGAAGGCCAGAAGAAGCGCATCGAATGGGGCTCCCAGATCCGCAACTACGTCCTCCACCCCTATAAGCTCGTGAAGGACCTCCGCACCGGTTACAGCACCGCCGACACCCAGGGCGTCCTGGACGGCGACCTCAACGAGTTCATGAAGACCTTCCTGATGGGCAACGGCGCCGCGGTCACGGACCTGGACGACGACCTGGATTAACGCAATAACGCCACCCTCTCAGGTGGCGTTTCTCTTTGTATTCAAGCGGATTACAAGCCGATCGTCTTGAAGAAGTCGTTCCCCTTGTCGTCCACAAGGATGAAGGCGGGGAAGTCTTCGACTTCGATCTTCCAGATCGCTTCCATGCCCAGCTCCGGATACTCGACGCACTCGATGCTGCGGATGCTGCTCTGGGACAGGACGGCAGCCACGCCGCCGATGGTTCCGAGGTAGAAGCCGCCGTGCTTCTGGCAGGCGTCGGTGACCGCCTTGGTGCGGTTGCCCTTGGCGATCATCACCAGGGAAGCGCCGACTTCCTGGAATTCATCCACATAGGGGTCCATGCGGTTGGCCGTGGTGGGGCCCATGCTGCCGCAAGGGTATCCTTCCGGGGTCTTGGCAGGGCCGGCGTAGAGGATGGGGTGGTCCTTGAAATAGGAAGGCATCCCTTCGCCTGCATCCAGACGGGCCTTCAGTTTCGCGTGGGCGATGTCGCGGGCCACGATGATCGTGCCCTTCAGGTTCACGCGGGTTCCCACGGTGTATTTGGTAAGTTCGGCACGCACGGCGTCGATGCCCTGGTTCAGGTCGATCTCGATGCCCTTCGGGCCCTCGCCGGGACGACGGAGCGCTTCGGGAATCAGTTCGGACGGGTTGGTGTCCAACTTCTCGATCCAGACGCCGTCGGCGTTGATCTTGCTCTTGATGTTGCGGTCGGCGCTGCAACTGACGCCCATGCCGATCGGGCAACTCGCACCGTGGCGGGGGAGACGCACCACGCGGATGTCGTGGGCGAGGTACTTGCCGCCGAACTGGGCGCCCAGGCCGATCTTCTGGGCTTCCTTCAGGAGTTTCTCTTCCAGGTCGATGTCACGGAAAGCCCGGCCGGTCTCGTCGCCGGTGGTGGGCAGGTTGTCATAGAACTTGATGCTGGCGAGTTTGACCGTGAGGAGGTTCTTCTCGGCCGAGGTGCCGCCGATGACGAATGCGATGTGGTAGGGCGGGCATGCCGCGGTCCCCAGGCTCTTCATCTTTTCCACCAGGAACGGAAGGAGCGTACCCTCGTTCTGGATCGTGGCCTTGGTCATGGGGTAGAAATAGGTCTTGTTGGCACTGCCTCCGCCCTTGGCGACCATGACGAAGCGATACTCGCTGCCCTGGGTGGCCTCGATGTCGATCTGTGCAGGGAGGTTGCACTTGGTGTTCACCTCGTTGTACATGTCCAGCGGGGCGTTCTGGCTGTAGCGGAGATTCTCCTGGGTGTATGTGTCGAACACACCGCGGCTCAGGGCCTCTTCGTCTTCGAAGCCGGTCCAAACATGCTGCCCCTTCTCACCGTGGATGATGGCCGTGCCGGTGTCCTGGCAGAACGGGAGCACGCCCTTGACCGATGTTTCCGCGTTGCGCAGGAACTGGAGGGCGACGTACTTGTCGTTGTCGCTGGCCTCGGGATCGTCCAGGATGGCCGCCACCTGCGCGTTGTGGGCGCGGCGGAGCATGAACTGGCAGTCATGGAAGGACTGCCGGGCGACCAGCGTGAGCGCTTCCGGAGAGACTTCCAGGAGGGTCTTTTCGCCGAAACTGACGGTTTTTACGAGTTTTTCGGAACCGGGAATCTTGTAATACTCGGTCGTGTCGGGCCCCAACTGGAACATGGGTGCGTATTTGAATTCAGCCATAAGAGAGTGTTGTTTTTCAATTCTACAAAGATAACAATTTTCCATTGAATCTACAGGAACAGATTCCTCGACTTCGCTCGGAATGTCAGATTACCAATATTTCTGAAAAATTTAGTACTTTGTATTGCAAAGTAATCGAAATTATTTATATCTTTGCACCAACAAATATTTTGCGACAAATGAAACGCGTGACCAATGCCTGTATCGGAGGGCGCAATTTCACCCTCAACGATGATGCCTACAACCGCCTGGATGCCTATCTCCGCCACTTCAGGGCCAAACTGACCGTCCCCGAGACTCAGAAGGAGGAAGTGATGGACGACATCGAGGGCCGGATCGCCGAACTGTTCTACCGGGAAGTGGGGGAGAGCGCCCGTGTCGTGACCCTGCCCATGGTGGAACAGGTCGTCTCTACCCTCGGCATGCCGGACGGCTCCGCCGAGACGGGATACTCCTATTCGTCGGCCTTCCCGGAGGACAAGGTCCCGAAGAAACTGTACCGGGACATGGACAACAAGGGCGTCGCCGGCGTCTGCGCCGGCTTGGGCCATTACTTCGACATCGACGTGACCATCATCCGGATCATCATGCTGGTGGCCCTGCTCGCCGGTACGTCGGGATTCTGGATCTATGTCGTCCTATGGATCGCCATCCCCAAGGCGGAAACCCCGGCGCAGAAATGCGAGATGCGGGGCATTCCCGCGACCGCGGAGAACATGGCCCGGTTCGCCGGGCGTGCGCAGGATACTTATAAACAGTAGACTATGGAGAACACAAACGAGAATGTCCGTTCCCAGATGCGGAAAGGTGTGCTGGAATACTGCATCCTGTGTATTCTCAGCAAGAAGGAGGCCTATGCCTCCAGTATCATCGACGAACTCAAGGCCGCGAACATGATCGTGGTCGAGGGAACGCTGTACCCTCTCCTGATCCGGCAGAAGAACCAGGGCCTCCTGACTTACCGCTGGGAGGAATCCACCCAGGGGCCGCCCCGGAAATACTACGGCATCACGGAAAAAGGCCGCGCCCAACTTGCCGAGATGGACGCCGCCTGGCAGGAAATGGTAGAAAGCATTGATACGCTCAAGCGATGAAAGAGATTGAAAGACTGAGCATCGGAGGCTATGCCTTCACGTTCGAAAAGGATGCCGCCACAGCGGTGGAACGCTATCTGAAAGACCTGGAGGCTCACTATATGGGCCAGGAAGGGGGAAAGGAAATCATGGAAGGCATCGAGGAGCGGATGGCCGAACTGCTGCTGGAACGCTGCGGGGCGGGCCGCGTCGCCACCGTCGCCGATATCCGGGGAATCATCGATATCCTGGGCCGCCCGGAGCGGATCGAGGCCGACGACCCTCAGCCCGAACGTCCGCAGGAGAAGCCGCAGAAGAAACTGTACCGGGACCTGGAAAACAAGCGGGTCGCCGGCGTGTGCGCCGGTCTGGGCAATTATTTCAATGTCGATGTCGCCCTCATCCGGATTATCTTTGCCGTCATCGCGATCGCCCTTTTCTTCGGAGGGGCGGATGAAGGCGTGTGGTCCCTGCTCGGATTCGTGGCCTATGGCGTCCTCTGGCTGGCGATGCCACCGGCCCGGACGGCGCAGGAGCGCTGGGCCATGAACGGAGACAAAGGTACGCTGCAGGATATCCAGCGGAATGTCCGGAGCGGTATCCAGGAGATGGGCGACGTGGCTCGGAAAGGCGTCCGGGAAGTCGGCGACGCCGTCCGCGGTCCCAAGGGAAGCGAGTTCGGGAAGATCCTCCTGATCGCCATCGGCATCGCTTTCCTGCTGTCCGGCGTGTCCGGCCTGGCGTCCGTTTCGGTCCTGAGTCTCGCCGGCAACGGGGTGTTCCACCTCCCGCTGGACAGTTTCCTGTCGGAACTCTATGAGGAAGCTCCGGTTTTCTATGACATGCTGGATACGCCCTGGATCCTGGTCCTGGCCATCCTGGCCGTCGTCCTCCCGCTCATCGGCCTCATCTATCTGGGAGTCCGGTTCATCTTCGGCTTCAAGGCTCCTTCCTGGAAACCCGGCCTGGTCATCCTGGTGCTGTGGCTGGTCATCCTGGTGGTCCTCGCCGTCCTGGGCTTCGCCGGGGTCGCCTCCACGGAGTTCATGAACGTCTAAGGGACCCTTCTGTTTGCTCGTGTCGATGTTTTTCCGTATTTTTACGGACAAACATCGGCACTTATGTTACTGTCAGCTCTTCTCGCACTCGTCGCTTCCGCGACCATCCAGATCCACCATCACCAGGTCCCGGTCGTCCAGGACAAGGACGTTCCCGTCGCGGCCGTGACCGTCCCCGAAGGGGAATCGCCTGATTTCAAGGTATCCCTGAAAGGGCTGCCCCGGAAGGCCCTCCGGTCCTGGTCGGTCCGGGACGGGTATTTGTATGTCAATCTGGATGCCGCCAAGGTAAAAGACATCCGGAAGCCATTCTCGTTGAGAATCAAGGCAAAAGGTTTTGATATAGAGGAAAGCGGCGCCCTGCGGCACCGGCTTGCCCGGAAAGTCCGCACTTCCGGCGACGACGGGGTGAACGCCTACCGGATCCCCGGCCTGGTCACCACGAAAAAGGGGACGCTGGTGGGCGTCTATGACATCCGCCACGAGAATGCACGCGACCTGCAGGGTGATATCGACGTGGGCGTGAGCCGTTCCACCGACGGCGGACGGACCTGGGGGCCGATGATCGTCGCCATGGACATGGGCGAATGGGGCGGCCTGCCGCAGAAGGTCAATGGAATCGGAGACCCCTGCATCCTCGTGGACGAAGTGACGGGCGACATCCTCATCTTTGCAGCCTGGACGCATGGCGGCGAGGCCGGCAAGGCGGCCTGGTGGACGGCCGGCAGCGGTTTCTCCCCGGCGACGACACCCCAGTTGATGATGGTCCGCTCCACGGACGACGGCCTCACCTGGTCGGAGCCGGTGAACCTGACGCGCCAGGTCAAGCGGGAAGCCTGGAATTTCACCTTCCAGGGCCCCGGACGGGGAATTACGATGGATGACGGTACGCTCGTCGTCCCGTTCCAGCACCAGGAACCGGCACCGGAGCGGACGCCTGCAGCCGGTATCATGTACTCCAAAGACCGTGGCCTTACCTGGCGGGTCCACGAGTACGCCAAGATCAACACCACCGAATCCCAGGTCGTGGAAGTGGCCCCCGGTGAACTGATGCTCAACATGCGCGACAACCGTGGAACCGGGCGGGCGGTCTATACGACGAAGGACTTCGGCCGCACCTGGACTCCGCACGTCTCGGACGGGAAACTGGTGGAGCCGGTGTGCATGGCGAGCCTCCTGAAGGTGCGTGCCGCCGAAAACGCCCTGGGCCAGGATATCCTTCTGTTCTCCAACCCGGCCGATGCGAAGCAGCGGAAGAACATTACCATCCAGTTGAGCCTGGACGGTGGAAAGACCTGGACCCGGAAATGCCTGCTGGACGAAGGCGAGGGCTGGGGCTATTCCTGTCTCACGATGATCGACAAGAACACCGTCGGTATCCTCTATGAGAGTTCCCAGGCCCATATGACTTTCCAGGCCGTTCCCCTTAAAGACATCCGATAATGGCTATCAAGATCAACCTCGAACGGGTCGAGACCGAACTCTTCTGCTCCTCCAAGTGGTGGGGCGACCCGGATTTCCCCGTGGACATGGAATATCCGTCTTTTCCCGTGGAGGAAGACGGGGAAGCGTACGACTATCCCTTGACCTTCGTCTGCCAGATCGACTGCGAGGACATCGCTCCTTTCGATCCCGAAGGACGTCTCCCGCACGAAGGCATGTTCTATGTCTTCGCCGCCCTGGATGCCTATGCCGGCTATGACAGCCCCATCCAGAACGGGCCGGGGGAGTGGCCCAGGGGCCAGGTCGTGGTCAAATATACGAAGCACATCAACTTCGAGACCTTCCGTGCCTCCATCCTGGTGGACGATGAGGACCAGCCCCTGACGGAGCCGGCCCTCAAGATGACTTTCGAGGCCTGTCCGGACGACTATGCCGGTACCGGCCTTCTTTTCGGCGACACCTTCCTCCGCATCGCAGACAAAACGGCCGCCCTGGATTTCGGCGGCCGCTCCTTGGTGTTATGTCTGGAACCCGCTGATTTCGAGCGGGGTTACTGGAGGCGGATGAAAGGGATGCTGATATAATCCCTGTCATTCCGAACCCCGAAGGGGTGAAGGAATCTATTTCAGCAGCTCGTGCGACGCGGTCATGGCCTTCGGGTCCAGGGCCTCGTCCAGTTTCTCCTTGGTCATGTAGCCGTGCTCGAGCACCAGGTCATAGACGCTGCGTCCGGTCTCGAGGGCTTCCTTCGCGACCTTGGTGGAGGTCTTGTAGCCGATATACGGGTTCAGGGCGGTGACGATGCCGATGGAATGCTTGACCATCTCGTAGCAGTGGTCGGCATTGACGGTGATGCCGTCGATGCACTTGGTGCGCAGGGTGTTCATCGCGTTGATGAGCCAGGTCTGGCTTTCGAGGATGCACTGGGCGATGACGGGCTCCATGACGTTGAGTTGGAGTTGGCCGGCCTCGGCGGCGAAGGTGACGGCGGTGTCGTTGCCGATGACCTTGAAGCATACCTGGTTCGTGACCTCGGGGATGACGGGGTTCACCTTGCCCGGCATGATGGAGGAACCCGGCGCCATGGGCGGGAGGTTGATCTCGTGGAGGCCGCAGCGGGGACCGGAGGCCATCAGGCGGAGGTCGTTGCAGATCTTGGAGAGCTTGACAGCCAGGCGCTTGAGGGCGGCGGAGTAGCTCACGTAGGCACCGGTGTCCGGGGTGGCTTCCACCAGGTCGGGGGCCTTCTCGAAGGTGTCACCGGAGAATTCGCTCATGCGCTTGGTGCAGAGTTCCGCGAAGCCGGGGACGGCGTTGAGGCCGGTGCCGATGGCGGTTCCGCCCATGTTGATCTCCTTGAGGAGGACGGCGTTGCGCTCGAGGTTCGCGAGCTCTTCCGCGAGGTTGTTGGCGAAGGCGTTGAATTCCTGTCCGGAGGTCATCGGGACGGCGTCCTGCAACTGGGTGCGGCCCATCTTGATGATGTCCTTGAACTCTTCACCTTTGGCCCGGAAGGAGGCGATCAGGTCGCCGAGGGCCTTCTCCACATGCTTGTTCATGCGGACGAACGTGTAGCGGAAGGCGCTGGGATAGGCGTCGTTCGTGGACTGGGCGCAGTTCACGTGGTCATTCGGGGAGCAGTACTGGTACTCGCCCTTCTTGTGCCCCATCAGTTCCAGGGCGCGGTTGGCGATCACCTCGTTGGCATTCATGTTCACGGAAGTGCCGGCGCCGCCCTGCATCATGTCCACCGGGAACTGGTCGTGGAGCTTGCCATCGACAATCTCCCGGCAGGCGGCGACGATCGCATCGCCGATCTCCTTCGGGAGGACGCCGAGTTCGGTATTGGCGGCCGCGGCGGCCATCTTCACGTAAGCCATCGCGATGATGTACTCGGGATAGTCGCACATCCGCGTGGTGGAAATCTTATAGTTGTTGAGTGCCCTTTGCGTCTGGACACCGTAGTAAGCGTCGGCGGGAACCTGAAGTTCTCCCAGAAGGTCGGATTCAATCCGGTACTTGATTTCGCTCATGGTTAAAATGTGTTATCGAATTATCCGCAAATGTAACAATTCGTTTGCAATAAAGCAAAAATGGGTTAGGATTTGATTATCCCTTTTGAAATGTATGGAATTATCCGTAAAATAGCGCCGGATTTCCTTAATCGTTTAATCTGATGAGACTTTATCGCCTTTTGCTTGTCGTTTCCGAACTGATGCTTTCCTTCGTGCTATCCGCTTCCGAGCCCTTCCGCATCGCCGTGGCCGGCGTCACGCACGACCATCTGGGCGGTGTTGTCTCCCAGTTGAAAGCGGGGGACATCCGGGTGGTCGGCGTCTGGGAAGCCGATGCCCGCTACTTGCATGCCAATTCCCTGACGGGAATGTTGCCGGAGGACATCTTCTATGCCGATTTGGGCCGGATGCTGGACGAGACCCGTCCCGAGGCCGTCGTTGCGTACGGTTCGATCAAGGAGCATCTGGCGGTCGTGGAGGCCTGCGCTCCGCGCGGCATCCATGTGATGGTGGAAAAGCCCCTGGCTGCCTCGCTCAAAGACGCCCGGAAGATGGCGGCTTTGGCCCGGAAACACGGCATCCTCCTGTTGACGAATTATGAGACGACCTGGTATGCTTCCAACCGGTATGTGAAGGAACGCCTTGCCTCCGTGGGCCCTGTCTATCGCATCGAGGTCTATGACGGGCATCAGGGGCCCATTGAAATCGGCTGCAGCAAGAAGTTCACCGACTGGCTCACGGATCCCGTCCTGAACGGGGGAGGGGCCGTGATGGACTTCGGCTGCTACGGGGCCAACCTGGCCACCTGGCTCCTGGACGGCCGCCGGCCCGCCAGCGTCTATGCGGTCCTGCAGCAGAACAAGCCCTCGGTGTACCCCCGCGTGGATGACGACGCGACCATCGTCCTGGACTATGGCGGGACCACCGTCCAGATCAACGCCTCCTGGTGCTGGCCCTACGGCCGGAAGGATATGTATGTCTATGGGAAGGACGGCTTCCTGTATCAGGCCGATCCGACCCGCGTCGCCGATGCGCCCGGCTCCCGCGGCGTGGAAGTGCCGGCTCTTCCTGCACCCATCGACAATCCCTTCCATTATCTCGCTGCCGCCGTCCGGGGAGAGTTGACCGTCGCGCCTACGGACCTGTCGGCCTTGGAGAACAACCTGACCGTGATGGAAATCCTCTCCGCCGCCGTCCGCAGTGCCCATACCGGAAAGCCGGTCCGGCTCCGGTAAGCGGTTCATGGGACGTAGTCCTTTCCGAGGACCGAATACCGTTCCAACTCTTTTCCTTCTTCACTGTACACGGCGAATCCCTTCCTGCCCGACCGGAGCGTGATTCCGCCATAATACGCCCCGCGTTTCCTTACCGCTTTCTTGGCTCGGAGCAGGGCGTCTTCCAGGGTGGGGCAATAGTACGTGGTCATATCGGCGGTAAAGATACCCCGCCGTTGGGCCAAAGGAAGGTACAGGAAAACGGTCAATCAAGGCCGTTTTGTCCTATTAAAGCCGTTTTCTTTTCCGTACTTTTGCACTGTTTATCGGGGAGAAATCTGGTAATGCCCGTAAACGGGGGTGGTCATCGTTCTTCGGATGGATGGCCACCTTATCCTTTTCGACACCTATTTCTTCCAGACATGGACGATTTCGCCGATGTACATGTAGTGGACGCCGAGGCCGGACCTGTCATACCAGTCCCGCTGTTCCTGTGGCATCAGGGAAGGGTCGAACTGCTGCCCATAGATCTTCTTACATTCAATGGCAAGGTCGGCTTCGGCATAGATAGGGTTGCCCAGTTCGGTGAATTCGACGGTCAATCCGGCTCCCGCCACTTTGTCTTCGTCCCTGCCCGAAACGCGGCCCAGGTAGGACAACTTGTCTCGCATGGATTCCGGGAAGTGTGTGACCGTAAAATAGTCGTTTCCCTCCATGAACTTGTGGGTATAGCGGTTGGTAGAGACAAAGACGGTGAAAACAGGCCTCCCCCACAGTTCACCGATGGTACCCCAGGAAATCGTCATCAGGTTCATGTTCCCTTTCTTCCCGGCTGATACCTCCAGCCAGTCCTTGTCGATCATCTGAATGGGATTCAATTCGATTTCGGTCGGCGCTATTTCCTGCCAGGGCCTGTCCTGGATGGATTCCGCCCTTTGGGTCTTGTTGTTTCCACAACCCATGATGGCAATTGCCGTCAGTATGATGCCAATCGTTCTTTTCATGATGCTAAGGTAGTGAAAAATGTCGATACCGCCATCCTCCTACCGGGTTTTGTACGTATGAGATGCGTACACATGGCTGTTCGCGTGCGTGATCGTTAACAATTATCGAACGGATTGGCAAGGCTCGCTTTCCGTGTTCTTTGGACACGCGAACGTCTATTTCGCCAGGAATTCCGAAGGGGTGAGGCCTGTGACTTTCTTGAAGA